>QHUL01000050.1 GCA_003222115.1 Gemmatimonadota bacterium | reverse complement strand
GGCGCGCGTGAAGACGAGCCGCCACTGGCCGTCGGCAAACCGTGCCTCTGCCCCGGGCGCGTTCCCCGCCCCGAGCGCATCGAAGCGGCCCACCCCGCGGGCGAGCCTCGCCGCCGCCTGGCGTGGCGCGCTGGTCCAGCGCCACTGGTACACGGGGTCGGTGGCCGTGCCCATCAGGAAGTAGGGCCGCTCCATCCCGGCGGGGATGGAGCGCGGGAACTGCACCGCGATCTCATCGGGCTGGAGGTCCGCGCGCGCAGCGACCGAGTCGTCGCTCGCCAGGTGGTCGAGCACGCGCCGCTCGAACTCGAGCCACGCCGTGTCGGGGCTCTGGGAGCGGTCGTCCCACTCGAGCCGCAGGGCGAGCGAGTCGCGCGTATGCACCGCCTGCACCCACACTCCCGCCACCGCGGGGGCAAACCAGCGCGGCTTGCGGATCACCTGCCCGACCAGCGGGAACCAGTAGCGCTCGACGCGAGCCCAGGCGGAGTCGTCGGGCGAGCGAGGTAGCCCCCCCAGCAGGCGCGGGGCGTGGATCACGTCGCGCACCTCGGGTGCCCGCTCCGGCGACAGGCTCCGCACGTACTGGGCCACCCGCCACAGTTGCTCGTCGGTCAGGAACTTCTGGTCGATCAGGTCCGAGAACGACGGCATGGGCGTGCCGTCGAGCCCGGTGCGGAGCCGCCGGTAGATGTCCGCCGCGCTCGCGCCGCCCCGGAAGCGCCAGCTCTGGTGCAGGTCCGCAGCGAAGATCGGCTCGCCGGGGTCCGTCTTGAGCGTCGGCGCGGAGGGGCCGTCCCCCCGCCCCGCCTTGCCGTGGCACTTCCAGCACCCGATCGAGTCGTAGAACTGTCGCCCCACCCGCAGCGCCTCGGCGCTCGTCGCGCCACCCGGCTCTTTCGAGAACGTGAGGGGCACGATGTGCTGGCTCGTGTCCTGGAAGAAGGCCGAGAAGGTCTTGAGGTAGGCGAGCACGTCGCGCCGCTCGCGCTCCGAGAGCCGCTCCTTCCAGGCAGGCATGGCCGTGCCGGGGAGGCCTTCGTCGATCGAGCGCAGCACGTCCTGGTCCGTGGGCAGCTGGCCGCTCGCGGTCGTGCGGATCTTGTAGATCGCGCCGGTGAAATCGCGCGGCCGGGGCAGCATGTGAGACGCCGCCGGCCCATCCCCGGCGCCCGCGTCGCCGTGACAGCCGGCGCACCATTTCACATAGACGCGCTTGCCGGCGGTGGTGTCCTGAGCGACGAGGGAGCGGGGAGCGGGGAGCGGTACGCTCGCGGTGGCCACGAGCAGCGTCACCCGAAGCAGGAGTCCGCGCTCAGTCATGACCGCTCCCCGCTCCCTGCTCCCCGCTCTTCTCCCACGTTCTCGGCTTCCATCCGGTCTGATCATAAAGGAAGAGGATCACCGACCAGATCTCGCGCTCGCTGAGGAAATCCTCCCACACGGGCATGGCCGAGTTCCAGGGCGTGCCCTCGCGCGGCAGACCGGGCCCGCCCTTGGCGATCCGCCAGAACACGAAGCTCTCGGTGAGCTGCGCGATGGTGCCGTTGTCCTGGAAGTTCGCCGGCAGCGGGTTGAACCCCGATGCGTAGTGCCCCTGGCCGTCGAGATGGTCGCCGTGGCAGGGGAGGCAGTTCTGGTAGTAGACGCGCTTTCCCAGGGCGAGGTCCGCGGCGAGCGAGTCCGGCTCGCGCCGCAGCGGGTTCTCGAGCCCCGTCAGGGTCATCGTCTTGCCCCGGAACGTGATGTCGGCCGGCGGCGCCGGGTGGATCGAGCGCAGATTGGGCGGCGCCGACACCGTCGTGCGCACTTGGCCGAGCGTGAGACACCCGACGAGCAGGGTCACCGCGACGAGCACGCCGGCGCGCACGAGCTTCAGGCGGCGCTCGATCAGCATCGCCCGGATCGGCTCCTGGAAGCGGCGCCACCGTCCCTCGTTGTCGCTCACGTAGATCAGCACGCCGACGAGCACGGTCGCCATGTACTGCAACACGACGCTCTTCGGGACGAGCGCGCTGCCGGGGAGCAGCGGGATCACGAACACGATCAGGACGTAGGCGAGCACCAGGATCGTGACCGCCTGCCAGAAGGGATGGTCGGCGTAGCGCCGGATCCCGGGAGGGAGCCTCACTTGTGACCCGCCAAGTATTCGACCAGCGCCTCCAGCTGGGAAGCGCTCATCATCGAGCCGAACGTCTTGGGCATGATGCCGGCAAGCTTTTCGTAACCCTGAGTGATCGACGACGCGGGATCGAGGATTTTTCTCCGGATCGCGTCGGCATCGCGCCGCGAGCCCACGTGAGTGAGATCGGGGGCGATCACCTGCCCCTGACCCTCGAGCTTGTGGCAGGCGAGACACCCCGCCGCCTGGATAATCTGCTTCGGATCCGTGCTGCCGCCCGCGAGCCCGGGTCCGCCCGCGGGGGTGGCTCCCCCCCCGGCCGCCGTCGCGGGGCCGGCTGCCTGTTTCGCTTTCGCGATGTCGTCCCCCGTGACATCCACGGTACCGCCTTGCGCCTCGAGATAGGCGATCGCCGCCCATACCTGCTCGGGGGAGAGCTGCCGCGTCATGACGGGCATGATCGGCTGGTAGCCCGATACCACATAGGCCGTCGGGTCCGCGAGCGACTCGTAGAGGTACTGCTTGCAGCTCTTGCCCGGCTCCCGCTTGGCGCAGCGCACCCCGATGGGGCCCGTGCCCCTCTCGTCCGTGAGCAGATTGGGCGCGCGCGTGCCCAGGCCGTGGCAGGTGGTGCAGCCGCCGATCCCGTTGAACACCTTCTCGCCGGCGGCGACGAGCTGCTCCGGGGTCACGTTGGCGCCCAACGTGAGCGCCTGCGGGACCTCGGACTGCACCTGCGGGATCTTGTTGGCGATCAGGGTATAGAGCGCGAGCGTCCCCAGCACCACGCCCACGATCTTCAGGTTAGTGGCCCACATGCCGGGCCTCGCCCTGCGAGACGAACGTCGACTTCTCGGCGAGGCCTCCGAGCCAGAACACGAAGGCCACGAGCGACAGGAAGATCAGCACGCACAGGCTGATCATCCTCGCCGCGTAACCGAGGGCGGGAGTGGCGGCGTACTTGCTGGTATCCTCCACCACCTGCCACACGTGCCAGTACTGGCGGATCCCCGAGCGCGCGAATCCCATCAATCCCATCAGCCAGGTGAACGTCACGGCCAGGATGAAGAGCGCGTACTGCGAGCGCGGCGGCATCTTGCCCCATTGGATTGCGCCGAGCGATTGCGCGCCGCGCGCCATGAGGATGTCGATCACGGTCACGAACAGGATGCAGGAGAGCACCGCCAGGACTTGGTAAACGCTGTACCCGATGCGGACGATCGCCTCGACGAAGTACCCGCGGATGCCGTAGAACAGCACGATCCCGGCGGCGACGAGGAACATCGCTCCCTGGATGCGCGTGCCGGTGTCGGCCCAGGGGACCACTGGCCGCCGATTGGCCCGCCGGTACATGAGGAAGGACAGGAACGTGGTCAGGATCATCAGGTTCACCGCCGTGTTCTTGGCGCTCATGACACCCAGCGCGCCCAGGAACGGGTGGTGCGATCCGCCCATGGCCGCGAGCTCCTTCGAGTCCGCGATCATCGTGTGCGGCGTGCCCCACACGATGGCGCCCAGCACCAGCACCACGAGCAGCCATTTGGTGTAGGGGCGGAACCGTTCCGCGCCGGGGATCCGCTCCATCCCGACCCAGAGGTAGTAGTTCCCCGTGAGGAACAGCACGGCGATGAGGAACGCCTGGATCACCCACAGCCAGCTCATGAAGCCGCCCATCATGGTGATGCCCATCGATTGGTCGTACTGATAGATCTCGCGGCCGAGCCAGTAGCCCGCGAACGGCAGCACGATCAATGCCGAGATGGCGATGAAGTTGCCGACGTAGCCCATCCAGTCGTAGTGCGCCCGCTCCTCCGCGGTGCGGCTGGCGAGGAAGCGATAGCTCGCGTAGGCGCCCACGATGGCGCCGCCGAACACCACGTTCGCGATCAGGCGGTGCACGTTGATCGGCATCCACGTGGCGTTCGCGATGGCGTGCCACAGCTTGATGGTCGTCGGGTCGGTGGTGGGCGTGATGTCCCGCGGCGGGGTCATCATGTAGGTGAGCCACGAGTTCGCGATGAACATCACGATCGTGCCCCACACGTTGAGCAGGATCCCCAACGTCCAGTGCCACAGCTTGGCCCGCCCCTTCTTCCAGCGGTCCCAACCGTAGTAGTAGAGGTACAGGGTGAACGACTCCACGAAAAACAGCGAGGCGTACACCCACATCGAGGTGCCGAACACCGCGGTCAGATAGGCCCAGAACCGCGGGTACAGCGTGGCGAGAAAGAAGACGAGGATCGCACCCCAGATCGCCGTGGCGCTGTAGGCCACGAGCAGGAGCCGCGTGAACTCCTTGCTGAGGCGGTCGTAGCGCTCGTCTCCGCCGAAAATGCCGATCGCTTCCGTCACCACCGCGAACATCGGCACCCCCAGCACGAAGGCCGCGAACATGAGGTGGACCTCGGCCGCGATCCACACCGCGGCCCGCGCCCCGATGAGCGGGAAGTCGCGATAGGCGTGGGTCGTGTCGGCGGCCGCCTGGACCAACAGCAGGACGTCGGACATCAGACGTCAGTCACGAAGAAGGGTCGTCGCTTCGCGAAGTCCACCGGCATCGCGCTGCGCACCTCCGCCAAGAGCTCGGGCGTGATTTCGCGCCGCCCCTGGCGCCGCGCCCACTCCTCCACCCGGTGCATCACCACGCCTCGCACGAAGGACGGAATCCGCTCGATCCGGGCGCGTGCCGCATCGCTCCACACGAGGGCGGGCGTGAACTCGGCGCCGTACGTCACTTCGCGCATGCGCTCGATCAGGGGAACCGCCCCCGTCGGCTCATACGCGCACGACGGGTCGGCCGCGAGCACGTCGCCCGCGAGCGCGAACGCGCGCGCGCGGCATCCGCCGCACAGCCTGCGGTACTCGCAGGCACCGCACTTCCCGCCAAGTGGCCCCTCCCGCAAGCGGCGGAACAGCGGCGACGACCGCCAGATGTCGGCGAAGCTCTGGGTCGCGAGGTCGCCCGCCACCTCAGGGAGGTAGGGGCAGGGCGTCACCTTACCGTCCGGGGTGATGCGGCAGTACTGGGTGCCGCATGGGCAGCGGGTCTCGTAGTTGAGGACCGGCGAGTCGGGGTCGGTCCGGTGCACGTGCCGCATGAAGTGGGGGGCACACTTCGCCCGCACCAGCATGCGACCGCGGTAGTCCCGCTCCCAGCGCGCGAGGTCGGCGAGGACGCCCTCGTACTCGGCGGGCGCGAGGTCGCTCAGCGCCGCGCCCCTCCCCGTGGCCACCAGGAAGTAGCAGTTGAACGCCACGGCCCCCTCGTCCGCGGCCCAGGCGACGAGGCGCTCCAGCTCGCCGCGGTTCCCCTTCGTGACCGTCGTCTGGATGATGAAGTCGAGCCGCGCAGCCCGCAGCCGCCCGAGCGCCCCCTGCGTCGCCGCGAGCGAGCCCGCGCCGTGCCGGAAGTTGTCGTGGTAGGAGGGACGCAGCGAATCCACGCTCACCGCGACGCCCCGTATGCCCGCCCCGTCGAGTGCCGCCACCCGCCCGTCCGTGAGCAGCGTGCCGTTCGTGCCGACGACCACCGTCGCGCCCCGCTGCGACGCGTAGCGCGCGATGTCGACCAGGTCCTCGCGCAACAGCGGCTCCCCGCCCGAGAGGATCAGCAGCGGCGCCGGGTTCACGCCGACGAGCTCGTCCACGATGCGGAGGCACTGCGCCGTCTCGAGCTCCGACGTGGCGCTCTCCCGGGGGCCCGCCGCGATGTAGCAATGGGCGCACTCGAGGTTGCAGCGTCGCGTCAGGTTCCAAGCCACTACGTGCGGGACGAAGTTCACTGCAGCAGCTTCTCCACCGCCGCCTTCGCCTCCTCGGGCGTCACGCCCCGGAAGTCTACCGGGCATTTCCCCAGCTTCTCCTCGATGTCCCGGATGGGACAGCGGGTGATCCCCTGCGCCTTCGCCTCCTCGATGAATGCCCGCATTTCGGGAGAGAGCGCCTCTTTCCCTTCGGCCTCGGCCCGGATCTGCTTGGCCCTCAGCTCCGTGAACATCACCATCATCGTCTCGACGTCGAACTCATCCGCCTCGATCATCGCCTGCTTGTTGTCGTCCATCACCCCCGTCGTGACCCGCCAGATGCCGTGGCTCCTCGCGAACCGCTCCACCGTGTTGCGGGCGAGGGGGCGCGCCACCAGGGGGACGAGCTGCAGCCGGGCCCACCCCTCCTCGGTCCACACGATCGGGTCCGTCGCGACGCGGGCCCGCTGCGTCACGACCCCCGTCACAGGGCACTTCACGTCCACCAGGGGTTCCGCCGGCTCGGGGTCGGCATCGTGCCCCTGCACCTTCGTCGCCTTGAGCTGCTCCTGGGCCTTGAGCTCCGCGAGCGCGAGCTCCTCGGCGGTGCCGATTCCCATGATGAGCTGCATGTGGGTGGGGAGCAGCTTCTGGATCGCCTCGTCCAGCCACCGGTTCGTGACCGTCGGAGGCGAGCCAGGGGCGACCGCCAGGGAGTCCTTTAGGGTCCGCTCGAGCACGTACTCTTCGACCGCGCGGCGGGCGATTCCTTGTGCGAACGGCGGGACGCGCAGGATGCGCACCTCCGCCTCGGGCGCCCACGGCAGGCCCGCGACCCCGTCCTCCTCGATCCAGGGGATGTCCTCGGGCCGCACGCCGACCGTGCCGACGAGGAGCACGTTGCACGGGGCGAGGCGCAGCAGGTTCTCCGCCTGCGATCCGAGCTGCGTACCCTCGATGCGGTGTGCGCCGTGGCGCGCGATCGCGAGCAACGACGGCTGGATCTCCTCGGCCCACTGCAGCACCACCTGGAACGGCTTGCCGACGAGGATCTGCGTCGTGAGCGGGACGTCGGGGAACTCCTGCGCCATCACCGTGGCGCGCTTCAGGTTCGCCTGGCAGAGCTTGAGGAGCCCCTTGTCGATGATGTTGTTGTGCAACTCCTCCTGCTCTTCGAACTTGAAGACCTTCGAGGCCTGGTAGGACAGGACGTCCTTGATGTTGTGAAACACTACGTGGTGGTACTCCACGTCGAAGGCGCTGCACACGTACAGCGACGCGCCGAAGGCCTGCGCCAGCTCGAGCGCCATCCGCATGGCGCGGTAGGCATAGGACGAGCCGTCCACGCACACAAGGAACCTGCCGCCCGCGAGCGTCCGCTCGTCGCGCACGATCAGCACGTCCTTCTCGATGCCGCGCAGCGCGCGCGCCACAACGCCACCGAGCTGCGAGGAGGGCTGGCGGCCCAGCCCGTGGGCGCCGATGGCGACGAGGTCGTAGCGACGCCCCGATGTGCCGACCAGCCGGGCGGCGGGATCCTCCTCTTCGGCCACGAGACGGCCGTTCTCGCCGAGCTTCACGTCGCTCCGCCCCCGCTCGCCGCCGTCGTAGCCCGCGGCGCGGTTGGGGTCGAACCCGATCAGGCCCGGCAGGCGGCCGGCGCCGCGGTTCACCTCGTTGACGATCTCCTCGTAGTTGATGCCTTCCAGGAGCTGGCGAACGAGCGGGACGCCCGCTGCTTCGCAGCGCTTGCCGAGTTGATCCAAGAAGCTGTCGGCGATCAGCTGTAAGCCCTTTTCGATCAACTTGTCGTGGATCTTGCGCTGTTTCTTGATCTCGTCGGGGGTCTGGAAGCGCGCGGGGAGGCCGGTCTCGAGCTGCCGGAAGCGCACGTCGTGGAGGCGGGCCGCGTAGACGTGGTTGCCGGTGACGCGCCCGCCGGAGCGCCGGCACAATTCGATCGCCCGGTCCACGGCCCAATCCGAATGCGGCGAGTTGTCGACCGGGACGAAGATCTCGCGGTACACCGGCACCTCGGCGTCAGGGTCGTGCCGGGCATACACCACGCTCACGCCGAGCCCTGAGCGGGCTCGGTCCTATGGGCAGTACGGCTGGTGTATGCTCGACTGCAACGGCGGGGAGCCGCCGTGACAAACCGACGTTTTGGGACTTCGTGTCGCGAGTATGGGGCGGCCGCCGGAGCCTGTCAAGCCGAGTCGTGCGAGCGTTTGAGTGTCGGCAAGACCGACACTGCCAGCGCCACGAGCAGCACCGCCCCCAGCGTGATCACGGAAAACGACTCAAGCCGTCGGCTCCACGCCCAGCCCACGAATCCGGACGCGCTGAGCGTGAGGCAGCCGAATGAGGCCCACCACAGTCCCCAGCGCCACCGCCTCCCGGGCGCGCCGGGCGGTAGCCGCCGCAGCGCGGCCCACGCCACGGCGGCCGGTGCGACCAGCGTAACAAAATGCGCCGCCCACGCGAGCGGGGACACCAGGGTCATCGCCCCCAGGCAGACGGCGAACTCGCCGGCACAACGCGGGTCCCGCAGATCGCGCGAGCTGCCTCGGAACGCGAACGCCAGCGCCAACCCGGCAAACCCCGCGACGAGCCAGAACAGTCGCACCACAGCGGTCGTTGGCCACGCCGCGAGCGCATAGTCGATCGGGTTGCGGGCGCCGCCCTCGACCGTAAGCAGCCGCTTCAACGCCGAAAGCAGCGCCTGGTTCGGGTGGTGCGCGACCGGCTGCACCATCTCCGCAGCCGCCACGGCCCGCCACGCCCGCCATTGCGCCGCCACTTCCCCGGGCCCGAAAAGGGCGATCGGAATGACGAGGTTGAGGAGCACGAGAAATGCGACGGTCCAGCCGAGCTCCCGCCAACGGCGCTTGTACGCCAGGTAGCCCAGCAGCAGCACCGGCACCGCCTTGAGGCTCGCCGCCAGTGCGAGCGCGAGGCCGCCGGCGATCAGCCGCTGCTCGCGGAACAAGACGAAGGCGAACAGACAGAGAAACAGCAGCAGCGCGTTGATCTGTCCGTGCTGCAGGTTGTCGTCGAAGAGCCGCGCCGTGAACAGGAAGGGGACGACCACCGCAGACGAGACGAAGGCGAGCCGATCGGGCGATCGCGGCCAGAACGTGAGCGCTGTGCCGCCGTCCTCGAACGAGCGGGCGAGCAGCTTGAGCGTCCCCCACACGGCGAATACGCTGGCCAGTTGCCATGCGAGCAGCGTGCCGACGGCGGTGACCCGGGACCCGAGCGCGAGCCCGGCGGCGACGAGCAAGAAGAATGGCGGCCACGTGTTGAAGGCGTTGGCATAGGGGTCGCCGCCGGAGAGGACCACCTCGCCGAGCACGGGATAGTACGCGTAGTCGAGGCGACCGGCCCGCCCCAGCGACCGCGCGACTTCCGCCAGGGCCACGAGGAGCACCATGGCGTAGATCGTCGCGATCGCGACCCGCGTCGCGCGCTCGGAGCGGAGCCGGGGCCAGGGGTCCCGGGGAATGACGAGCCTGAGGCCGGTCACTACGGGAGGTTTCGGTTGGGACTCGCGGGGACGATCTGGCGGCCGGTCTCGTCCCACACCGCGATCGCGTCCACGGGGCAGGCATCGCACGCGCGCAGCAGCCGCTCTCGCTCGACCGCCTCCGGGACGAGGAAGCGGGCGACCGACTCGTCGTCCAATTCGAACCCTTCCGGCGCCTCCTTGGCGCAGTCGGCGAAGCCCACGCACAGCTCGCGGTCGATCACGATCCGCAGGCCGTGGACGATCCGCTCCTGCAGCCTGCTCACATCCCCTCCAACCCGAGCTCCGTGCGCGCGGCGTCCATGACGGCCGTCGTGACCACGGTGATGCCGCGGTCCCGCGCATACTCGCTGTAGATCCGCTTCACCATACCGCGCACGAAGCCGGGGACGCGCGCCAGCCGCTCCTGAGCATCATCGGACCAGGTGGGGAAGTGCCCCCCACCGTCCTCGAAGGCGTCCTCCTTTCCCCCCGCCACCATCCCCCGCACCATCTCCATTGGTTGGGCGGGGATCGTGCGGCCGCCGATCTGCACGCCCAGCGACGCGACGAGCTGAGTCTCCATGGGATTGGTGAGCATCGCCACGACGCGCCCGCACTGCGGGCAGCGGAACGCGGCCGCGAGCGTGCCGTCGCCCGGGAGCTGCCGCTCCTCGAAGGTCATTTGCCGATCGCAGTCGACGCACAAGAACTTCATACGAATGCGGAATGCGGAGTGCGGAGTGGGGAGTGTATCATACCGCGTTCCAGATGGTCTCAGCGAGCTGGTGCCACACGTCGGGCGTCGGGTGCCACGGCACGCGGGCCAGCAGCGGAGTGCCGAACTCCCGCGCGAGCGTGTCGCCGGCCACTCCCACGAACGCGCCGCCGACCATGTTCTCTACGATCCCGAGGGGCCTCGCTCCGCGCTCGAGCGCCGCGCGCAGCGCACGCCGCACGGCATCGCCCGATTCCGCGGTCGGAATCGTCACGGTCAGCACGGCGGGAGCCGCCGGCAACAGCTCGGCCAGCTCCTGAAACCGCGCCAAACCCGGGGGCAGATCAACGAACAGGACGTCGAGCGCTCCCCACGTCACGTCTCCCACGAACTCGCGCAGCGCCGCCGCTTCCGCCGCGCCGCGCCACACGAAGCTCTCCGCCTCGGGCCCGCGGAAGGCGAGCGGGCGGCCGTCCGCGAGCAGCTGGTCCATGGACACGACCCGCACGCCGTCCGCACCCACCGCCGGCTCGATGCCGTCCTCCCGGACCGCGAGCGGACCGTCCCGCGCCTCGAGCAGCCGGGCCGCCGTGGGGCCGTTCAGGTCGGCATCCAGCACGCCGACCCGGCGGCCGACGCGCGCGAGGGCTCGTGCGGCGTGCGCCGTCACGTAGCTCTTGCCGACACCCCCCTTGCCGCTCATCACGGCGATCAAGCGCCCCACGCCGGCGAGCCGCTGCGCCACGCGCCGCCGCTGCGCCATGATCTGCGCGGCGAGACCCGAGCGGTCGGGCTCCGTCAGCTCGTGATAGGTGCGGATGTGCATGACGCAAAGATGGCGGATAGGTGGTGAGGCGGATAGGCGGTTCGCTGCATCGCGGGGAGTCTAACCGTCTGACCGCCTAACCGCCTAGATTTCTCCTCACATGATCGAAGAGCTGAAGGGCAAGCTACAGGCCGAGGTCGAGCGCCTGAACCACGAGATCAGCTTCGTGCTGCCGAAGGAGATCGAGAAGGCGCTCGCCCACGGCGACCTGCGTGAGAACTCGGAGTTCAAGGCGGCGCTCGAGCGACAGCAGTTCGCCGCGGCGCGGCTCACGCATCTCCGGTTGCGCCTCTCGAAGCTCTCCGGCGTGTCGGAGGACGAGATCCCCCGCGACCGCGTGGGGTTCGGCTCGCGCGTGACGGTGCAGGACCTCGACACCAAGCGCGCGGAGACCTACGCGCTCACGCTCGGCGAATTCATCGATGGCAACGAGGACGGGGCCGGCGAGCTCCCCGTGTCGATGGCCTCACCGCTGGGCAAGGCGCTGCTGGGTGGGAAGGTGGGGCAGGCCGTGACCATCGATCTGCCGCTGGGCCGCCGCCGTCTCAAGATCACGGAACTGGTGACGGTGCACGAGTTGGCGGAAGGACGGGCAGGGAAGGACAGGGGCGGACGGCGACGTAAGAAGTAGGTCCGTCGCCTTCCTTCTGTCCGCCCTAGAGGTTCAAGTGGAACACCATCGGGCCCTTCGGCTGCGGCGAGCCGGGCATGGGCTCGATGCTCATCGCGGCCCCCATCACTCGGGCGCCGCCCCCCGGCATGTCGAGCGCGAGCACCATCGGATGCGGCGAGTCCATCGACATGACGGCCGCGCTCTTCATCCCCTGCTCCGTGATGAACCAGATCTGGTAGGCCTGGCCCGGCTGGTTGGGCGATAGCCCGTGACACGTCACGAGCCAGCGGTGCGACGCGGTGTCGGCGAAGATGGTGACGGCACCGACGCGCCCGCTCGTCGAGACGGGGATCTGCACCACGCGGGTGGCGGGGCTGCGGATGAGCGACAGCGTGTCCTCGAGCGCGCTGACCCGGGCCGCGAGCTGGCTGCGCTCGATGCTGAGACGCTGTACCGTAACGACCGCCCAGGCACCGCCCGCCACGGCGAGCACCAGCCCGGCTGCCGCCGCGAGTCGCCACGCGGGCTCGCGCCGCGGCGCGAGCGCCCGCGCCAGCACCCGCTGCTTGAGTTCCGGGGGCGGCTCCCGCGGAGCCGCTGCCATGCCCAGCCAAGCCGTCATATCATCCAATCCTTGAGGTGCTGCAGCGCTTCCGTCAACTTCTGGTGCGCGATCCGCAGCCGTGTCTTCACCGTGCCGAGCGGTTGGCCCAGCCGCCGGGCGATCTCGCTGTGCGTCAGTCCCTCGAAGTAGGCGAGCAGCACCACGCGCCGCTGCTCCTCCGGCAGCGCCCCGAGCGCCGCGTGGACCTCGCGGTGCAGCGGCCACCCCACCACCGATCCCTCGAAGGGCGCGTGCGCGCCGACCACGTCCTCCGCTGCCGCCTCGCGCGCGCGCTCCCAGCGCTCCGCCTTGCGCCACCAGCGGCGGCGCCGGCGCAACGCATCGAGCGCGCGGTTCCGGGCGATCGAAAGGATCCACGGCACGAGCGGTCCACGCCGCGCGTCGTGCTGATCGATGTGGCCCCACACCTGCTGGAACACATCGCCCACGACGTCCTCGGCTTCCGCCTCGTCCTGCAGGATGCGGAAGGCGACGCCGAGCACCCAGGGGGCCACCAGGTCGTAGAGCTCGGCCAGCGCTCGCTCGTCCCGCGCCCGCAAGCGACCGAGCAGCGACCGCTCCTCATCTTGACTAAGACGTTTCGGCTGGCTCACTTAGATTTCCATTGTAACACGGGTACCGGTCCCGTCTAGGGCGATCCCCAGAGCGAGGCCCATGGTCATGCGTTCCGCACGGCTGCTGCTGGCAGCTCCCCTCGTCGGATTGGCGTCCACCGGCTGGCTCGCCCGCCTGCCGGCCCAGGCCGACCCTGACGCCAAGGTGAAGGGCGGCGGCGCCTTCCCGGCGGGGTGGCACGTGCGCACCGACAAGAACAGGCCCACCGCCGACGTCAAGTTCGTGAGGGCGGGTGGTGGGTTTCACGTGACCCTGGGACCGGCCGTGGTGCTGTGGCGCGACGTCGATCGCGCCACGGGCAGCTACACCGTCGCGGCGACGTTCACGCAGACCAAGAATCCCAGGCATCCCGAGGGGTACGGCCTGATCATCGGCGGCAGCCGCCTCGGTGACACGCGCAACCGCTACACGTACTACCTGGTACGCGGTGACGGGACGTTCCTCATCAAGCGGCGCGTCGCGGGCGATTCGACCGTGCAGGTGACCAACGGCTGGACGCCGAGCGACGCCGTGGTGAAGGCCGACAGCGCGGGACAGGCGACGAACCAGCTGGGCGTGGTGGTGGCGGGGGGCACGGTCACGTTCCTCGCGAATGGCAAGGAAGTCTACACCGCCAGGGCGGCTGGTCTGGACACGCAGGGCCTTGTTGGCTACCGTGTTAACCACAACCTGGACGTGCACCTGGGTGCGCTGGTGGTTCGCAAGCGGTAAACGTGGGGGTCGGGATGCAAGGTCGCTGTGAGGACGAGGCGGAACGCTTTTCGTTCGAAGCGTTTACACGACACCCTTTCTTCACTGACGTGAATCGCTGGATCGTCGAGCGGGTGATCTGCCCGGGCCGCCGCAAGATCGTCGACCTGGGGTGCGGGCCGGGTGCGGTCACGAAGCTCATTGTCGAGCGTCTCGGCCGGGACGCCAAGAACGCCGAGGTGATCGGCATTGACCCGTCCCCGTCGGCGCTCGCCAAGGCGCGGACCGCGATTCAGGCCAAGTGGGTGGAGTTCAAGGAAGGCAGCGCCGAGTGGGTCTCCCGCCTCGTCTCCTCCGCCGACGCCGTCGTCTTCCTCAATGCCATCCACCTGGTTCCCGACAAGGCCCAGGTCATCGCCGAGATCCGCAAGACGCTCAAGCCGGGCGGTGTGTTCGCCTTCAACACGACGTTCTTCAACGGCGCCTACGTGGAGGGGACGTCGGCCTTCTGGCGGCGCTGGATCGTGCGGGCCGTGCAGGTAGTGCGGGAGCGTGGCATGGACGTGAGCCACAGCGCGCACGCCGTCGCCCGCGAGTTCCTCACCGCCGACCAGTACGCCGACCTGTGCGTGCAGGCTGGGTTCGCCCGGCCGAGCGTCGAGTTCGTCCGCATCGAGATGACGCCCGAGAGCCTCGAGGACATCGGGCGTTTCTCGCTGTTCATCGAGGGGGCGCTCCCGGGCGTACCGCTCGAGCAGGGCGCCGACGCGCTGAAGGAAGGGCTGCGCCGCGCTCGCGAGGAAACAGGAGTCGCGAACGTGCCGCGCAACTGGCTCGAGTGCGTGGCAGTAGCCGTGTAGAAGTGGAGGGGCGCGGCGCGCCCCTACTCGATGATGAACTCGAGGCGGCGGTGCGCGGTGCGCAGCGCCACCTCGACCACTTCCGGCGTCTCCCCCCGTGCAAAGATGAACCCCGGATAGCGCCACCCTTCCGGCCAGGGGAGGAGCATCTGCCCCGGGTGTGCGGTGATCACCACGTCCTCTATGAGCGGCACCGTCCGGGCCGCTGCGACGCCCCGCAGTTCGCGCAGCACCCCCGTCGTGGGGACCGGGATCATCATAACCCCCGACGCCTGGCGCTCGCGCTCGAGTGACGGGAGCGGCATCCCGAGCGCGTGGCGAATGATGATCTCTTCCAGCGACGTCTCCCCGGCCCCGAAGCGGAGCGCCGCGCTGCAGCGCCCGCCGATCGAGCGCGCCGCGAGCTCGATCAGCCACGGCCCGCTCTCGTTCCATCGGAGCTCGGCATGGACCGGCCCTTCCCGAATGCCGAGCGCCACGACCGCGTCGCGCGCGCACGCGCCCAGCGCAGCCTGCGCCCGCTGCGGCAGGCGTGACGGCGTCGTGTAGATCGATTCCTCGAAGAACGGGCCATCGAGCGGGTCCGGCTTGTCGAACAGCGCGAGCACATGGAGCCGGCCGGCCACCACGAGGCCCTCGAGTGCGACTTCCGGACCGGGAATGAAGTCCTCCACCAGCACGCGCGACGTCCAGTCACCGCATCCCACGACATCGGGCTGCGCGAGGATGCGCCCGACCCGCTGGAACGCCGCCGCGAACCCGGCCGGGTCGTCGGCGCGAATCACGCCGCGCGACGCCGCCAGCCGCAGCGGTTTCAGCACGCAGGGGTAGCGCAGCCGCGCCGCGAAGTCAGTCACGTCCTCGCCGAGCCCGTGGAGCTCGAACCGCGGCACCGGCGCTCCGTGCCGGGCGAGCTCGACCCGCTGCATGTGCTTGTCGCGAGCCGCGAGGGCGGCCGCCACCGGGTTGCCGGTGAGCTCGAGTCGCCCGGCGATCGCGGCCGCGACGACCGCCGTGTCGTCGTCCACGCCCACGACCCCGGCGACGGGATGACGGCGGGCGAACTCGGCCGCCTGCTCGGCGGCGCGCTCCGGAGCGGCGAAGTCCAGGGTGAGAAAGGCGGCTGGTTGCGCGCCCTCGAAGGTGCTGGGGCGCTCGGAGGCGACGGTGAGCTCCACGCCGAGGCGTCGCGCCGCTTCCACGAACGCCGCGGTGCGGTAGGTCGTGGTCGGCAGCAGCAGCAGCAGCCGACGTGTGTACGGGCGCAGCATGCTGCGCCCCTACTTCTTGGCGGCGGCGAAGTAGGGGTTGGTGCCGGCGGTGTGGTCGGTGATGTCCACGATGCCCTTCACCGCGGGGACGTGCTGCTGCAGCATCGCCTCGATCCCCTGGCGCAAGGTGACGTCCGCCATGCCGCAGCCCTGGCAGCCGCCCATCATTCGCAACATTACGACGGCGTCCTGTACGTCGATCAGCTCCACGCGACCGCCGTGACGAGCCACCATGGGATTCACCTGCTCGTCGAACAGTTGCGCGACCCGCTCGTACAGTGTGTCGTCATCTGCCGTGGCGACAGGAGCCTCGGCCTTGGGGGCGAGAGGGGGCGCGCCCGACGCGAGGGCTGCGCGGATCGCCTGGCCGACCGACTTCCCGACGGCGGTCCAGGGTGTGGCACCGCGTTTCACCACCGTGACGAGGTTGCCCGAGACGATCACCTCGCCGATCTCGGCGCCCGGAATGGCGAAGATCGCTGCCGCGAGCGGCGAGTCCTGCGCCTCCGCGGGGGACGCAAACCGCCGCACTCCGGCGGCGTGCAAGGGCTGGCTCACCATGAACTTGCAGCGCGAGCCATCGATGGGCTCGGCGGTGATGCGTATCTCAGGAGCATCCATATGCCGAACTATACACGGGAAACGGGAAACGGGAAACGGACGGGCGAACACCGGTCCGACCAGTGTGTCCCGGTTCCGGCCTCACGTTTCCCGCCCGGCCGGGAGCCGAGTGCCCGCCGCGCGCAGCCGGCGCGCGGCCTCCACCACGTGCCGCAGCGCCGCCAGCGTCTCGTCCCAGCCCCGGGTCTTCAGGCCGCAATCGGGGTTGACCCAGATCTGACGGTCCTCCAGCACCTCCCGCACCCGCTCGAGGGCCGCCGCGATCTCTTCGGTGGCCGGCACGCGCGGCGAGTGGATGTCGTAGACCCCCGGGCCGATCTCGTTCGGGTACTTGTACCCCCGAAACGCCTCCAGCAGCTCCGAGCCGGAGCGCGCGTTCTCGATGGAGATCACGTCCGCATCCATGCGCTCGATGACGCGGATCACGTCGTTGAACTCGCTGTAGCACATGTGCGTGTGAATCTGGGTCGCGTCCTGCACGCGGCTCGTCGCCAGCCGAAACGCATTGACGGCCCAGTCCAGGTAGCCCCCCCAGTCGGCCCGGCGGAGCGGCAGACCCTCGCGCAGCGCCGGCTCGTCGATCTGGATGATGCGGATGCCGGCGCGCTCGAGATCCAGCACTTCGTCACTGATCGCGAGTGCGAGCTGCTGCGCGGTTTCGGAGCGGGGCTGGTCGTCGCGCACGAAGGACCATTGCAGGATCGTGACCGGTCCCGTGAGCATCCCCTTCACGGGGCGGTCGGTGTGCGCCTGCGCGAACGTGCTCCACCGCACGGTCATCGGCTTGGGGCGCCACACGTCGCCGTAGATGATCGGCGGCTTCACGTAGCGGGAGCCGTAGGACTGCACCCAGCCGTGCTCGGTGAAGGCGAACCCCTGGAGCTGCTCCCCGAAGTACTCCACCATGTCGTTGCGCTCGAACTCGCCGTGTACGAGCACGTCGAGTCCCAGGTCCTCCTGGATCTTGAGTGTCCGCTGGATCTGGTCCTGGATGAAGCGCTCGTATTCCGACGCGGTCGTCTTGCCGTCGAGGAACTGGCGGCGCGCCGCCCGGACCTCCGCCGTCTGGGGGAACGACCCGATCGTGGTGGTGGGATACAGCGGCAGGCGCACCTGCTGCGGGCGCCGCTCCCGGTACGGCGCGGGGCGGCGCCGATCCTTTTCCGTCACGGCCCCGGCGCGCCGTTTGACGGCCGGGTTGTGGATCCGGCTGGACGAGCGCCGCGACGCGAGCGCCCGCGCGTTTGCCTCGAGCGCCGCGGCCGCGGCGCGCCGCCCCTCACGCAGGGCGCGCGTCAGCGCCACCACCTCATCCAGCTTCTGCTTGGCGAACGCAAGCCACCCCTTGAGCTCGGGATCGAGCTTGCGCTCGAGCTCGAGATCCACCGGCACGTGGAGCAGCGAGCACGAGGGCGCGACCCAGACGCGCTCCGCGCCCAGGCGCGCGCTGGCCCGCTCGAGCGTGGCGAGCGCGGCCGCGAGGTCTGCCTTCCAGATATTCCGCCCGTCCACCACGCCGAGCGAGAGCACGCGCCCCGCGGGCCACCTGCCCAGCAGCGCGTCGAGCTGCGCCGGGGCGCGCACCAGGTCCACATGCAGCCCGGCGACGGGCAACTCGAGCGCCGTGTCAAGATTGTCGCGCAGGCCGTCGAAGTACGTGGTCAGGAGGAGCTTGAGTCCCGGCGCCTGCTCGCTGAGCACGCGATAGGCGGTCCGGAAGGCGCTCCGCTCCTCCGGGGTGCGGTCGAGCACGAGCGCGGGCTCGTCGATCTGCACCCACGTCGCGCCCGCCGCCGCCAGCCGTCCCAGCACCTCCGCGTACACCCCCAGCAGCCCGTCGAGCAGCTCCAAGCGGTCGAAGCGGGCCCCGCGCGCCTTGCCGAGCAGCAGGAAGCTCACGGGACCGACGAGCACCGGCTTCGCGGAGAGGCCCAGCGCCTTGGCTTCCTGGAACTCGTCCGTGATCTTGGTCGAGGCGAGGTGGAACGTCTGTCCCGGCTCGAACTCGGGGACGATATAGTGGTAGTTCGTGTCGAACCACTTCGTCATTTCCATCGCGGTGACGTCGCGGCCCCCCCCGCCCTTGCCCTGACTGCCACGCGCCATCGCGAAGTAGGTGTCGAGGTCGACGGTGCCGCTGGACCAGCCGTAGCGCCCGGGTACCGCCCCGACCAGCGCGCATGTGTCCAGGACGCGATCGTAGAAGGAGAAGTCGTTGACGGGCACGAGATCGAGCCCCGCGTCGCGCTGCAGGCGCCAGTGGGCGGCGCGCAGCTCTGCTCCCGTGCGCAGGAGCTGCTCGCGGGACACCTTGCCGCCCCAATAGCCTTCCGTCGCGCGCTTCAGCTCACGACCGGCGCCGATGGGCGGAAAGCCGAGATTGTGGGCAATGGCCATGGGGAGAGGAATCTACCCAGAGAAGCGAAACCGGGGAGTGGTGCCGCGGAGGGGAGGCCCTCCGCCTCTACGGCTTGCGCGACCGCTCCCGTCCGGGGGGCACATCGGGCGGACCCACGGGCGAGTGGGCGGCGGCGCGCGCGAGACCCGCGGCCGCCTGTGCTGGGGTCGCCCCGCGGGCGATCTCGGACTCCACGCGGTCGGGGAGATCCAAGAGATCGAGGGGGGCGCGCCCGGCCTCGATCGTGCGGCGCACCAAGGCGACCGTCTGCTTCGCCGGCACTCCCAGGGCTGCGAGCAGGGCCGCCACGCGCAGGGTTGCCGCGGCCCCGAACGGTGTACGACTGGCGCGAGCCAGCTCGCGTACCTGCCCCTCCTTGAGTCCCGCCGTGAGTGCGAACGCACCCGCCTCGATGGCGTCGCCGTCCGGCGCCGCGAGACCAGCCGAGTGCAGCGCGCCCGCGGATGCGTCGAGCTCGCCGGCGAGCGCGCGTACGGCCGCGATCACGCGGTCCGCCGGCACGCCCTTCGCCCCACCTTCCAGAGCCTTCTGCACCAGCAGCTCGACCGGAAGGCCGCGCGCCGCGGCCGCATCGACCATCCCGCGCACAGCCGCAACCACCTCCGGGGACACGCGCCCGGAGAGCCGGGCCGCGACGCTCCCCTGAGCGGCGAGCCCGGCTGCGCCGAGCACCAAACAGACCGTCAGGCAGGCGGCTTTCACAGCGCGCGGCCGCCGGGGGCGGCAATGGCGACGACGCTGTTACGACGACCGAAGCCGTCGTCCACCGCGGGCGCCGCCGGGTCGGGCACCCAGCGCTCGCCATCGACCACAAAGGCGTACTGGTGCTGACCTGGTGCCAGGGTGACGGTTGTCGTCCAGACCCCGGTCGCGCCCGCCGGGGCGAGCAGCGTCGCGTCACTGTTCCACTGGTTGAACGTCCCGGCGATCGCCACGCGGTGCGCCCCCGGGGCGTAGAGCACGAAGCGGACTAGCGCGCTCGGGCGCGTGGGGCCGAACGCCGCTATGGCGCCGCGGGCCGGCGGGGCGCTGGGCCTGCCCAGGACCAGCGCCGCCAGCACGGCCGCCGCGGCCAGCGCACCGACCGCCCAGGGCCGCACGCGCAGCCGGATCTCCACGTCGCGCGGCGCGGAGATCCAGCGCCACGCGCGACCCGCCCTAAAGGACTCCCTCGCGGTGGCTGGCGAGCCCGCCCGGCGGCGTACCGTCGCCATCACACGGGCATCGAGCAGGGGGGACAGCGTCACCGGCGTTGAGTCCAGGGCCGCCAGCAAGCGCAGCGCCTCCTCGCCTTCCGGGCGTAGCTCGAGCGGCAGGTCACCGAGCGTCAGCTCGCCGTCCAGCAGGCGCTTCACCAGGGGGTGGAATTCCCGCGTCATCGGTGCTCCTCCAATTCGCCTCGCAGCCGGTCGTACGCCCGGTGCATCCGCATCTTGAGCGAGGCCACCGTCGCGCCGGTCCGTTGGGCGATTTCCTCGTACGGCAACCCTTCCACGTGCTTCAACACGAACACCTCGCGTTGCTCCGGCGTCAGCGCCAGGAGGGCCCGCTGGAGCGCACGCCGGCGCTCGGTCCGTTCCACGGCACCGTCCGGCCCGTCCAAGGACGTGGCGACCTGTTGCGCCTCCTCGAGGGGCCGGGCTTCCCGGGACCCGCGGCGCCGCTCCGCGAAACAGCGGTTCCGCAGGATCAGAAAGAACCACCCGGCGAACCTGTCCGGCTCCCGGCACTGCCTCAGCTGGTCGAACGCGCGAATGAGCGCGTCCTGGACCGCATCCTCGGCGGCGTCGGCCGAGCCGAGCATGTGCGCCGCGTACCGCGCATAGCGATCGCGGTAGCGCCGCACCAGTACGGCGAACTGCTCGACGTCCCCCGCTAGCACAGCCCGCACCACTGCGCCGTCGCTCGCTGGCTCCGCTCGACCCACCCCGGTTTCCTCGCGCTTCGATCAACCCACCGGGATGGTAGGCCCTCGTGGGAGTAGCGGCAACCGTCCCCCTGAAAGAGTCCGCCCGAGACGCACCGGTAACATCCCGTGGCCCCGCCGCTTACAAGTCGCGTGTTACCCGACCCCCGCCGCGGGCGTCTTTAGGACGACCCGCAGGCGACGAGGGCAGTGCTGCGAACGGAAACGGCAACTGGGAACTCTCCGATGAGCCTACCCGAACGGGCGTGGCCAGCCACGGCCGACGCGACCTTGGTGGCCCGCATGGCCCGGGGTGATCGCACCGCCCTCGTTGAGCTGATGGCGCGCTATCGCACCACAGCCTACGCGCTCGCCTACGCGTTGCTGGTCAATCCGGAGGACACCGAGTCTGTCGTGACCGAAGCGTTCGACGACCTGTGGAAGCAAGCCCAGGGGCCCGATCCAGACGGCAACTCCGTTCATGGCCGCCTCACCAGTGTGATTCAGCTGCTCGCGCAGCGCCGTATTGAGGCGCGCGCTAGATAGAAGGAGGAAAGCACGATGCTTCGCAAACTCGCAGTAGTCGCGGCGGCGCTGGTTTTCCCCGGCTTCCTCGCGGCACAGGCGCCCGGCACCCACACCAATCACGCGTCGGACATCGCCCAGGCCAACATGGCCGCGGCGCGCACCAGGGTGGCGGAGCACCGGGCGGCACACGTCCGCGGCTGGGTGACGCATTCGGCGGACCGCAATCCCAACGCGGCGGTGCCGGCCACACCAGCCACCCCGGCCACCCCGGGGTCCGCGATCCGAGCCGTGCCATCACCCCAATCCCATCGGCCCGCGAGCCCCGGCCAGTCCGAGATCCATCGGCCGTAAGCTTGACGCGGGGAGACTTCCCGGGAAGACTGTAGGGGCACAGCCTGCTGTGCCCCTCTGTATTGTTGGCCCATTCCCGCCCCGCACATAGCCGCTACGTTCCAGCCGAATGAAACGCGCCCTCTTGATGCTGGCGCTCGCCGCGGCGTGCGCTCAGGCCGCGCGCGCTCAGGCCCAGGCGTCGCTCGGCGTGGGTGTGGGCACGGTGCGCTTCCCCGGCGGCACGAGCTTCAGCTCGGCGACCTTCGCTCCGACTCTGGAGTACGGGACCGAGGCGCGCTACGGGAGCCTCGCGGGCTCCCTCGCGTCTCTCCCGGGAGGCATCTGGTCCCTACAGGGGCGAACCGCCGTGTGGGCCGCGACGCGGCCGCTGCTGGGCCGCATGCGGCTCGGTGCCGAGGGCATCGGGGCCGGTACGAGGCGCACCGACGGCGGGTGGACCGCCGCAGTCCACGGGGTCGGTGAGTTCCTGTGGTGGACCGGGACCTGGGGCGTAGGGGCCGGGGCGGGCCCGTCGAGCGGCTGGATCAAGGACGCTCCGTCGGTCGGCGCGTTCCACGCGCGCGCGCGCGCCTGGTGGCGGGCCGCCCCCGGGACGACCTGGCAGCTCTCTCTCGAACCGACCCACTTCCTCGGCGCCTGGTTCACGGACGTGAGCGGCGGTGTGACGATCGAGCGCGGGCCGGTCAGCACGACGCTCTGGGCCGTCGTGCGAGCTTCCGACGCCTACGGCTCGAAGGGGACGGGGAGCGTGTCGCTGCGCTGGTTCCTGGCTCCTGCCGTGTCGTTCGAGGCGAGCGGCGGCGGCTACCTCCCGGATCCGTACCAGGGTCTGGACCGCGCGGGCTATTTCACGGCCAGCGTGCGAATGTGGGCCAGGCGCCGGCCCGCGGTGGACGCGCCCACGCGCCGCTGGCCGCCCCTCGTTCCCGAGCGGCGCGGGGACAGTGTGGTCGTCCGCTTCAGCTTCGAGGGCGCGAAGGCAGTAGCGATCGCGGGCGATTGGAACGCCTGGCAGCCGGTGCCGCTCAGGCCGCTCGCAGGCGACGAGTGGGAGGGCGCCTTCCTGCTGGAGTCGGGCCTGTATCACTTCAATCTTCTGGTCGACGGCTGGGATTGGGTGGTGCCGAACGGGGTCGCGACGGTGCGCGACGGGCTGGGGGGGCTGGTGGCGGTGCTGCTCGTTCCTTAGTGCGCTTGACCGCGCCCGTCCTACCCCCTACTCTGGCCGCGAGTCGCTGAAGCTGCTCGTCCCCCCTCAACGGAGGTCGCACATGGGCAAGATCAATTGGAATCGCGTCGTGCTGGGCGGGCTGCTGGCGGGGGTGGTACTGAACGTCATCGATTGGGTCGTCTACGGCAAAGTGCTCGCCGCCGACTTCAACGCGGCGCTGCAAGCGCTGAACAAGGGGCCGATGACGGGATCGACGATCATCTGGTTCGTGATCTTTGATTTTCTCTTCGGCATCTTCCTCATCTGGCTCTACGCCGCGATCCGGCCGCGCTTCGGGGCCGGTCCGCGGACCGCGGTGCTCGCGGGCTTCGCGATCTGGGTGTTGTACGGGTTGCTCCACGCCATAGGCGAGGCGCCCATGGGTCTGTTCCCGCAGCGGCTCTACGTGATCGGCTGTATCGTGGGCCTGGTGGAGTACGTCCTCGCGGCGGTGATCGGCGCGAAGTACTACACCGAGATGTGACGGTCGGACGATGGCCGACCGTCGGACAGCCGGTGAAAAACGCAGGGGCGCGATCTCAAGCGCCCCTGCGTCTCTCGTACCGTCCGACGGTCCGCCTAGCGACTGAGCACGATCGACGCTCGGCTGTAGAGGTACCGCCCGTTGTACCCGAACGGCGACGCCGCCGCCCAGGGGAAGGTGTTCTCGTTGTTGTTGAACTCCGTCCTCATCCGGTCGGGGTAGACGTCGAACACGTTTCGCGCCCCGATTGACAGGTCCACCTGGTCGAAGCGATAGCCGACTTCAGCATCGACGAGGGTCTTGCCGCCGTAGTGCTCCTCGTCGGTGAAGCCGGGCTCGGAGGACGAGAAGCCGCCGTAGTATGAGGCCCGGCCGAGCGAGTGAAACCGGCCGTTGGTGTATTGCCCCGTGAGGGTGCCCCGCCAGTCGGGCCGCTCCTTCTCGATCGCGAGGCTGCCGGTCAAGTCGAGGATGCTCGTGAGCTGGGTTTGGGTGCCCTGGAGGATCGCTGGTAGCGGATCCAGCCGCGTGATCTTGTTGCGGGCGTAGCTGGCGGCGGCCGTGAGGTCGAGCGTGCCGGCACCAGCCGGGACGCGCAGGTTGGCGGTCATGTCCACGCCGTCGGTCTTCGTGTCCAAGCCGTTGGTGAAGAATTGCACTCCGGAGATGGTCGTGAAGCCATTATCGCGGAGAATTCGCTTCGACACCGAGTCCACGTCCCCGCCGAAGGTCGCCCCGAGCAGGATGCGGTTGTTGATCTTGATGTGAAAATAGTCGACCGTCACGTTGAGATTGTTCGTCGGCGTGAACGCCAGCCCCCCGCTCAGGTTGATGGAGGTCTCTTCCTTCAACGGTTTGGCGCCGAAGAGCTGCGATGCCGGATTGTCCACCGGGAAATTGCCGATCTCCACGAGCTGGCCGCCAGTGAAGTTCGTGGTCGTGTGGCTGAAGTAGCTCTGGCTCAGGCCGGGGGCGCGGAACCCCGTGCTCACCGCGCCCCGCAGCACTACCCGCTTGGTCGGCTGGAACCGGAGGGCCAACTTGCCCGTCAACCGGGAGCCGAAGTCGCTGTAGTCCTCGAACCGCCCCGCGACGTCGGCCAGCAGCTGGGAGCTCAGGTTGCTTTCCAGATCCGCGTAGGCCCCGAAATTGGTCCGACTGTGGTCGCTCGCGTCGGTGGGAGAGAAGCCGGCGAACACCGAGGAGCCGGCCGGGGCCAGGTCGCCTGGTACCGCCACGCTGTCCTGGGCGAGGTGTCCGCCGTTGATCCAGGAGGCCTTCTCCCCCGCTTCGATCCGGTAGGACTCGCGCCGGAAGGCAGCGCCGACCGCCACGTTCACCGGCGAGGGCAGGCCCACCGTCACCGCCCTGGCCAGGGTCAGGCCAATCGTGTACTCGCTGCGTTGCAGCCGTCCGGCGTAGAACGAGAGCTGGTTGGGGATGCCGGGATCGTCCGCGTTGCCGAGGATGCCATCCGCGCCGGGAGCACAGGGCGTGTCAAGACAGGGCCCGAGTGAGGCGTTGTTGGTGTTCCGCAGGTTGTAGTCGAACCGGTTCAGGCCCCACGCGCCCCCGAGATCTATTGACCACCCGCTCACATTGGCGCGGACTCCGCCGGCCGCGGAATAGTCATTGACGTTGGGTCGAAACTCTGGCAGGAAGCCCTGGGGGTAGAGCTCGGGCCAGTTGCGCGTGCTGTTGGCATAGCGCCAAAAGCCGTTCCCCGTGCCGACGCGGTTGCTGTAGCCCCCGAAGGCGTAGACCTCGCTCGAGCCGCTCGCGGTCAGCGGCATGCGGAAGTTCGCGAACGTCATCGCGTCCTTCTCGAGCCCGTCGCCCCAGTGGTAGTTCGGCTGCGACAGCGCGTTGCGCTTCTGGATGATCTGTCCGGTGTTGGGGTCGATCACGTCGTTCACGCCATTGGCGTCCACGAGGGTCGAGTCCGGCCACGCACGGTTGGTCTTGTCGCGGTGCTGGAACTCCCCGAACACGCCGAGGGACCCTCGGCCGAGCCCGATGCCGACTCCGCCGTTGACGTCTACGGTCGTCCCATCATCCGGATAGTCTTGCGTTACGTAACGGCCGGCGTCTGCGTTCAGGTAGGGGGAGAACTTGCCTTCCCGCATCACGACGTTCACGACGCCTGCGATGGCGTCGGAGCCGTACTGCGCCGAGGCCCCATCCCGCAGCACCTCGAGGCGCTCGATGGCGCCGCCGGGTATGGCGTTCATGTCGACCCCGCTCGACCCAAACGCCATGCCGTAGGGGAAGGTGTTCACGAGGGCGGTCTGATGCCGGCGCCAGCCGTTCACCAGCACCAGCGTCTGGTCAGGGCTCAAGCCACGCAATGTGAATGGCCGCACGATGTCGTTCGCGTCGGTCACACTCTGCCGGGGGAAGTTCACCGAGGGAGCGAGCTGTTGCAGGACCTGGCTCGTCTCCGTCGTCCCCTGCTGCTGCATCTCCTCGCGCGTGAAGACGTCCACGGGCACGGCGAGCTCCTCCGACGCCGTGTGATGCGCCCGCGAGCCCACGACCACATCGATGGGCGCGAGCGCGATCGGTTGGGTCCGGAGCGAGAAGTCTTGTCGCGTGGGCTGCCCCTCGGCCACACTCACCCGCACGAGCAGGGGGACGTAGCCGAGCAGCCGCACGCGCACCGTGTGCGAGCCGGCAGGCACGCTCCGCAGCTCGTAGTTCCCGTGGTCGTCGGTAGTGGCCCGCGCTCCCAGGGCCTCGATGGTGACGCTCACGCGCCCGAGCGCGGCCCCCGTCGAATCGGTGACGCGGCCCCGGATGACGCCGCCTTGCGCCGCCAGCCGGCTGGTGGATCCGAGCAGCGCGAGGACCGCGCAGCATGTCAGCAGCGAGATGCGCTTTCCCACAGAGCCTCCTCGAGAGCAGCGACGGGATAGAGAGGGTCCGACGAGCACCGGATATCGTGTCGCCGAATCAGCGACCTCGCAAGGAGGGCCGCCGGGTTGCGACTTGCGACTGGACATGCGGGCTCGCGCACAAAAAGCCGCCGGGCGCGGAGCGCCCGGCGGCGGGACGACCGGTGCCGTCCGGCGACTACGGCCCCAGCGGCTCGCAGTTCGACCCCAGTCCGCGGGCATTGCATTCATCGGTGGGAATCGGCATCACCTTGAAGACGTTGTCGGTCACGAGCTCGTTCGGGAGCCCGGGCCACCAAGTGGAAATCGGGTAGAGCCGGCCGTAGCGCCGCGCGTCGATCCAGCGGTGCCCGCCCTCGAACAGCAGCGAGTACACACGCTGACGCAGCAGCTCGTTGATGACCGTGTCCGTCGGTGCGATGTCGAGGCCGGCCCGCGGCTGCAGTCTCCCCGAGTTCACCCGGATGTAGTTGATGAGCGCGGCAGCTCCGGCCTGATTCCCAAAGGCCAGCTCGTACTCCGCCCGCAGCAGGAGTAGCTCCTCGTTTCGGATGATCGGCACCGGCGTCTTGGTGCTGACGTAAATGTTGAACGCCATGTCGGACGTGTGGCCGAGCCGCGGCAGGCCCGCCGCGATCGTAACGACCTTGTCCAGGAACCGCTGGTCCAGTGGACCCCCGGGAAGCTGTTCCTCGGCCTGGGTCCGCAGCGACGGGTGACCGCGCTGCTTGCTCCCAGTCGGATCGTTGAGGGCGTTGGCGAGGTCGCCCGACTCCGAGCCGAAATTGTAGTAGGCGCCGCGGGCCAGCATCGCCGCCGTCCCTGTCGGATCCACGGCCGCCTTGAGCATTGTATCGGCGGGCAAGCTCAAGAATGACGCATCGAGCGCCGACAGCGCGTCCCCCAAGCAAGGGAGGTCACAGTTCAGCAGGGTGACGCGATACATCTCCACGCGCGCTTGCAGCGCCCGGTTCAACTGGATGAAGGTGGTGGGCGTCGTGAACCCTGTGAACCCTGGCGGCAACGCGAACGCGAACCCGCTCCCCGCCGCCTGCAGGTGTGTCACGGCGGAGTCGAGTTCTCGCGAGATGTGTGCAAACACTTCGTTGCGCGACACAAACGGCGCGAGCCCGCCCGTGATGACGTCGCGGTTGAGGTCGATCGGCGCGCCCAGCGTGTCACGCGTGTCGATGACGAGCAGGAAGTCGAGCGCCTGGAGCGTCTTGACCACGCCCCGGACCCCTTCCTTCTCAGCGTCGCTCATGCCGATCGGCAGGCCGCCCAATACGTCCAGCGCGTTCAACACGATGTTCGCGTTACGGATGTTCGCGAAGCGCTCGTTCCAGAGGTTGCCGCCGAAGCGGGGGCTGCCGCCGTCGAGCGGGCCCCCGAGCAGCTCGGTGATGAAGCGGGGGTCGCCGGGGTCGAAGTTGTAGGACTCGCGGCCCAGCACGCCCATCACCGACACGTAGCCGTTGAAGGCGGCGATGTTTGCGCGCGCCCCGATGAACAGTCCCTGGGTGGCGTCGATCACGGCCACGCGCGTGGGGTTCTTCTGGAGATCGTCGATCCCGGGGTTGTTCAAGTCCGGGACGTTGAGGTCCGAGCACCCGGCGAGGAGCAGCGCGCCGAGCGCGAGCGGCAGAGCGGCCTTGGTCATACGGGCCCTCGCGGTCGAGTCAGGATGCGGTAGCCGGGTCATGGTCAGTACCCCACGCTGACGGTGAACCAGAAGCTGCGGCTGCGCGGGTACTGCGCCACTTCGATGTTCCGCGCCACGGCTTGATTGCCGAAGTTGCTCACCTCCGGGTCCATCCCGGTGTAGTTGCCGCCGGTCACGACGACGAGATTGCGGCCGCTCAGACTCACCCGAGCGCTGCGGGCACCGATCCACTCGTAGGCGCGAACCGGCAGATCGTAGCTCAGCGTGACCTCGCGCAGCTTGAAGTACGTGGCGCTCTCGACGAACTGGCGGGTGTCTTTTCCGAAGACGGCGAGGCGCTGCGCACAGGTCGTGGGGCAGTCGGTCGTGGTGCCGCCGAAGTCCCAAATCAGCTTGGTCAGGTTGAGGATGTTGCCGCCGTGCTGCCACTCGGCTAGCGCGTTGAGGGTGAAGCGCCTCACGGTGAGTTCGCTCCCGAATGACCACACGAAGTCGGGGTTCGCGTCGCCGATCCGCTCGGCGTGGAAGCCCTGAAGCGAGTTGTCGGGGACGTTCCCCCAGATCGCCGTCGCCGACCCCCCTTGCTCGATGAAGTACTGGCCGAGGTTCGTCCCGAAGCCGCCCGAGGGGCTGGTCAACGCGAATGCGCCCGTTAGCTCGACGATCTTGGCCGAATTGGAGAAGAAGATCGAGCGCAACAGCAGCGAAACATCGGGCCGCTGGATCGGGATGACCCCGACGGCTACCTCGATGCCGCGGTCGCGCAGCTTGCCGCCGTTGGAGAACTGGGTAAGGAAGCCGCTCGAGCCGGCGAGGGTCCGCAACAGCAGCAGGTCGCTGACGCTCTTCTGATACGCCGTGACCTCGAAGGTCGCCCGCCCGCTGGCGAGCGTGGCGTCGACTCCCCCCTCGATCTCCGTCTGGCGCTCGGGTTTGATGGTGGGGTCGCCCACGGTACCCGGCGCTACCAGTCCCGGGATCCCTCCGATGTTCTGCGTGGCATCCACGGCGAGGAACTTCATCCCATAGAGCGGCTGGTTCCCCGACTGGCCCCACGCCAGCCGGAACTTGACGTCGCCGAACGGACCGGCACCACCGGGCAGTCGGTAGGAGGCGGCCGCCTTGGGGTAGAAGAAGTACTTGTCCACGTCTCCGTTGTTGCTCGACCGATCACCGCGAACGCCGGCGGAGACGAAGAGCCGCTCGTGCATGGTGAGCACGTCCTGCTGCGCGTAGAACCCGTAGTCCTTGGCGCGCTCGCGCCGCTCATCCACGCTGACGCTCGTCCCGGAGTTCACGTTCTGCTGGCCCGCGATGAGATTCCGGCTGACGATCCGGGAGATGTTCAGCTCGCGGTCCTCGTACTGCAACCCCGCCGAGGTCGTCGCCGCGAACGATCCTGACGCCGGCCGGTAGGCGTACACCAGGTTCGCGTTCCAGTTGGCGTTGTAGTTGCTCCCGTTCGTGAGCAGGGAAACGCCGGGCAACGTGCTGATCTGCTCGAACTGCAGCTCGGGCGGGAACAGCAGCCCATCGCGCTGGCTGAACCGGTCCACGCCACCCACGCCGATGAACTGCAACCGGTGCTCCGGACGCGTCAGCACGTCGAACGTCGCCTTCACCGAGCCGACGAAGCGGTCCACACCCTCGTCGTTGGGCTTCAGCAGCGCCGCGGTCTGCAGTGGGTTGCTCCCGATGAGCGGATTGTCGGGAAAGACGCCGTTCGCGTTCGCTCGCAGGTCGAGGAAGCTCGGGGCGAAACCCATCGACATGTAGTAGCTGATGAAGGCGTTGTCGTTGTTGGTGAGCCCCCGGCGCGCCAGCGTGTGCACGAAGTTGGTGTTGAGGCTCACACCCAAGCGGCTGCTGAGACGCTGGTCCAGGTTGGCGCGCAGCGACTGCTTCCAGAAGCCGGTGCCGCCGATGATGCCCGCGTCCTTCTTGGCGAGGCCGGAGAAGTAGTAGCGCGTGTTCTCGCTGCCCCCCCCCACGTCCACCGCGCTCTCGTAGGAGAGATCCTTCTCCCCCGCGAGCTCCTGCTCGTGGTCGTACACGGGGCAGGCGCCGCCGGCGAGGTTGCAATACGTGTTTGCCACCGCGGCCCCGTAGAACGTAGCCGCCTCCGTGGCGTCCTTGTACACGTGCATGCCGAGCTCGTGAGAGAGCTCGGAAAAGCCAAGGCGCTGGGTCACGGTGAAACGGGGCTCCCCGGACTGACCACGCTTGGTGCTGATCACGACCACGCCGTTCGCCGCCTTCGACCCGTAGATCGCCGCCGCGGATGCGCCCTTCAGCACCTCGACGTTGTCGATGTCGTACGGATTCAGGTCCGCGATGCGGTTCACCTGGTTCTGTTGCAGGGGGGACGGGTTCGAGCCCGAGTTCGACAGCGTCACGACCTGCTGATTGTTGGGGATCGCCACGTCGCTCATGATGACGCCGTCCACCACGTAGAGCGGCGCCGAAAGGCCGTTCAGCGTCGACACCCCCCGCAACTTCACCTGGATTCCGCCGCCCGGGGCCCCCGAGTTCTGCTGGATCACGGCACCGGGCACCTTGGCCTGGATCGAGGCTTCGACGCTGGGCGCGGGGGCACGGCTCAGCTCCCCGGCACCGACCGTCGCGATGGCGTTCGGCGCGAAGCGCCGCTCCACTCCCGTGGCCTGGCCCGTGACGACGATGGCTTCGAGGTTGAACACGTCCGGCTCGAGCGTCACATCCACCGAGGTCTGGGTACCGGGGACGGGTACGCTCTTGCGCTTGAAGCCGATGCGACGCACGACCAGCGTGACGTCGCCCTCGGGCGCGGCCACCGTGAAGCGACCGTCATTGCCCGTCGCTGCCACGATCGCAGTCCCCACGACGGCCACGCTCGCACCCGGGATGGCGTCCCCTGTGGTCGCGGCCGTGACGCGGCCGGTGATCTGGCGTTGCTGGGCAGTGGCGCTCGCCGCTCCGAAGCTCAGGGCGAGCGCGATGGAAACGAGACAGGAGCGCGTTCTCACAGTCCCTCCATGCCTGTGCGCGGTGATGGGATCAGACTGCAGACGCTGGCGGCAGCCGCTACGTTGCAGACCGTTTCGCGCACCCGCAAGGAGGGGGAAAACGCGCGCGGGTGCTGGAAAAACTCAGGCGGGCGCCGCCGACTTGAGCCGCGCCCGCCGCTGCGCCGCGTAGCCGAGCGGCCCCACCGCGGCGAGCAGCACCGCGACGGCGACCCCGGGCAACCCGATCGTGTGGCTCTGCACCTCCAGCGTCACCGCGGTGACGAGCAGCAGCACCGGCAGCAGGGCGAGGCCCGCGAGCAACCGCAGCCCGACCGGCACCCGGAACGCGCCGCGCAGCTCGGGCTCCCGGCTGCGGAGCTGCAACAGCGCCCCGAACTCAAGCGCCAGCGCCACCGTGTAGAGCAGCACGTCGGCCGCGAGCAGGCCGCCGAACGAGAGCAGCGCGAACGCCGAGTAGGCGACCGCGGAAACGAGGACCGCGTTGCGGGGGGTGCCCCTCGCATCCGTGGCGGCGAGCCGCGCCGGCAGGAACCTGTCCTGCGCCATCACGAGTGGAATGCGTGAGTACGCGAGCAGCAGCGCATTGAAGAGCCCGAAGGCGCTGACCATCCCCGCCGCGGCGACCCAGACGCCGAGCCAGGGCCCCACGACCGTAGCCGCGAGCGCAGGCCAAGCTCCGTCCGTCCAACGGCGCCAGTCCGTAAGCGCCAGCACCGGGACGATCGTCACGAGGTAGACGATGGTCACGAGCGGGAGCGCGCGCGCCAGGGCCCGTGGATAGGTCGCGGTGGCGTGCTCGATCTCCCCGCCGACCGTCGAGGCGTTGTCCCAACCGCTGTAGTTCCAGATGCTCTGCGAGATCCCGATCCCCAGAGCGCCGACGAAGCTCTGCCCGGGGGCAGCGAATGGCCGAAACGGCGCCGCCACCGCCGCGGGCCCGAAAACCCAGCGCCCCAGCGCCACCACCGCGAGCAGCGCGAACGGCGCGAGCACCGCTGCGATGAGCCACCCCGAGGCGGTCCCTACGGCGCGGGTGCCCCGGAGGTTGAGCCACGTTGCCCCCCAAATCAGCACGAGCGCGATGAGCCACCCCTCGACACCGCCCAGCCCCGGCGCGAAGAACCGGATGTACTGGAGGAACAGCACCGGATAGATCGCCATGTCGATCAGCGAGTAGACCCAGGAGAGCCACCCGTTCCAGAATCCCCAGAAGCGGCCGAAGGCGCGCTTCACCCACACGTAATAGCCGCCTTCGACGGGGAGCATCGAGGCGAGCTCGCCGATGAGCAGCGTCTCCGGCACGCTGAAGACGAGCGGCGTGAGCACGAGCAGCAGCAGCGCGACGCCCGGCCCCACCGAGCCGACCAGGCCTTCCAGCCCGAAGGGGCCGCCCGAGACGGTGAAATACATCACCGCCACGAGCGGCCCGAGCGTGAGCGCGGAGGACCGCCGCATACAGCTTCAAGTCTATGCGGCGGCCTCTGACTCGGCTAACTGGTCGTGCAGCTCCGTCGCGCTCCCCGGCCGATCCTCCCGCTCGGACGCCAGCGCGCTCACCACCAGTTGGGACAGACGTTCGGGCGTACCCGGCGCGAGCTCACGTGGAGGTCGCGGGCCGCCGTCGAGCGCTCGCGCCACCAGGGCGGCGGGCGTCGCCCCGTCGAACGGGAGCCGGCCGGTCAGGCACTCGTACAGCAGCACGCCCAGCGCGTAGACGTCTACTCGGCAGTCGAGCGATTCGCCCAGCAACTGCTCGGGCGCCATGTAGGGTGGAGTCCCGATCCCTCGGTCCGCCGCTGCGGGCCTCGCGGCAACGAGCTCGGCGACGCCGAAGTCCGTGAGCTTCACCTCGCCCTGCGGTGTCAGCAGCACGTTCTGCGGCTTCAGGTCCCGATGGATGATGCCGAGCGCATGGACGCTCGCGAGCGCCCGCGAGAGCTGCTTCGCGAGCGCCACGGTCACCGCCGTGGGCAGGCGGCCGGCCCGCTCGAGCACGTCGGCGAGCGAGCGGCCCTCCACGTGCTCCATCGTGATGAAGCGATATCCCGAGGCGTCACCAATGTCGTGGGTGCGGACCACGTTGGGATGAGACACGCGGCGCGCCAGCCGCAGCTCGCGACGGAACCGCTCCACGGCGTGCGGATCGGCCGTCGTCCGGTCCGGCCGGAGCGCCTTGAGGGCGACCACTTCGTCGAGCTCCCGGTCGCGGGCCCGGTACACCACCCCCATGCCACCCGACCCGATGAGGTCGTCGATCTCGTAGCGCCCGGCCACCAGCTGTCCCGGTGCGAAGAGCGGCGTGTGGCCGCCGGGGCCCGGGGCGACCGTCCTGCGGGAGCCGCCGAGCGTGGCGAGGAAGGCCGCGAGGACGCCGCGCTCGGCCCCGAGCACCACGGCGCGCTCGCCCTCGAGCAGCAGCGCTTTGCGCTCCACACCCCAGCGATAGCCGCCCAGGTCGCCGCTCTGCCGCACCACGCGGTGGCAGGGAACGACGAGAGCGACCGGGTTCCTGGCGCACGCTTGAGCGACCGCGCGCACCGCGCGCGGCTGGCCGATCGCGCGGGCCACGTCCCCATAGCTCCGGGTCGAGCCGATCGGGATCACCCGCAGCGCGTCCCATACGCGCTGTTGGAACGGTGTGCCGCGCACGTCCACGGGCAGCTCGAGGCGGGGCTGCGCGCCCGTGAGATGCGCGAGCAGGGCTTCGATCCATTCCTTGAGCGGCCCCGGCGCGCCTGGCCCGGCTTCCGGGAATTCGCGGCGCAGCGCCGCCACGAGCGCGGCATCCGAGTCGCCCAGTTTGACGCTGCAGATGCCGCGCTCGGTGGCGGCGACGAGCAGCCGGCCGACCGGCGAGTCGACGATCGTGTAGGCGACGGAGTGAGGCCCGGCGGTGGCTTCCCGCCTGGTGTGCGCCCGGGCCCGGCGCGCCACCGCGACGCGGCGGTTCGGCGTGGTTCTCTTGAGTGCGATCATGGTGACCTCCCGACCGCAAGATGGGGCGACGCCGGGGCGCGGCGCTATCCGATTTGGGCGGCCAAACTCCCGCGACCTTGCGGGCCTTTCAGGGCTTCCCTATGGTGATGCCGCACCCAGCCATGACCACGACCAGCCTGCTGCTCGTCGAGGACGACGAGTTCGTCCGACTGTCCCTCGCCCGGGCGCTGAACCGCAGCGGCGTCTTTGCCGTGCTCCCGGCCGAGAACGGACAGCACGCGCTCGAGCTGCTCGACGGCCAGCAGGTGGACGCCATCCTCACGGACCTGCAGATGCCCGTGATGGACGGCCTCACGCTGCTCGGCCATCTGCTGCAGCGCGGCGCCGGGCTCCCGGTGGCCGTGATGACGGGACACCGGATCACCGCGGACCTGCGGGAGCGGCTGCAGCAGTACGGCATCGCCGCGACGTTCACCAAGCCGATCGACATTTCCTTTCTGGCCGACGAGCTGCAGCGGTCGCTCAGCCCGGCGACCGTGGGGCGGATGGCGGGGATCACGCTGTTCGGATTCCTGCAGCTCATCGAGGTGGAGCAAAAGACCGGGCTCATCGTCGTGCGCGCGGCGGGAGAAGAGGGGCGCATCTACTTCGACCACGGGCGCCCCGCGCACGCCGAGACTCGCCTCGCGCACGGACCCGCGGCCGTGTACGAGATCGTCCGCTGGACCGATCCCAAGCTCGAGATCTTCTACAAGCGCACGCCGCGCGAACGCACGATCAAGGAATCCTTGCAGCATATCCTGATGGAGGCGGCCCGGCTGCTCGACGAAAGCAGCCCGGCGGCACCGGCTCGCGAGCAGGGAAACACACACCAGGAAGCGGCCACGCCAGTGGAGACCCGCAAGTCCGAAGTCCAGGCGGCGCTGGCGGAGGCGCTGACAATGGACGGTGCGCTCGGGATCGCCCTCATCGACGCGGCGAGCGGCTTGAGCCTCGGCAGCGCGGGCGGCAGCCCGATGGTGAACCTGGAGCTCGCCGGAGCAGCGGCCGCCGACCTCGTCCGCACCAAACTGCGCGTGATGACCGCGCTCGGCCTCAAGGACACGATCGAAGACGTGATGATCACGTTCGGGAAGCAGTATCACCTGATCCGCTTCCTCGGCCCGGATCAGAACCTCTTCCTCTACGTGGTGCTCGATCGTGAGCGATCGAACCTGGGCATGGCGCGGCACAAGCTCGCCGCGATCGGACGCCTCATCGCCCTGTAGCGCCGGCATACGATTCGAGGCAGATTAAGGCGTGCGCGAGCGCCGTCTATTCCTCGATCGACGCCGCGGGCGTGATCGCCGCGCGGTCCCCCGCCGCGAGGAGATCGCCACGGTTTCGGCGGAGCAGCGCCGGGTGGTCGATCGACGGCGCGGTAGCGAACAGCGCAGCACGCTGGAGCGCCGCTGGCGCGGCGTCCGGCGGGCGTCGGTCGAGACCGCCGCCGAGCACATCCGCAACGCGCTCCAGCTGCTACCCCCGCCGGGCGCGGGCGGCCTGGACGCCGCCGTGCAGCGACTGCGACTCGCGCTCAACCTGATCGAGCACCGCGCCCCCTAGCCCCGCCGAACAGCGAGCTCTCGGCCACGTAAAACAGCGCGATCGCGCCAAACAGCACGACGCTCGCGGTCGGACTCACGAGCGCAATCAGGGTGGCCCCGAGGTAGATGAACGGGCCGGGGAGGTAGCTCCGCGTGATTCCCCGGACCAGCCGCTCATCGGCGTCGCCTCGAAGCAGCCGCCGGCCGAGCGCCGCGTAGAGCCAGAGCGCCTGGAACATCACCGCCGTCACCGTGAGCGTGATCCCGTAGGTGAGGGCGGCCGCGCGAGCGCCCTCGTCGCGGACGTGCTCCGCGACGAGGCGCGTCGGGAACGGGATGAACGCGACGCACAGCAGAAAGATGACCGTCAGGAAGAGGAACGTGCGATCGGCGCGCGCCACCTGGGTCATGACCGTGTGGTGGTTCACCCAGATGATCCCGATCGTGAGGAAGCTGACCGCGTAAGCGACGTAGGACGGCCAGATGTGCAGCAGCCGGGCGCCCAGGTCGGTATGCGCCGCGCCGACCTGGGCGTCCACGTTGAGGATGAGAAGCGTCGCGGCGATAGCGAACACGCCGTCCGCGAACGTCTCCAACCGGCTCGTGGTCATTCCTTCTACTACCGCCTCCGCGACTCCGCCGCCAGCTCCGCTGCCACAGGACCCTTCTGCCGCGCGTTCAGGCGCCGGTACTGCACCTTCTCGAACTTGATCCTCCCGCCCATGGGGTCACTATGATTGTTCGGCCAGCGTCGGTTTGCCGTTCTTGATCACCCACACCGCCGGTGCGGAGCGGAAGTTCCCGGTCCCCGCCTGCTTAGTGATCTTGCCGGCTGTGCCGGCATACTCCGTCATACGTCGGACATGAGGCAGGACGCCTTCCCCGCTCTCGAAGCCTTGGACCAACATGTTGAACGAGTCGTACGCGTAGGGCATCATATGCGTGGCTAGCCGGATTGAGGGGTATCGCTTGTCGAGGCGCGCCTTGAACGCTGGACTGACATAGCTGTCGGTATACCAGCCGCCCTCGAACAACTCTGGCTTGTCGCTGACCGAGAAGGCGACCACTGATGCCAGGCTTCTGACGCCGGCATCCCGGAGCTGTTGACCGAGGATGTCCAGCGCGGGGTTGAACGCCTCCGCGAAATAGACATCCGGAGACGTTCGCTTCGCGGCCTCAATCCGGGACCTGAAATCCGTCGTCGCGGCGTCAAACCGGTCTTCGTACACGAAGATGATGCCCGCCGGGGTGGCCTCTCCTTTCAACGCCCGCACGTGGTTGTCAATGCTCGGATAGTCTTGGGTCAGCCGGGCAATTCTCTTGATCCCTCTTCGTTTCGCTTCGGCGACCCATTGGGCCGCTTCGTCTTCGGCGAGCGGCATAGTCGTGAACGTGTATAGCTCATCGCCAACGCCACTGACCGAGCAAATGCAGAACAAAGGAATCTTGGCAGCGGTGGCGTACGGCTTGACGATCTGCCCAGACATAGACAGGCCGACGATGAGGGCGTCGACCTTCTCGACGTTGATCAGCTTTTGAATGGCGGGTTCGGCCTTGTCGGGACTCGGGACCTCTTCGATAGCGAGCTCATACCGATCCTTCGTGTTCTTCAAATCTTCCTTTGCCAGCTGAATCGCCATTAGGAAGGACTTCCCGAGTAGACCCGCGGGCCCCTTCGTCGCTACGACCGCCCCGATCTTGATCACGGCATGGTCTCCCCGGCGCGATTCGGAATCCGGTTTGCCATACCATTGACATAGCTGGCGCGCCGCGCTGGCGCTAAGTCGTTGCGGTGCAAGTGGCCAGGGGCAGAATCGAACTGCCGACACGCGGATTTTCAGTCCGCTGCTCTACCAACTGAGCTACCTGGCCGAACCTATGCAGGAGAACAACTTAGCGGGCTGAGTGGTGCGGTGGGAGTGCTAATGTTTGCCGTTGTTTGTCTCGTGTTTGCCCCTTCTGGTCGTACTCCTTGGTGAACACAGCGCCAAGCTGCCCGCGCCACGCCTTGGCCAGCAACCGGTAAAAGATGCGACCAGCCGCCGAGGGCCCGGGCCAGATGTCGTCCCAGGCGAAGTACGGCCCGACCGGCCGGCGCACGAGGTTGAGGACCAGGTCACGCAGCACGCGCAGCACGGAGTCACCGTCGTGCAACCTGCCGCCGATTTCCTCAAGCACCGCTAGGAACGTCCGTCCCTCGATCTGCGGCCCATGCGCCGGTAGCTCGTCGCCGCAGGCCAGGCGATAGGCGTCGAGCGTCAGATTCACGCCGCACCGGGTGCCGAAGTGGTGGCACAACCCCAGCCGCGGGTTGAGCTCCAGATACTTGTATCGCCCGTCGCGAGCATCGTACTTCACGTCGATGTCGGCGATGCCCGCGTAGCCGAACCGCCTTCCGACCGCGGCGGCGAGATCCATGAGGGCGTCGTTGCGCTCGCTCCTGGCGCGGCTGGTGGCCCCGTAGTGGGCCGGCATCGTCGAGAGCTTGCGGAAGGTGAACGCGCGGACGATCTCACTGCCGGCGTCGAACAAGCAGATGCATTCCCAGAGCGCCTCATCAGGCCCGGGAATCAGCTCCTGCGCGATCACGCGGCTGAATACCCCGGTGCTCGTGCGGTAGAACTCATCGGCGTCGGCGAGACTGCGGATGACTACGTTCCTCCACCCCAACCCCTCCTTATCCCAGTGCGTGCGCGGTTTCACGATTAGCGGCAGACTCAAGTGTCGGAGCAGCTCGGCGGGTGATGCTGGCAACACCCGAAGGGTCTTGGGGAACGGGATCTTGGTTCCCTCCAGGAGATGCGTGTCTCTGGCCTTGTCCAGTGCTACGTTCATGGCGGCATCCGGGGGGATGCAGCACCGGAAGCGCTCCTCCAGTTGGGCCCGGTGTTTCGCCACGAAATGCGCGAGATGATCCGACGTCGGAATGAGAATCGGCCGGAGTTCGCGATTGATGCCCCACAGCACATTCAAGATCGCGGCCTCCACGTCGTGCGACTTGGGGACGAGGAGTTTGTGGCCGTACCGGGAGAAGCGGACGGGTTCCCACGGGTCGAGCGCGACGACGATTGTGGGGACCCCTCCGGCGGCCAAGCTGCGGACCGCCCCCAGACCGATGGCGTCCGAGCTGAGAACGACCGCCCACGGTCTACGCACCGGGGGATCCGTTCCGTGCGGCGAGAAGGCCGTCTGCCCTTGGCAGCGCGGCGCGAGCGTGACCGTTCCCGCCAAGACCGGTGATGTACCCCGCGAGCGCGCGCCCGGCGTACCTGGTTCCGACCACAAAACGACAGAGAGGGCCGAACGTATCGGCGGCAGCCGTCCCTAAGAAATGGAGGCCCGGCACCGACGATTCGAACCCCACGCCGAGCTCGGGATACCCATCGTGTGTGCGCAAGGCCTGGCGCAGGGTAGGCGCCAGAAACGAGTACCCACTGGCGTCCACGCGATACCCCGTCGCGAGGAGCATATGATCCACCAGCCGTTCGGTGCCGTCGCCAAGCCGCAGCCGGAGCTGCGAGCCGGTCGGAGTCGCCGCGGCAATGGTACAGCCCGTGGTGATGCGCACGGAGGCCAGGCGTGGAACCAGCCAGCCCGCAGCGGCCGGGCGAACGGCCCGGGCCGTGAGGAAATCCTGAAGTGCCCTCGGCGACCTTCGAAATACCCGAGGCCACGCGATCAGCCAGCTCACGATGCGTGGGCCCATGATATCAAACGGGGGACGGACGATGGGGCTAAAAAACTGCCGGGCCGCACCCACGACCGAGACCCGCTGCGGTGCGTCCACGAGCCAAGCAATGCGGGGGGCCCGCGCCACAACCTCGACCTCCGCACCGGCCTCGTGAAGCAGAGCTGCCGACTCGAGCGCGCTCTGCCCGGCGCCTACCACCACTAGCCGCTGGCCGGCGAACTGGCGCAGATCGCCGTGGTCGACCGAATGCGAAACCAATGATGCCGGCAGCCCGGCAAACTGCCCAGGGCGCCGGGCGAATGGGCCAATACCCGTGGCCACCACTACCCGCCGCGCGGGGAACTCCTCCCCGTCCTCCAGACGCACATGGAACCCCCCGGCGCGCTCCGCCAGGAAGGTAACCCGGCGCCGGTCGACGTCGGGTGCCGCCCGCTGCTGGAACCAAAGCCCGTAGCGTACGAAGTCTTCGAGCGGCAGGGGCCTGGTGTGCGGGACCCCATGCAGGGCACGGTAGCGATCGAGTCCTAGGAGGCCATCGGGATCATCTAGATTCGAAGCGTTCGGGCTGGATCGCAGGAACATGCCCCGCGGCATGTTCCGCTTCCAGAACTCCATCGGCTCGCCGAAGATCCGAGTCTCGACCTTCCTGGCGCGGAGATGTGCGGCAGCAGCCAACCCGTACGGCCCCGCGCCGATGATCGCAACGTGACAAGATGCATCACTGTCCTGCATGGCACCCTCCCGCTGCCGAGTCGTGAGTTCCTCGCGGCAAGGCCAATGCCGTCCCGCCGGAGACGGGCAGCGACGCAACGTGCTGATTCAGCAGCGCTTGGCCGAAATCGGCCTCTAGGCGTGGCCGGAGCCAGCGATCCGATGCGTCCTCCGAGAGCGCCGCGACCACAGAAGTGTATCTGGGTGGCAACGCCTCAAGCCGCGTCACGAACCCTGCCTCGACCGAGCGGGGCGACCAGATCAACGCGCGCGTGAAGCCGGCGCTCGAGCTTGCGGACGGGACCGTGCTGCGCTTCGGCTCCAGAAGGTCTGCCGCATCGTAACGCTCCCGGTCGATCTGTAGTCCCCGAGCGTGGCGTCGTGGCATAGTGCGACGTAGCTTCTCGCGCATGCCGCACCCCGACTTCCCCAATCTCACCGTGCTGGCTCACCCCTTGATCCAGCACAAGCTCACCATCCTGCGCGACCGGCGCACCAGCACGCGCGACTTCAAGCAGCTCGTCAACGAGATCGCGATGCTGATGGCTTACGAGGTGACGCAGGACCTGCCGCTCGAGTCCGTCGAGATCGACACGCCGCTCGAGCCGATGCGCGGCGTCCAGGTCGCGGGCAAGAAGCTCACGCTCGTGCCCATCCTGCGGGCGGGGCTCGGCATGGTCGAAGGGATCTCGCAACTCATCCCGTCTGCGCGCGTCGGCCACATCGGGTTGTACCGCGACCACGACTCGCTCCAGCCGGTGGACTACTACTTCAAGATCCCGGCGGGGGAGCACGACCGGGCCTTCTTCGTGCTCGACCCCATGCTTGCGACTGGCGGGTCGGCCGTGGCCGCGGTCGGCGCCCTCAAGAAGGCCGGCGCCCAGCGCATCCGCTTCCTCTGTCTCGTCGCCGCCCCGGAGGGCGTGCGCAAGATGCTCGCGGCCCACGCCGAGGTCCCGGTGTACGCCGCGGCGCTCGACCGGCAGCTCAATGCGCGCGGCTACATCCTCCCCGGCCTGGGCGACGCGGGGGACCGGCTGTTCGGCACGGGGCGCGGTTGACAGTTTTCGTCATTATGGTAAATTGTGACATAATACGTCACTAATCCTTACAATGACGAAAAATGACAATCGCTACGTCGCCTTGATCGCCGATGCCGTGGCGTCGCGGACCCTGGCACCCCGGGCGCGCGCCCGGCTCCAGAGCGACGTGCGGGCGAGCCTCGGCGACCTCAATCGCCGCTGGCGGCGCGCCATCGCCGCGAAGTTCGCCGTGACGCGCGGGGATGAGATCGAGGGACTCCTCGGGAACGCCGCCGCGGTCTGGGACATCGCGCACTGGATCCGGCTCAAGTTCGCGGAGGCTGACTGGGTCATCGCCTGTGGGCGCGGCGCCATCACGACCCCGCTCGCCCCCACCGCGCCCGAAGTGGACGGCCCCTGCTTCCACGCGGCACGCGGCGCGCTCGATACGGCCAAGCGTGATCGCTTGATCTTCGCCTTCGGCGGCTTCGAGCCCGCCGTGGTCGCTTTCGCCGGTTATTACTCCGCCCTGTACTGGAGCTGGACGCGGCGGCAGCGACAGGCAGCCAACTACTTGCGCTACTACGCCGACACCCTGGGGTCGCTGAAGCTGGCACAGAGTATGGACATCCATCCAACGGGGCTGTCCCATCTGCGGCGCCGCATGGCCTGGCCCCTCGTGGAGGCCGGGGATAAGATGTTCCGGGACGCGATCGCGCCCGGGGAGGGGTCGTGAATCCGCTGTACGTCATCCCGCTGTTCGTGTACGCGCTCGCCGCCACGCTGTGGCCCGCCCAGATCGACGGGCACCGCCGGGGTCGCGAGCTGCTGTTCGTCGAGGCGCTGTTCGTGGCCGCCGCGCTCGTCGGAGGCAGCTACCTCGAGCGGCTCGTCGTGCCGCGGGCCCCGGGGCTGTGGTGGGGGCGCGCCCTGCTCATCGCCACCGCTTACCTCTATGTGTGCGGGCGCGGCATGGTGTTGATCCGGGCGGTGCTCGAGCTGCCACCGCTCCAGATGCGGCGCGACGAGGACCGCACCGCGGGAGCCGTGGACATCGCCCGCGGGCGGACCATCGGGGCGCTCGAGCGCGCCCTGGCGCTGACGCTGGTGCTGCTGAGTCAATACGCCGCCGTCGGCTGGATCATCGCTGCCAAATCGCTGGCGCGCTTCAAGGCCCTGGAAGACCGGGAATTCGCGGAATACTTCCTGATCGGCACGCTGGCCTCGCTGCTCCTCGCCCTGCTCGCCGGCATCGGGACGAGACTGCTCCTGGAGTAACCTCGTGGGGAGTGGGGAGTGGTACCCCGCGGTGCGAGGCGCACTTACGGCCTGCACCGTCAGGTACCACTCCCCACTCCCCACGCCTTTATGGCTCTCGCACGCAACCCTCCCCCCGCACCGTGTGTCACATAGACGACCGTCCCCCAGCTCCGGAGCTCCGTGGACGAACGCGAACTGATAGCCCGGGTCCGCGCCGGGGACGGCGCCGCGGAACGCGCGCTCTACGACGCCCACGTGAACCGGGTCTACCGCCTCGCCTACCGGCTCGCCGGGGACGACGAGCTGGCGCAGGACTTCACGCAGGAGACCTTCATTCGCGCGTTCGAGCGGTTGCACGGGTTCCGAGGTGAGGCGGCGCTGTCGACCTGGCTCTACGCCATCGCGACGTCGGTGACCCTGAACGGGCTCCGCAAGCTGAAGCGCTTCCGCCAGCGCGAGACGGACCTGGACGCGGCGGGCGGGCTGGGGAGTCGGGGGCGGGAAGCGGAGCCCGATCTCAAGGTGCGGCTGGCTCGGGCGATCGACGACCTGCCGGAGGGATATCGCACGGTGTTCCTGATGCACGACGTCGAGGGGTACACACACGAGGAGATCGGTCACGCGCTCGGCGTCGAGACCGGAACCTCGAAGGCGCAGCTGTCACGGGCGCGCGCCAAGCTGCGGGATGCGCTCGCGGATTTCGCGGGGGAGTGGGTATCATGACCGACGACCGATTCGATTGGGTACTGCGCGAGGCGGCGCAGGGCTACCACCGCCCGCCCGACACGCCGCGCGAGGAGATGTGGCGGCGGATCGAGGCAGCGCGCCGGGCGCGGCACGCGCGCGTGCTCGCGCTGCGGCCTTGGCTGCGCTGGGGCCTCGCCGCCGCCGCCGTGCTCGCGATCGGCGTGGGCCTGGGCCGGGTCAGCATGCAGCACCAGCAGACCATCGTCGTCGCGCCGGGCGATCTCGCCTACCGGGTGGCGGCGGCGCAGTACCTGAGCCGCACCGAGGCCTTGCTCACGGGCTTCCGCTCCGAAGCGCGCACCGGGCGGATCGACCTTCAGTTCGCCGGCCAGGCGCGCGACCTGCTCACGACCACGCGGTTGATGCTCGATTCGCCGGCCGCCGCGGACCCCAGGCTCGAGAGCCTGCTCGAGGATCTCGAGCTCGTGTTGGCCCAGATCGCCCAGGTCCCTCAGGGCAGCGACCGCGCGGACCTCCAGTTGATCAACCAAGGATTGGAACAACGCAGCGTGCTGCTGCGGCTGCGCACGGCGAACCCCGCCGGGCCCGGCCCCGTGCGCGCGCAAGGAGCACTGTGATGCAAGGCGTGCAGCTGTTGCTGGCGGCCGTCGTAGCGATCCAGCGGCCGGCGCTGCCGCCAGAGATCGGTCTGGCGCTCGCCCAAGCGCAGGCGGCATTTACCGCCGTGGCCCCGGCCGTCGACGCGCTCGATGGCCTCGACGCCCTCGATCAGCTCGATGCCTTGGATGGGCTCGACGCCCTCGATGCTCTCGATGCTCTCGACGGGGGCGACCCGACCGTCGTCCAAGACGACCAAGACCCGACCGATTCGCTGTGGCAGGCGGCGCGGCGCGCGTTCAACCGCGGCGACTACAGCAGCGCAGCCAGCCTTTACGCGGACCTCACGCGTCGCAACCCCAACTCCGCCCGGGCCGGTGACGCCCTCTACTGGGCGGCGTTCGCGCTCTACAAGAACGCGGACCTCACCCGCGCCCGCAGCCTCCTCGTCGAGCAGCAACGGCGCTACCCCAAGGCGGCCACGCTGCGGGACGGCGACGCCCTGCTGGCGCGCATCCAGACGGCGCTGGCGAAGCAGGGCGACGAGGAAGCCGGCCGCTGGCTCGCGGAGCACGCGCAGCCGAGCCCGGACAGCGAGCGCACCCGCGCCAGGGGGTGCCCCGACGAGGGCGACGACGACGATCTCCGCATCGCGGCGCTGAACGGCCTGCTCCAGATGGACGCGGCAAACGCGGTCCCGATCCTCAAGCGGGTGCTGGCGCGGCGCGACGCCTGCTCGGCCGGGATGCGGCGCAAGGCGGTGTTCCTGCTCTCCCAGAAGCGGACCGGCGAGACCGAGGACATCCTGCTCGACGTCGCCCAGCACGACCCCGACTCGGAGGTGCGGCAGCAGGCCGTGTTCTGGCTCTCGCAGGTGCCGACGGAACGCGCCGTCGGGATGCTCGACTCGATCCTCAAGACGACGAGCGACGAGGAGCTCCAAGACAAGGCCATCTTCGCCCTGTCCCAGCAGCGTAATCCCCGCGCCGGCGAGATTCTCCGCGCCTACGCGGACCGCCCCGGCGCCCCCGCAAAGGCGCGCCTCAAGGCGATCTTCTGGCTCGGCCAGCGCCCGTCGCCCGAGAACGCGGCGTTCCTGCGCGCCCTGTACTCGAAGCTCGCGGAGCCCGACCTCAAGGAGAAGGTGATCTTCTCGCTGTCTCAGATGCACGGGGAAGAGAACCTCCGTTGGATGATGGACATCGCGTTGAACGAGCGCGAGGACATCGAGATGCGCAAGAAGGCGCTGTTCTGGGCGGGGCAATCCGGCGCCAATCTCGATCAGCTCGTGGCGCTGTACGACCGCCTGCAGAACCAGGAGATGAAGGAGCAGCTCGTCTTCGTCTACTCGCAGCGGCGGGAGCCCGCCGCGCTCGACAAGCTGATCGACATCGCCCGCCGCGAGCCGAACCGCGAGCTGCGCAAGAAGGCGCTGTTCTGGATCGGGCAGTCGCACGATCCGCGGGCGGCGAAGGTGCTCGAGGAGATCATCAACCAATGATCGCCCCGCTCGTCCTCGCCCTCGCGCTCCAGGGGCTGAGCGATCGCGTTGCCGGCGTCCCGGACGGCGAGGTGCGCTTCCACTACGCCACGCGGCCGGGTGTGTGCGGCAACGGGCGCAACATCATCTCGTTCGAGTGCGAGCACTCGAGCTGCGGCCGGCACCGCATCTCCTCCGGGAGCTACTACGACGACGACGGCGACTGTACTTGCACGGAGGGTCCCGCGCGGGTCGCGCTGGCCGTGCGCGGCGGCAAGATCACCCGCGTGCGGGTCTTCGTGGGCGGCGAGGAGCGCTCCCCGGGCGGCGCAGCGGTGACCGACCTCGGCGCCGTCGCGGCGGCGGCCGCCACCCGCTTCCTGCTCGATGTGGCGGCGCGCGCCGGCGGCGAGGTCGGGCGCGAGGCCGTCTTTCCCACGATCCTCGCCGACAGCGTCACCGTGTGGCCCGACCTGCTTCGCCTCGCCCGCGACACCCGAGTCGCGCAGGAAACGCGCCGTTCGGCGGTATTCTGGCTGGGGCAGGCGGCGGGGGAGGCGGCGACGCGCGGCCTGAGCGATCTGGTGGACGCGGACGACGTGGACGTGACGGTGAAGGAGAGCGCGGTCTTCGCCCTCTCGCAGCGCCCGCACGACGAAGGCGTCCCCGCCTTGATCCGTATCGCCCGCTCGCATCACAGTCCTTCGGTCCGCAAGAAGGCCCTCTTCTGGCTGGGCCAGACCAACGACCCCCGGGCGATTGCGCTGTTCGAGGAGCTGCTCAGCAAGCCCTGACGCCTTCGGCGCGGGACCCCCCACGCCCTTTTATCTTGTCTCATGCCTTTTTGGACGCTCCGCCGCGCATTCGGCGCCGCGGCCGTGCTGGCGCTGTCGCTCGCCGTGGGCTGGGCGGCCGTCGTGCTCGCCGTCGCCGTCACCGCAGCGCGCGACCAGGCGACCACGGCGGATGCGATCGTGGTGCTCGGGGCGGCCCAGTACAACGGCCGCCCCTCACCGGTGTTCCGATCACGGCTCGACCACGCGGCCGCCCTGTACCAGCGCGGCTACGCGCCCGTAGTCCTGGTGACAGGGGGGGTCGGCACGGGCGACACGGTGAGCGAATCGGAGGTCGGCCGCCGCTACCTCGTCAGGGCGGGCCTCCCGGAGGGCGCGGTGACGGCGCTCCCGGCAGGCGCGAGCACGTCCTCGTCGCTCGACGGCGTGGCGCGCTGGTTCACGGGACAGTCCAATCGCCGGGTGCTGCTCGTGAGCGATGGCTTCCACATGCTGCGCCTCCAGATCATCGCCAGCCGCCTGGGCCTCGTGCCGTTCACGTCCCCGACGCCGAACTCCCCGATCCACGCCAATCCCCGGCTCAACGCCGGGTATCTCCTCGCGGAGGGGGTCAAGGTGCCGCTGACCTGGCTGTTCCAGCACTGACGGGGGATCCCATGCAGCTCGCCAGCCGCCGCGTGTACTCGGGCAGGGTCGTGCACCTCGACGTGGACACCGTCCGCTTCCCGGACGGCTCCACCGGAGAGCTGGAGCTGGTGCGACACCCCGGCGCCGCGGCCGTCGTGCCGTGCGCCTCGGGCCCCAGCGGGGCCGACCCGGTCATTCTGATGCTGCGCCAGTTTCGCTACGCCGCGGGGGGACCCTTGTGGGAGATTCCCGCCGGGACCCTCGCGCCCGGTGAGACCCCCGAGGCGTGCGCGCGGCGCGAACTGCTCGAGGAAGCGGGGGTCTCGGCCCAGCACGTGGAGCCGCTGACTTCGATCTGGACGACGCCCGGCTTCACGGACGAAGTCATCCACCTGTTCCTCGCGACGGGCCTCACGGCAGGAAGGGCGGCCCCCGAGCGCGACGAGTTCATCGAGGTCGTCCCGCGCCCCCTCTCCCAGGTGCTGGCCGGGATCCGTGACGGCGAGATCCGTGACGCGAAGTCGATTGTCGCTATCCTTTATATGGCGGGGTTCAAGCTCGGGCTGTAACGTTGCGTTGTCACCACGAGAGGACGCCCGTGTGGCTCGGTCACTCGAGACCAAGCCATTGCCGGGCAGGCAGTTGCAAAGTGACCCGCGACGGGTACGCTTCGTGCCGTATCTAATGAGAGGAGACCGAGGCCTGCGGGCCCACACTGTTGCCGCTCGGAACCCAGGGACCTGATCATGCGAGCCGTCCTCAAAGGGCAGACTGAAACCGTCGCGACCCGGCGCGGGTTCGAGCGCAGCACGCTCCACGAGCTCGACGACGGGCGGCTCGTGCTCGAGCACCTGCGGGGGGACCCCCAGGCGTTCGGTGCCCTGGTGGATCGCTATCAGACCCGTCTCCTGAACTTCATCAACCGGACCATCGGGGACCGGGAGCGCGCCGAGGACCTCGTGCAGGAGGTCTTCATCCGCGTGTTCCGGCACCTGCATCGCTTCGACCAGACCAAGAAATTCTCGACGTGGATCTACACGATCGCCTCGAACCTGGCGAAGAACGAGCTGCGGAACCGCAGCCGCAACCCGCTGGTGCTGTTCCAGACGATCAAGCAGCACTGGGAGGCCGACCACCGGCCCCTCCAGTTCGAGGACACGACGGCCCGGCCGGACGACCTGTACCGCAAGCGCTACTTGAAGGAGGCGGTGGACCAGTGCGTCGGCCAGCTCCCCGCCCATCACCGGGTGGTGTTCGTGCTGCGGGAGCTGGAAGGAAAGAGCTACGCGGAGATCGCCGACATCACGGGCTGCAATCTGGGCACCGTGAAGAGCCGGCTGAACCGAGCCCGGAACAGCTTCGCCCAGCTCATCGAGCCACTGCTCGAATAGCCCACGACCCCACATCCCTACATCCCCACGACACATGGGGGCGTGGGCGTGTGGGAACCCACCCCGGTTCGGACGGTAGTACTCCCGCACATGACCTGTCTCCAGTTCCGCGAGCGCTACAGCGACTATCGCGACGGCCTGATCACCTCTGAGCGCGAGCTGCGGCGTTTTCAGCGACACTTCGCTCACTGCCCTGCCTGTCGCCGCTACGACGCCGCCGTGCGGCGGGGCGTCCTCGCGCTGCAGGCGGCGCCGCACGCCGTCACGCCGTCGCCCGACTTCCGCCGCCGGCTCGAGTCGCGCCTCGCGCGCGAGCGGCCCGGGGAGCCGGAGCTGCCGGCGCGCGCCGGTCTCGCAGCCGCCCTGCTGCTCGTGGCGCTGCTCGGACTGCTCGCGCTCGAAGGCACCCGCCGCACCGAGCTCGCACGGACGCCACCGCTGCCGGCCGTGCCGTTTCCCAAGCCGGTCGCGCACGCCGGCGTCCCCTTCGTTTCCTTCCAGGATCCGCGCGCCAGCATCGTCGTCGGGAGCCCGAGCCCCTACGGGGCGGTGCTCGTCGAGCCCGTGTCGGCCGGCCGCTAGGGCCGCCGACCACCTTTCATCCGTTCCCGGCCAGCGGTAACTTCCGCCCCGTATGGGGGCTCTCACCTTCGACGCGCTGCTCCGGAGCCTCAAGCCGGAGGCGCGCGCGCCCGATCCCGTTTACTACCTGCATGGTGACGAAGACGTCCTGAAGGACGAGGCGCTGCGAGCGCTCACCGCTCGCGCCGTGGAGGCCGCCGCCCGCGACTTCAACGTCGACACGCGCAGCACCGCCGACCTCGACGCGGCGGCACTGCGCACGCTCGTAGACACTCCGCCGCTGCTCGCCCAGACTCGCGTGGTCGTGCTGCGCGGCATCGAGCAGATGCGCCGGGGCTCCAAGCTACGCCAGGAGCTGCTGCGCTACCTCGCCGCCCCGAACCCCACCACGATGCTCATCCTGGTCCAAAGCGCGGGGGAGGAGCTTGACCCGGAGCTCGCGCGCTTCGCCACCGCCGTGGCAGTCGAGCCCTTGCCGCCCGAGCGCGTGGTCCGTTGGGTGGCGCATCGGGCCAAACAGGTGGAGCTCGAGATGGAACCCGAGGCAATCGCGCTGCTCGTGGAAACCGCCGGCCCCAGCCTGGGCGCCTTGGCGCAGGAGCTCGACAAGCTCGCGGCGGTCACGGCCGGGCGGACGGCGACCCGCGAGGATGTCGCGACACTCGCCGGCGTGCGCCGCGGTCAGACGATGCACGATCTCGCGGACGCGGCGCTCGAGCGGCGGGCGGCGGACGCCGCGCGCCTGGTGGAGCCGGTGCTCGAGCAGGCGGGCGTGACCGGGGTCCGTATCCTCACGGCGCTGGGCACCGCGGTCATCGGCACGGCGCTGGCTCGCGCCGAGCTCGATCGCGGCACTCCGCGCGGTCGCCTCACGGCCGTCCTGCTGCAACACCTGCGGCTGGCCCGTCCCTTCGGCCTCGGCGACTGGGGCGAGACCGCGGCCCGCTGGGCCCGCTGGGCGGAAGGGTGGACCTCCGGAGAGCTGGCGCAGGCCCTGCGGCTGGCGCGGGATGCCGATCGCGCCCTCAAGTCGACGACGGTCAGGGACGAAGCGGGGATCGTGACGCAGCTGGTGCTGCAGCTCGGCGTGCTGCGGCGGGAGGCGGCGTGAACCTGGCGGCTGGGCGGATCGCCGGCTGGGCGGTTAGAGCCGCGCTGCTCACCCTGGCGCTGCTAAGCGCCTATCCCCCTAACCGCCTAACCGCCCAAAGCGACCCGCGCCTGCAGGCGGCCGTGCAACTGGCCCAGGCAGGTCGGCTCGACTCGGCGCGCGCCGTGGTGCGGCGGCTGCTCGCAGCGCTCTCACCCGCGGACTCAGCGTATCCGGAGGCGCTCTACACGTCCGCGATCCTCGCGGCCGACGCCGCCACGGCGGCCACCAACCTGCAGCGCGTCGTGGTCGAGTTCGGGCGTTCGCCGTGGGCGGACGACGCGCTGCTGCGGCTCACCCAACTGTATTTCGCGCAGGGGGACCACGCGGCCACGGTGCAGGCGGCCGAGCGCATGCGCCGCGATTATCCGGACTCGCCCCTCAAGCCGCGCGCCGACTTCTGGGGCGCGCGCGCCTACTTCGATCTCAAGGACGAGGCGCACGGTTGCGAGCTGGTGCGCGAGGCGCTGGACCGGGTCGGCGAGGATGTGGAGCTGAAGAACCAGCTGACCTTCTACGCCGCCCGCTGCGGGGCGCCACCCCCGGTGACCGCCGCTGGCCCGGACGGCGTCACGACGCCCGCGCCCGGCGACACCCAGCATGCGGGTGGCGCGACGCCGACGGCCTACGCCGTGCAGGTCCTCGCCGTGAAGAGCGCGGCGCAGGTGGATGAGATGCTCACGCGACTCAAGGTGATGGGGTTCGATGCCCACGTAGTGCGCGACACGAGCGGGCTGTTCAAGGTGCGCGTCGGGCGGTATGCCACGCGCGGTGACGCGCAACAGGCGCAGGCGCGCCTCAAGACCAAGCTTGGCGGCCAGCCTTTCCTCGTGGAGGAGCCGTGAGTCCGCGGGTCGACGTCGACACCCCCTTGATGCAGCAATACCGCGACATCAAGGCGCGCTATCCGCAGACCATCCTGTTTTTCCGGATGGGCGACTTCTACGAGATGTTCGAGGACGACGCGCGGCTCGCGGCGCGCGAGCTCGGCCTCACCCTCACGACGCGAAATAACGGCGGCGCGGCGGAGGTCCCGCTCGCGGGTGTCCCCGTGAAGGCCGCCGCCGAGTATCTGCGCCGCCTGATCGGGAAGGGCCACCGCGTGGCGATCTGCGAGCAGGTGGAGGACCCCAAGCTCGCGAAGGGCCTGGTGCGCCGCGAGGTGGTGGAGACCGTCACGCCAGGCAGCGTGCTCGCCGACGATTGGGTGGCGCAGAAGCGGAACAACTTCCTGGTCTCGGTCGAGCCCCGCGGCGGGGCGCCCGGCCTCGCGGCGCTGGACCTGACCACGGGCGAATTTGTGCTGGAGCTCGTGGAGCCGCAGGATCTGTCCGCCGCGCTCGCCCGCTACGAGCCGCTCGAGGTGCTCCTGCCGGCCGGCACCCACTGCCCGCTCCCGGACGGCGCCACGGTCACGGAGCGGGAAGCGTGGGAGTTCGACCCCGAGCTGGCGCGGGAGGATCTGCTGCGCAGCTTCCGGCTCGCGTCGCTCGACGGGCTCGGCGTCGCGGCCGCGGACCGGCCCGCGCTCGGCGCCGCGGGAGCGTTGGTCCGTTACGCCCGGGAGCTCAAGCCTGGTGACCTCCCGCACGTCGCCCGGCCCAGGATCCTGCGCCGCGGCGACGTCGTGCCGCTCGACGAGATGACGCGGCGCAACCTCGAGCTGGTGGAGCCGCTGCGCCCGGGGACCGCGGGGGCGACGCTCCTGGAAGTGCTGGACGGCACGGTGACCCCGATGGGGGCGCGGCTGCTGCGCGGCTGGCTGCTCGCGCCGCTCGTCGATCCCGAGGCGATCAACGCGCGGCTCGACGCGGTGGCGGTACTCGCCGACGATACCCGGGGGCGGGACCGCCTGCGGGAGGCGTTGGACGGGGTGCGCGACCTCGAGCGCCTGGCGGGCCGGGCCGCGCTGGGCCGCGCCACGCCACGGGAGCTCGGCGCCTTACGGGACTCGATCCGGCGGCTCCCCGACGCGCGCGCCGCGCTCGACGGCGTGGAGGGGCGCGAGCGGGCGGCGCTGCTGGAGCAGGCGGCCGATCGGTTCGAGCTCTTGCAGGACCTGGGCGACGAGCTCGCCCGCGCCCTCGTGGACCGCCCGCCCGCTCAGCTCGCGGACGGCGACGCCATCCGGCCAGGCCACGACCGGGCGCTGGACGAGCTCAAAGACGCGCGCGACGGCGGCAAGCGGTACATCGCCTCGCTGCAGGCGCGGGAGCGCGAGCGCACCGGTATCACGTCGCTCAAGGTCGGGTTCAACAAGGTATTCGGCTATTACATCGAGGTCACGAACCCCCACAAGGCGCGAGTCCCGCCGGATTACGAGCGGCGCCAGACTCTCACCGGCGCTGAGCGCTACGTGACGCCGGAGCTGAAGGAGTACGAGGCGAAGGTGCTGGGGGCGGAGGAGCGGATTGCGGCGCGCGAGGCGGAGCTGGTCGACGCGCTGCGGCGCGGCGTGGCGCTGGCCATCGGCCGGATCCAGCAGACCGCCGGGCTCCTCGCCCGGCTCGACGTCTGGGCGGGGCTCGCCGATCTCGCCCACCGCGACGCGTACGTACGCCCCGAGGTGAATGACGGGTTCGTGATCCACCTCGAGGGCAGCCGCCATCCCGTGGTCGAGCGCATGATGCCGCGCGAGGCCTTCATCCCCAACGACGTGCTGCTGGACGAGGCAGCCCGTATCATCGTCCTCACGGGCCCGAACATGGCGGGCAAGTCGACGCTGCTGCGCCAGGTCGGGCTGTGCGTGGTGCTCGCCCAGATGGGGGCGTTCGTCCCGGCCCGGCGCGCGGCCGTCGGCGTGGTGGATCGGCTGTTCACGCGCGTCGGGGCGTCCGACAATCTCGTCGCGGGACAGTCCACGTTCATGGTCGAGATGAGCGAGACCAGCGCGATCCTCCACGGCGCCACCGCGCGCAGCCTCGTCCTGCTGGACGAGATCGGCCGCGGAACCTCGACCTACGACGGTGTGGCGATCGCCTGGGCGGTGACCGAGTTCCTGCACAACGCGATCGGCGGCAAGACGGTTTTCGCGACGCACTACCACGAGCTCACCCAGCTCACCGAGGAGCTCGCCCACGCCCGCAACTTCAACGTGGCGGTGCGCGAGGTGGGGGACGAGATCGTATTCCTGCACCGCCTCGAGCCGGGCGGCGCGGACCGCTCCTACGGCATCCACGTGGGCCGGCTGGCGGGGCTACCGGCGCCGGTGGTGGCGCGCGCCTGGCAGGTGCTGCAACTGCTCGAAGCCGGGCACCACGTCGCCCGGCAGCCGGCGCCGCTCCCGCCCGACGCCGCGCAACTCGCGCTGTTCGGCCCGAGCGAGCCGCATCCCCTGCTCGTCGAGCTCGAGCGGCTGGACGTGAATGCGCTATCGCCGCTCGAGGCGCTGAACCGTCTGGCGGCGTGGAAGCAGCGGCTCGAGGACGGCGCATGAGGCGCGCGCTCGCCGGGCTGGTCGCGCTCGCGGCGCTCGCCTGCCGCAAGCCCGCCGAGACGCCGAGCCAGGGCGGTGCTCCGGCGTCCGCGTATACGCCGCCCGACCAGGAGCCCCCCGTCGCGCTGAACGGCGACTCGCCGATTCAATATCCGCCCGCGCTGTTCGACCAGAAGGTCGAGGGCGACGTGGTACTGCGGCTGTTCGTGGACTCGACGGGCCACCTGCGGCCGGAGTCGACGAAGGTGGCCGAGTCGAGCGGCTATCCCGCGCTCGATTCCGCGGCGGTGGCGGGCGCGGCGCAGCTCCACTTCGCCCCGGCGCGGCGGCGCGGCCTGCCCGTGTCGACGGGCTTCCTGCAGCCGATCGAGTTCCGTCATCCCCAAGGTCAGGTGCTCAAGGGCGGCCCCGGTGCCACCGCACACTAAGCCGTACGACGACGTCCTCGCGACGATCGGCTGGACGCCGCTCATCCGCCTGAACCGGGTCACGCAGGGGATCCGCACGCCGGTCTACGGCAAGGCGGAGTTCTTCAACCCCGGCGGCTCGGTGAAGGACCGGATCGGCCTCGCGATGATCGAGGCGGCCGAGCGCGAGGGGCGGCTCCGTCCCGGCGGCGTGATCGTGGAGGCGACGTCGGGGAACACGGGCGTCGGCCTCGCGATCGCCGCAGCCGTCAAAGGCTACCGCTGCATCTTCACGATGCCCGACAAGATGTCCCAGGAGAAGGCCCGGCTGCTGCGGGCGCTGGGCGCCGAGGTGATCATCACCCCCACCGCCGTGCCGCCGGACCACCCCGACAACTACATCCTGAAGGGGCGCGCCATCGCGGCGGCGCACGAAAACGCCATCTTCGCCGACCAACACTACAACCCCGTGAACCCCGAGGTGCACTATCGCACGACCGGCCCCGAGATCTGGGAGCAGACCGCGGGGCGGGTGACGCACTTCGTGTGCGCCCCGGGGACCGGCGGCACGGTGAGCGGCGCCGGCCGCTACCTCAAGGAACGGAACCCGAAGATCCGGGTGATCGCGGGCGATCCGGTCGGCTCGATCTACACCCCGTACGCGAAGACGAAGCAGCAGACCGAAGGCTATCCGTACAAGGTGGAGGGGATCGGTGGCGACAAGATCCCTACGTCGCTGCACTGGGACGTCATCGACGAGTGGATCAGCGTCACGGACAAGGATGCGATGCTGATGACGCGGCGCGTGGCCCGCGAGGAGGGACTGTTCGTGGGTGGCTCGACCGGCGTCAACGTCATCGCCGCTCTCGAGGTCGCCCGGCGCGCGGGCGGTGCGGACGCTCTCGTCGTCACCGTCCTGTGCGATACCGGAGAGCGCTACCTCTCCAAGGTGTACAACGACGAGTGGCTGCGCGAGAACCAGATATTGGAGAGCGAGCGCGTGGCGGTGGCGCAGCTGCTCGCGGCGAAGAACGGTGCGGCCGCGCCCCCGCTCGTCTCCGTGGTCCCAAGCGCCACGGTGCGCCAAGCGCTCAACCTGATGAGCACCTACAACGTCTCCCAGCTGCCGGTGCTGGACGGCGGCGACGGAGTGGGGGCCGTATTCGAGCAGCTGCTCATGGCCAGGGCGCTCGAGGATCCGGCCACCCTGGACCAGCCGGTCGAGGCCGTGATGGATCCGCCGTTTCCGGTGGTCGACGCCGATCTCCCCGTGGACCGGCTGAGCGCGCTGCTGTCGCGCGAAACGCCGGCCGCCCTGGTGCGTCGCGACGGCAAGATCACCGGCATCGTGACCCGTTACGACGTCCTGCACCAGCTCGCCGGGATCCGCTGATGCGCGTCACGGTCCTGACCGGCGGTGCGACTGCGGAGCGCGCGGTCGCGTTTGCCAGCGCGGCGCAGATGGTGGCCGCGCTGCGGAGCCGGGGCCACGACGTGCACGTCGTCGACACGACGCGCGGACCCCTCTCCGCCGCCGACGAGACGCAGCTCCTGTCGGGGACGATCGGCACGGAGGTCCCGGACACGGCGGCGCTCGAGGAGGCGGAGCGCCGGCTGCTCGCCGACGGGCTCGCCGAGCTGCCGGTCGTGCAGCGTGCGGACGTGCTGTGCCTCGCGCTGCACGGCGGGACGGGGGAAGGGGGCACGCTCCAGGCGATCCTCGACGTGGTCGGTGTCCCGTACACGGGCAGTGGCGCGCTCGGGAGCGCGCTCGCCATGGACAAGGATCTCTCGAAGCGCCTGTTCCGGGCCGCCGGGGTCCCCGTGCCCGCCTGGTTCATGACCCCCGTGGCCCCGGAGGACGTGACTACCGCGCTGGGATGGCCCGTCATCGTGAAGCCTTCGAAGCAGGGGTCCACCGTCGGGCTCACGCTCGTCAAGAACGCGAAGGGGCTCGACGCGGCCGTGGCGCTCGCCGCGGGCTATGACGACGAGGTGATGGTGGAGCAATTCATCCCGGGCCGCGAGCTCACGGTCGGCGTCCTCGGGGACGTGCCGCTCCCCGTCGGGGAGATCATTCCCAAGCACGAGCTGTTCGACTACGAGTGCAAGTACACGCCCGGCATGTCGGAAGAGATCTTCCCGGCGAAGCTCGACACGACGCTCACGCGCCAGCTCCAGGAGCTCGCGCTCACGGCGCATCGCGCCCTCAAGCTGGGCGGCTACTCCCGCATCGACTTCCGATTGAGCCCGGACGGCGACATCTTTTGTTTGGAGGCCAACACGCTGCCGGGGATGACCCGGGTGAGCCTCCTCCCGAAGGCCGCCCAGGCCGCCGGGATCGAATTCCCCGAGCTGTGCGAGCGGATTTGCCGGCTCGCGCGGGAGCAGGACGGCCGGCGTGGGGGATGACCTCGTGATGGGCCCGCAGCGGATGTTCGGGATGACGCCGTGGGTGCGACGGCTGCTCGTCGCCAATCTCCTCGTCTACCTGCTGCAGCGCACGCTGTTCGTGGATCCCCGCTTCCAGGCTGTCTTCGGCTTCACGCCGCTCTTGGCGCTGGCGCGCCCCTGGACGTTCCTCACCTACATGTTCCTGCACGCGGGGCTGCTGCACCTTGCGTTCAACCTGCTCGCGCTGTTCGTGTTCGGTCCGCCGGTCGAGGAGCGCATGGGCAGCCGGGCCTTCCTTGGCTACTACCTGCTGTGCGGGCTGGGCGGCGCCGCCCTGTCCTTCCCCCTGATGCTGCTGCGCCCGGTGGACCACATCGTCGGCGCCTCGGCCGGGGTGTATGGCGTGATGCTCGCCTTCGCGTGGTTCTGGCCCAATCAGCCGATCTACGTGTTCCCGTTCCCGGAGCCGGTCCCCATCAAATGGCTGGTGACGTTCGCGGTGGCGGTTTCTCTCGTCCTCGGCCTGTTGCCGGGCAACGACGGCGTGGCGCACCTCGCGCACCTGGGAGGCTTCGCCACCGGCTTCCTGTGCCTCAAGGCCGCCGATTGGCGGGTGGCGCGCGCGGAGCGTCATGTGCGACGCGCCGCCGAGCCAAGGATGCTGGTGCAATCGGCCCGGGTCGCCCGCGGGAGCGACGCGGCGGCGAAACCGCGGCGCCCCGAGCGCGACGCCACGCAGGCGGAAATCGACCGCGTCCTCGACAAGATCTCCGCCAAGGGGATCGAGAGCCTGACGCCAGCCGAACGCCGCTTCCTCACCGAGTTGTCCCGCAAGATGCGCGACAAGCCCTGAGCGCGGAGCGACCGCGCACGGCTTGTCAAGTCGGCGCGGGTCGCGGGCGACATCACGATTCGCCGATTCACGCTTGTCAGGGCGGCGGCGGCTTCCCAAATTGGGGCCGACCCCGCGCGCCATGCTCGTCAATCTCGTGCCGGAGTTCCTCGCGGTCCGTGCCGCGCCCGATCCCCTGGCGGCCTATCACGAGTATCTCGAGCGTCACCGGCCGGTGCTCGCCAGCTACTGGCACAACTACGTCCTCGACCCGGCCTCGCCGCATGCCGAGCAGGTCGTGCTCGCGGCGCTCCACGCCGACCGCACGGACCTGCGGCGGCTGCTCGAAGACGTGGACGTCGTGGCGATCGCCGAGGAGGCGCTGCAGCGCGCGCTCGACCTCGCGGACGCCGATTGCCCGGTGGACCTCTACCTCATGGTCGGCGTGGGCGCCGCGAACGCGGGCGAGCTCGTGGTGGGCGGGCGGGGCGTGGCGTTCATCTGCCTCGAGCATTTTACGGGGCGCGCGAACCCGCAGACGTACGGGATGGGGCTCGCACCCCATCTGTTGCCCCTCTGGATCGCGCACGAGGTGGCGCATGCGATCCGCTATACCTCGCCCACGAGCCGCGCCGAACTCCGCCGCCTCGTGGCCCTGGGTGGCGGCCGCTACGACTACTGGGAGACGGGGAGCCGGGCCACGCTGCGCGAGCTGCTCGTGAACGAGGGGTGCGCCGTGGCGGCGGCCCAGGCGGTCGCGCCGGGCTTCGAGCCCTGGGAGTACTTCGGCTACACGCGACGCCAGTACCGGCGCATCCGGGAGCTCGACGCGTTCCTGCGCCGGGTGGCCGCTCCCCTCCTCGACGAGACGGGGCTGGGCCTCCGGCTGCGCTTCCTCTCGGGAGGGCTCAGCCCGGCGGCCCGGCTCGTCGGGGGCAAGGTGCTGCCGGAGCGGTCGGGCTACTACCACGGTGTGCGGCTGGTCGAGAGCTATCTGGCCGAGCAGGGTCTGCCGTCCACGCTGCGCGCCAGCGCGCAGGAGTTCCGCCGGGCGGAGGAGCGCGCCCTGGGGATCCAGAGCGCGTGAGCCCGAAGCCCCAGGTCGAGCGCCGCCACAACCGGCCGCTGCGCGAGGTACTGGACGAATTGCTCCAGCACACGCGGGATATCGCGCGGCGCGCCAAGGAGATGACGCCCCAGGAGCTGGAATACTCGCAGCAACGGCTGGAGTGGCTCGCGGACGAGGTGTGGCGAGTAGCACTGGGCAGAGAGCCGGAGCCTTGACACCCGGCACCGCGGCGGGCAGGTTAGCACCCCATCGATACGGTTTCCGTACGAGCTACCCGCGTTCGCGGGACCGCGTGGTTCGCGGGTCTCCACACGCCACGCCGCTCCGACACCGCATTGGTAAACAGCCAGCAGTAGCTACCGTGTACCCCGTTCGGATCCGGAGGGAGTTATGGCAGCTGACTTCTTCATTGGCGAATCGTTGGTAGGTGAAGGAAACGAGATCGCCCACGTCGACCTAATCATCGGCTCGAAGGCGGGCCACGCGGGCCAGGCCTTCGTCAGCTCGCTGTCGAAGAACACCGACGGCTTCACCAGCCTGCTCGCCGTCGTGACCCCCAACCTGCCGGCGAAGCCGGACACCTTGCTGTTCAACAAGGTGACGATCAAGAACGCCACGCAGGCGGTGCAGATGTTCGGCCCGGCGCAGGCGGCGGTCGCCCGCGCGGTCGTGGACAGCGTGTCCTCCGGCGTGATCCCGCGGGACCGGGTGGACGACTACTGCATCCTGGTGGGCGTGTTCATCCACTGGCAGGCGAAGGACGACAAGAAGATTTACAAGTACAACTACCAAGCCACGAAAGAATCGATCGAGCGTGCCCTCAAGGGGCAGCCGCGCGTCGACGCCGTCATCAACGGCGCCAAGACCGCCACGCACCCGTTCGCGGGCGGCGCCGACAAGATGTAACGCCCCCGGCGTCAGTGGCGGCACGGTCGAGGGGCGGCGCTCCCGCCCCTCGACTGCTTTCGTCCCCGTTTGCCGGATCACCGCGGAGCGCAAGACCCGATGCGGAAGCTGCTGCTGCAACTCGACAGCTCACGGCTGCCGAGCGCGTTCGATCAGGTGGTGGCCTACGACGCGGGCGCGGACGAGATCATGAGCTACGGCGGCGTGACCGAGTCCGACGTCCGGGACCTCGTGTACGGCTGCCTCTTCACGCGCGGTCCGAAGGATCTCCAGAACACCGCCGTCTGGATCGGCGGCACCAACATGACGGCCGGCGAGCAGCTGCTCGCCATGGCGGTGGACGCGATGTTCGGGCCGCTCCGGGTATCGATCATGCTCGACTCGAACGGGTCGAACACCACCGCGGTGGCCGCCGTCGTCAAGATCGAGCAGACGCTCGGCAGCCTGACGGGCAAGAAAGTCGTGATCCTCGCAGGTACGGGCCCGGTCGGCCAGCGCGCCGCCGGCCTGCTCGCGAAGGATGGCGCCCGCGTGACGATCACGTCCCGCAAGCCCGAGCAGGGGGAGAAGGCGCGCCAGTTCATCAACGCCCGCTTCAGCGTCCAGGTGGAGAGCGCGACCCTGGCGGACCCGTCACAGCTGCCCCGGGCGGTGGACGGCGCTGCCGTGCTGCTCAACGCGGGGGCCGCCGGCATCCAGATAGCCCCGCGGGCCGCGTGGACAGGGGTGAAAACCCTCAAGATCGCGGTGGACTTGAACGCGGTCCCACCCCCGGGGATCGAAGGCGTGGACGTCAACGACGCGGGCGTCGTGAAGGACGGCGTCACGGTGTTCGGAGCGTTCGGCGTCGGGAACTTCAAGACCAAGCTCCACAAGGCCTGTATCGCGCGTCTCTTCACGCGCAACGATCTGGTCCTCGACGCGGAGGCGATCGCGGAGGTGGCGCGAGAGCTGGTCGCGCAGCAGTCCTGAGGGACCATGCCCCGTGTCATCGGGATCGATCCGGGGACGGTGAGCATCGATCTCTGCGGGCTGGAGGACGGCACGGTGTTTCTCGACCGCTCGTTCCCCACCGCCGCCGCGCTCTCCGACCCCGGCGCCTTTCTCGCCGTCCTCACGGATGCGGGCCCCACCGACTTGATCGCCGGCCCCTCCGGTTACGGGCTCCCCCTCACGCGCGCCCAGGAAGCCACCGAGGAGGACCTGCGGCTCGCCTTCCTCGCGGCCGAAGGGGAGGTGGGCGGGATCGGCGGCCTGCGCGCGCTGGTGCGGGCGCTCGCTCGGTCCGGGCTGCCGGTGGTGCTCACGCCCGGCGTCATCCATCTCACGAGCGTTCCCGAGCACCGCAAGATCAACCGCGTGGACATGGGAACGGCCGACAAAGTCTGTGTCGCGGCGCTCGCCATCGCCGCGCAGGCCGAGCGCTCCTCGCGCCCGCTCGACAAGGTGTCGCTGGTGCTGCTCGAGCTGGGCGGGGCGTTCACCGCGGCGATCGCGGTGGCAGGAGGTAAGATCGTGGACGGGGCGGGCGGATCGGCCGGGCCGCTCGGGTTCCGCGCGGCGGGCGCGCTGGACGGGGAAGTAGCCTACCTCGCGGGCGCCGTGCCCAAGGCGATGCTCTTCACGGGCGGCGCCGCCAGCGTCGCCGGCTGGGATGCCGCCGTCGCACCCGAGCGCCTCGCCCGGCCGGCCGCCCCGCGCGAGCACGTCGCCAAGGACGCCTTCGTCGAAAGCGCCGTCAAGTTCGCGACCGCGCTCGCGCTCTCCGTCCCCTCACCCCAGGAGTTCGTGCTCTCGGGACGACTCGCCCACGTCGAGGTGGTGCAGCATGCGATCCGTGAGCGGCTCGCTCCGTTCGCGCCCACCCACCTGCTCCAGGGCTTCGCGCGCGTGGCGAAAGAGGGCGCCCAGGGGGCGGCGCTCGTCGCGGACGGGCTCGCGGGCGGCCGGCACCGCCAGCTCGTCGAGACAATGGCCATCCGCGCGGCCCGCGGCACGGTGCTCGATCATCTCTACGTCGTGCCCCGCGACGCGGCCCGCCGGCGCCTGGGTCTCGGCTGATGCCGCGCGTGCTCATCGCCGGGGTCTCGACCCGCGGCTTCGCCGAGTCGGCTGCGCGGGCCGGGTACGACGTGGTCGCCGTGGACGGGTACGGCGACCTGGATCTCGTCGCCCGCGCGGCCGTGGTGCGCGTCGCCCGGGTGCGAGGGCGGTTCAGCACGCGGGCGGCGGTCGCCGCCGCCCGCGTGCTCGCGTGCGACGCCGTAGTGTACGGGGCGAGCTTCGAGAACCACCCTCGCACCGTGCGCGCCCTGGCCGGGCCGCGCCCGCTCTGGGGCAACGGCCCGGCGGCGCTGGCCCGGGCGCGCGATCCCCGGCGGCTCGCCCGGGTCGCCGCGGCGGCGGGGCTACCGGCGCCGCGGCTGCGCTTCTCGCGGCCCCCGGCGGACGCGGCGTGGCTCGTGAAGCCGCTCCGCTCGGGCGGCGGCGCCGGGGTCGTCCCGTGGCATCCCGGCGCCCGGCTGCCGCGCGGCTGCTACTTGCAACAACGCATCGTGGGCGTCACGGGATCGATCGTGTTCGCCGCCGACGGCCGGCGTGCCGTGCCGTTGGGCCTGTCGCGCATTCTCGCCGGTGAGCGCCGCTTCGGCGCCGACGGGTTCCGCTACTGCGGCAGCATTCTCGGCGCCGCGTGCGACTCCCAATTCCCGGATGACGCGCGGCTGCTCGAGCGGGCGGCGCGCCTGGCGCAGGCCGTCACGGCCGCCTGGGGACTGGTGGGGGTGAACGGCGTGGACTTCGTGGCGCGGCGCGGCGTCCCATTCGCCATCGAGGTGAATCCCCGCTATACCGCCGCCATGGAACTGGTCGAGCGCGCGTACGGGCTGTCCATCTTCGAGATCCACGCGCGCGCCTGCGCGGGCACGCTGCCCGCGTTCGACCTGACTGGGGCGCGGCGCGGCGCGCGGGAGGCGATAGGCAAGGCGATCCTGTACGCGCGCCGCCCCTCGGCTATGGGGGAAGCGCACGCCTGGCTCGCCGACCCCGACGTGCGCGACGTCTCGCCACCCGGGACCCGGCTCGCACCGCGCGATCCCGTGTGTACGATCTTCGCGCACGCACCGGACGCGGCCGCATGCCACGCCGCCCTCGTGCAGCGGGCGGTCGCGCGCTACCGGGACATCGAGCGGCGTGAGGCACGGATCGCATGACCCGAAGGACCGTGGAGCACGCGACCTGCCTCGGCTGCGGCTGCGCCTGCGACGACATCGCGGTCGTCGTGGACGGCGACCGCATCGCGGAAGCGCGGAACAGCTGCCCACTCGGGCGCGCCTGGTTCGCCGACGGGAGCGTGCCGCGAGAGACCCGCTCGAGCGGGAAGACGGTGGCGCCGGACGTCGCGCTCGCCGACGCAGCAAAGCTGCTCGGCCGCGCGGAGCGCCCCCTCGTCTACCTCGCGCCCGACATCTCCTGCGAGACGCAGCGCGCGGCCGTCGCCGTCGCCGACCGGCTGGGCGCGCTGCTCGACAGCCCCACGGCGGAGGTCGCGGCCGGCATCCTCGCCTCCCAGCGGCGCGGGCGCGCCGGAGCAACGTTGGGCGAGATCCGCCAGCGGGCCGACCTCGTGGTGTTCTGGGGAGTGGACCCGGCGGACCGCTACCCCCGCTATGCCAGCCGCTACGCGGTCGACCCCACCGGGCTCCAGGCGCCGGATGGCCGGCACAGCCGCCGCGTGGTCGCTGTGGACGTCGGGCCCTCGCGCGGCGCCGCCGACGCCGACGAACGCGTGGCGATTACCCCCGAGGACGAGGTCGATGCGCTGGCGTTCATGCGGGCCGTGGTGCTGGGCCGGGTGACCGGGGACGGCACGGTCGCCCGCGCTGCCACGGGGCTCGCCACCCAGATGATGCGCGCGCGCTACGTCGCCCTGGTGCACGACGCCGAGCCGTCGCCGCACGGCCTCCTCCACCACCCCGACCGCGCCGAGGCGCTGATCGCGCTCGCGCAGGCGCTGAACGGGCCGGCGCGCTGCGCGCTATCGTCGCTGCGCGCGGGCGGGAACCGGTCCGGCGCGGATGCCGTGGCGACCTGGCAAACGGGATTCCCGTTCGCCGTGGACTTCGCACCCGGCTATCCGTGCTACCGCCCACACGCGGGCGCCGCCGTCCTGCTCGGGCGGGGGGAGATCGACGTCGCTCTCCTCGTCGGCTCGCCCGCAGGTGTCCCCCCGGCCGTGGCGGCTGCGCTGGGGCAGGTCACGACCATCGCGATCGGCCCGCGGGTGAGCGCCGCCCCATTCCGCCCCAAGGTAGCGATCGACACGGGAGTCGCGGGGATCCACGAGGGCGGCATCGCGTTCCGCATGGACGACGTCCCGCTGCCGCTCCGGCCGGCGCTCTCAGGCCCCTCGGTCGCGGCGGACGTCGTCCGGGCCCTCGCGGCGCGCCTCACCAAGGGGCAGTCATGAGCAAGGCGCGGCTCCGGATCGCGGGGGGGGCCGTGTACGACCCGGCGAACGGGACGGAGGGCGCCGTCCGCGACGTGTGCATCGAGGACGGCCGCATCGTGGCCGAGCTGCCGCGCGAGGCGCCCAAGCTCGACGCCCGCGGCATGGTCGTCATGCCGGGCGGCGTGGACATCCATTCGCACATCGCCGGGTCGAGCGTCAACCACGGCCGGCGCCTGCTCCCGGAGGAGCACGCGGCGGACCCGGCGCCCGCGCCGCGGCTCGCGGATCCCGACGCGACGCCCCGCTCCGGCACGGGCGGCACGATCCCGAGCTCGTTCACGACGGGATACCGCTACGCGGGGCTCGGCTACACGACCGCGATGGAAGCGGCGGTCGCCCCGCTCGCCGCGCGCCACGCTCACTGCGAGCTCGACGACACGCCGATCATCGATGCCGGCCTGTTCGCGCTGCTCGGCAACGACGACTACCTGCTGCGTCAGATCGCGGCCGGCGAGGCCGCCCGCGCCCGCGACTACGCGGCCTGGGTGCTCTCCGCCGCGGGCGGGTACGCAATCAAGATCGTGAACCCGGGCGGGGTGGAGCGCTGGAAGGCGGGCGGCCGCAACGTCACGGGGCTCGACGATGCGGTGGGCACGGACGCCGTCACGCCGCGCCGTATCCTCGAGACGCTCGCCGACGCCGCGAACGCGCTCGAGCTGCCGCACCCGGTGCACATCCACTGCAACAACCTGGGACAGGCGGGCAACGCCGCCACGACGCTCGAGACGATGCGCGCGCTCGCGGGACGGCGCGCCCACTTCACCCACCTCCAGTTCCACAGCTACGGAGGCGAGCGCGGCAAGAGCTGGAAGTCGGCCGCGAAGGAGGTCATCGAGCACGTCAACGCGCATCCGGAGGTGAGCGCGGACGTGGGTCAGGTGATGTTCGGCCCGGCGACGACGCTCACGGCGGACGCGCCGGTCGAGTACCTGCTGCACGCGAGCTCGGGGAAGCGGTGGGTCAACGTGGACATCGAGCTCGAGACGGGGTGCGGCATCGTCCCCTACTCGTACAAGGAGCAGGCCGCGGTGGCGGCCCTGCAATGGGCGATCGGGCTCGAGCTGTTCCTGCTCGCGCAGGATCCTTGGCGCGTGGTGCTCTCGACCGACCACCCCAACGGCGGATCGTTTCTCTCCTACCCGGAGCTGATTCGCCTGCTGATGGACCGGGGCTATCGGGACGAGCGGCTGAAGCAGGTGAACCAGAAGCTCGTCGCCGGAAGCGCGCTCGCCGACGGGCTGGCGCGCGAATACACGCTCTCCGAGATCGCGATCGTCACGCGGGCGGGGCCCGCCCGGCTGCTCGGGCTGAGCGACAAGGGCCACCTGGGGGTGGGTGCCGACGCGGACGTGACGATCTATGCGAACGACCCCGACCGCGCCAAGATGTTCGCCACGCCGCGCCACGTGATTAAGGGTGGCGTGGTTGTAGTGGAGGAGGGACAGCTGCGACGCGCGCCGACGGGGCGGCGCCTGCGGGTGCAGCCCGGGTACGACCGGGCAGTGACGCGCGACCTGAAGCGGTGGTTCGACGGGCACGCCTGCGTGGCGTTCGAGAACTATCCCGCCGTGGAGCTCGGGGCATGATCATCAACGGCGTCACGATCGAGGACACCTTCGCCGAGGCGTTCACGATGCGCGTCGCCCGGATCGTCATCACCGGGAAGACCGCGCGGTGGGCCCGGGAAGCGGCGCTCAAGCTGACGGGGTTCGCCACTTCCGTCATCGGCTGCAAATGCGAAGCGGGGATCGAGCGCGAGCTCGCCGCACCGGAGACGCCCGACGGGCGCCCCGGGGTGAGCGTGCTGTTCCTCACGATGGACAAGGAGAGCCTCCCCCAGCAGCTGATCGTCCGCTTGGGGCAGACCGTCCTCACCTGCCCCACGACGGCCTGCTTCGACGGCCTCCAAGCGGCGCCCGACCGGCTCGCCGTCGGCAAGGCGCTGCGGGTGTTCGGCGACGGGTTCCAGGGAAGCAAGGTGATCGGCGGGCGGCGCTACTGGCGGGTGCCAGTCATGGAGGGGGAGTTCCTGATCGAGGAGACGTTCGGGATGCAAAAGGGCGTGGGCGGCGGCAACTTCCTGATCCTCGCCGAGCACGCCGACGCCGCGCTCGCCGCGGCCGAGGCGGCGGTGCTCGCGATGACCGACCGTCCGGGCGTCATCCTCCCGTTTCCGGGCGGCGTGGTGCGGAGCGGGAGCAAGGTGGGCTCCAAGCGCTACAAGAACATGCTCGCGACGACGAACGAGGCCTTCAGCCCGACGTTGCGCGCGATCGCGCCGTCGGCGCTGCCCCAGGGTGTGAACAGCGTGCTCGAGATCGTGCTCGATGGAACCGACGCCCCGTCCATCGAGGCGGCGATGCGGCTCGGCATTCGCGCGGCCTGCCTGGGCGGCGTCCGGTCGATCTCCGCCGGCAACTACGGTGGCAAGCTTGGCCCGCACCACTTCCCGCTCCGCAAGATCATGACCGCGAGTGCAGTCGCATGAGCGACGTCGTCACGCTCGCGCTGCGCACCGCGCCGGCGGGCGCGCTCGAGCTCGCGGCCGTGACGCCCGACCGCCTCGCTCAGCTCGCCCAGCGGGAGATCGCGGCGCTCCCGGTGCGCCACGGCGGGCGCGCCGCGGCGCTAGGCGACTTCTTCGTCGTCCAGGGAGAGCGCGCCGCCCGGGTGCGCCTGGAGGGGGACCTGCGGCTCGCCGAGGGGCTGGGGGCGGCGATGACGGGCGGGGAGCTCCTGGTCGAAGGTCACGCGGGCCGCGACGTGGGCGTCGCGATGGCCGGTGGCACGATCGAGGTCCGGGGCGACACCGGCGACAACGCGGGAGGTGCGCTCCCCGGGGCGGCGCGCGGCATGGTTGGGGGCGAGATCGTGATTCGCGGGAACGCGGGCGACGACGCCGGGGCCCGGATGCGTCGTGGGCTCGTTGTCGTGACCGGGAACGCGGGACAGGGGACGGGGCGCGGCATGATCGCGGGAACGGCGGTGGTGTTCGGAGAGACGGGGTCCGACGCCGGCCGCTGGACGAAGCGCGGCTCGATTGTCGCGTGCGGCCCGGTCGCCCGCCCGGCCACCTTCCGCTACGCCTGCACCTACCGGCCGCCGCACGTGCGGCTGCTGCTCCTCTATCTGCGGGAGCGGCGGGGGCTCGACGTCGCCGACCGCTGGATCACGGGGCGCTACGACCGCTATTGCGGCGACCTAGCCGAGCTCGGAAAGGGAGAAATGCTGCAATGGGCGGGGGAGTGAGCGGCGACGGTCTCGGGTTGAACGAGCGCGCCTGGCTGATCGCTGACCAGATGGTGGCGAACGCCGACGCGCTGCGGATCGGCGCGCGCACGCTCGCAAACGGGGCCCGCGTGATCGACGCGGGGATCGATCGCCCGGGCGGCTACGGCGCCGGCCTCGCGCTCGCCCGCATCTGCATGGGCGGGCTCGGCGCGGTGGAGTACGTGCCGGTCCCGATCGCGGGCGAGACCTGGCCGGGCGTGCACGTCTCGACCGACCATCCCGCGGTGAGCTGCATGGCCGCGCAGTACGCCGGGTGGGCGATCCAGGTTGAGAAGTATTTCGCGATGGGGTCGGGCCCGCTGCGCGCTCACGCGCGCGTGGAGAAGGAGCTGTTCCAGAAGCTCGGCTACGGCGAGCGCGCGCGCCGCGGGGTTCTGGTGCTCGAGACCCGGACGCCGCCCACGGAGGCGGTGGCGACGTGGGTCGGCCAGAAGGCGGGGCTGGATCCGTCGCAGCTCACGTTCGTCGTCGCCCCCACGGCGAGCCTCGCCGGCGGCGTGCAGATCGCGGCGCGGATCCTCGAGACGGGGCTGCACAAGATGGACACGCTCGGTTTCGATCTCCGGAAGATCGTGAGCGGCATCGGCACCGCGCCGCTGCCGCCCGTGGCCAAGAACGACCTGCGGGCGATCGGGCGCACCAACGACTGCATCCTCTACGGCGGCGCGGCGCGCTACACCGTCACCGCCGACGACGCCGAGCTCGCCGAGCTCGTGCCGAAAATCCCCGCCTCCGCCTCGAAGGACTATGGCACACCGTTCTACGACATCTTCAAGCGGTACGACGGCGACTTCTACAAGATCGATCCGCTGCTCTTCAGTCCCGCCGAGGTGTGGCTCACGAGCGCGGGGAGCGGCAAGACGTATCACGCCGGTCGCGCCAACCCCGAGGTGTTGCGGGCGTCGCTGGTGGAGAGCTGAGACGCCGCGCCCTCAAAACCCTCAACTAGAAGGAGCGATCTTCATGCACCGCGCATTACTCAGTCGCGCCGCCCTCGCCGCGCTCGCCGCACCAGCCCTCCTGGCCGCCTGCGCGCGGCCGCAGCCCGCCGCGCCCGGGGTGCAGTGGGCCGTCATCGTGCTGTACAACCAGCCGAAGGACACGGCCGCGTTCGAGAAATACTACGCCGAGAAGCACGTGCCGCTGTTCGCGGCCCACGCCCAGGAAATCGGGGTCACGCGCGCCGAGTTGATCAAGTTTGCCCCCGGCGCCGACGGCAAGTCGGCGGCGATCTACCGCGAAGCCGATCTCCGGTGGAGCTCGAAGGACGCAATGGAGAAGGGTCTGGCCACGCCGGGATTCAAGGCCGTCGCGGGGGACATCCCAGCGTTCGCCACGGGCGGGTTCACCGTGCTGATGGGGGTCAAGACCAACTGACCCCCGTGCGCATCGCGATCCTGGCGGCGCGGCAGGGCTGGCACACGGAGGAACTCTGCCGCGCCCTCGCCGAGCGGGGCCACGAGGGGCGGGTGCTGCCCTACGAGGCGCTGGTCGCGCGCCTGGGCGGAGCGCGCCCCGCTCTCTCGGCCGCCGGGGAAGATCTCGGCGGCTGCGCCGCCGTCCTGGCGCGCATCATCCCCGCCGGCTCGCTCGAGCAGGTGATCTTCCGGGTGGACGCGCTGCACGCGCTCGAGGAGCGTGGCATTCCGGTGATCAACTCGCCGCGCGCGATCGAGCGCACCGTGGACAAGCTCTGGACCAGCGCGCTGCTCGAGCGCGCGGGGCTCCCGGTACCGGAGACCGTGGTGTGCGAGCACCCGGACGCAGCGCTGGCCGCGTTCCGCGCGCTCGGCGACGTGATCGTGAAGCCGCTGTTCGGGTCGATGGGCCTCGGGATGGTGCGGGTGACGACCGAGGAGATGGCGTTCCGCGTGTTCCGCACGCTGGAGACGATCCGGGGCGTATATTATGTTCAGCGCGCGATCGATCACGCGGGGTGCGACGTCCGCGCCTTCGTGGTGGGCGACCGTGTCGTGGGCGCGATCGAGCGTCGCGCCGCGGGCTGGCGCACCAACATCGCGCGCGGCGGGCAGGCGCGCGCGATCACGCCCTCCGGCCCATGGGTCGAGCTGGCCCTGCGCGCGGCTCGGGCGGTCGGAGCGGACTACGCCGGCGTCGATCTCCTGCCCGCGCCGGACGGCACGGTCTACGTCGTCGAGGTGAACGGGATTCCGGGATGGCGCGGCCTGCAGCAAGCGACCTCAAGCGACGTCGCCGCGGCGATCGTCGAGCACTCGCTCGCCCGCGCAGCGGCGCGGTGAGCGGGGGAACGGCGGGGGCGAGGGCCGCGGCAGCCCAGGTGGCCGTGGCGGCTCAGCTCGCGTGCTTGCTCGAGGCGAGCGCCCCGAAGCCCGGGAACGTCCACCCCGGCGCCGCGTTCCACGACACCTCCTACCAGGACTTTCTCGCGAGCGCCGCCGCCATCGGGCCCGCCTTCGCCCGCGCAGGAGAGCAGCCGCTGGGTCGCACCATCCGCGAGGCGATCGAGGCGACGGCGCGGTGGGTGCCGCGCAACTCCAACCTGGGCATCGTGCTGCTGCTCTCGCCCTTGGCGCGCGCCGCGCTCGAGCGGGGGCGACGGTCGCTGCGTGATGCCCTCACAGCCGTGCTCGCCGCGACCACGGTCGACGACGCGGCCGACGCCTACGCCGCGATCCGGCTCGCCCGGCCGGGCGGGCTGGGCCACGCACCCGAGCAGGATGTGGCGCGCCCGCCCACCGTGACGCTGCGTGCCGCCATGGCGCTCGCCGCCCCTCGCGACGCGATCGCGCGCGAGTATGCCACCGACTTCGGCATCACCTTCGACGTCGGGGCGCCAGCGCTGCGGCGGGCGCTCGCGGACGGCTTGTCTTGGAGCGACGCGGTCGTGGAGACCTTCCTCACCCTCCTCGCCGCCAGCCCCGACACCCACATCGCGCGTAAGCTCGGGCCGGAGGCGGCGGCCGCGGTCACGCGGCGGGCGCAAGACGTGGCGCAGGCCGGCGGCGTGCGCAGCGCCGCCGGGCGCGAGGCGCTCCAGGCCTTCGACGCCGAGCTCCGCGACGGGCGCAATACCAAGAATCCGGGCGCCGCGGCGGACCTCACCGCCGCCGCGATCTTCATCGCACTGGCGGAGGGCCGCTGGAGCGCGGCAGGGAGACGGGGCGATGCCGGCGCGTAGCGAGTTCAAGGTGGCGGTGACGAAGGACAACCTCGTCTTCGCCTCCGCGCACTTCATCACATTCCCGGGCCACCGCTGCGAGACGCTGCACGGCCACAACTACCGCACGCGCGTCGTGATCGAAGGCGGCCTCGACGCCGAAGCCCATTACGTGTTCGACTTTTCGGCGCTGAAGGACCTGATGAAGCGGCTCACCGACGAGATCGATCACAAGGTGCTGTTGCCCACCCAGAACCCGAAGATCGCAGTGCGGGAGCAGGGCGACTCGCTGACGGTCGCCGTCGCGGGCAAGCCCAAATACGTCTTTCCGAAGATGGACTGCGCCCTGCTCCCCATCCCCAACACGACGGTGGAGATGCTCGCGCAGTACCTCGCGGGACGGGTGTGCAGGGAGCTCGCGGGCTCGGGCGCGGTGCACGTTCGGGCAGTCGAGGTCGAGGTCGAGGAGACCTTCGGGCAGTCGGCGACCTACCGCAAGTCGGTCACGTGAGCCCCGCGTTCGGGGTATGACGGCCGTGTTGGGGTGGGACGTGGGCGGCGTGAACACGAAGGTCGCCCGCGTCGTGCAGGGGACGGTTGCCGCCGCGCATGCCCAACCCTACGAGATCCAGCGCGACCCCACGGCGCTCGGCTCCCTGCTCGCCCGGCTCGCGGCCGAGCAGGGGGCGGCGATCGGCGCGGCCCACGCGGTCACGATGACGGCCGAGCTGTCGCAGATGTTTCGGACCAAGCGGGAGGGGGTGCGGTTCGTGCTCGACGCCGTGACGGACGCGTTCCCGGAGCCGGACGTGCGGGTGTACGCCGCCGACGGACGGTTCCTCAGCGTCGCCGCAGCGCGGGTCGAGCCGCTCGCCGTCGCCGCGGCGAACTGGGCGGCGACCGCGCACCTCGTGGCACAGTCCTTCTCCGAGGCCATCCTGATCGACACCGGCACCACGACCACGGACATCATCCCGATCGCGGGCGGCCGCGTGGCCGCGCGCGGCCGCACCGACCACGAGCGCCTGCGCGAGGGCGAGCTCGTGTACACGGGTGCGCTCCGCACGCCCGCGGAGGCCATCGCCCACACGGTCGTGCTCCACGGCGCGCCGATCGGCGTGTCCGCCGAAGGATTCGCGCTCGCGGGCGACGTGCACCTCTGGCTGGGAAATCTCGCACCGGAGGACTACACGGTGCCGACCCCCGACGGGCGACCCGCGACGCGGCAGTTCGCGGGCGAGCGGCTCGCCCGCGTCATCTGCGCGGACCGGGAGCTGCTGGACGAGGCCGCGATCGACGCGATCGCACGCTCGCTCGCCGACGCGCAGATCGGTCGGGTGAGCGCAGCGCTCGAACGCGTGGCCCGCCGTCACCCGGGCGCCGCGGGCGCCGTCGTGACGGGGCTTGGCGCCTTCATCGCGGCGGCGGCGGCTCGGCGCGCCGGGCTGCGCGTCACGGATCTCACGGAGCGCCTCGGCCCCGCGGCCCGACATGCCCCCGCAGCCGCGGTGGCGCTGCTGCTCGACGCCCAGCTCGCACCGCACCCGGCGCGCCCGTGACACCTCGGAAGCAGCGTGGCGCGGTCCACACCGTCGTGAAGATCGGGGGCGGGGTGCTCACCCGCACCAGCGTGTTCGACCGCGTGACCGCCGCGATCGGGGAGGCGGCCAGGGGCCGCCGACTCGTCATCGTGCCCGGGGGCGGGCCATTCGCCGACGCCGTGCGTCAGATGTTCAATCGCTTCGGGATCGGCGAGGAAGCCGCCCACTGGATGGCGATCCTCGGGATGGACCAGTACGCCCATGCGCTGGTGGCGCGGATCTCCGGCGCGGCGCTCGTGGAGGGGGAGACGGAGATCGCAGCCACCCTCGCCGCCGGACGCATCCCCGTGCTCGCGCCCTTTCGCTGGCTGAGAACCGCCGACCCGCTGCCCCACTCGTGGGACGTGACGAGCGACAGCATCGCCGCGTGGCTCACGGGCGCGCTCGGCGCCCGACGCCTCGTGCTCATCAAGCCGGCGAGCCGCCAGCCCGCGAGCCAGCTCGTCGATGCCCACTTCGTGCGCGCGCTGCCGGCGGGGGTCGAGCACCTCATCCTCACCGACGACGACCTGGCCCAGCTCGAGCTGACGCTACGCGAGGGCGGCCCGGAGGGGCGCGCTCCCGCGCGCCAGGGCTGAGAGAGCGGCGACGCGCGCCCGGGTCACCCGGCCCAGACGCCCGCCGACGCACGCCGCTCCCCGCACCCCGACGAGGTCGGCGCCGAGCGCCCGTACCAACGGCACGTCCCGGGCGGTGAGGCTCCCCGCCAGCGCCGCGAACAGCTCCGCCCGCTGCACGGCGGCCACCCAAGCACCCACGATCTCCGGGGACCAGAGCGCGAACAGCGCTGCGTCCTTGTAGGCGGTGTCGAGCAGGACGCCGGCCGCACCGGTCGCGGCCGCCACCTCGATCACGACCGGTGGCGCGGCGCTTCCGGCCCGGCTCCAGTCGGCGTACGCCACCAACACGACCCGCGTGCCCGGACGCGCGGCCGCCGCCCCGAGCGCGGCGACCGCCCGGGAGCGCACGTCCGCGGTCGTCTGGATGTCGCGGAAGCCCACCTTGACGTAGCTGGCGCCGAGCTGCGCCGCGACGCGGCTGCGCCGCGCGAGGATAGCCAAGCCGCCCGCGTCCCCGAGCGCGGCGCTGAACGGGCGGCCCGCTGCCGCGCCGATGGCGCGCAGGGTCGCCTCGGACACGGCGCCCAGCGCCCCGCGGCGGGGGTTCTTGGCGTCGATCACATCGGCGCCGCCCAGCCGCGCGGCACGCGCTTCACGCGCGTCGGCGACGCTCACGAGCAGCTGCATTGGCGCGTTGCTCCCCCCGGCGACCGCCGATAGGTTAGGCTTCCACAACCGAGATGTCAAAGCGACTGGCGGAGGGCGCGGTGACGACGGCCCAGCGGCGGGAACAACGGCTAGGGGAGGCCCCGACCCTCGCGGGCAAGGTCGTGCTCGTCACCGGCGCCTCGAGCGGCATCGGGCGCGCCATCGCGCTGGCTTGCGCGGAGGCGGGCGCCGATCTGGCGCTCACCTTCCGGGAAAACCGCACCGGGGCGGACGAGGCGGCGGGAAGCGTGCGCGCCGCGGGGCGCCGGGTCGAGGTCGTCCGCGCCGATGTGTCGCGGCAGGACGACCTCGATGCCCTGGCCGCAGGGGCGCGGCGGGCATTCGGGCGCATCGACGTCTGGATCAACAACGCCGGCGCCGACATCCTGACCGGCGAGGGGGCGCGGCTCAGCTGGACCGAGAAGCTCGACCGCCTCCTTGCCGTGGACCTGCGCGGCACGGTGCTCGCGTCGTGGACCGCCGTGGCGCTGATGCGCGAGCAGCCTGCGGGCGGCGTCATCCTCAATATGTCGTGGGACCACGTCCTCACGGGGGCGATGCGAGGCGAATACAGCGAGGTGTTCTGCGCGGTGAAGGGCGGCGTGTACAGCTTCAGCCGCGCGCTGGCGCAGTCGGCGGCGCCCCACGTTCGCGTGAACGTGCTGGGGCCGGGGTGGGTCGAGACCGCGTACGGCCGCGAACTCGACCAAGATGTCAAGCACCGCATCACCGAGTCCATCCCCCTTAAGCGGTGGGCGACGCCCCAGGACATCGCGCATGCCGCAGTCTACCTCGCCTCGGATGCGGCCGGATACGTCACCGGACAGATGCTCCTGATCAACGGCGGCGCCATCATGTAGCGCAGGGAAGGAGACCATGCCATGAACAAGAAGGATCCGACCTACTCCGAGGAGCAGATCCAAGAGAAGCTCAAGGCGTTCCCCGGATGGTGGTACGAGGACGGCTGGATCCGCCGCAACTACAAGACCGATGGCTGGCCGACCACGCTGATGCTGGTCACCGCCATCGGGTATCTCGCCGAGGCGGCGTACCATCATCCCGACCTCGCGGTCACCTGGGGACGTGTGATCGTGAAGCTGAAGAACCATGCAGCGGGAGGCGTTACCGACAAGGACTTCGAGCTGGCCCGCAAGATCGAGGAGGTCGTGCTGTGGCGGCCGGCGGCGGGCGGCGCGCTCGAAGGGACGCCCAACAAGTTCGTGCGCTCCGGCGATCCGCGGTGAGCGGCGGGCGACCCCCCGCGGGCGAGCCCCGACGGGTGCTGTTCGTCACCGGGAAGCTCGCCGAGCCGGCCCTCCGCCGCACCCTCGGCGAGATGGCGCCGCCGTTCGCCTACGACGTAGCCGTCATGCGCATCACGGTGGCGGCCCTCATGACGACGCCATGGATCGCCCGCTTCCTCGAGGTCCCACCCGACACCGACCTCGTGCTGATCCCCGGCCTGTGCGAGGGCGACCCCGCGGCCATCGCCGCGAAGGCGCGCACCCGCGTTGAAAAGGGGCCGAAGGATCTGCGCGAGATCCCGGACTACTTCGGCCACCAGGCGACGCCGCCGCCATCCGGAGGCTACGACATCGAGATCGTCGCCGAGGTGAACAACGCCCCCCGGTTGCCGCGGGAAGCCGTGCGGCAGGCGGCCCAGTATTACCGCGCCAGCGGCGCCGACGTCATCGACATCGGCTGTACGCCGGGGCTCGCGTATCCCGACCTCGGCGCCGTGGTGGGTGAGCTCGTGGCCGCCGGGATGCGCGTGAGTATCGACTCGTTCGACTCCGGGGAGATCCGCGCCGCCGTGGCGGCCGGGGCCGAGCTTGTGCTCAGCGTGAACGGCTCGAACCTCCACACCGCCGGCGAGCTCGCGGGCACGAAGGCTCGCGTGGTGGCGATCCCCGACTTCGGCACCGGGCTCGAGACCCTCGAGCCGACGGTCGCCGCCCTGGAGCGGTGGGGCGTGCCCTATCTCATCGACCCGATCATCGAGCCGATCGGCTTCGGCTTTATGGCTTCGCTCGAGCGCTTCGCGGAGACGCACCGCCGCTACCCCGCCGCCCCGCTGTTCATGGGCATCGGCAACATCACGGAGCTCACGGCCGCCGACACGACCGGGGTGAACGCGCTGCTCGTGGCCATCTGCGAGGAGGTCGGCGTGCGCGCCGTGCTCACGACCGAGGTGATCCCCTGGGCGCGGGGCGCCGTGCGGGAAATCGACATCGCCCGGCGGCTGATGCACCACGCCGTCACGCGCCAGGCGTTGCCCAAGGGCGTCGACGACCGGCTCGTGACCCTCAAGGATCCGAAGATCCTCGCCTACGGCGAAGCAGAGCTGCGCGCGCTACACCGGGCCGTGACCGATCCCAACTTCCGCATCTTCGCGGACGAGCAGGTGATCACCGTATTCAACAACGAGATCTTCGTTCGCGGCACGGACATCAACGACCTGTTCGCCCAGCTCGGAGTGGACGAGGCGACCCATGCGTTCTACCTCGGGCGCGAGCTGATGAAGGCGAAGATCGCGATCACGCTGGGAAAGACCTACCGTCAGGAAGGCCAGCTACAGTGGGGGTACCTCACGCCGCAGGAGGAGCCCTCCCGGCACGTCCTGCTCACCCAGCGCTCGCGCCGCCGCCGGGCTGGGCGGCCCCGGACGCCCCGCGGCGCCCCGCCCCCGGGCGCGTCGAGTTCGTGAGCGGGGCGCTCCCGCTAGTCGAGGAGCTGACCCCGCTCCCCGACCCGCTGGCGACCTGCCGGTGCTTCGCGGACCTGCCGTTCCTCCTGTTCCTGGACAGCGCGACGGACCCCGAGCACCTCGGGCGCCACTCCTTCCTCGCTGCGGACCCGGCGACCGTGGTGCGCAGCAAGAACATTCTGACCCAGCAGCGCTCCCCGGCCGGCGAGTGGATCCGCGTGGCGGGCGATCCGCTGACGCGGATGCGGACCCTGCTCGCGCCCCACCAGGTCGAGCCCGTCCCCGAGCTGCCACCCTTCCAGGGCGGAGCGGCCGGCTACATCGGCTACGACTGGGGCGCGATGCTCGAGCGGATCCCGCGCCCCCGTTACGACGACCTCGCCATCCCCGACGTCGTGCTCGGTCTCTACGATTGGGTGATCGCGTGGGACCACCAGGGGCAACGGGCGTGGGTGATCTCCACCGGGATTCCCGAGCAGGGGACGGCTCGTACGGAGCGGGCGGCGGAGCGACTGAAGTTCGTGAGAAAAAGACTGGCGGGTAGGCGGTCCCTAGAGGACTCCCTGACGGTCGCAGGCGGTGGGGCGGTTCGTGAGGGCGACACAGGCCGTCTAACCGCCTATCCGCCGAACCGCCTATCCGCTCCGTCCTACCCCCTCCCCGACGTGCCCGACGCCGAGCGGTTGGGGCTGCGCTCCAACTTCACGCGTGCGGCCTACCTCGACGCGGTCGCGCGCACCATCGAGTACGTCTACGCCGGCGACATCTTCCAGGCGAACCTGTCGCAGCGGCTCCAGGCGCCGCTGCGGGAGCCGCCGCTCGAGCTGTACGCGCGGCTGCGGCGCGTGAACCCCGCCCCCTTCGCGGCGTATCTCGACTTCGGAGACGTCGTGGTGGCGAGCTCGTCCCCGGAGCGGTTCCTGCGGGTGCACGACGGTCCGCTGGTCGAGGCGCGACCGATAAAAGGCACGCGCCCCCGCGGGATCAGCCCGGAGCACGACCTGCTGCTCGCGCTGTCGCTCGCCGAGAGCGACAAGGACCGCGCCGAGAACGTCATGATCGTCGACCTGCTGCGCAACGACCTCTCGCGCGTGTGCCGCCCGGGGAGCGTGCGCGTGCCCGAGCTGTTCGCGCTGGAGCACTACGCCACCGTGCACCATCTCGTCTCCACGGTCGTCGGTGAGCTCGCGCCGGAGCACGACCCTGCGGATCTCCTGCGCGCGGCGTTTCCCGGCGGCTCGATCACGGGAGCGCCCAAAGTGCGGGCCATGCAGATCATCGCCGAGCTCGAGCCGACCCAGCGCGCCGTGTACTGCGGCTCGATCGGCTATTGGAGCCTCAGTGGGACCCTCGACCTGAGCATCGTCATCCGCACTTGTCTCGCGCTCGGCCGCGACGTGTATTTTCAGGTCGGGGGCGGGATCGTGGCCGACTCCGATCCCGAGCAGGAATATCGGGAAACACTCGACAAGGCGGCCGGCGTGATCGCCGCGCTCGCCGGAGCCTCATGATCCTGCTCATCGACAACTACGACTCCTTCGTTTACAACCTCGCCCGCTACGTGCGCGAGCTGGGGGAAGAGCCCGTCGTACGCCGCCACGACGCCACCACGCCGGAGGAGATCGAGCTGCTCCGGCCCTCGCACATCATCATCTCGCCCGGACCGTGCACGCCGGGGGAAGCGGGCATCTCGACCGAGGTGGTGCGGCGCTTCGCCGCCACGACCCCGATCCTCGGCGTCTGCCTCGGCCACCAGTGCATCGGCGCGGCCTACGGCGCCGCGATCGTGCGGGCCGGGCGGCCGATGCACGGCAAGACATCCGCCATCCGGCACGACAACCGCGGCATCTTTGCCGGGCTCCCCAACCCGTTCCCGGCCGCCCGCTACCACTCACTCGTGATCGGCCGGGACTCGCTGCCGGCCGAGCTCCGCGTCACCGCCACGTCGGACGACGGCGAGATCATGGCGGTCGAGCACGCGCGGCACCGCGTCATCGGCCTGCAGTTTCATCCTGAATCGGTGCTCACCGAGCACGGCTACCGCCTGCTCGGCTGGTTCCTGCACGGTCCGGAGGCGCCGACCGACCCTAAAGGACTCCCTGACGGTCGCGCGCTGCCGCAGCACGCCGACGGGGGGGTGCGCATCCCGGACCCCGCCCCACTCGCCTTCCGCGCGTGATCATCGAGTCGATCCTCACGACGATGGACGCCGCGGGCACGGTGAACTTCGCTCCCATGGGGGTCGAGTGGGGCGAGGAGGAGATCGTCATCAAGCCGTTCCTCGAGACCGCCACGTTCAAGAACCTGAGGGCGACCAGGGCGGCCGTGGTGAATCTCACGGACGACGTCCTGCTGTTCGCGCGCGCCGCGATTTCGAGCCCACAGTTTCCCGCCACACCCGCGGCCGTGGTCCGCGGGGCCGTGCTCGAGGCCGCGTGCTCGTGGCGCGAGCTCGAGGTCCGCGCGATCGACGCCACGCCGCCGCGCTCGCGGGTCGTCACGGCCGTCGTGCACCGCGGCTTCCGGCGCGAGTTCCTCGGCTTCAACCGGGCGAAGCATGCCGTCATCGAAGCGGCGATCCTTGCGACGCGGACGCAGCTGCTGCCGCCGGACCAGATCCGCGACGAGTTTGCACGGCTCCAGGTCATCGTGGACAAGACGGCCGGCCCGCAGGAGCGGGACGCGATGGCGCTGCTCACGGAGTACGTGCGCGCCGCGCCGCGACCCCAGCCCGCCGCGTCATGAGCGTGCGGGGCCCGGTCTTCGTCGAGGCGCCGGCACGCCTCCACTTCGGCGTTCTCGACCTGCGCGGCGACCTGGGCCGCCGCTTCGGCGGTGTGGGCGCGGCGGTGCCGTCGCCGTCGCTCTTGCTCGAGGCCCGCCCCGCCCCGACGCTGTCGGCCGAAGGCCCCGACGCCGACCGCGCTCTCGAGTTCGCGCGCCGCTTCGCCGGGCATCACGGCCTCGCCGCGGCCGACGCGGCGGCGCACCTGGTCGTCCACCGCGGCATCCCCGCGCACTCGGGGCTCGGCTCCGGCACGCAACTCGCCCTCGCCGTGGCCCGCGCGCTCGCCGAGCTGCGGGGACTCCCTACAGAGGTGACGGCGTTGGCCCGCGCCGTGGGGCGGGGCCGCCGCTCCGCCATCGGGACGTGGACGTTCGCGCTCGGCGGCTTCGTGCTGGAGGGCGGCCGCAAAGGGGAGGACGGCGCCGTGGCGCCGTTGCTCGCCCGCCTGCCGCTCCCCGGGGCGTGGCGCTGCGTCGTGGTGGTGCCGCGCGGGAAGCCCGGGCTCACGGGGGAGGAGGAAGCGGCGGCGTTCGCCCGCCTGCCCGCGCCAGCCGCGCGCGATGTCGAGCGGGTCGCCCATCTCGTGCTGATGCAGCTGTTGCCCGCGATCGCGGAGGCGGATCTGCCGGCCTTCGGGGCGGCGCTCGCGGAGGTGCAGCGGGTCACGGGCGGGTGGTTCGCACCCGCCCAAGGGGGTGTGTTCGCTCCCGGTCCAACGGGTGAGATGGTCGAGCGGCTGCGGGGCTGGGGCGCGGCGGGCGTGGGGCAGAGTTCGTGGGGCCCGGCGGTGTACGGGATCACTGCGAGCTCGGAGGAGTCGCAGGCCATCGCCGCTCGCGCCCGCGCCGTGCTTGGCGCGGGGGGGGTGGTGTACGACGGTGGCTTCAGCGCGCACGGGGCACGCGTGACGCGCGGGGCGCCCCCCGTTTCACCCTGAAAAAGTGGGGCTTTTGACCCTGATTGACAGTGGGGCCAACCGGGGATATAACCTAACTCCCCGGTTGGAATCTGCATGGAGGATAGTCCGGTATGTGTCGGGCCTGTTGGGAACGTGGACCCCCGTGACGCGCGTAGGTGCTCGCACGCTTACAGGCAAGGTTGTGTGAAACACTTTCACACCATCCTCATCACTCAACATGAGGTCAGCTATGAACCGGTTTAAACTGCTATCCGGCATCGCGGCGAGCTTGGTGGTGCTCGCGGCGTCCGCCGTCGCCCAGAATCCGGGCGAGTGGACCATGACGGGTCGGACTCCCGACCTGCAGCGGTTCAGTCCGCTCACTCAGATTACCAAGGCGAATGTGAAGGGCCTCAAGGCCTCGTGGACGTTCTCGACCGGCGTCCTCAACGGCCACGAGGGCAATCCGCTGGTGATCAACAACGTGATGTACGTGCACAGCGCGTTCCCGAACATCGTGTTCGCCCTCGATCTCACCAAGCCGGGCGCGCCGATGATCTGGAAGCACGTCCCGGCCCAGCCGGCCGAGGCGAAGCCGATCGCGTGCTGCGATCTGGTGAACCGCGGCCTCGCCTACCATCCGAGCGGCAAGCTGTTCATCGAGCTGCTCGCGGGCGACCTGCTGGCGCTGGATGCGAAGACGGGCAAGCAGCTGTGGCGCGTTCCGCACGCCGATTACAAGACCGGCTCGACCATGACCAATGCGCCGATCGTGATCAAGGACATCGTGATCGCGGGGATCTCGGGCGGTGAGTTCGGGGTCCGCGGCCGGGTGAGTGCGTTCGACGTGAACAGCGGCCAGAAGCGGTGGACGATGTACAGCACGGGGCCCGACGCAGAGGTCGGGATTGAAGGGGACGCCAACGCCAACTACGCGTCGCACCGGGGGAAGGACCTCGGCGTCAGCACGTGGACGGGCGACGAGTGGACGCGCGGCGGCGGGACCACCTGGGGCTGGTATTCCTACGACCCCGAGCTGAACCTGTTCTACTACAGCAGCGGCAACCCGGGCAGCTGGAATCCTGATCAGCGGCCGGGCGACAACAAGTGGTCGATGACCATCTGGGCCCGCAATCCGGAAACGGGGAAGGTGAAGTGGGCGTACCAGATGACGCCGCACGACGAGTGGGACTACGACGGCGTGAACGAGAACGTGCTCGTCGATCTCACCATCGGTGGCAAGCCGGTGAAGGCGCTGGTGCACTTCGACCGCAACGGCTTCGGCTACACGGTCGACCGGACGAACGGCAAGGTGCTCGTGGCCGAGCCCTTCGGCCCGGTGAACTGGGCCTCGAAGATCGATCTGGCGACGGGCGTCCCGGTGCGCAACCCGCAGTACGGCACCACCTCGAAGAAGAACACCGAGGGCATCTGTCCCGCCGCGATCGGCTTCAAGGATCAGCAGCCGTCGGCTTACTCGCCGCAGACCAAGCTCTTCTACGTTCCCGTGAACAACATCTGCATGGACTACGAGGGCGTGGAAGTGAAGTACTCCGCCGGTCAACCGTACGTCGGCGCGATCGTGCGCATGTTCCCCGGCCCGGGCGGTAACCGCGGCCGCTTCATCGCGTGGGATCCGACGACCGGCAAGATCAAGTGGGAGATCAAGGAGAACCTGGCTGCCTACGGCGGCGCGCTGGCGACCGCCGGCGGCGTGGTCTTCTACGGCACGATGGAAGGCTGGTTGAAGGCCGTAGACCCGAACACCGGCACGGAGCTGTGGCGGTTCAAGTGCCCGTCGGGCATCATCGGCAACCCCATGACCTACCTCGGGCCGGATGGCAAGCAGTACGTCGCCGTGCTCTCGGGGATCGGCGGATGGGCCGGAGCCGGCGTGGCGCTCGGGATCGGACCCGAAGATCCGACGGCTGCGCTGGGCGCGATTGGCGCCTTCGGCGACTACATCAACCAGAGCAACGCGGGCGGCACACTGCTCGTGTTCTCGCTGTAAGGCCGAGGTCGTAGACTCCCACAGGTTTCCGCTGTGGGCAGGGCACCCGGTGCCGGAGCGAAACGGGCTCCGGCACCGGGTGTAGTATTGAGCTAGCTCTTCACAACTACACGACGGGAGATCGATGCGCCGCACACCGATGAAGCTGGCGGGGGCAGCCGGCCTCGCTGCGCTCGTGGCCCTCACCCTGGGCAGCGGGCCGAGACGGGGAGACACCGATCTGCGAGTCTGCGCCGACCCGTACAACCTCCCCTTTTCTAACGACCGCGGGGAGGGCTTCGAGAACAAGATCGCGCAGCTCGTCGCGAGCGACCTGAACGCCGCGGTGATCAACTATTGGTGGCCCGAGCGGCGCGGCTTCCTGCGGAACACCATCCTCGGCGGCTTCTGCGACGTCCTCATCAACGTGCCCGTCGGTTTCGATCCCGTCGCGACCACCAAGCCGTACTACCGCTCGACGTATTACCTCGTGTACCGCGCCGACCGCGGGCTGACCCTCCGCTCGCTCGATGACACGCTGCTCAAGCACCTCAAGATCGGCGTCAACATGATCGGCTACGACTACACGCAAACGCCGCCCGCGCACGCGCTGAGCGCCCGCGGCATCCTCGGCCTGGTGGGCTTCGGGAACTTCCTGAATGCGGACCCGCACGCCGACCACCCGCAAGACATCATCGAGGCCGTCGCGAAGGACTCGATCAACGTCGCGGTCGTGTGGGGTCCCAAGGCGGGCTACTGGGTGAAGCGTCAGTCCGTGGCGCTGACGCTGGTCCCGCTCCCCGATTCGGACGTCGTCTCGGGCTTGCCGTTCGCGTTCAGCATGGCGATGGGCGTGCGCCACCGCGACAAGGAGCTCAAGGCGCAGCTCGACTCCGTCATCGACCGGCGGCGCAGCGACATCCTCGGCATCCTGCGGGACTACAACGTGCCGATGCTGGAGCTGCACAGCGCTGCGCCGCATGCCGTGCCCGCCCCAGCGGCGCGGGACAGCCTTCTCGTGTCGGACTCCATCTACCAAGGATGGAAGTGGTGGCACGTGTACTGCTTCCGGTGCCACGGCGAGGACGCGATGAATCCCATCCTCCCGACCGCGCCGGACCTGCGCTGGGTCTTGAGTGCCGCGGGCCAGGCCTTCCCACGCGACTCGTTCGAATACACGGCGTGGAACGGCCGCCCCGAAAAGGGGATGCCGGCGTGGAAGGTGCTGCTGGACACGTCCGCCATCAAGGAGATCTATCTCTACGCGAAGGCGCGCAGTGACGGCTGGCTCAAGCCCGGGCGGCCCCACCGCGAGTCGGACCTCAAGAAGAGCCAGTGACACGCGGCGCGGGGGATGTCGCCTTGGCCCTGGCGGCCCTGAGCGCCCTCGCACCGGCACCGGGACCGGCCCAGGACGGGGCGGCACGCACCTCCGTCGCAGTCGTCGAGTTCGTCACGGTCGACGCAAGCGCCTACCCCAATGCGGACAGCGTGCGCGTGGCGCTGGGCTCGAGCGGCCACACGCCCGAGGGCTGGCTCGCCGCCGACCTCACGGCGATGGGGCGTTACGTCCCCACCGCGGAGCCCCGGGTCGCGGCCGCGCTCACCGCCCGCGGGCTCACGCCCCGCGACTGTAGCGACCTCACGTGCGCCGTGACCCTGGGCCGCGCCCTGGGCGTGGACCGGGTCGTGACGGGGCGCATCAGCCGGCTCTCCAACCTGATCTGGTTGCTGTACGGGGCGATGGTGGACGTGGCGACAGGCCGGGTGCGCTATCGCGACGAGTTTGAGATCAAGGGCGACATCGTCGACCTGCTGCCGAAGGCGACGCTCGCCATGGCGCGGCGGCTCGCGACTGCCGACTCGCCGTCTGCCGACCCTCCCCGCCCCACCGCGCCCCCGGCGCAGGTGCCCCAGGGCGAGCGGCTCACCCGCGATCAGGTGCTCGCGGCCCTCGCCGCCGCCACGCCGCAGCACCCCGTGGACCTGACGGGCAAGGACCTCTCCGGGCTCGATCTGGCCGGGGTGGACTTCAAGCGCGCAAACCTGTCCCGCTGCCGCTGCGTGGGCACCAACTTCTCCAAGGCTCAGATGTTCTCGGTGACGCTGTCGGACGCCGTGGCGAGCCAGGCGGTCTTCGCCGGGACGACCCTCGACGTCGCCGTCATGTACCGCGTCGACTTGCGCCACGCCGACCTGCGCGACGCCAGTTTGTTCGCGACCATCCTGATGGGCGCCGACCTCTCGGACGCCGACCTCACCGGGGCCCGCGTCATCGCCGTCATGACCAACGCCAAGCTCGTGCGCACCACCCTGGCGCACGCCAATCTGGGCGCCGATCCGGGGAACCAGTCGATGGGGGTGATGCGCACCGACGTGACGAGCGCCGACCTCTCCGGTGCCGACCTCACGGCCGCGAACCTGCGCAAGGTCAATTTCACGCGTGCCAATTTGACCGGCGCAGACCTCACCGACTCGGACGTCACCGGGGCGGACCTCACGGGGGCCATCTTGCGTACTATCCGGGGCCAGGACCGCATCCGGGGGCTCGACAAGGCCCTCAATCGAGACCAGGCGATCTTCAACGACTGACATCGCATCGAGGAGGTTGGTGATGGCCGCACGCGCTTCCAGCGTCGTGGCGCTCGCGCTGTGCGCGACTGCCGCCCCGGCGCAGCGACCCGGGCCGCAGTTGTACGTCAGCAACGAAATCGCGAACACGATCAGTGTGATCGCGCCCGCGACCGGCTCGGTGGTGGGGACCATCGCGGTGGGCAAGCGGCCGCGGGGGATGGCACTGAGCCCCGACGGGCATACCGTGTACGTCGCGCTCGGTCAGGACGACGCGATCGGCGTGATCGACGTGGCCAAAGCCACGATGACGCGGACGCTCCCGGCGGGGCGGGATCCCGAGCTCGTGGTGGTGAGCCCCGACGGTCGCACGCTGTTCGTCTCGAACGAGGAGATCGCCCACGCGTCCGCGATCGACGTCGCGACGGGACAGATGCGGTTTGCCACGCCGGTGGGAGTCGAGCCCGAGGGGATCGGGATCACGCGCGACGGCAAGAAGGTCTACGTCACCGCCGAGACGAGCAACAACGTCTCGGTCCTCGACGCCGCGACCGGCCGCGAGTTGCGCACGATCCACGTCGGCGACAATCCCCGCACGGTCGCCTTCACCCCGGACGGCCGCCAGGCGTGGGTGACGGCGGAAGCGGGCGGCAACGTCACGATCATCGACGTCGCCACGGACAGCGTACTCGGGCAGTTCCCGATCCGGGACCGGAAGACGAAGCCGGTGCGCGTCGCCTTCACCCTGGACGGCCGGCTGGCCTACGTCACGGAGGGTGCGGCCGCCAGTGTCAGCGTCATCGACGTGGCCACACGCACCGTGATCGACACGATCGTCGTGGGGCGGCGGCCGTGGGGCATCGCGCTCACGCCTGACGGCAGCCGGCTCTACACGGCCGACGGACGGTCTAACACCGTTTCGGTGATCGACACCAAGACCCGGAAGGTGGTCGCGGCCATCCCCGTGGGTGACCGGCCCAACGACCTGCTCTACATTCCGTGAGCGGGCCCGCTCAGCCGAGCGGCAGGCGCGCGAGCAGCGATCCGGGCCGGCGCAGACGCAGCCAGCCGTCCACCCCCCAGTAGCGTCCCGCCCGCGCGGCGAGGATGACCACCAGGCTCACGACGAGCATGTAGTGGAAGCCCTGTTGCGCAGAGCCCTGCCACTGCACCGCCAGCCCGTAGTTGACGACGAGCAACAGCCCGATGCCCGCCGCCAGCGTCGTGAGCAGGCCCGCTGTGAGGCCGAGACCCACGGCGACTTCGCCGAACGCCGTGAGCTGAGCGAACAGCTGACTGTGCGGGATCACCGTGTTCTGCAGGAAGTCCCGGAAGAAGCCGACCGGATTGCCTTCGCCGTATTTCCCGACGAGGATCGGCATCACGTGGAGCCAGCGCTCGGACGCAGTGGGCAACGGCAGGAACCCCCACAGCAGGGTCACGCTCAGCTTCGTGACGAGCGCCTTCAGGAACCACAGGCCGACGGCGATCCGGAGGACCGCGAGCCAGCGCTCGGGCGAACGCATGGTCGGCACCGCCTGGGGCTGGGCATCCATCGACTGAGGTCCTCCTCGGTGTGGCGCGTTGGCACACTACCTACGGCCGCAGCGCGGCCCGCGTTGGGCTGGAAATAGACCGCCTCCCCGCCTCCGTAGCTACCCCGGCGCGCGGCACCGAGTCGCGCGGCTCACTTCCCCACGCAGAAGGTCCTGAATACGCGGTCCAGCACGTCGTCCGGCGTCACGACGCCGATCAAGTCGTCGAGGGCGCCCACTGCCGCGCGCAGGTGCGTGGCCGCAGCCGCCGCGTCCACCCCGCCCTCCCGCGCCCCCCAGAACGCCTCGAGCTCCCCGAGCGCTCGCTCCAGCGCCACCCGATGCCGCGCGCGCGTCACGACCGGCTCCACGTCGCCCAGCTCGAGCAGCCGCCCGAACGCCACCTCCGCAAGCCGGCTCTTCAGGAGGTCGAGTCCTTCCCCCGTCACCGCCGACACTCCCAGGCGGTCGGGCGCGCGAGCGCTCCCGGCAAGATCGACCTTGGTCTCGACGATCACGACGGGCCCGCTACACTGAGCCAGGAACTGAGCTCGCGCCGCATCGTCCCCCGCCCCACGCCCCACGTCCCCCGTTTCTTCACAGAACAAGATCAGGTCGGCGGCGGCCAAGTACTTCCGGCTCACTTCGATCCCCAGCCGCTCGACCCGATCCACGCTCGCACGCAGGCCCGCCGTGTCCACGAGCCGGAACGGAAATCCCTCGATCACGGCGCCGGCTTCGATGGCGTCGCGGGTCGTGCCCGGAACGTCCGTGACGATCGCCCGCTCGCGGCCCAGGAGCGCGTTGAAGAGCGACGACTTCCCCGCATTGGGGCGACCCGCGATGACGAGCAGCGCCCCCTCCCGCAACCGCTCGCCCTCGGCGGCGGTCCGCAGCAACACGGCGAGCCGGTCGCGCACGGCGCGCCACGCGCCGGCCACGCGCTCCGGCCTCACCGGGCCTTCGTCCTCTTCCGGGAAGTCGATATCGTAGGCGATCAGCGCCTCGAGCTCGAGGATCTCGACGCGCAGCGCCTCCAGCCGCTGCGAGAGCCCGCGATCGAGCTGCTGGAGCGCGCGGCGCCGCTGTGCCGGGGAGCCGGCGTCGATCAGATCGCCCGTCGCTTCGGCCTGTAGCAAGTCCAGCTTGCCGTTCAGGAGGGCGCGGCGCGTGAACTCGCCGGGCTGGGCGGGGCGCGCGCCCGCCACGACGAGGGCGGCCACGCACGCGCCGGGAACGAGCAACCCCCCGTGCGTCGTGACCTCGACCAGGTCCTCGCCCGTGAACGAGCGCGGCCCGGGAAAGCACGCCGCCAGGACCTCATCGAGCGGCTCGCCGCTCGCGGGGTGGACGAGCCGCGCTCGCCGCGCCGTGCGGGGCGGCTCGGCGAGGAAGGGGCGGAGACAGCGGGCCGCGACCTCGAAGGCTCCCGTGCCGGAAAGGCGGAGCAGCGCCAGCGCGGAACGGCCGGGCGGCGTGGCCAGGGCCACGATGGGGTCGGACAGCACGGTCCCGGTTACGTCGGAGGCTTGCCCTGCTGCCGCAGCCGCCGCCGCGCGATCAGATACTGCTGCGGAATGCTGAAGACGTTCTGCACGGCGTAGTACAGGTTCAGGCCGGAGGCGAAGCGAAACAGCACCAGCGTCATCACGAGCGGCATCGTGTACGCCATCATCCGCGCTTGCGGGTTGGGCGGCACGCCGAGCTGGCCGACCTTGGAGAGCACGAACATCGACAGGCCCATCAGCACGGGAATGATGTAATACGGGTCGTGGCGCGACAGGTCGGGGAGCCACAGGAACGGCACGCCCCGGAATTCGATGGTGTTCGCGAACACAAAGAACAGCGCGAACAACACCGGCATGGGCAGGAGCATCGGCAGGCACCCGCCGAACGGGTTCACTTGATGCTCCTTGTAGATGCGCAGCATCTCTCGCTGCAGCTTCTCCGGCTCGTTCTTGAAACGGTCCTGTGTCTCCTTGATGAGCGGCGCAACCGCCTGCATCCGAATGCTCGACTCCATCGCCTTCTGGTTCAGCGGCCACAGGAGCAGGCGCACGAGCACGCCGAAGATCACGAGCACCCATCCGTAGGGCAGGTTCAGGCGCTCGTGCATCCACAAGAGAACGTTGACGACGAGGATCGACACCGGGTGGATGGCCGGGCGTAGGATGCCGCCGTACGGGTTCGCATCATCGAAGTCGTGGCCGAGGCGCGCCAACCGCCGATGCTCGAGCGGGCCCGCATACAGCTCGTAGCGGAAATCACCCGCTGGTGGGACCGGCAACGTGACGCGCAACGCCGCGCGAGCGGAGGGCCCGCCGTTGCGCGGGCCCCCGACCACTACGCCGCCACCGAACCGCGGCTGGTGCTCCTCCACGGCGAGGGCCGCGAGCAGAAAGTACTTCGACTTCACGCCGGCCCACTCGAACGGCCCGTCCAACACCTTCACTTCGCCCGGCTTCACCGACCCGAACGAGGTGCTCTGCGTCTGTGTCGCTTTGGTCACGACGGCGTAGTGTCGTCGGTCGTCCACCGTGTCCGCTTCTACGGACCGCAAGCCGTCGCCCAGGCTCACGACGAGCACCGCTCCCGCGGGACCCAGGCCCGTGACGTGACCCCGCACCGCGAAGCGATAGTCGTCGGGCCGGAAGGTGTAGCGCACCTCGACGCGGGCAGCACCCCGCTGCGCGGCGAGCGTCAACGTCGCGCTGTCGCCCGCGGCGCGTACCTCGCGCTCGCTCGGGGTGAAGCTCCAATCCGCGAGCGCCACCGTGTCCGCGCCGAGCACGAGCCACTGGGTGAGCAGGGGCCGGTCAGCCGGCACGAGTTGTACGGGCCGCCCCGAGTCCCCGGGCGCAAATGACTTGTATTCAAGGAGTTGGGCCTCGACGAGCCGCCCACCCAGGGTACTGAAACCAAACCGATATTGCGGACTCGTGACCCACACGGTTTCGGCGGCGGACGGTCGGACAGTGGGAATGACGGACGGTGGTGTCGGCACGGCGGTCGGCCCGGGTGCGCTGGGGCGGGCGGCCGCGACGGTGTCCGGCCGTCCCACCGTCCGACCGACCGACCGCTTCTTCGGGGGAAACAGAATGCTCGGCAGCACCGCCACGATGAGCATCAGCACGATGGCCAGGATGACGCGTCGTTCCACGGTTGGGATCCTAGGGCACCGGGTCGTAGCCGCCCGGGTGCAGCGGGTGGCAGCGCAGGATGCGCTTCACGCCGAGCCAACTTCCTCGGAGCGCCCCGTGGCGCTCGACCGCCTCGAGCGTGTACTGCGAGCAGCTGGGCGTGAAACGACACTGCGTGAACACCAGATGCGACAGCGTCATCTGGTAGGCGCGGATCAGTCCCATCGCCGCGCGACGCGGCCAGCGACGCCAATTCATGTGACGCGGCTCACGCAGGCCGTCAATTCGGCGCGCAGGTCTGCAAAGGAGGCGGCGTACGCGGAGCGTTTCGCTCGCACCACGAGATCAACGGAGGGCAGCTTGCCAAGGAGCTCGCGCCGGAGAATCTCTCGCAGGCGTCGGCGCACCCGATTGCGGGCCACGGCGGTGTGCTGAAAGCGGGGGACGATGACTCCGGTGCGCGGGTGACCCGCGTGGTTGGGGCGCCAGGCGATGTCGGTGTGCATGCTGTGGAGGCGCCGCCCTTCGTCCCAGCAGGCGGCGAGATCCGAGCCGCGGGCGAGGCGCACGCGGCGCGGGAACCGTTCGCCCGTTAGCGGCTCCTGTGCTTCGAGGGGAGGCGCACGGCGAGGCGCTTGCGCCCCTTCTTGCGCCGACGCGAGAGCACGGCGCGGCCCCACACGGTCTTCATGCGCGCTCGGAAACCATGCTTCTTAATGCGCCGCGTGTTGCGCGGACGATACGTCGGACCCATGGAGACCTCTCGTGAGGCCGGGAAACGTACACGCTTGCGGCGGGACGGGTCAAGGTTGACTTTTCCACATGCGGGGCGTAGTTTCGGGCCGCCCTTCTGGACGTCCCACCTTTGTCATTCGTCGATGGAGCAGTCTACTAAAGAAGCCTGGAAGCGCCTGCTCGACGAGGCGCGACGCGAACTTCCCGACGCGACGGTGCGGACCTGGCTCGAACCGGCCGTGCCGATCGCACTCGACGACGGCCGGCTGATCGTAGGGGCACCGGACCAGTTCGCGGTGGAGTGGAACGAGACGAAGCACGGGGACGTGCTGGCGCGCGCCGCCGAGCGCGTGTTCGGCCGTCCCACCGCAGTTGTGTTCCGCGTACAGGAAGACCGCCAGCAGCGCCCACAGATGGACTTCTTCGTGGCGCCGCGGGTCGAGGCGGGAGCGGACAAGTCCGCGATCGCGACGACCCCTCTCAACGAGCGCTACACCTTCCAGACGTTCGTCATCGGCAAGTCGAACGAGCTCGCCGCCGCCGCGGCGCACGCGGTGGCGGAGGCGCCGGGCAAGACCTACAACCCGCTGTTCATCTACGGCGCCACCGGCCTCGGTAAGACGCACTTGATGCAGGCGATCGCTCACGCGGTGCTGAAGCGGAACCCGAGCACGCGGTTGCAGTACTTCGGGGCCGAGCAGTTCATCAACGAGGTCATCGAATCGATCCACGCGCGTACGATGTCGGAATTCCGGCGGCGCTACCGCAACGACGTCGATCTCTTCCTGGTGGACGACGTGCATTTCCTGGAAGGCAAGGAGATGACCCAGGAGGAGTTCTTCCACACCTTCAACGCGCTGTTCGAGGCCCACAAGCAGATCGTGCTCACGTCGGACCGGCCGCCCAAGGAGATCCCCGGGCTCGAGGATCGCCTCATCTCCCGTTTCGAGTGGGGCATGGTCGCCGACATCGGGCATCCGGATCTCGAGCACCGGATCGCCATCCTGCGCAAGAAAGCCGAGCAGGATCACCTCGAGCTCACGATCCCCGACGACGTGCTGCGGTTCATCGCCGAGCACGTGCGGTCGAGCGTGCGCGAGCTGGAGGGCTGCATCATCAAGCTGCTGCTCTTCGCCTCGCTCAAGAACCGCGAGGTGACGATCGAGCTCGCGCGCGAGGCGCTCTCCGACAAGATCCGCCAGGGAGAAGAAGGCGCGAGCTACGTCGGCCATCCGACGCCGAGCATCGACCGCGTGCAGGAGGTCGTCGCGCGGCGGTGGGGAGTCACCCCCGAGGGGCTGCGCTCCAAGGCCCGCACCAAGACCCTCACCGTCCCGCGCCAGGTGGCGATGTACCTCGCCCGCGACATGCTGGGGATGCAGCTCGTGGAGATCGGGCAGGCGTTCGGCGGGCGGGATCACTCCACCGTGATTCACTCGGTCGACAAGGTCGAGCGGCAAATGATCCGGGACCGGACGTTCAAGGAGCGCGTCGAGATGGCGCGCCAGGAGTTGTCCGCATTGTAGCCCACATGCGGATTGGAAATGTGGGCGGCGTGTTGGGTGTAGGGCGCCGGCGTGGAAACGGCGCACTCTTTCCCCATGCCCCACGTCCTACTCACATGAACTGGCGGTGGCAGCGGACCGCGCGGCCTGGAGTTGCGGCCCTCACCCACATATCCCCGCCCTCTACTACTACTACTAGTCTTATCAAGTAGTATAGAGGTAGCTTCTCTTACCCACACCTGAAGAGGCGGGCCGGCCGCATGAAGTTCACGATCACCCGGGAGCAGCTGCAGGAGGGCTTGCTGGCGGTGGCGGCAGCGATCCCCGCCAAGACGACGCTGCCGGTCTTGGCCAACGTGCTGGTCGAGGCCGCGAAGCCCGGCCTGCGGCTCTCCGGCACCGACCTGGATATTGCCGTGAGCACGACCGTGCCGGCTGAGGTGGACACGGAAGGAGCTGTGACGCTGCCCGCCAAGAAGCTGGTGGACATCGTGCGAGAGCTCCCGGGCGGTCCGGTCCGCGTCACGGCGGCGGGCGAAGCGCGGGTCTCGCTCGAATGTGGGCGCGCGAAGTTCAAGCTGCTGGGCCTACCCCGCGAGGAGTTCCCCTCGTTCCCCGCCGTCAAGTTCGACGGAGCCTGGAAGGCGGCCGCGGGCGTCGTGCACAAGCTCGTGGGACACGTGACGTTCGCCGCATCCACGGAGGAGAGTCGGCCGATCCTGAACGGCGTGCTGTGGGAGCTGCGGGCCGATCGCATGCGCATGGTCGCGACGAACGGCCACCGGCTCGCCAAGATGGACGTGCCGGCTAAGGGCGGCTCGACCGCCGACCTGATCGTGCCGCCCAAGGCGCTCGAGCAGGTGCGCCGCCTGTATCCCGCCGACGCCGAGATCGAGATCGCGAAGAGCGACAACCACATCGGCTTCCGGGCGGGTGGCACGCTGGTATTCTCGCGCCTGATCGAAGGACCGTATCCGAATTACGAGCAGGTGATCCCGCGCGAGAACGACAAGGCGGCCACGGTGGACAAGGCTGCGATGACCGGGGCGCTGCGCCGTATGAGCGTGGTCGCGAGCGACCAGACGCACAGGATCCGGCTCGCCTTCGCCGGCGGTACCGTGAAGTTCTCAGTGCAAACGCCCGACCTGGGGGAGGCCCAGGACGAGCTCCCCGTCACCTATGAGGGCGAGCCGCTGGAGATCGGGTTCAACGCCATGTACCTGCTCGAGATCCTCAAGTACATGCCGACCGACGAGGTTCGCCTCACCTTCAAGGCCCCCGAGCGCGCGGCCACCGTCGAGCCGGTGGGGTGGAACGATCCGGCGAGCTACATGGCGCTTGTCATGCCATTGAGGTTGGTAGACTAGAGGGGCAGAGGAGAGAGGTCTTAGACGTCCAAGGCTACGTGCTGTCGCTGCGCGCTTTCGCCGTGTCCAGGATGGTGTCGCGTGACGCTGGCACCTCAACCTTGAGCGACTCCGGCGCCGGCACCAGCACCTCCGGCACCACCAGCGAATCGATTTCCTCCGCGGCGGGCGGGATGTACACGTCCACCCCATGATAGCGCGCCAGGATGAGATTGCGGCGCTCGAGCATCCGGTCGGTCCGGAAGGTGGGATTGGACGTGCGGGGATGCGGTAGCGTGGCGGCGAGGGCCGCCGCCTGCCGCTCGTCGAGGCCCGCGGCGGGGACGCCGAAGTAGGCCCGGCTTGCAGCGTCCGCCCCCCAGATCCCCGGCCCCCACTCCGCCACGTTGAGATACAGCTCGAGGATGCGGTCCTTGGGCAGCGCGAGCTCGAGCGACACAGCCGTCACCGCCTCCTTGAGCTTGCGGAGCGGATTGCGCGACGCCGACAGATAGAGGTTCTTCGCGAGCTGCTGGGTGATGGTGCTCGCGCCCCGCAGCCGGTCGCGGTGCCGCCACAGGTCGCCGAGCGTGGTCCGCCATCCGCTGTGCCCGTTCACGCCCAGCGCGTCCGCGATCTCGGCTGGATCGATTCCCCGGTGCGTGCGAAAGCGCGAGTCCTCGCCGATGATCACCATGCGCTGGAGGACCGGGGAGATGTCCTTCAAGGCGGTAGGGTGGAAGGTTGGAGGGGTGGAACGTTCGACCTCCCGCATCATCGCCGTCTCGCACGGCCAGTGATCGCGCCACCACAGGGGCGGCGGCCACACGCCGACGAGCCACGCGAGCGCTATCGCTGCGAACCCTAGCGCCCAGCGCCCGAGCTTCCTACGTTTCGCGTCCGCCATGGGCACCCTGGATCTCTCCACGCTCCGTCGTCGCCTGCAACAAGCCCTGGGCGACGAATTTACCGTCGGTGCCCTCTTGGGCGAAGGCGGCTTTGCCGCCGTTTTTCGCGTTCACGACGCCGCGCTCAACCGCGACGTGGCGATCAAAGTCCTCGACCTCGGCCTCACACCCTCCCCCGCGCTCGCCGAGCGCTTCGTGCGCGAGGCGCGCACCATCGCCCACCTGGAGCACGCCAACATCGTGCCCATCTACAAGGTGGGCGGTTTCAAGAACGAAGTGCTCTACATCGTCATGCGGTGCGTCGACGGGCCGTCGCTGCGCCAGCTGCTGGAGAAGGAGCGGCGCCTGACGATCGGCGACGCGGCGCGCATCGCGCGGCAGGTCGCCGACGCGCTCGCGTACGCGCACGGGCGCGGCATCGTCCACCGCGACGTCAAGCCCGACAACATCCTCATCGACTCGACGGGCCGCGTCGTCGTCACCGATTTCGGTATCGCCAAGGCGGCCGAGGCGGCGGCCTCGCAGCTCACGACCGAGGGAATGGTAGTCGGGACGCCGCAATACATGAGCCCGGAGCAGGCGACCGGCGAGCGAACGGACGGCCGCTCGGACATCTATTCGCTGGGCGTCGTGCTGTACCAGATGCTCGCGGGGGAGCCGCCCTTCGACGGAGAATCGGCGCAATCGATCCTCATGAAGCAGGCCACCGCCACCCCGATCCCGATTACGCGGCTGCGGAGCGACGTCTCGCAGCCGCTGGCCGCGGTGCTGGACCGGATGCTCGCCAAGGACCCCGCCGAGCGCTACCAGACGGCTGAAGAGGTGAGCCGGGCGCTGGTGGGCGCGCTTCCGACCGCGGCGCGTGACCGGGTCAAGCTCCGCTACGGCTGGATGTCCACGGCGATCAAGTCCTTGGTGGGTGTCGGAATGGTGGGATGTCTCGTGGTTGTGGCGTTCGTGGCGGGCGCCGGCGTCGTCGCTTGGGCGGTGCTGAGCGGCCCGCCCCGGCTCGATGCCACGGCACCGTTCCCGGACAGCCTCACCGCCGCGCTGCGCCGGCGCGGCGCGCTGCTGCCGCGAGACACGGGGCTGTTCGCGTTCATCCCGGACGGGCCCCAGGATTCAGTCCTGTTGCTTGTCGGGAAGCGCCGGGTCGCCGTGGCGACGCCGCGCGGCGCTCGCACCTATCCGCGGGAGGGCGTAGCCTACGGATTCCGCGTACGCTGGCGCGTCGGGCCGCGGTTCGTGCTGGTGTTGCGCGTGGCGGGGGGGCGGCGTGATACGGTCTTTACAAACCTGTCGCCGCGCGGCCTCTACGTGCTGGCGCGGCGCCTGGACCCGCTGTTGCGTGAGGACGGGCGGTCGGGCGCCCGCGTGCGCACGCGGTTCTAGCGGCGCGGGGTACGCTTGGAGACGCCGTACAGGCTCGCGCTCTCGATCCGGCTCACGTCCCCCGGCGTGCTCGCGACCGCCCCGAGCATGTCGCGCGCGCCCACAGACAGCCCGACCGCGAGTCCGGTGCGTCGCAGGTGGCGGTCCGTGTCGAGTCGGGCGAGGACGCTCACCGCGAGCCGGCCGGGCGCGCTCCAGCGCCCGCCCACGGCGTACCCCTCCTGCGTGGTGTCGGTGCTGAACCGCGCGTGCGCCGACAGCGCCGCCCGCGGCCCCAGCGGTCGCCAGCTCAGCCCGAGGATGTAGGTGGTGGTGAGCCGGACCCCGCGGATCGTCGGCTGGCCGATGTTCGTGATGACGGCCGCCGCCGCCAGCGTCGGCTGCAGGGCGTAGGTCAGGCCCAAGTCCCAGCTCGCGCCGCTGGCGGCGCCCCGGTAGAGGCTCGTCGCGATCCCGACCCCGAGCCCGTGGTAGGTTCCCGCGAGGCCGGCCCGGTACGTGTGACCGCGGAGGCCCCCGTCAAACACGTCCCGCTGGTAGCCGAAGGAGAGGCCCCGAGAGTTGAATCCCAACGAGAGCTGGCGCAGGCGGCCTGCCGCCCCAGGGTCGCCGACCGTGACGTCGGCGTTCACGGACGCTTCGAGCCCGCGCGCCAGGCCGGCCGGATTCACCCACAGGGCGCGCGCGTCGGTGAGGTCGCTCGGATGGAGGTAGGCGGTGGCCCGGTTGGGCGCGACCTGCGCCGACCCGCCCGCGGCGAGGAGGACGAGCAAGCCGACCTGTCCGCCTGTCCGCCTAACCGCCCGACCGCCTTCCACTACGGCCGCACCGCCACCGACGACCGGGTGACCTGGATGACCGGGATGCCGAGTCCCTGGACAGGGAAGCTCACCGTCAGGCTCGACGAGTCACGCGACTCGCCGCCCAGGTAGCGGCCGTCCGCCGCGACGTAGGCCACTCCGCTGACGCTGCCCGTGCCCCCCAGCTCGAACGGCTGGCCGCCGCCGTCGCCCGACCCCTGGATCGTGTAGCTCGCCCCGATGTCGAGGCGCAGGCTGTGGACGCCGCCGTGATCTTCCCACGCCGCGGCGGCGCTATGGGCGATGGTTCGGCGGGTGACGAGCGCCCCGCCTCCGCGCTGCGTTCCAGCCAGGGTATCCGTCCAATCTGCCCCGAGCTTCAGGCCCTCGGCCGGAAGGCGCGGCAGGAAGTCGCGGAAGTTGCCGAGCAGCTGAATGAGGGATTGGGCGAGCGCCGTGTCGGAGGCCGCCGGGTTGCGGAATTCCCCGCGCCCGTCGAGGCGGCCGTCGAACACGAGCCGGCGCGCGCGGGTCATGCTCACGGCGACGACGGCCGGCGTACCGGAGTCCGCGACGACCGAGTCCACCGTGAAGCTGGCGCGATACCCGAGGCTGTCGCTCGGGCCCGTGATCAGGAGGACGACGAAGATCTGGGCGCCGAGGTCCTGCGACTGCGGCTGACCGCCCAGCGCCTGCTGTATGTGCAGTCGCCGGTGGACCACGTAGCGCAGGACGCTCGGACCGTAACGCACCGGCGCGGGCGCGCGTGGCCCCGCGGTGCGGGTGGTCGCCGGGGTGGGGGCTGTGGGGGTGGAGGTCGGGGTGGCGGCATGGCCGCCGGAGGCACAGGCGGCCGCCAACGCGGCCCCCAAGCTCCGCAGACCGCGGGTCATCGCGACCGTCCTCACGCTCCCTTGCGGTCGCTCTTGGTGCGCCCGAAGATGGCGACCATTTCCTGTCCCTCGCTCGAGACGCGCAGCAGCTTCCAGCCGCGCTTGCGCATGTCGGCGCGCCAGCCGATGAGCTTCTCCCATTCCTGGGACGTGGTCCGGAAGACGCGCAGGTCGGCGACCGCCTCCCAGTGCGGAGGGTACGGTTTGGCCGTCATGGGGAGCGGAGACGGTAGGGCCATAAGCCGAGTTCTGTATGCCCGCTGATGAGGGGCAGATGGTCATCTCTCTGGGATGGCTGTCGCCAGCCACCTCATGCGGCCTACCCGCAGCTCAGACGACCCGGGCCGGGTCTCGCTGCTTACTTGGCCTTGCTCCGACCGGGGGTTGCCGTGCCGCGCCTGTTGCCAGGCGCGCGGTGGGCTCTTACCCCACCTTTTCACCCTTACCCTTTGGAGAAAAGGGCGGTCTGTTTTCTGTGGCCCTTTCCGTCGCCTTGCGGCGCCCAGGCGTTACCTGGCAGTCTGCCCTACGGAGCTCGGACTTTCCTCGGCGCGCCCGTCCAGCCGGCGCACCGCGACCATCGCACCCTACCGCCTCCCGCGGGGAAAGCTACTGACCGGGAGAGGGCGGGGGCAAGCCTAGCGCATCAGGCGCCTCAGCAGGCGCGCTAGGCTGTCAGCGGGGAGTCGCCCGCCGGGGGGCCGCGGGCCCCCGCCCGGAGGCATCGCCGCGTCGGCGTCGAGCCAGAAGCCGTCGTTTTCCTTGAACAGCGCTTGGCGCAGCCCGGCCGAATCCCGCGTCGCGAGGATCGCTGGCGCGAGCTCGGTGGCGTGCACGGCGTTGATGCCTCGCGACCGGTACAGCCCGAGCAACTCGCGCGTGGAGAGCTCGGGCGTGAACAGCAGCAGGGGGCGATCCGGCATCGCGAAGCCGCGCAGCAGGCCGAGCGAGAACCAGTCGGCGGGCGCGTGGCTGAAACGAAACGCGAAGTAGAGGTCTCGCCGTAGCTTGAGCACGCGGTCCCGCAGCGCCGCGCCGCGCTCGGCGACCTGGTCCTCGAGCGCCTGGTAGTACTGCGCCAACAAGCCTGCCTCGCGCAGCGTGCCGTAGCGCTCACTCACCGGCACAGAGTCGAACGACCCCTGCCGGCCGAGCCGGGCCATGGTGGGCCGCCAGGCCGCATCGCAGAATTCCTGGCCCATCGTGTAGTCGGCGCCGGCGCGCGCGTCGTGCCACTGGTCCAGCGCCAGCGCGATCACGAGGGCGCGCTGCTCGGCGGCGAGCCGGGCGAGCGCTCCGTAGGCGGTCGAGAAGATGTCCTTCCAGAGGAGCGAATCGAGCGCGCACCACGTCGCGATCTCTTCGCCGCGTGCGCCGCGGGACGAATCAGCCAGCGGGATGCGGGCGTCGCGGGGGTCGAAGGCGGGGATCCACGCGACGCTCGTGGGCTGGAGGCGTGTCACGGCATCGCTCCAGGCCCGCCGCAGTAGATCACGCTCGTCGCGGCGCGCGCGCACCGTGTCGCTGGCCCAGGGGTCCGCGTCGCCCGCGAGCAGGTTCAGCCCGCCGACGTCGAGGAAGCTCACGAGCGAGTCGAACGCGGCAGCGGGCCGCGGTACGCCGCGCCCGTCACGAGACGCGAGCAGCGGGCTCCACAGCGTCCGCAGGCCCTGCAGCCAGGCGGGCGAGCCGGGGGGGCGTCCGAGGGCGACCGGCTGGAGGGGCAGCGGCGTGACGGTGACCCCTTCGGGCGGCGCGAGTCGTGGAGGCTGCCACTCGAGCGGCCCGGGCGCGGGGGTGAGCGCGAGCGGGACGCCGTGCGCGGCCGCCGGCACGTGCGCCCACTCGGCGGGGCGCCGCGTCCAGCGCGCCAGGCCCATCAGGAAATCGCGCGTGCGCTTGCTGGCGTCGCGCTGGAGCGGTGGCATCGTCGTGGCGCGGTACTGGGGCCCGAGCGCGCCCAGCGCGTGCCGGCTGATCACGACGACGAGCCCCTCGCCCACGCGCACGGCGGCCACCGTCGCCGCCCCGGCGCGCGCCGCGGGGCCCGTCGGCGTCCGGACGAAGGCTTGGCGGCTCGCCGTCGCGAGCACGGCGCCCCGGTCGCGCGCGAGGATCACGTGGTTCCGGTCGAGCGGGAAGGGGTCGAACGCCGAACCGAGGGGCTCGTCGCCCACGCGGCGCGCCTCGGCCCAGGGCTGCGCGAGCGCGACTGCCGGCCGGCGGGTCGCGGTGTCCTCCAGCACGCGGTCACCGATCGCGAGTCCCGCACCGAGGGACTCGAGCCAGCGGTTCGCGATCCAGCGGTCGAGGTACCCCTCCCCGTCGCCCGCATACCCCAGTACCACGACACCGCCGCGCCCCAGCCACTCGTTCAGGATCGCAAGATCGCCCGCCGAGAGGCCGTCCGAGGGACCCTCGGGCTCGCGCCCGCCGAGCACGATCACCGTGCGGTAGCGCTTGAGGTCCTGGCGCGTGAGATGGGGATAGAAGCGGCGATACTCGACCGTGTAGCCGAGGTCGTGCCAGGGGCGGGCGGTGCTCTGCAGCACGACGGGGTCGGAAAGCGCCGGGTCGAGGAGGAGCAGGCGCTGCGGCTGACAGGCCGCAAGCAGCAGCAAGACGGTCGGACGGAGTGCGCTCACAGTGTGCCTTTCGGGCCGCTTGACGATGCCGGAACCGGGCTACAGCCTCAAGCCTAACAGGAGGCTACTATGACGACGTACCGCCGGACCCGCCTGGCACTTGCCACGGCGCTATGGCTTGGCCTGCGGGCCAACGTGGCCGCGGCCCAGGACACCACCACAGCCACACTCCTCAAGGTCCTGGGCGAAGCCGTGGACGGATACCGCACGGGCCAGCCCGTGTACGTGGTCGCGGCGTTCCGGTCCCCCTATCCGGTGTACGGGGTCTTCTCGACCAGGGACTCGGCTACGAGCGCGCTACCGCGGGCGGGCAGAGGCTACAGCGTGTTCGGCCCGTACGTCGCTCCTCTGGACGGTCCGGGCGAGGTCCGCTACGCGCTGAGCGCTTGTCCGCATTACTGGCCCACGGTCTACAAGTGTCCGACGCGCTCCTTCGCGGTCGGCGCTTCGCGGGTGGATTCCGTCCGCGTGACGGTGTTCGTGAGATCGGGTCCACCTCAGTCCACCACGTATCCGAGAGCCGAAGTGGACGCTCTCTTCTTCACCCTGAGCGCCATAGACAAGTTCGTCATCCCCTATTACCAGCGCTTGTTGGGCGCCGCCTCCGCCGACTCGCTGCGCAGGGGGTTTGTACAGGGATTCTACGCGGGGGGGCGTTCGGGCTACGAGAGGTAGCCCTCAGGGCTCGAGCCCGACCAGGGCCCTGAACCGTGAATCGGAGCGTAGCGGCCGGAACCAGGGGCTCTGGCCGATCGATTCGCGGGACTGGGGCCTCCACCGGAGGTAGCCGGTCAACAAGCGGAGCGCTTCGTCTCGTTCCCCGAGTAACAGCCGCACGTAAGCCTCCTCGTCGGCGATCTGCGCCGCGAGACTGTCGTCTTGCGCGCCCCTGCGGGCTCGCAGCAGCACGGCTCTCGCGCTGTCGGCGAGGCCGGTGCGGGCGACGACCGCAGCCACCATCAAGCGCCGGTCCAGCCACGGCACCGTGGTCGGGCCCCCGCTGTCAATCGTTTCGGCACTTGTGAGCAGGCGCCAGGCAGTCGCGATCTGGTGCTCGCCCTTTGCCGACCAGCCCAGGATGCGGAGCTCGCAGTCGACGAAGTTGGGATCGCGCGGAAAGCGCTGGATGCCCTGCTGGCACCAGTCGTGCGCCTCGTCGAAGCGCTCGCGGAGCAGCATGGCGAAGTAGAGGTCTGCGATCACGGCCGCCGCGTCGCTCAGATAGGCGTCGGCATCCAAAGCGCGGCGCGCCGACTGCTCAGCCTCCGTGAACCGGCCCGTGCTGTAGTACATCTCGGCCAGGGCGTACCAGGCCCGGGCCACGGCGGGGTCGCTCACGACCGCAGCCCGGAGATCCCGCTCGGCGGCCGCCAGGGTATCGGGCGCTGCGAGCGGGGCGTTTCTCCATAGCTCGTAGCGGAGGGTCCCGCGCAGCGCCAGAGCCTGGGGGTCGCCCGGCTTGTGCGCGAGCGCTTGTTCGGCGAAGCCCATTCCGCGGGCGACCCAGTCAGCGAAGGCCCGCACGGGCCGAGTCGGCGACACGCTAGCGCCCGCCGGCCTCGCCATCAGCGTCAGCCGCGCCTGGGTCAGGGTGTACCAGCCCCGCGCGATGATCGGGAGGATCCATCGCTGATCGATGACCTGCGCACGCGCCAGCAAGGAGTCGGCGGCCCACACTGCGTCGGCTCCTGCCCGGACGTCTCCAGCTTGCATCAGGGTCCGGGCGTCTTCCCAGAGCGCTTGCGCCCGCTGGTAGAGCTCCCACGCGGCGACGCTGTTCGTGCTGGCCCGCTGCGCGCGCAACTGGATGGATTGACCGAGCCGCTCCCGCAGGAAGCTGGCGATCTTCTCGGCAACGCTATCGCGCAGGCCCAAGAGATCCGCGCGCGGTCGCTGGAAGGTCTGGCTCTGGAGTTGCTGTCCGCTCTCTGCGTCGATCAACCGCACGGCGACGCGCAGCCGCGCCCGTGAGCCGGTGACGCTGCCGGCCACGACCGTTCCCACCTTGAGTTGACGTGCGATGCTGTCCAACGGCACGGCCCGGTCTCGGAACGGTCTCGCACCATTGGCCGAGGTCACGTGCAGCGCCTGCACCTGGCCCAGTCGGTCGATGAGGTCTTCGGTGAGACCGTTGGCTACGGGCCCCAGGGTGCGGTGGTCGCTGAGGTCGTCGAAGTAGAGCACCGCGACGTGCGTAGGATTCAGCGCCTCGGTGGCGGCGATCGCTGGAGGTCCGCGCCGCGCCCATGCCCACCACCCGGCGGCGGCGACGAGCACGGCGGCGACGCCAAGCAGCGCCCGTTGACGCGGGCGCCTCGGCCCGTGGGCTGCGCCAGACTTCCGGGCCTGCGCCAGCGCCGCGCCGAATTCGTGGGCGCTCCCGAAGCGGTCGGTCGGGGCCGCGGCGAGCGCACGACACAGCACCTGCTGCAGCGCGACCGGCATCGTGGGACGCCCCGCCTGGAGCGAGCTCTTCGTCCCCCCGCGCTCTTCGGCCCGCCCCAGCGGTAGCCGTCCCGTGAGCATCTCGTGGAGCACGCAGCCGAGACTGAAGATGTCGCTGCGGCCGTCGAGCTCTTGCTCGCCACTCGCTTGTTCGGGGCTCATGTACCCCGGGGTGCCCACGCTGATGCCGGTGCTGGTCACCCGCGCCCCGCCGGCGGCGCTGACCGCCCGTGCGATCCCGAAATCCGCCACCACGGCGTGCTGCTCGACGAGGAGGATGTTCTCAGGCTTGATGTCCCGATGCACGAACCCCTGGCCGTGGGCGTAGCCGAGGGCGTCCGCCACTTCCACCGCGATCCGCACCGCCTCGTCGAGCGGGAGCAGCTCCTCCCGCAACAGCCGGTTGCGCAGCGATTCACCGGCGACGTATGGCATGACGTAGTAGAGCGAGCCGGCGGCCTCACCCGAGTCGTGAAGCGGCAGGATGTGCGGATGGGTCAGATGCGCCGCGATCTCGATCTCGCGCAGGAACCGGTCGGGCCCCAAGGCAGCCGCCAGCTCCGGCCGCAGGATCTTCACCGCCACGGGTCGGTGGTGCTTGAGATCCTGGGCCAGCAACACGGTCGCCATGCCTCCGCGGCCGAGCTCGCGCTCGATGACGTAGCGCTCGGCGACCGCTGCCTTGAACCGCTCGAGGGGGTCGTTCACCGACTGCTGTGCGTCATTACTCCGCCGCGGCGAATGCCTGGATTGCCTCACGCATCTCCCGCGCGTCCTGCCACCGCTCGTCGCGCCCCTTGGCGAGCGCGCGGGCGATCGCGCCGGCGAGCGGCCGAGGCACGTCCGGCCGCACCCTGAGGAGGTCGGGAGCCGGTTGGTGCTGCTGCATGTCGAGCACCGCCGCCGCGCTGGGCGACGAGAAGGGGGGCCGGCCGGCGAGCGACTCGAACAGCACCACGCCAAGCGAATACACGTCGGTGCGCCCGTCCACGTCCGGCGCGCCCGCCGCTTGCTCCGGGCTCATGTACTCCTCGGTCCCCACGACGAAGCCGCTGCGCGTCACGCGGTCCTCCCCCGAGTGCGCGATGGCGCGCGCGATCCCGAGGTCGACCAGCACGGCGCCCTGCGGCGAGAGCACGATGTTGTCGGGCTTGATGTCCCGGTGGGCGATGCCGTGCTCGTGGGCGTGAGCCAGGGCGTCCAGCACCTCGCACCCGATCCGCGTCGTGCGGCCGGTGGAGAGGCGGTGCTCGCGTCGCAACAGCTGCCGCAGCGTATCTCCCGGGACGTAGGGCATCACGAACCACAGGAGGTAGTCCGTCTGCCCGCTGTCGATCAGCTTGGCGATGTGCGGGTGATCGAGCTGTGTGGCGTAGCGGATCTCGCGCAGGAACCGGTCGGCGGCGACCGACACGGCGAGCTCGGGGTGGAGCACCTTGATGGCGACCCGGTGACCGCTCGCGTCGTGGGCGCCGAAGATGGACGCGTTGCCGCCCCGGCCGACCGCCGTGATCACCGTATAGCGGTCGCCCAATGCCTGCCGCACGCGCTCGATCAACTCTCGCCCGGGCACTGGCGCACACCCTCGCGTCGGCCGCCCGGCGGCCGCCTGCCAGCGGCTGCTGCGCGGGCGGAAACGGTAAGAATAGGGTCCCGGAGGGGAGGCGGCCAGACGGCGGGAACCCGGCTCCGCTCCACGGGTCTACCCGGCTCGCCGCGCGCGGCGCGCCCGATCATCTTACGCGCTTGATGGACTGCTATCTCGTGCAGCACGGCGAGGCGAAGCCCGAGCAGGAGGACCCCGCCCGCCCGCTCACCGACCGAGGCCGGCGCGAGGTCGAGCGGGTGGCGCAGGCGGCGCAGCGCTCGGAGGTCGCTGTCGCCGAGATCGTCCACTCGGGAAAGCTGCGGGCGCAGCAGACGGCGGACCTGCTCGCGGCAGCGCTCTCCCCGGTGGGCGGCGTACGCGCGGTCGCAGGCCTCGCGCCCCTGGACGATCCCGCCGCTGCTCGCGAGCTCCTCGACCAGGCGGCCGCGCCAAGGATGATCGTGGGACACCTCCCGCACCTGAGCCGGCTCACCTCACTCCTCCTCGTCGGTGATCCGACTCGGGAGATCGTGTCCTTCCGCATGGGCGCGATCGTGTGCCTGACCCGGGAGGAGGAGGGCTGGCGCCTCAAGTGGATCCTGACCCCGGACTTCGTTCCGTGAGCAACCTCTACCGCCCTCTACCGCCCTCTACCGCCCATGAAGCAGATCGACGCCATCCAGGGCGACATCACCCAGCAGCGGTTGGACGCGGTCGTCAACGCCGCGAACACGACGCTGTTGGGCGGTGGGGGGGTGGACGGGGCGATTCACCGCGCCGCGGGCCCCGAGCTGCTCGAAGCGTGCCGCGCGCTCGGCGGCTGCCCCACCGGCGAGGCCCGAATCACCGAGGGCTACCGGCTGCCGGCGAAATACGTCATTCACACGGTGGGCCCTGTATGGAGCGGGGGGAAGCGCCGGGAGCCCGAGCTGCTGCGCGCCTGCTACGTCAACTCACTGAAGCTCGCGAATGCGCACGGCATCAAGTCGGTCGCGCTCCCGTCGATCAGCACGGGCGCCTATCGCTATCCCATCGCGCAGGCGGCGAGGATCGCGGTGGAGACTGTGCGAGAGGAATTGAGTCAAGCGACGTCGGTGGATCTCGTGCAGTTCGTGTGCTTCAGCGCGGCGGATCTGGAGGTCTATCGAGCGATTTTGGGGGAGCGGGGAGCAGGGAGCGGTACCTGAGGTGCAGGCCGAATCTCACGGTTGGGGCGGCGACCCCACCCGGCCCAGCCCGGCTCGCGCCGCCTCGATGTACACGCGCAGCGTCGTGTCTCCCCCGGCGCCCACCGAGAGAATGAACCGATAGGCGGTCACCGCGCTCGCCCGGTCGCCGCGCGCCTCGGCGAGACGTCCCTGCTCCAATACCTTCGAGAGGACGCGCGCGTTGCGCGAGGTCAGCCCGGGATCGCGGGCCAACTGGGCGCCGAACCGCGCGAACAGGTAGGCGCCGGCGAACGCGAGGACGAGGACGGCCGCCGTGAGCAGCAGCGCGATGCGCCGCCCGCGCCGCGGTGTTCCGCGCCCCGCTAGCGGACCGTCAACGTCAGGCTCGCCCAAAAGCTCTCCCACTGGAACGGTCGATCATGCGCTTCGCGCATGTGGATCGTCCGCACGTACCAGAGACCGGCGCGCGTCACGACCACGCGCGCACGCCCGGCGGCGTCCGTGACGGTGGTGACCGCGTGAGTCGAGTCGGCTTGGCCGTCCCAGCCGGCGTTGACGGTGAGCTGCGGCATGGCGCGGCCCTCGAACCGCACCTCGACCGGGAGCGTGTCCCCGGGCTCCAGCGCGCCCGGGTCGGCGAGCGGCACGATCTCGAAGCGATGCCCCACCGCCTGCAGTCCGGCCGAGCCCGGGCCCGGGCGCCGCAGCAGCGCTTTGGCCCACTTCTGGTAGCGCTCCACCGACGGCCGGTCGAGCTCGCCGCGGGCCTGCCGCAGCGCGTGGATCTGCGGCAGCCCGTCCTCGAGCAGGTAGTCGTTGAACTGCTCGGCGGTGAGGTCGATGCGCCGGGGATGCAGCGCGACCGCGACCCAGAATGTCCCGCCGATCGCCGGGTCGGCCCTGAGCACGAGCGCCGAGTCGCGGATGCCGACGACCGCGAGCGCCTCGCGCCCCGCGGCGCTCACGGCGACGGCCTCGGCGAGGCGGGACGGCGCGACGGCGTTGGTGCTCACGGGGAAGCGGGAGCCGGTGCGCGCTTCGATAGCTGCGCCCACCGGCACGAGCCAGAAGTCGTGCGCCGCGGCGAACGGGGCGCCGAGCGCGACCGCGACGATCGGTACCAGAAACCGCTTCATCGTGGGCCTTTCTGTTGCCGTGGACTCCGCAGGTTGACGCAGGGTTGAACCCCCGGCCGATAGGTCACCGAAGCGCAGCGACCGGCGCTGCGATAGCCTTGAACGGGGGTTGATCTGCCGGCGCTATGCTCCCGGCGTATGGTAACCGTGTGCACCGTCCTCCCCCCGACCGAGCGCCCCCGCGTCGACGCCGTGGGTGATGGCTGCTTCGCGACGCTGCACGCGGACTCCTTGCGCGACGTGCTGCGGGCCGCCCGGACGCGGCGCGTGGACGCGCTCGTGATCTCGGTGCATCGCTGCCACGGCGACGAGCTGCCTGCGGTGGCGCGCTTCGTGCGCGAGTTCCCGGCGATCCCCGCGGTCGCGCTCGTCTCGCGGCACGACGGCACGGCGACTGAGGCGCTGCTGCGCCTGGGTGCCACCGGCGTGCGCACGGCGGTCGACTGCACCGAGCCCGGGGGCTGGCGGCGCCTGCGGGAGCTGGTCGCCCATCCCGCCTCACCGGTGGCGGCGCGCATCCTCGGTCGGCTGGTGCCGGCGCTGGACGGCGTACCGCACGACACGCGGATCTTCTTCGAGGTGCTCGCGCGGCTCGCCCCCGTCCTCACCACCGTTCGTCGCCTCGCCCGGCACCTGCAGATGCGGCCCAGCACGCTCATGTCGCGCTTCTACCGCGGCGGGCTGCCTTCGCCCAAGAGCTACCTCGCCGGGATGCGTCTGCTCCACGCCGCCTATCTGCTCCAGAACCCCGGCCTCTCCGTGTCGGACGTGGCCTACCGGCTCGACTACTCTTCGCCCCAGAGCTTCGGCCGGCACCTGAGGGCGATGCTTGGCGTCACCGCCGGCGAGTTCCGGCGCCGTTTTCCCTTCGACGTGTCGCTGGAGCGCTACGTCGACCTGCTCGTCACCCCGTACCGGGAGGCCCTGCGCGCGTTTCACCCCTTGAATGCGGGGATGTGGGACCAGGGCACCCACGCCGCTCGCGCCTCCTGGGCGGGGTGATCAGTCCGCCGCGGCGCGGGCGACGGCGTGCTCCGTCGTGTCGCGCTCGCGCCGCAGCACCGAGAAGCGCGCGATGCTCGTCCGCAGCCGCTCGGCGAGCTGCGCCAGCTGCTGGGAGGTCGCCGTCAGGTCTCCCATCGACGTGATCTGGGCCTGCGTCGCGGTGGCGGCGCCGTCTGCGCTCTCGGCAGATGCGCTCGAGATCGCGGCCACCTGCTGCAGCGACTGCGCTAGCTCGGCGAGGCGCTGCGCCTGGCCGCGTGACACGTCCGCCGTCGCGTTGACGAGATCGCCCATCAACTCGATGCCCTGGTGCAGCTCCTGGAGGGCGCCGTCCGCCTCGGCGGCGACCGCGCCGATGTCCCGCACCTTGGCTTCCCCCGACTGCATCGCCCGCGCCGCGGCGTCGATCCCGGCCCGCAGATCGGACACGAGCTCGGCGACCTCCCGGGCCGACCGCCCCGCCTCCGCGGCGAGCGCTCGCACTTCGTCCGCCACCACGGCGAATCCCTCACCGTGCTCCTCCGCGCGGGCGGCCTCGATTGCGGCGTTGAGCGCGAGCAGGTGGGTCTGGCGGGCGATGCGGGCGATCGTCTGCGCGAACACGCCGATCCGCTCGGACATCCCCGACAGACCCGCGACGGTCGCGGCGGTGGCGCGCACCTCCTCCCCCACCGCGCGCAGCGTCTGGCTGGCGCGCGCCACCCGATCGCGGCCGCGCTCGGCGGCGGCGACGAGCCGCCCCGCGTCCGCCTGCATCAGCTCCGCCCGCACGCGCAGCGATTCTGCTTGGTCCGCCGCCTTCGCGCTCTCGCCCCGGGCCCCGTCTGCGAGCGCCCGCTGGCTCGCGAGATCGGTCGCGAGGCGCTGCGCGGTGTGCGTCACCGACTCGGAGGTCGCGTGCAGCTGCTCTGCCGAGGCGGCGAGCTCCTCGGCGAACGCCGCCACTTCATCCGCTTCGCGCTGCACGGTGGAGATCGTCGCCCCGATCTCCTCGAGCATCCGGTTGAAGCTCTTCTCGAGGAAGCCCAACTCATCGGACTCGCCGGCCGGGGCGCGCACGGCGAGGAACCCCTGCTCCGCCTCTCTCATCACCGAGCGCGCGTCGCGAATGCGCTGAATCAGGGTCGCCGGAATCTCCTTCAACGCCATCGCGATCAGCGCGAACAGAGCGGTTTCGAGAGCGGGTCCGGGCGACAGTGCCGGCGGGCCGCCGTACCACGCGTGGTGCAGCTCGACGGCGAGGAGATAGGCCGGCGCGGTCATCAAGACGAGGAAGTTGCCGACGGTGCGGCCCTGGTCGAAGGCGTAGGGCAGCACGGCGATCAGGAAGGCCGCCACGAAGCCCCCGGGCCCGAACCACACGATCACCACCGCCACGAGCAGCAGGTCCAGCAGCGCCAGGGCGTAGATGAACCACCACCGGTACCAACCGCGCTCGTTGATCATGCCGACGAGCGCATTGAGGACCGCCGCCCCCCCCGCCATGAGCACCATGGTGGCAGGGCGGGTCTTTACGACCCCGTAGGCCCAGCCGAGCAGCCCCATGACGAAGCCGCCCCCGACCATCCACCAGCGCCGCCGCAGGCTCCGCGCGAAGGTCTCGAGGTCCTTGAGGCGCTGCTCCAGCCCCTGGGCTTCGTCCTTCCAGCCGCGCAGCCGGAAGGCGAGAGAGCCCTGGGCGGGGGTGACGTCGGTCACGTGAGGCCGAGCTCCGTGACCCGGACCAGCACCTCGACGGCGTACCCCGCGCGGTCCAGGGCGGCGCGCCCCCCCTCTTCCCGATCCACCACGGCCAGCACGCCCAGCACGCGGCCCCCCTCGCTCTCCACCGCCCGGATCGCCTGTTCGGCGGACCCGCCCGTGGTGATGACGTCCTCCACTACGACGACGGCAGCGCCGGCAGCGAAGCAGCCCTCGATGCGCCGCGCCGCACCGTGGGCCTTGGGCTGCTTGCGCACCGTGAAGGCGTCCACCGTGCGACCACTAGCGCGCGCGGCGGCGGCGATGGCGTAGGCGACGGGGTCGGCGCCGAGCGTCAGCCCGCCCACGAAACGGGGCTCCCACCCGCGCGCCGCGAACCGCTCCAGCGCCAGGGGGCCGACGAGGGCGAGTCCTTCTCCGGACATGGTCGTGCGGCGGGCGTCGATGTAGAACGAGGATCGCTTTCCCGAGGCGAGGACGAAGTCCCCGCGCTCGACGGAGCGCTCGCGGAGCAAGTCGCGCAGGCGCTGCTGCAGGGAGTCGGTCTTGGTCTGCACTAGTAGTTGTCCTTACTACTACGAGTCACGACCGACGACCCGTCTGAGCGCGTCCAGGAGGCCGCGGCGTCGGGGCTCGGGCTGCGCGGCGAGCGCCGCCTGTACCTCGGCGGCGAACGCCAGGACCGTCGGCTGGCGCTCGGCCGGCGAGCGGGCGAGCCCGCGCATCACGGCGGCTTCGAGCGCGGCGGGGAGCTTGTGGCCGGGGGCGGCTTGGCTGAGCGGCTTGGGAGGCTGGGTGAGGAGCTGCTGGAACAGCTCCCGCGGCGTACGCCCGGAGTACGGGTGCTGCCCGGTGAGCAGATAGTACGTGATCGTGGCGAGGCTATAGGTGTCCGCGCGCCCGTCCACCAGCTCCCCCGACAGCGCTTCGGGTGCCACGTACTGCAGCGTGCCCACGAAGAAGCCCGTCCGCGTGAGCCGCTCCTCCGGCGGCAGGTCCGCGTCCCGTGCGATCCCGAAGTCGAGCAGCTTCACGCTCTCGGTTTCGGGGTCGTACATGATGTTCTCGGGCTTGAGGTCGCGATGAATGATCCCCGCGCGGTGGGCCGCGTCGAGCGCCGCGGCGAGCTGGCCGACGAAGCGCGCGACCATGGCGGGAGCGAGCGGTCCGTTGCGGTGTAGCAAGTCGGCGAGCGATTGCCCCTCGGCCCACTCGAGGGCGAGGTAGTACAGCCCATCCGCCTCGCCGTAGTCGTAGGTGCGGACCACCCCCGGGTGCTGGACGCGCGAACCGTACCCCGCTTCGCGCAGGAAGCGCTTCACGGCAGTGGGGTCGCTCGCAAGCCGGGAGCGTAATACCTTGAACGCACAGGCACCGCGCTCGGGGTGCTCGGCGCGGTAGACATCCGCCGTGCCTCCCTCGCCGACGCGCTCGAGGAGGCGATAGCCGGCGATGGTGCGGCCGGCCAGGGTCTCGCTGGCCATGGGGACGCGCGAAACTAACGCCCGGATTTGAGGTTCAGCAAGTGAGACGACTCGCCGCCATCGCGACCGCGCTCCTCGGGTGTGGGGTCGCCGCGTGTGGACCCTCGCCGCGAGGCGGCGCGCCGCCGTCGCCCCAACCCGGCAGCACGGCCCCCAAGCTGTTCGACCCCGTGGGCCTGTACCGCGCCATGGGCCTGCTCGTGGCGGGCCCGCCCCTGCCGTTTGTCGCCTCGTTACGCTACCTCGCCGACGCATCGCCCGACTCCACTCTCGCCGTCTTCGGGCTGTCGCTCGCCAACCACGCCTTGAGCTTCCGGCGCGACGGCGGCGAGTTCGTCGCCCAGTACCACGTCGAGGTGACATTCCGCACGGACACCACGCCGTTGCGCCAAGTCGCGAGCGACGAGACGGTGCGGGTGCGGACCTTCCAGGAGACGCTGCGCGCGGACGAAAGCGTCATCTTCCAGCAGTTCGTGGGCGTGCCCCCTGGTGTCTATCACCTCAGCGTGCTGGTCCGAGATCGCAGCGGCGCGGCGCTGTCGCGGACGGAGGCCCTGGACACGGTCCCACGCCTTGGCGGGCGCGGCATCGCCGCGCCGATCCCCATCTACACAGGCACGGGACGCACCATGCTCACTGCCCTGCCCAAGTTCCTGGTGAATCCCCGCGGGACGCTGCCGTACGGCGCCGATTCGGCGCGCTTCTACGTGGAGGCATACGGCCTGCCCCCAGCCACGCGCGCCGCCGTGCAGGTGCTGGACAAGAGCGGCACGGAGGTGTGGCGCGACACGATCGCCTTCGGGGGCGACGCCCAGCTCGCCGTCGCGCGCATCGTGGTGCGGCCGAGTGACCTGCCGGTGGGCGAGGGTCAGCTCGTGCTTCGCACCGTGGCGAGCGCCGGGCTTGAGGTCCGCGCGCCCATCGTCGTGAGCTTCTCGGATCAGTGGGCGCTCACGAGCTTCGAGACGATGGTGAGCCTGCTGCGCTACTTCGAGCGCCAGGATTGGGTGACCAAGCTGCGCCAGGCGAGCCCCGACCAGCGAGCCGTGGTGTGGCGCGAATTCTTCAAGGCGACGGACCCCGTACCCATCACCCCGGAGAACGAGGCGCTCGACGAGTATTTCCGGCGCGTCCAGGTCGCGAATGAGCGGTTCCAGGAGGCCGGCGAGGCGGGCTGGCTGACCGATCGCGGAGAAGTGTACATCTCGCTGGGCGAGCCGGACGAGATGTACGACTTCAGCACGGACGTCGCGCGCACGGGCGCACGCGCGATCCGCTGGACGTACAACAGCCTCCGTATCACCCTCTTCTTCCAGGATCAGGCGGGCTTCGGCCGCTACCGTCTGACGCCCTTGTCGCGGGCGGAATTTCAGCGGGTGCTCGCGCGCGTGCGGCGGTCGTAATGAGCCGGGCTTCGGCGTGGTGCGTCCTCCTGGCCGTCGCTCCCAGGCTGGCCGGAGCCCAGGAGGTGCACACGGTGGGCGAGCGCGCCGAGTCCCTGCGCGCGGCGGGGCGCCCGTGGCATGCGGCGGAGAGCCTGCTCGCGGCTGCGGCGCGCGAGTCGAGACCGAATGCCAGCTTCGTCGTGGAGGGCGCCAAGGCCGAGCTGCGCGCGCGCCGCTACGATCGGGCGAAGAGCCTGCTCGCGGGGCAGCCGTGGCTCGACGACTACGGCGAGGGGGAAGCGCTGGCGGTGGTGGCCGAAGCGGAGTTCCGGCTCGGCGCCTTTCCTCAAGCGGCCGCGCATTACGGCGCCGCGCGGACGCGCGCCCGGGGTCGGCGGGCGGCGTTGCTTGCGGTGCGGGCCGGGGCCGCCTGGGAAGCGGCGGGTGAGCGGGACAGCGCCGCCGCCGCGTTCGCCGCCGCGCGCGCCGCCGGCATGCCCTCGATCGACGCATGGCTGCGCGTCCGGTTGGCACGGGTGGTTCGTGACACCGCGCTCGCGGTCCGGCTGCTCGCGGACGTGCCGTGGCCTGCCGCGCGCGCGGTCCCGGGCGCGCGCGCCCAGGCCCTCATCGCCGCAGGGGACACGGCCCTGGCCCTGGACGCACTCGCCCAGGCGGGGAAATCGCTCGACGAGGCGCGGCTCGCCCTCGCGGCGGGCGACACGGCCCGCGCCCGCGCAGCGCTGTACGACCTCATGGCGCGCGCCCCGGACTCGGACGAGGCGGCGGCGGCCGTGGGGGTCGCGCTCGCCGCGCTGCCCGCGGCAACGCCGTCCGAGCTCGTCGCCTCGGCGCGCGCGATGAAGGGGCACGGCGGCGCGAGCGACGCGCGCGGGTTCGTGGAGCGCGCGGTGCGCCTGGGGGACTCGAGCGCGGCCACGCTGCTGCTGCTCGGCGAGCTACAGGCGGGCGCGGGTCGCTACCGGGACGCGGAGCGGGCCTATCGGGCGGCCGCGAAGGATTCGCTCGTCGGGCCGCTCGCGATCTACCGCCGCGCCCGCGTGCTCGTCCGTCTGGGGGACCCCGGCGCCGACGAAGCGCTGGCCGCCTTCGCGCAGACCTACCCGGCGGACACCGCGGCTCCCACGGCGTTGTACCTGATCGGCGACATGCGGGGCGAGCGCGGCGACGCGGCTGGCGCTGCGCGCTGGTTCGGCGAGCTGATCGCCCGCTACCCCGTCGACCCGCGCGCCTCCATCGCCCGCTTCCGATTGGCGTTCGAGGCCGCGCGCCGCGGCTTGCTCGACAGCGCCGCGGCGCTGTATCAGTCCGAAGTCACGGCAGGTGCGCCGCAGCGCATGGGCGCCCGCTTCTGGTTGGGTAAGCTGGCGCTACAGCGGGGCGATACAGAGGCGGCGCGGGCGACGTGGCTCGGGCTGGCCCGCGACGACTCGATCGGCTACTACGGACTGCGGGCGCGCCGCGAGACCGGGCTCCCGCTGCTCGCGTTCGCGAGCCCCCCGCGGGCGGCCGTACCGCGCGGTGTGGTCGCGGCGTTCGGGAGCCTCGACACGCTGGTGCTGGCAGGCCTCGACTCGGAGGCCCAGGCCGAAGTGCGCGGCGTGCTCGGCCGCGCCCCGCAGGAGCTGGAAGCGTTGCTCGTCTGGAGCGACGGGCTCGCCCAGCGCGGCTTTGGGCCCGCGGCGGTGCGGCTCGGGTGGCAGGCCGCGCTGCGCGCGCCCAACGACCCCCGCGTGCTCCGCGCCATCTTCCCCTGGCCGAACCGCGGGGCGGTCGAGGCCGAGGCTGCGGAGTTCGGCGTGGACCCCCTGCTGTTCGTGGCGATCGTGCGCCAGGAAAGCGTGTTCGATCCCGAGGCGCTGTCCCCCGCAGGCGCGCGCGGACTGGCGCAGCTGCTGCCCGGCACGGCGGCGCTGACCGCCCGCGGGCTCGACGTTACGTTCTCCCCCGATTGGATCACGGTCCCGGACCTGAACCTCCATCTCGGCGCCGCGCACCTCGCGGAGCTGCTGCGACGTTTCGGTGGTCGGCTCGAGCCCGCCATCGCCGCGTACAACGCCGGGGTCACCCCCGTCACCCGCTGGGTCGGCCGCGAAGGAGCGGACGACCCCGACCGCTTCATCGAGCTGATTCCCTACCAGGAGACGCGCGGCTACGTCCGCTCCGTGCTGCGCAACCGGGAGCTGTACCGGGCTTTGTACGGGATCTCAACCAATTGAGCGGTGGTCAGTTAGGCCGGTGCACGGTCGCGACACTCCGCTCCCGTCTCGCTGTATTGACAACGTTTTCGCCCCACGGCAAATCTATCCCGCCCGACCACGGTGCCGGGCAGGTTGTTCAGCCCTAGGGTGCGACTTCGCAGGAGGCAGATCGAATGGCAAAGGGAAAGGTGAAGTGGTTCAATGACGCCAAAGGGTACGGCTTCATTGAGCAGGAGGGCGGCGAGGACGTCTTCGTCCACTTCTCGGCGATCCAGATGGACGGCTTCAAGACGCTGGCGGAAGGACAGGTCGTCGAGTTCGAGGTGAAAACCGGCGAGAAGGGGCTTCACGCGGCGAACGTCGTCCGAGTGTAATCGCTCCGCACGCCATTCGCTCAGCCCCGCCCGGGCCTCGCAGGGCGGGGCTGTTGTTTGCGGTTATTATTCTTCTGCACCCATGCCAGCCGCCTCCGCCGCTCCTCCAGCGGCGCCCGCGCTCTTCCTCGTCGACGGCTACGCGCTGATCTATCGCGCCTTCTTCGCGATGATCGCACGCCCGCTCAAGACGACACGCGGTGAAAACACGTCAGCCGCGTGGGGCGTCACGAATTTCCTGCTGCGCCTGATGGAGCAGCACCGGCCGGAGCGCCTTGGCTGGGTGAACGACGTGGGAACGTCGTTCCGCCAGCAGACCTACCCTGCCTACAAAGCCACTCGCCAGAAGCTCTCCGAGGAGCTGCAACAGGACTTCGACCGTTCGGTCGAGCGGATTGCGCAGCTGCTCGAGGCGTTCGGCGTGCCGCTCGTGGGCGTGGAGGGCTACGAGGCCGATGACGTGATCGGCACCCTCGCCACCCGCGCGGCGGGAGTGGGGTTTCGCGTGGTCATCGTTTCGGGCGACAAGGACTTCTATCAGCTCATCGGTCCGAACGTCGTGCTGCTCAACCCCGGGCGCGGCGGGCCTGCGGCCGTGGAAGAGCAGTGGGTGGACGAGTCGAATGCCGGCGACCGGCTGGGCGTGCCGCCGGCGCGGGTGGTGGACTATCTCGCCCTCGTGGGGGACACCTCGGACAACATCCCCGGCGTGAAGGGGGTGGGCGACAAGACGGCGCTCGAGCTGATCCAAGTCTACGGGGACCTGGACAGCATTCTGGCCCGCGCGGCGGAGATACCCGGCAAGCGCGCGCGCGAGGCGTTGCTCGCGCACGTCGCGGAGGCGCGGCTGTCGCGCGACCTGGTCACGATCCGGCGCGACGTGCCCCTACCGCTGGAGGCCGATGCCCTCCGGCTGCGGCCGCCCGATGTCCCCCGGCTCACCGAGCTCTTCACGGAGCTCGAGTTCCGGTCCTTGATTCCGCGGTTGGAGCGGCTGCTGGGCGCCTCCCCGGCCCTCCCTGCCCCCTCGGCCACCGTCCCCCGGGCCCCTCGCGCGCCCCCGGTGCCCCCGGCGTCTTCAGCGCCCGCAGCGGCCGCGCCCCCTGCGGCGGCCGGCGCGCGGATCGTGGATGACGCGGCTGGCGTCGCGGCGATCCTCGCCGAGTGCCGCGCGGCCCCGCTCGTCGCGCTGGACACAGAAACCACGTCGGTCGACCCGCTACGTGCGACGCTCGTCGGGATGTCGCTCGCCGTGACACCGGAGCGGTCCTGGTATCTGCCCTTCGGCCACCTGGCCCCTGATGGAGAGCTCGCGGCGGGTGAGCCGCCGCGTAACCTTCCGCCGCTCTCGAGTCCGGCCCTGGCGCCGTTGCGCGCGCTACTCGCGGACCCGCGCGTTCCCAAGGCCGGTCACAACGTCAATTACGACTGGCTCGTGCTGCGGCGGCACGGCGTGGAGCTGGCCGGCGTCGTCTACGACGCGATGCTCGCGAGCTTCGTGCTCGATCCAGCGCGGCGCTCCCATGCCTTGGCCGAGCTGGCGCGCGAGCGGCTGGGAATCGAGATGCAGACCTACGTCGGCCTCGTGGGCCGCGGGCGGGGGGAGCGGCCGTTCGCGGAGGTGCCCGTGGCCGTGGCGGCGCGCTACTGCTGTGCCGATTGCGAGGTCGTGCTGCGGTTGCGAGACGCCTTCCAACCGGAGCTCGAGGATCACCGGCTCCTCCGCCTGCTCGAGACGATCGAGGTGCCGCTCATCCCCGTGCTCGTGGGCATGGAGTGGCACGGCGTGCTGGTGGACCGGGAGGTGCTCGGGCAGATCTCACGTCAGTTCGCGCGGGAGCTGGCCGAGCTGGAGCAGACCATTCATCGCGCCGCCGGCACGGACTTCAACATCAACTCGACCCCGCAGCTGCGTCACATCCTGTTCGACAAGCTCCAGCTGCCCGTGCTCAAGAAGACCAAGACCGGCGCGTCCACGGACTTCGAGGTGCTCGAGCAGCTCGCCGCACTGGGGCATGAAGTGCCCCGGCTGCTCATCGAGTACCGCGAGCTCGCGAAGCTCAAGTCCACCTACGTGGACGCCTTGCCCGGGTACGTGAACCCCGCCACGGGACGGATCCACACGAGCTTCAACCAGGCCGGTGCCGCGACCGGCCGGCTGTCGAGCTCGGACCCGAACCTGCAGAACATCCCCGTCCGCACCCCTCGGGGCGAAGCGATCCGTCGCGCATTCGTCGCGGCGCCCGGATGGCTGCTGCTCACGGCCGATTACTCGCAAATCGAGCTGCGGCTGCTCGCCCACCTGTCCGGCGATCCGGCCTTCCTGCACGCGTTCGCGCAAGGGGGGGACATCCACCGTCAGACGGCCGCGATCATCTTCGGCGTCTCCCAGGACCAGGTGACGCCCGACATGCGGGCGCGGGCCAAGACCATCAACTTCGCCACCATCTACGGCCAGGGTCCGTTCGCGTTGTCGCGCCAGCTCGGCATCACCCAGGAGGAGGCGACCGAGTTCATCGTGCAGTACTTCAAGCGGTTCCAGGGAGTGCGCGCGTGGCTCGACCGCACGGTGGCCGAGGCCCGCGACAAGGGCTTTGTCGAGACGCTGTTCGGCCGCCGGCGCTACGTTCCGGAGCTCAAGGACAAGAACTTCAACATCCGCGCCTTCGGGGAGCGCACGGCCACCAACTCGCCGCTGCAAGGTTCCGCCGCCGACCTCATCAAGCTCGCCATGATCGGGATCGACCGGGCCCTGCGGGAGCGCGGCCTCGCCACCCGCATGCTGCTGCAAGTGCACGATGAGCTGGTGTTCGAGGTCCCGGAAGCGGAGCGGGAGGACGCAACGGGGCTGGTAAAAAGCCATATGGAAGCGGCGGCGGCATTGCGTGTGCCGCTCGTCGTAAGTATCGGCGTGGGAAGGAATTGGGTCGATGCCAAGGGTTAAGCATAGCTCTTGCATGATCCACGGGGGGCGCCCAATATGGTGGCGCCGGGCCTCGGGTTATCGCTCCCATGGTTCGGCGCCCTTTAGCGCCCTGGAGGGTGAGCGGTGCTGTCTCGACGTGGCTTTACCCTGATCGAGCTCCTCATCGTGGTGGTGATCATCGGGATCCTCGCGGCTATTGCGATCCCGAAGTTCGCCAACACGAAGGAGAAGGCGTACATCGGCGCCATGAAGTCGGATCTGCGGAACCTCGCGACGGCCGAGGAAGCCTTCTTCTACGACAGCACGAACTACACGATCAGCCTGGCGCAGATGAACAACTTCTCGGCGTCGACCGGCGTCACGCTGGTCGTCAATGAGGCCACGCCCGCCGGATGGTCGGCCACGGCGTCGAGCGCCACAACGACGCACAAGTGCTACCTCTTCTCGGGCACTGCAACGCCCCCCATCGGCGGGATGATCGAAGGCCGCATTCTCTGCCAGTAGAGGGCGCCTACCGGGAGTTCACACGCCGCCGCGAGGGGATGTGCTTCGCCCTGGACGGCGGCGTTTGGCTTCATCGCCACCGGTTGCGGGGCGAGCCGATGGTGCATCTGGTGAGCGCGGACCGCGACCGGTTGCTCGCGCTGGGCCGCGAGCTGGGACTGCGCCCGGAGTGGCTGCAGTACAAGCCGCTGAAGGACCCGCGGACCGGACAGCGCGTACCGGCGTGGCACTGGGACCTGTGGGGAGAAAAACTGAGCCTCGTGGGATGACCGCCGCTGTGCCGCCCGCTACCCGCCGTCCTCTCGCTCCATTCTCGGCGCCCTGACGCCCGGCCACCAGTTCCATCTTCCCGCGATGTGCATGATCGCCGGTACGAGGACCATGCGGATCAGGGTCGCGTCCAGCAGCACGGCGGCGGCCAGGCCGAATCCCACGAGTTGTACCGCGAGCACGCGGGCGAAGGCGAAGGTACCGAACACGAGGATCATGATCGCGGCGGCGCTCGTGATGGTCGAAGCGGTGGCGGACAGTCCCTCCATCGTGGCGTGGTCGTTGCGGCCGGTCTTGTCGAACACCTCCTTCACGCGCGTCAGCAGGAACACCTCGTAATCCATCGACAGGCCGAACACGATGGCGAACACCAGCACCGGTACGACCGCCCAGATCGCCTCGGTCGGCCCCTCGAGTCCGAAGAGCCGGCCGCCGTAGCCGTGCTGGAACACGAGCACGGTGAGCCCGAATGCGGCGCCGACCGAGAGGCAGTTCAGCAGCACGGCTTTGAGCGGCACCAGCACCGACCGGAAGGCGGCGAACAGCATAATCGCCGTGATACCGAGGACGAGGCCCATCGTCTCCGGGAAGCGCCGCAGCAGCTCGTGCTGCGTGTCCACGTTGGACGCGGCGAAGCCCCCCACCAGGATCTCGGCGCCGCCTAATCCCCGCACGCCGCGGTGCACGACGGCCCGGACGTGGCGGGCGACGTCCATCATCCCCGCGAGCGACAGTGTGTCGGCGGGGATCGCGTCCAGCAGCGTGGTGCGTTCGTCGGTGCTCAGGTAGGCGTCGAAGAACTTCGCGTACTTCTGGCGCGCCGCCGCGGGGTCGCTGTAGAAGAACAGGAGCTGCAGCGTGGACATGCGGGGCCGGACGCTCGCGACGCCGCGCACTTCACGCACCCGGGGATCCTTGCGGATCGAGTCGGTGAGCGCCTTGAGTCCGCTGAGCCAGCGGCCCGTCAGCGCGTGCTGTCCTTCGGGGAGTTGCACGACCACGCGGATGGGCTGGATCACGCCGCTCGCCCCCATCGCCCGGAGCGCTGCCAGGCCCTGCCCGGACTCGGACTCCGGCGGGAACCAATTCGTCGCCGGGAGGCCGAGCCGGATCTGGGTCGCGGGGAAGGCGAGCAGGGCGATGGCGATGCCACCCGCGGCCACCGCGCGCCACGGGCGGTGGCCCAGCCAGCGGGCCCAACGTTCCCACCCGGTGGGGGCGTGAAACTTCGCGAGCGGCCGGGCCAGCCACTTGGGGCGGTCGATGTTGCGGCCCAGGACGGCGAGGACGGCGGGGAGAAACGTCGTCGCGAGCAGCACGGCCACGAGCACGACGAACAGTCCGCCCACCCCCACGGAGCGCGTGTCCGAGAGCGGCGTCGTGAGCAGCGCCGCGAAGCCGACGACCACCGTCAGCCCGGACGTGATCACCGCCGACCCGGCCGTCTCGACGGTGCGCACGGCCGCGTCGACCGCCGAGAGCCCGCGGTTCAGCTCCTCGCGGAACCGCGTGACGACGAGCAACGAGTAGTCGATCCCCACACCCAGCCCCACCATCGTGGTGATGTTCAGCACGAATACCGACATGGGGAGGTACTTGGCCGCGATGGTGACGAGGCCCAGCGCGATCGTGATCGCCAACACGCCGACCACGATGGGGACCATCGCGGCCACCAGTGCCCCGAACGCCACGATGAGCACGACGAGCGTCAGGGGCAGGACCCGCTGCTCGCCACGCTCGCTGTCCTCGGCGCTGATCGTGCGCACGTCGTGATCCAACGCCGGAAAGCCCGTCACCATCACGTCGAAGCCATCTGCGCCGGGCACCCGGCCCATCGCGTCCCGGATGGCCGCGCGCAGGTCGGGCACGATGCTCTTGCTGATGTCGCTCGTGAACTCGGGGGTGAGGGCGGCGATCAAGAACGTCGTGCGACGGTCCGGGCTCACGAAGCTCGATTCGCCGATGGAGCGGACCGAGATGATCTGGCTTACGTAGGACTGCCGCTCCGCGACGGCCTTCAGCGTGTCGAGCACTCGCTCGAAGCGCTGGTTGGTCCAGCGCACGGGGCCGTGGACCACGATGGCGACGTAATCGGCGAAGGGGCTGGGGAAGGCCTGCTTGAGGAGGTCGGTGGCGCGGGCCGCCTCGGTGGCTTCGTTGCCCCCGCCCCGCAGTGCGAGCACCTGCTGGACGCGGCTGGCTCGCGGCGCGAAGAGCAGCGCGAGCGCCGCCCATGCCGCGATGACCCAGCCGCGCCAGCGGACGAGGAAGGTCGCGGGGAGCGCGAACAATTACTGTGCCGGCATGCGGAGGCCACAATCATAGAGAGGCCGGGCACTCAAAGCTAGCGGCGGGACCGCGGACTTCCGCATATTGCGCGCATGGTCGAACGGCGGATTTCCGCCCTCCTTGCCAGCCTCGCGGTGCTGCTGGTGTGCGCCGTGCTGTGGGACGCGTTCGGCGGCGTGCGGGTGCGTCGGCCGGCGCCCCGAGCGCCGTCAGCCGACGATACGGCGGCGGCCGCTCACCGTCCGGGGCCGCTGTCGGAGACCACCGCCGTGCAGGCGGCGCGCCTGCCCGCCCCCGCCCCCCCAGGCGCCTCTGTGGCGCCGTCCAACCTCTCCTACGCCGAGCTGCTCGCCCGTTCCGAAATGCGGCGCCGCATCCGCGCCAGCGCCGGCCTTACCTATCTCAATGAAGTGGTGGCGGCGACCGGCGACTCGATGCTGCACCGCTGGGACGACCGCCTCCACCGGCCGGTGCGGGTCTACCTCGCGACCGGGACGGCGGCGAATTTCCAGCCGGCGTTCCTCGGCGCCGTCCGCGACGCGTTCCAGCGGTGGCAGGAGGCGGGCGTGCCGGTGCGCTGGGATCTCGCGGCGGACTCCGCGGCGGCGGAGGTACGATTCAAGTGGAAGGTGCAGTTCGAGGAGGAGCGCACCGGCCAGACCGACCTCACGTGGGACCAGGACGGGCACCTCCAGACCGCCATCGTGACCCTCGCCACCTTCGACCCCAAGGGGCACCCGCTCGGCCCGGATGAGGTGCGCGTCATCGCGCTCCACGAAATCGGCCACCTCATCGGGCTCGATCACTCCTCTGACACGACCGACATCATGTACCCGGTCACCAAGGTGCGTGACCTGTCGCTCCGGGACATCCAGACCGCGGTGCTGCTCTACGATCTCGCCCCAGGCTCGATCCGCTGACCGGCTTCCCCGCGCGACGGGCTGTATATTGAGGAAAGGGCAGGCGGCACATGGCGCACCGCGGTATCACCTCCTTCCTGCGGCACGACACGCCCGACGGTGGGCCGGCGTCGCTGGCGCAAGCGCTGGACGGGCGGGTGCGCGAAGGCGAGTTGGTCGAGCGGCGGCCCGACGGCGCGGTGCGCTGCTTCGCCTGCGGCCACCGCTGTCTCGTGAAGCCCGGGCGCCGGGGCATCTGCAAGGTGCGCTTCAACAAGGATGGGGCGCTGCAGGTGCCGGCCGGCTACGTGGCCGCCCTGCAGTGCGATCCCACTGAGAAAAAGCCGTTCTTCCACGCGCTCCCCGGCTCTGACACCCTGACGTTCGGCATGCTGGGCTGTGATTTCCATTGCGGTTACTGCCAGAACTGGCTCACGTCGCAGGCGCTGCGCGACGACGCCGCGGGCGTGCTCCCGACCGACGTCACTCCGGACGCGCTGGTGCGCCTGGCGCTCGGGCAGGGGGCGAAGCTCGTCGGCTCCTCCTACAACGAGCCGCTCATCACGGCCGAGTGGGCGGTGGACGTCTTCAAGGTGGCCCGGGCCGAGGGGTTGAAGACGGCGTTCATCTCTAACGGCAACGCCACCCCCGAGGTCCTCGACTACATCCGCCCTTGGACCGACTGCTACAAGATCGACCTCAAGGCGATGGACGATAAACGCTACCGCGAGCTGGGTGGCGTGCTGCAGCACGTGCTCGACGCGGTGCGCATGGTGTACGAGCGCGGCTTCTGGATCGAAATCGTGACGCTCGTCGTGCCCGGCTTCAACGACGACACGGCGCAGCTGCGCCGCGCAGCCGAGTACCTCGCATCGGTGTCGCCCGAGATCCCCTGGCACGTGACGGCGTTTCACAAGGACTACAAGATGACGGACCCTGACGACACGTCGGCGGAGACGCTGGTGCGGGCGTGCGAGATCGGGGCGGCGGCCGGTCTCAAGTTCATCTACGCCGGCAACCTCCCGGGGCGCGTGGGCCGCTGGGAGAACACCTATTGCCCCGACTGCGGCGACCTTCTGATCGAGCGCTACGGCTACGTCATCGAGCGAAACAAGCTCGCTGCCCAGGGGCGCTGCCCCACTTGCGGCCGCGGCATCCCGGGCGTTTGGTGCTAGCGGTCGTTCTGCTGCAGGTCGCAGTCTCCTTCACCCCGGCGCACCCCGGGTTCGATGCCGCCACCTTTGATCCGATCGTCCAGGGTGGCATCCACGCCGGCGCCTACCCCGGGGCGGCGTTCGTCGTGGGGCGCCGCGACACGATCCTCTTCGCCAAGGGCTACGGGCGGCTCACGTGGTCACCCTCCTCGCGCGCCGTGTCGGCGGAGAGCACGCTCTACGATCTCGCCTCGCTGACCAAGGTGGTGGCGACCACGACCGCGGCCATGCTGCTGGTGGAGCGCGGCAAGCTCGACCTCGACGCGCCGGCGGCGCGCTACGTCCCGGAGTTCGACGGCCCTGGAACGGCAGGCATCACGGTGCGCCAGCTCCTCACCCACACGTCCGGGCTGCGCGCCACGCTCCCTCTGTACCAGGAGCCGGACAGCGCCGCGGCGCTCGCGGCCCTGTTCCACGTGACGCCGATCGTGCCGCCGGGGACGCGCGTCATCTACTCGGACTTGAACGCGATGCTGTCCGGCGAAATCGTGCGCCGCGCGGCGGGGGAGCCGCTCGACCGCTTCGCGGCGCGCGAGATCCTCGCACCCCTCGGCATGACGCAGACGACCTTTCGGCCGCGGCGCGCCCTGTATGACCGCATCGCCCCGACGGGCGTGTGGCGCGGGACCCCCGTCGCCGGAGTCGTGAACGACCGCAACGCGGCGCGGCTCGGCGGCGTGGCGGGTCACGCCGGGCTGTTCGCCCCGGCTGCCGACGTGGCGCGGTTCGCGCAGTTCATGCTGCGGGAGGGCACGTTGCCCGACGGGCGCCCGCTGCTGGGGGCGGAGACGGTGCGCCGCTTCACCGCGCGGAGCGCGGGGCCCGAGCGGGGAACCGGTGGGGAAGCGCGAGCGCTGGGGTGGCAGGCCCTGCCCACGGGGGAAGCGGTGAGCAGCGTCGGGCATCTGTTCGGGCCGCGCAGCTACGGCCACACCGGGTGGACCGGCACGTCGCTGTGGATCGATCCGGAGCGGGATCTGTTCGTGGTGCTGTTGACGAATCGCGCCTACGCGCCGCGGGCCCGGCGCTCGTTCACCGCGTTGAAGCAGGTGCGCGGGCGGCTCGCCGACGCCGCCGCGCAGGCGTCCGATGCCGGCGCGCGCTGACCGTCCCGCGCTGTTCTACGACGGCGAGTGCGGATTCTGCCGCGACGCGGTCGCGGTGCTGTCCCGCTGGGATCGCGAGGGCCGCATCGAGCTGATCCCGTTTCAGGACGCGGCCCGCGTCGCGAAGTTCGGGCTGCCCCTCCCCGCGCTCGCCGCCGCGATGCACCTCGTGCTGCCCGACGGTCGCGTGGTCGCGGGGGCGGACGCGGTGCCCGAGCTCGGCCGGCTTTTGCCGGGCAAGCGGTGGCTGACCTGGCTGTTCGCGGTGCCGGGCGTGCGCCCGATTGCCCGGCGCGCCTACGCCTGGATCGCGGCGCGACGGCGGTGCCTGGTCCCGGGCCGCCCCGCGGGCTAGGTTGTCGGGCGAGGAGGAAGCACTGTGACGACTGCGACGCTGAACGAGGAAGCCGTGCGCCGGGCCCTGCGGCAGGTGAAGGACCCCGAGCTCGACATGAACATCGTGGACCTGGGCCTCGTGTACGATGTCGAGGTGGCCGACGGCGACGTGCGCATCGCGATGACGCTGACGTCACCGGGGTGCCCAGCCGGGCCGATGATCACGAACGACGTGTACAAGGTGGTGCGGGCGCTCGAGGGTGTGCAGGACGTCGATGTCGCGATCGTGTGGGAGCCGTACTGGACGCCGGAACGGATCGACCCGAAGGTCCGTGCGCTGATGGGGTTCTAGCGCAGCGCCTCGAGCAGCGCGTCTCCCAGCGCCGCGATCTGCCAGCGCCGGAGCTCCCCCACGTGGGCGAGCCCGGCGCCGTCTTTTGGATGAGCGCGCGCGACCGCTTCGAGCGTGCCCCGCCCGCACAGCACGCCGGGATCGAGTCCCAGCTCGGCGGCCACGCGATTGCGGGCCGCCTTGAGTCGCTCGACCCGGGCGTCGATCTCGGGGTCCTTGGGCGGACGCGCCGTCCGCTCGATGCGCGGCAGCTGCGCCTCCGGCAGTGTCAGCCCCTCACGAGTTGCGGCGAGCAGGGCCTCGCCGTGGCGGCGACCGAGCACCGCGGGGAGGCCGGACACTCGCCCCAGCGCTTCGTGCGTCTCGGGCAGCGCTTTGCTCACTGCGAGCAGCGCGTCGTTCCCGATGATCCGAAACGTCGCGGTGTCCGCCTGCGCCGCGACCTCTTCCCGCCAGCGATACAGCGCACGCAGCGTGGCGAGCTGCCGCGGGGCGAGCGCCTTCGCGCCCTTCACGCGCAGGTAGGCATCCGCCCCGTCACCGGACCCGGTCCATCGCAGCGCCTCCAGCCGCGCGAACTCCTCCTCCGCCCAGGCGAGACGGCCCAGCGCCACGAGCCGTGCCCGCAGCGCCTCGCGCAATGCGGGTAGGTGCCGCGTGTCCGCGGCCGCGTACTCGAGCATGGCCGGGGGCAGCGGCCGCCGCGACCAGTCGGCCTTCTGGTGCTCCTTTGAGAGCTTCACGCCGAGATGCTTATCCAGGAGCGCCGCGAGTCCCACGGCGCGCTCCCCGGCGAGCTGCGCCGCGATCCGCGTGTCGCACAACCGTCGCGCGCGGAAGCCGTAGTCGCGGTCGAGGATGCGGAGGTCGTAGTCCGCATCGTGGAAGATCTTTTCCACCTGCGGGTCGGCGAGGAGATCCCCCAGGGGGGCGAGATCGCGCACCGCGAGAGGGTCGATGATCGCGGTCTGTCGGGGGCTCGAGAGCTGAACCAGGAAAATGCGGTCGCGGTAGCGGTGAAAGCTCGCGGCCTCGGTGTCGGCCGCGACGAGCGGCTCGCGCCGCAGCGCGGCGACGACCTCGGCCAGCGCGGCGTCGGTGCGGATGTGCATCATTCTTCTTTGCCGAGCTGCTCCAGTCCGGCGGCGATCTCTTCCAGCGCCTTCGCGAGGGTCCGATAGAACTCGGGGTCCGGCGGCTGGGGAGCCCCGCCCAACGGCTCGCCGGCGGACTTGCGCGCCAGCCGTGCCGCGTGACGGATGTAGTCGGTGGCGACCCGCATCGGTTGTCCTCGTCTGAAGGGAGCGTGCGTGTCGAGTGCAGCGGCGTTGAGCCCAAAGATACGCAGTGCGCTCGCGCCGGGCAGTCTCGGTGACTGGCCGACCCCCCTCGAGTCCGCGCCCGGCCTCGCCGCCGCGTGCGGCGCCGCCGCGCTCTGGCTCAAGCGCGAGGACCGGTCCTCCCCCCGCTGCGGCGGCAACAAGGTCCGCGGCCTCGAATTCCTGCTCGGCCCGGCGCCGCCCGACGTGGTGTTCCTGACCGCCGGGGGCACGGGCTCGAGCCATTGCCTCCTCACCGCCGTCCACGCGGGCGCGCTCGGGGCTCGCACCGTGCTCGCCCAGTTCCCGCAGCCCGACACCGACGCCAGCCGCGCCGTCGCCGCGGCAAGCGCGGCGCGGGCGGCGCTGGTCGTGCGGGCGCGCTCACCGGCGGGGCTGCCGCTGGCGCTGCTCCAGGCCTGGCGGGCGGCGCGGCGTATGGGGCCCGTTCGCTGGATCCCGCCGGGGGGCGCGCACCCGCGCGCCGTTGTGGGGCACCTGCTCGCTGGTCTCGAGCTCGAGAGCCAGCTCCCCGACCTGCCCGACGCCATCGTGACGCCGCTCGGTACCGGGGGGACGGCCGCAGGGCTCGGGCTGGCGGTGGCCGCATTGTCCTGGCCGACCCGAATCGTCGGGGTGCGTGTCGCGCCGCGGCTCATCGCCAACCGCTGGCGCACGACCCGCCTCGCTCGCCGGGCGGCGCTGCTGCTCGCACGTCACGGCATACGTCTCCCGCTTCCCGCTTCCCGTTTCCCGTTGGCGGTGGTGGAGGGTCTGGGCGTTGGGTATGGGCATCCGACTCCCCTGGGCGAGGCGGCCCGTCGTCTCGCCGCGCCGCACGGGCTCGTGCTCGATCCGACGTACGGCGCCAAGGCCTTCGCCGCGGTCCCGGAGCTCGCCCGCCGCGGATTCCGTCGGATCGTGTTCTGGCACACCTTTGCGCTCCCAGGGGGCGAGTGAAGTGGGCCGGGCGCGCTCGATCCGCGTGCACGCGGGTGATGCCGAGCTCGCCGTGGCGGTGCGGGGCGAGGGGGCGCCGCTGCTGTTCGTCCACGGGTTCCCGTTCGACCACACGATGTGGCGGCATCAGCTGGGGTCTCTAGATGGGTGGCGTCGCATCGCGCCCGATCTGCGCGGCGTGCGCGTCTCGACGCCGCCCCGCGGGGGCTACACGATGGCTCGCTACGCGGACGATCTCGCGGCCGTGCTGGACGCGCTCGTGATCGAGCGGGCTACGGTGTGCGGCCAGTCGCTGGGCGGCTACATCGTGTTCGAGCTGCTGCGGCGGCATCCGGACCGCGTGGGCGCCCTGGTTCTCGTGGCCACGAAGCCCGACGCCGACACGCCCGAGGGGCAGGGCGCGCGCGACCAGGTGGTCGCGCAGACCGAGCGCGAGGGGCCGGCCGCCGTCGCGGACAGGATGCTCCCGAGGCTGCTGGGCCGCACCACGCGCGCCACCCGGCCCGGGGTGGCGGAGGCGGTGCGGCAGATGGCCGGCGGCTGGTCCGTCCCCGGGATGGTGGGCGCGCAGCGGGCGATGCGCGCGAGGCCCGACTCCACGGAGACGCTGCGCGGGCTGCGGCTGCCCGCGCTCGTGATCGGCGGGGAGGAGGACGAGATCGCTCCACCGCCCGTCGTGCGGGCCATGGGTGCGCTCATTCTGAACGCCCAGGTCGAGATCGTGCCGGGCGCGGGGCATGTCGTGCCGCTCGAGCGCCCGGCGGACACGACCCGCGCGCTCGCCGCGTTCCTCGGGAGGCTCGCCGCCGGAGGCGCCCTTCCCCGGCGCGGGGCGCCGGGCTAGGCTTCAAGCGTGAGTGCCGCGCAGAAATCGGATCAGACCGAGCCCTTCCGGCAGGGTTTCGTCGGCTACGCCAACGTGGACGGGCGGCAGTGGCGGGTGCTGGTGCGGCTACGGCTGGAGGACGAGGCCTGGTGGCGGGGTCGCCTGTGGTTCTGCGAGGCGGGGGGCACGGAGGTCTGGGACAAGGAGGAGCTCCTGGGGCGGAGCCCCGAGGAGTTGCTGCGTCAGGCTCGTGCCCTTCCGACCGCGGAGCTGGTGCGGCGCTTTCAGGAGTCGTATGACGAGCGGCGCCGCTACTTCGCACTGCGGGCGCTCGTGGACGACTTCGTCGAGGCGGCCCGGGGGCTGAACCGCGTGGCCGTGCGCGCAGGGGTGGACGGCGCCTACGGGCTCGGGACCACGCGCGAGCTCGATCGCCTGCAGCGACAGATGCAGTTCCTCGTGGCCGGGATGCGGCAAGTCGCCGGCAAAGAGGGCCGGGCGACTTAGGATCCCTTGCGCTGCGGCTTCCCGGGCGGGCTCGCGCCCTGGAACACGTCCCGGTTTTTGGCGATGTAGCTCTTCCACTGCGGTGGAGTGTCTTCCTCCGGGAAGATCGCCGTGACCGGGCACTCCGGCTCGCAGGCCCCGCAGTCGATGCACTCGTCCGGGTGAATGTACAGCTGGTCCTCCCCCTCGTAGATGCAGTCCACCGGACACACGTCTACGCAGGAGCGGTCCTTCAAGCCGATGCAGGGTTCCGCGATGATGTACGGCATGCGCGTCCTCGGTTGTCTCTTCACCCCGCTCGCGGGGCCGAATCGCAAACATAGATTGGGACCCCCCCCAGTCAAGTGCGCGTCACGCAGTCGCTTCGCACCCGCCGCCAACGCTGGGACGCAGCGCCTCGTGGGAACAGCCCGCTGCTTGCGAAGCGACAACCGAAAACCACGAACGCCTCGCCGTCCCAACGCCATCCTGATGAGGGACTCGGTCTCGGTCGTCGGGATGCTCGTCCTCATCGTCGCGTGCTACCACATCGCGGCGGCACGGCGCGACGTCACGCGATCTTCTCCGACTGACGCGGGGCGGCCGCGTCGTCGTCCCCATGGTTGCGACGGCGCTGGAGCCCCAAAAACGGTCGCCCGGCTGGCGGTTGGGATTCTGAGCGGTATCTTTGATCCCTATGGGTATCATTCGGGCGAGGCGCAAGAGCGAGACGCGCGTGCTGCTGCTCGAGGCGGGTCTACGCGTGCTTGCCGAGCGAGGCGTCGAGCTCGGAAGCCTCGATGACGTGGCCGACGCAGCGGGCTTCACGAAGGGCGCCATCTACCGCCAATTTCCCTCCAAGGGAGCGTTTCTCCTGGCCCTGTTCGAGCAGTACGCGGCGGTGGCCCGCGCGGGCTCCGGGGCGCGGCGGGCGCCTTGGTTCGTCCCGCTGACTCTGGAGTTCGCCGCCCGGGCGCTGCGAGATCCGCTGCTGCGACGGCGCCTGGCAGTAGTCCTGCGGGAAGCGCCGGAAGGGGGCACGCCGGAAGGACCCCTGCTCCGGGCCCTGGCCCGCGTGCTCGCCACGCCTCCGGCCGCGCCATGAGTCCCCGGTCGCCCAGGCTGATCGACCTCAGCCACACGATCGAGCACGGGATGGTGACCTACAAGGGCCTCCCCGCGCCGGTGATCGGCGACTGGCTGAGCCGCGACGCCTCGAGCGCCCGTTATGCCCCCGGGACGACGTTCCAGATCGGCAAGATCGGAATGCTCGCGAACACCGGTACCTACATCGACGCACCGTTTCATCGCTTCGAAGACGGGAACGACATCGCCGCCTACCCGCTCGAGGCGGTGGCGGACCTGCCGGGGGTCGTGATCCGGGCGACCGAACGAGACGGTCGGGCGCTCGACGCGCCGCGGTTTCGCGGGCGGGAGCTGCGCGGGAAGGCCGTGTTGTTGCACACCGGCTGGGACGCGCACTGGCGCACGGATCGGTACGCCCGGGGCCATCCCTTCCTGACGCGCGCCGCGGCCGAGTTCCTCGCGGAAGGCGACGCCGCGCTCGTCGGGATCGATTCGCTCAACATTGACGACGACACGGACGGCGCGCGCCCCGCCCATACGATCCTGCTGGGCGCGGGAATCCCGATCGTTGAGCATCTGTGTGGCCTGGGGGACCTGCCGGATCAGGGATTCCGGTTCTTCGCGGTGCCGGCGAAGGTGAAGGGGCTTGGGAGCTTCCCGGTGCGCGCCTTCGGGCTCATCGGCGGGACGACGCGGTGAGTCTCTCCTGGCCTGGCTGGCCCATATCACGGTGATTTCACGCGGCGGCTCGAGATTGAGGGAAGGAGGGCCCTTCTCAGGAGGCCGCCATGCGGTTCGTGTCCGTTGTCCTCGCCGCGCTGCTTTTGGGCCTCGCGGTGTCCGGGTGCCAGGACCCCAATTCTCCCGCTGCCCGCCCAGAGATGATGTTCCCCGGAGGGGGCGGCGGTGGTGGGGGTGGGGGTGGCGGTGGTGTCAGCGCGTCTGTTGGAGTGGACATCGGCATCATGGTGGTCACCGTGAGGATTACGGCAATCAGCCAGGTCAACCGCGTCGACTGGTTCGGCCCCTACTACGTGATGAACTACGATCTCTACACGCCCAACACCACGCCGGCGAGTACGGAGCTGAAGGGCTCCTTCGGAGCCGGCGGTGGCTGCGCGAATTGCTGGCAGTGGTCGTACACGTTCGTAACCAGGGGCGACGCCGTCATCTCCCTCTCCCTGTACGACGACCAGAGCTGCTGCTTCAACGGCATGCAGCCTGTGACCATCGTCGGCTCGAGTAGCAATGTCTTGCTCCTCCTCGCGGGCAGGACGTGCGGCATCAACGGGACGGTAGCGCTGGTGAAGCTGACGGCCGCGGACGCTTGTGCCTCCTACTCCTTTTCGACCACGGGCTCCGGCACGGGCGGCACCCGGTCTGCGACCGTCCAGGGCACCGTGACTTTGCGGAGCGGGCTTCAGTACCAGAGCGCGATGCGGCAGCAAGTGTATCAGGCGTACGCCAATCTCATGGGGGACCTCGACGTCGCGGCGTCCATCTGTTACCAGCGCTGGCAGGGCGAGGTGGCCGATATGCAGGGGCAGCTTCTCCCGCTCATCGCCATCGGATTCGGTTTCGCGAGCCTTGGGCAGGGCCTCGCCGAGGGGGTCCTCCAGAACCAGTTCTTGGTGCCGGCTATCGAGGCCGCGGACTTCATGAGTCATGTGCGCGACTACGCGTCCCATAGCGTGACGTTCAGCGCTCAATCCCTGTTCGACTGCGGCGACATCCACCTGCTCTGGTGGTACCTCCAGCAGCCCGTTGCCCCGAGCGGCGCGAGACAGCTGCGCGGAGCGGTGAGCTCGGTGCTGAACGATCTGAGAGTGGTGCTCACAGACCTGCCGACGGGTGATCGCAGCAAGGTCACGGCCGATTTTGCGACCCAGGTGACGGACGTTGGCGCGGCCGTGTCGGGCGACGGGAGTCTCGTTCAATACCTGCAGAGTCTCGCGAGCGGAACGGCACCGAATCCGGGCGTGTGTCTCGATTGCCGGAGCGCCGCGTCCATCCTGGTCACGAAGCTGTTTCAGCCGATGTACGCGGAGCTCGCGTCCGACCGGGGCTACGTCGCGAGCACCTACCAGCTGCTGCGCCCGTAGTCGGGGGTCAGTCCGCCGGCACCGCCTGGCTCCGCTCGAGGGGCTCCCGCTGGCCGAGCTTGCGCTCGATCTCCCGCGTGATGTGCATCGAGCAGAACTTCGGCCCGCACATCGCACAGAACTCGGCCGACTTGAAGTACTCGGCGGGCAGGGCCTCGTCGTGCAGCTCGCGCGCCCGTTCGGGATCGAGCGCGAGGCGGAACTGCTCGTTCCAGTCGAACGCGTAGCGCGCCCGGCTGAGCGCGTCGTCGCGGTCCCGAGCGGCGGGGCGGCGCCGTGCGAGGTCCGCCGCGTGCGCGGCGATCTTGTAGGCGATCACGCCCTCGCGCACCTCTTCCGGGTTGGGCAGCCCGAGGTGCTCCTTGCGCGTCACGTAGCACAGCATGTCCGCCCCGAACCAGCCGATCATCGCCGCGCCGATCGCGGAAGTGATGTGGTCGTAACCCGGGGCGACGTCCGTCACGAGGGGCCCGAGCGTGTAGAACGGCGCCTCGTGACACAGCTCCTTCTCGAGCCGGACGTTCACCTCGATCTGGTGCATCGGGATGTGGCCCGGTCCCTCGATCATGACCTGCACGTCCTGCGCCCAGGCCCGCGCCGTCAGCTCGCCCAACGTCACGAGCTCGGCCAGCTGGGCCTTGTCCGTGGCGTCGGCGAGCGAGCCAGGCCGCAAGCCGTCGCCGAGCGACAGCGTGACGTCGTACGCGCGCGCGATCTCGAGGATGCGGTCGAAGTGCGTGTAGAGCGGGTTCTGCCGATTGTGATGCATCATCCAGTAGGCGAGCAGTGACCCGCCCCGCGACACGATCCCCGTGACGCGGCCGAGCGCGAGCGGCACGTGCTCCCGCAGGATCCCGCAGTGCACGGTGACGTAGTCCACGCCCTGCCGCGCCTGGTGGTCGATCATGTCCAGCAGGTCGTCCGCCGTGAGGGCCTCCACCGAGCGCGCCGCCTCGACCGCCTGGTAAATCGGCACCGTCCCCACCGGTACCGGCGACGCGTCGATGATCGCCTCTCGGATGGCGTCGATGTCGCCACCGGTCGACAGGTCCATCACCGTGTCCGCGCCGTAGTGCACGGCGTTGTGGAGCTTGGCGAGCTCCTCGTCGAGGTTCGCCTCGACGGCCGAGCTCCCGATGTTGGCGTTGATCTTGACCTTCGCCACCGCCCCGATGGCCATGGGATCGAGCCGCTTCGCGAGGTGATGGACGTTGGCGGGGATGATCAGCCGCCCACGCGCGGTTTCGTCGCGGATGAGCTCCGGGGGGAGCCCCTCGCGTTCCGCGACGCGGCGCATCTGTGAGGTGATCGTGCCCTGGCGGGCCGAAACGAGCTGCGTGATGCCGGTCATACGCGACTCCCTTCGCCGGTGCTAGCCGGATCAGGTTCAAAGGGTGTGATCTCAGCCCGCTCGCGGCGGGCACCCCTGTCGTGTCGCAATCTAGCGGGCGGGCGGCGCTACGGAATCGCAGCCTGGTGATGTGATGATGTCGCGATACTGGCTGCCAACGGCGGCCTTCAGATCTCCCTGGGTTTTGGCGGGCTGTAGCGCTCCGGGTCCCTGTGGAGCTTCTCCCACTCCGTCCGGAACGCGAACGGGTCGAGGCCGCTCGCCCGGTCCACGGCGAGGATCCCGTCCAGGTGGTCGATCTCGTGCTGCAGCAGTTCCGACATCGGGCCGTCGAGCTGCATCGTGTGCTGCTTCCCCTTCAAGTCTGTATACGTCAGCGTCGCCGTGTACGCGCGCGTCACTCGCACCAGCAGGTTGGGAAACGAGAAACAGTCGTCCCAAACGAGGAAGTCGTCGGGCCCCACGTCGGTGATCTCGGGGTTGATCATCGTCCAACGCTGCTTGTCGACCTCCACGAACACGATGCGCACCGGCGCGCCGATTTGGGAGGCCGCGAGCGCCCGGCCCATTCTGTATTTCCGCTTCGCGGCGCGCAGCGTGTCGCGCAGGTCGTCGGCGATGAGCCGCGTCGCGGCGGACATCGGGTCGTGGACCCGCTCGCAGCGGGCCCGCAGCACGGGATCGCCCAGTTGGCGAATGCGGCGGACTGCCATGGGGCGCCAATTTGGGGATTTGCGACCGACCTGCAACCCACGGTAACCTACAGACCCCTCATGTCCCTCGCGGGGCTGGTGTTAGCGGCCGGGCGCTCGGAGCGCATGGGCACTCCCAAAGCCCTCTTGGACTTCCGGGGCCAGCCCTTCGTGATCCGGATCCTCGAGGCGCTGGAGGCCCTGGAGGTCAGGCCCCGCGTGGTCGTGCTGGGGCCCGACGCCCCCCGCATTCGTCCTGCACTGGCGGCGCACGACTGCATCGTCGTCGAAAACGCCGACGTGGCGGGCGGGTCGATCGCCTCGCTGCGAGCCGCGCTGCGGGCGCTCCAGACCGTGCGACCGTCCGGGCTGCTCGTCTGGCCGGTGGACCTCCCTCACGTCCGCGTCGCCACCGTCGAGCGGCTGATCGAAGCGTATCGCCGCACTGCTGCCGCCGCGGTCGTCCCGACGTTCGGCGAGCGGCGCGGTCACCCGGTGATCTGGGACCACGAGCTTTTCCGGGAGCTCGCGTCGAGCAACGACGCGACGCGGCACGGCGCCCGGGCCGTGCTCCAGGCTCACGCGGACCGGATCCACTGCGTCGCGGCGGACGATCCGGCTGTCATCGACGACCTCAATACGCCCGCCGACTACGAGCGCTTGGTGCGGGAGGTGAATCGGGACATCTACTGAGCGGTCAGCCGTCAGCCGTCAGCCGAAAGCTGATGGCTGACAGCCACTTGCGAATTCACGCCAAGGTCCTTTCGTTTAGTTGACAATCCCGACAAATGCACTTAGGATTCCCAGGTGATGCGTAACACACTACCGCAACTCGCTGTCCACAAAGGACTTCGGGGCGATATCCTGCTCGAGCTGAAGCGCTCGCAGCCGCGCACGGCGACCGAGCTGGGCGCGAAGCTCGGCGTTTCCGCCAACGCGATCCGCCATCACCTGAAAGAGCTCGTGACCGAGTCGCTCATCACCTACGGCCGCGAGCAGCGTGGTGTGGGCGCCCCCACGTACGCCTACCGCCTCAGCCCCGAGGGTGAGGCAATCTTCCCCAAGCGCTACGAGGAGACCCTCACGGAGCTCCTGGGGCGAGTCGCGCAGAAAGACGGGCGCGGCGCCGTGGTGGAACTGTTCGCGGACCACTATGCCGCGCTCGCTCGCAAACTCGCGGCCGAGCTCGGGGACGCCCCACCCGCGGAGCGGCTCGCGGCGGTGGCCCGCCTGATGAGCGACGCGGGCTACATGGCGGAGTGGCAGCCGGGCACCGCGAGCGGCACGTTCCTGCTCGCGGAGCACAACTGTGCGATCCGGGCGGTGGCGGAGCGGTTCCCGGAGGCATGCGCCGCGGAGCAGCGGTTCTTGCGGGCCGCCCTCGGGGCCGCGGTCGAGCGGCGCACCCATATCGTGGCCGGCTGTAACGCGTGCGAATACACCGTGAGCTTCGGAGCGACTGCGGGCGCGACACCGGCGCCAGGGGAGCGGACATGAGCACCGGGATCGAAGCGCAGGTACTGCAGCCTTACAAGTACGGGTTCGTCACCGACATCGAGGCGGACGTCGTTCCGCCCGGCTTGAGCGAGGACGTCATCCGGCTGATCTCCGCCAAGAAGGGCGAGCCGGAGTGGATGCTCGAGTGGCGGCTCCGGGCCTACCGCAACTGGCTGAAGATGCCCGAGCCGCACTGGGCGAACGTGCGCTATGGGCCGATCGATTACCAGGCGATCAGTTACTACGCGGCGCCGAAGAAGCGTCCGCAGCTGGAGAGCCTGGAGCAAGTGGACCCCAAGCTGCTCGAGACGTTCGAGAAGCTGGGGCTGCCGCTCGAGGAGCGGAAGCGACTCGCCGGCGTCGCGGTGGACGCCGTGTTCGACAGCGTCTCGGTGGCGACGACGTTCCGGGAGACCCTCGCGCAGCAGGGGATCATTTTCTGTGCGATCTCGGAGGCGATCCGCGAGCACCCGGAGCTCGTGCGGGAGTACGTTGGCTCGGTGGTGCCCTACAACGACAACTTCTTCGCCGCCCTCAACTCGGCCGTGTTCACCGACGGCTCGTTCGCCTACATCCCGAAGGGGGTGCGCTGCCCGCTCGAGCTGTCGACCTACTTCCGGATCAACACCTCGGCCACGGGCCAGTTCGAGCGCACGCTCATCGTGGCCGAGGAGGGGAGCTCCGTGAGCTACCTCGAGGGCTGCTCGGCGCCGATCCGTGACGAGCACCAGCTGCACGCGGCGGTGGTCGAGCTCGTCGCCCTCGACAACGCCACCATCAAGTATTCGACGATCCAGAACTGGTACCCGGGCGACGAAGCGGGCCGCGGCGGGATCTACAACTTCGTCACTAAGCGCGGGAAGTGTCTGGGCAAGAGCTCGAAGATCTCCTGGACGCAGGTGGAGACCGGGTCCGCGATCACCTGGAAGTACCCGGGATGCATCCTGCAAGGGGACAACTCGACCGGGGAGTTCTATTCGGTGGCGGTGACCAACAACCGCCAGCAGGCGGACACGGGCACGAAGATGATCCACCTGGGGAAGAATACGCGCTCGACGATCGTGTCGAAGGGGATCTCCGCGGGTCATGGACAGAACACCTACCGCGGGCTCGTGAAGATCCTGAAGGGCGCCGAGGGGGCCCGCAACTACTCGCAGTGTGACTCGATGCTCATCGGAGATCAGTGCGGGGCGCACACCTTCCCCTACATCGACGTGCGCAACAGTACGGCGATCATGGAGCACGAGGCGTCGACCTCCAAGATCGGCGAGGACCAGATCTTCTACTGCAAGCAGCGCGGCCTCGCCGCGGAGGATGCGGTCAACATGATCGTGAACGGCTTCTGCAAGGAAGTCTTCAAGGAGCTGCCGATGGAGTTCGCCGTCGAGGCGCAGCGGCTGCTCGGGATCAGCCTCGAGGGCAGCGTCGGATGACGGCCAAGGTCTTGCTCGAGGTCAAGAACCTCCACGCCGGCATCGACGGCAACGAGATCCTGCGCGGCGTCGATCTCACGGTGCGCGCCGGCGAGGTGCACGCCATCATGGGTCCGAACGGGTCCGGGAAGAGCACGCTCGCCCAGGTGCTGGCCGGTAATCCTGCGTACACCATCACGACAGGATCTGCACAGTTTCTCGGCAAGGACCTCACGGCGTTGAAGCCGGAGGAGCGCGCCCGCGACGGGTTGTTCCTTGCGTTTCAGTATCCGGTGGCGATCCGCGGCATCACCAACGCCTACTTCCTCCGCTCCGCGCTCAATGCCATCCGCAAGTCCCGCGGCCAGGAGGAGCTCGGGCCTGTGGAGTTCATGGACGGGCTCGAAGAGAAGCTCAAGCTGATCGGCTGGGACGACAGCTACGTGAGCCGGCCCGTCAACGACGGCTTCTCGGGCGGCGAGAAGAAGCGCAACGAGATCCTGCAGCTCGCGGTCCTCGAGCCGAAGCTCGCCATCCTCGACGAGACCGACTCCGGGCTCGACATCGACGCGCTCAAGACCGTGGCGCACACGGTGGACAAGCTCCGTCGCCCGGACAGCGCCACGGTCCTCGTCACGCATTACTACCGCATCCTCACCCACATCATGCCGGATTACGTGCACGTCCTGTCGGGCGGCCGGATAGTGAAATCGGGCGGGAAGGACCTGGCGCTGGAGCTCGAGGAGAAGGGTTACGACTGGGTCCGGGACAAGGCGCCGGTCGCATGACACGGCTCGCGGACACGAGGGAGCGTTACGTCGCGGCCTTCAGGACGTTCGCGGGCAACGGAGCGGCGGGGGCGCCGGCGTGGCTCAAGGAGATGCGCGAGGCGGCGATCGCGCGTTTCGCCGAGCTGGGCTTCCCCACGACCAAGCAAGAGGAGTGGCGCTTCACGAGCGTGGCGCCGATCGCCGAGACGGCGTTCACGTTGAGCCGAGGGCGCGACACCGCGCACGTCACGGCCCAGCAGCTCGAGCCCCTGTGCGTGGGCGGGCTGCGGGCGGTGCGGGTCGTGTTCGTGGACGGCGCGTTCGCGCCGAGCCTGTCCGCCGTGGCAGGCCTCTCCCGCGGCGTCCGCGCGGAGAGCCTCGCAGCCGCGCTCGAGCGCGACCCCGAGCTCGCCCGCCAGCATTTGGCGCGCTATGCGCCCTATCAGGCGAGCCCGTTCGCCGCCCTGAACACGGCGTTCCTGTGCGACGGCGCGTTCGTGTACGTGCCCGCGGGCGTGGAGTTCGATCGGCCGATCGAGCTCGTGTTCGTGGCGACGGCGGGCGACGAGCCTACGGTATCGCACCCGAGGAGCCTCGTGGTCGTGGAGCGCGGGGCGCGAGCGACGGTGGTCGAGAGCTACGTCGCGCTCGCGGATGGTGTGTACTGGACTAACGCCGTGACCGAGGTGGCGGTCGGCGATGGGGCGCGACTCGAGCTCTACCGGCTGCAACGCGAGAGCCGGCAGGCCTATCAGGTCGCCACCACGCACGCCATCCAGGGCCGGGACAGCGTGCTTCGCCTCCATCCGATCGCCCTGGGCGGGGGGCTCGCCCGCCACGATGTCCAGACGGTGCTCGCGGGGAGCGGCGCTGAGCTGATCCTGAACGGGTTCTACCTGCTCCACGGCAGCCAGCACTCGGACCATCACACGGTGATCGATCACGCGCAGCCGCACTGCGCCAGCCACGAGTTCTTCAACGGGATCGTGGGCGAGCGGGCTCACGGCGTGTTCAACGGCCGGATCATCGTGCGGCCGGGCGCCCAGCGGACGGACTCGAAGCAGACCAACAACAACCTCCTGCTCTCGACCGAGGCCCGCGCGGACAGCCAACCGCAGCTCGAGATCTACGCCGACGATGTGAAGTGCACGCACGGCTCGACCGTGGGCCCGCTCGACCAGACAGCCCTCTATTACCTGCGAAGCCGTGGCCTCTCGCCGGAGACCGCGGCGGGCATGCTGACCTACGGCTTCGCCGCCGAGATCCTGGGCCGGATGGCGCACACGGAGCTGCGGGAGGAGCTCGACCGGGTGGTGAGGGCCCGCCTGGCCGACCGCTCGCGCGGGGGACGGAGGGCGTAATGATCGACGCCGCCCGCTGTCGCGCGGACTTCCCGCTGCTCCAGGGGCAAGAGCACGGGCACCGTCTCGTCTACCTCGACAACGCCGCTACGACACAGAAGCCGCAGGCGGTGCTCGACGCGATCCTCGATTATTACCGCACCACGAACGCGAACGTGCACCGCGGGGCGTACGGTCTCGCGATCCGCGCGACCGAGGCGTACGAAGCGGCGCGCGAGCGCGTCGCGCGATTCCTGAACGCCTGGGCGCCGGAAGGCGTGGTGTTCACTCGCGGGACCACGGAGGCGATCAACCTGGTCGCTGGCGCGTACGGGCGGGCGAACCTGCGCCAGGGCGACACCGTGGTCGTGACGGCGATGGACCACCACTCGAACCTGGTGCCGTGGCAGATCCTCTGCCAGGAGAAGGGCGCCGCGCTGCGCATGGTGGAAATCACGGAGGACGGGCGCATTGATCTGTCCGACTTCGGGCAGGCCCTGGAGCGGCAGCCGAAGATCGTGGCCTTCCCGTACGTGTCGAACTCGCTCGGGACCGTGAACCCTGCGGCCCAACTGATCCGGCTGGCGCACGCGGTGGGGGCGGTCGTCGTGGTGGACGGCGCCCAATCCACGCCGCACCTCAAGGTGGACGTGCAGGCGCTCGACTGCGACTTCTACGCCTGCTCGGGCCACAAGATGCTCGGGCCGATGGGGTCGGGCGCGCTCGTCGCGAAACCGGCCCTGCTCGAGGTGATGCCGCCCTATCACGGCGGCGGCGAGATGATCTCCAAGGTGTGGGACGATCATTCCACGTACAACACGATCCCGCACAAGTTCGAGGCCGGGACGCCCAACGTCGAAGGCGCCGTCGGGCTGGCGGCCGCGATCGACTACCTGGAGCGGATCGGCCTGGACGCGATCGCCGAGCACGAGCAGGCGCTTGCCAAAGCGGCGATCGAGCGGCTCTCCCAGATCGACGGCGTCGTGGTGTACGGCCCACGCGGCCACCGGGCCGGCGTCGTCTCGTTCACGTACGGCGACGTCCATCCGCACGACATCGCGACCATTCTCGACCAGGACGGGATCTGCATCCGCGCCGGCCACCACTGCACGCAGCCGCTGATGCGCCGGCTGAACGTCGCGGCCACGGCGCGCGCCTCCTTCTATCTCTACAACGACCTGGAGGACGTGGAGGCTCTCGCGACGTCGCTCGTCAAGGCCGGAGCGCTGTTTGGATACGTCCCCGCCTGAGCCCAAGCTCAGCGCGCTCTATCAAGAGCTGATCCTCGACCACTACCGGCGCCCCCGCAACAAGGGGACGCTCGAGCACCCCACCTACGCCGTGTCGCTCAACAACCCGCTGTGCGGCGACGAGATCGACCTCCAGCTCCTGGTCGAGGACGCCGTGATCCGGGACGTGCGCTTCGTGGGCCGGGGCTGCTCCATCAGTCAGGCCTCCGCGTCGATGATGACACACCTGCTCAAGGAGAAGTCGGTGCCGCAGGCGCTCACGCTCGCCGGGCGGATGAGCGCCATGATGCAGGGCGACGACGCCGCCGCCAAGGACAAGGCGCTCGGCGACCTCCGGGCGCTGGCCGGGGTGGCCAAGTTCCCGGTGCGGATCAAGTGCGCGCTGCTTCCCTGGAACGCGCTGACGGACGCCTTCAAGAGCCGCGCGTGAGCTCCGCGGTTCTCGTCCTCGACCGCGTCACCAAGCGGTTCGCCGGGCACACGGCCGTGGACGGCCTGTCCCTGTCCGTGCCGCGCGGCGTGATCTACGGCTTGCTCGGGCCGAACGGCGCCGGCAAGACGACCACGATCCGGATGATCATGGACATCATCGAGCCTGACGAGGGGTCGGTGCGGCTGTTCGGCGAGCCCGGCACGGGCCGGGAACACTCCGCGCGCGTCGGATACCTGCCCGAGGAGCGGGGGCTGTACCGCAAGATGCGCGTGCTGGACCTGATCGTGTTCCTCGCCGAGATGAAGGGTGTGGAGCGGCGGCGGGCCGGGGCCCAGGCCGCCGCCTGGCTGGAGCGGCTGGGCCTGGGCGCGTGGCGCTGGCGCCGGGTGGACGAGCTGTCGAAGGGCATGCAGCAGAAGGTGCAGTTCATCTCAACCATCCTGCACCAGCCCGAGCTCGTGGTGTTGGACGAGCCGTTCGCCGGGCTCGATCCTGTCAACACGCAGGTCATGAAGGACGCCGTTCTCGAGCTGCGCCGCGACGGTGTCACGATCCTGTTCTCGACCCACATCATGGAGCAGGCCGAGAAGCTGTGCGATCAGCTCTGTATCATCGCCCGCGGCAGGAAACTGGTGGACGGTGCGGTTGCCGACATCAAGCGGACACAAACCGGACACCATCTCGTCATCGGGTTCGACGGTGCTCCCGGGGCGGCAGCCCAGCTGTTTGCGGACAAGCGGGTTGTGCGGAAGCTGGATGATTACGGGCAATATGCCGAGCTCGAGTTGGCACCGGACGCCGACCCGCAGCGCCTGCTTGCCGCTCTGGTGAGTTCCGGAGCTCGGCTGGCGCGGTTCGAGCTGAGCGAGCCGTCACTGCACAAGATCTTCATCGACCTCGTGGGGCCGGAAGCGGCGACGCCCGAGGCGCGGCCCCACCCGGGAGGGCCTCGTGCGTAAGATCTGGGCCGTCATCCGGCGCGAGTTCGTGGAGCGGATCCGGAGCAAGTGGTTCTGGTTCTCCGCACTGCTCGGCCCCGTGTTCTTCGGGGCGATGATCGTCGTGCCGGTGCTGTTCGCGGGGGCGGGCGGCACCCGCCGTATCGCGGTGGTGGACGCCACCACGGGAGCGTTCGGGGAGCGGGTCGCGGCAGGGCTCCGGCATGGCAAGATCTTTCGCGCGACCCGCGTGCCGGCGGGCGCAGGCGTGGTGGACTCGCTCACGCAGCTCGTGGGCGCGAAGCAGCTGGACGGTTTCCTCATCCTGACCGACGCCGTGGTCGAGACCGGCACGGCCGAGTACCGTGCGTCCAACGTGTCGTCGTTCCGCGATGTCGCCGAGCTGCAGGACGTGCTCGCCCGGCTCGCGATGGCCGCCCGTCTCGAGCGCCAGGGGGTGGACCCCGCCCTGGTGGGGCGTGCCCAGCTCCGGATCAGTCTCGAGACGAAGAAGATCTCCGGCTCGACGACGACCGGCGAGAGCGCCGCCCAGTCGTTCGCGCTTGCCTACGTGATGGGGGTCGTGCTCTTCCTCGTCATCACGATTTACGGCGTGAACGTGATGGGCTCGGTGGTCGAGGAGAAGACGACCCGCATCGTCGAGGTGCTGGTGTCGTCGCTGCGGCCGTTCCAGCTGATGATGGGGAAGGTGCTGGGTGTGGGAGCGGTGTCGCTCTTCCAGTTCGTGCTGTGGGGCCTCGGCGCGAAGCTATTGCTGTCGCAGCGCCGGGCGCTGCTCGCAGATCTCGGCGGTGTGGAGGAGGCGCGTCAGGTGTTCCAGATGCCCCACCTCACCGCGGCGACGCTGGGCGTGTTCCTCAGCTACTTCTTGGGCGGGTTCTTCCTCTATTCGGCGATGTACGCCGCCGTGGGCGCGATGTCCTCCAACGAGCAGGAGGCGCGCCAGGCGCAGCAGCCGGTGATGTTCCTGCTGCTCGTCGCCTACGTCTCCATGTTCGGGCTGACAAACAACCCGGAGTCGACCTACGCGGTGACGTTGTCGCTGATTCCGTTCACCGCGCCGATCGCGATGCCGGTGCGCTGGGCGGCGAGCACGGTGCCGGCGGGGGAGCTCGGGGCGTCGCTGGGGCTGCTGGCGGCGGGCATCGTCGCCGTGACTTGGATGGCGGCGCGGATTTATCGGGTGGGGATACTCATGACGGGGAAGCGGCCGAACATCAAAGAGCTAGTGAGGTGGATAAGAGCGGGCTAGGGTAGACGGGTAGGCGGGTAGACGGGCAGCAGTTGCTAGGGCGGAGCTGAATGCATAGGTGCGATACGGATCGCAACAGAACGGTACCGTACCGCGTCGGCTCTCTCGGTAGTATTGCTTCGTGCCCCCTTATCGGACCCTGAAGGCTTGGCAGCATGCTCAACGCCTCGCTGTCGAGTGCGTCAAAGCCGCGCGGAGCTTCCCCGACTACGAGCAGGACGCTCTTGCCAGCCAGATGCGGCGTGCTTGCTACAGCGTGCCTCTGAACATCGCCGAGGGTAGTGCGAAGAACGGATCTCGTGAGTACCGGCGATTCCTGGACACCGCGCGCGGGTCGCTTGCCGAGGTCGAAACGATGCTTGAGATGGCTCGCGACCTGGGTTACGTCGAGCCAGCTCTATATGGTCGGCTGGAGGCGCTTGCCACGGAGACAAGTAAGACGCTTTATGGGTTGTTGCGGAAGATCGGGGACGCGGCGTTGAGACAACCTCGCCACTAGACCCTGGGCACCGCTACCCGTCTCGCCGTCTATCCGTCTAGTCCTACCGAACTACCGCCTGCGTACGCTACTATTGCTCAATGCCCTTCGACTACGAGGTCCTCATCGTCGGTGCCGGCCACGCCGGCACCGAAGCCGCCATCATGTGCGCCCGGCTCGGCGCCCGCACGCTCGTCGTCACGTCCAACCTCGATACCATCGGTCAGATGTCCTGCAATCCCGCGATCGGCGGGATCGCGAAGGGGACGGTGGTGCGGGAGGTCGACGCGCTTGGCGGTGTGATGGGTCGCGCCGCCGACCGCGCGACGATCCAATTTCGCATGCTCAACCGCTCCAAGGGCCCGGCGGTGTGGGCGCCGCGCGCGCAATGCGACCGCACGCTGTACCGCCGCGCGGTACGGGAGCTGGTCGAGGGCTTCCGCGATCTCGATCTGACCCAGGGGATGGTCGCCCGGCTGGTCGTCCATGGTGACCAGGTGGGAGGAGTGGAAACGACCGATGGACGCCGGTTCACTGCGCGGGCGGTGATCATCACGGCGGGCACGTTCCTGCGCGGTCGGATTCACGTCGGCACAGATACGACGATCCCGGCCGGCCGCGCGGGGGATCAACCGGCAGTCGATATTGCACAACACATTGCCGCACTTGGACTTACAGTGTCGCGCTTCAAGACCGGGACCCCGCCGCGAGTGGACGGGCGCACCGTCGATTGGTCCAAAGTGGAACGGCAAGACGGTGACCAGGATGACTACCGGTTCTCGTTCTACCAGCGCCTGGAGCGGCCGCGCCAGCTGCCTTGCTGGATCACGTGGGCTGGCGAGCCGGTGAAGGCGATCATCGAGCGGCACCTGAAGGAGTCGGCGTTGTACGGCGGGGCGATTAGCGGACGCGGTCCGCGCTACTGCCCGTCGGTCGAGGACAAAGTCGTGAAGTTCCCGGACGCGAAGCGTCACCAGGTGTTCCTGGAGCCAGAAGGGCTCGACACGGCCGAGCTGTACGTGAACGGGCTGTCCACTTCCCTGCCCGTCCACGTGCAGGTCGAGTTCCTGCACGCCGTGCCGGGCCTCGAGCGGGCGAAGCTGACGCGGCCAGGCTACGCGATCGAATACGACTACTATCCCCCGACCCAGCTCACCCCCTGGCTCGAGACCAAGGCGCTCGAGCACCTGTGGTTTGCCGGGCAGATCAACGGCACGACGGGCTACGAGGAGGCGGCGGCACAGGGAGCGGTGGCAGGAATCAACGCGGTGCGGCGCATCCGCGGGCAGGAGCCGGTGGTGCTGGGGCGCGACGACGCTTACATCGGGGTCCTCGTAGACGACTTGGTGACGCGAGGCGTAGACGAGCCGTATCGGTTGTTTACGTCGCGCTCGGAGTTCCGGCTGTTGCTGCGCCAGGACAACGCGCTGCGGCGGCTGCTGCCGCTGGCGGAGACGCTGGGCCTGCTGACGGCAAGCGAGCTTCGGGTGGCGGAGGCGCGGCTGGGAGAGGAGGAAAGACTGCTGGTGGCCGCTCGCGAGACGACGATCACTCCCGCGCAGGCGGCGGCGGCGCTCGCGCCGACCGAAACGAAACTCGTGGAGCCGGAGCGCATCGCGTCGGTCGTGAAGCGACCGGGCGCATCGCTCGGCGCGCTGCTCAGCGCCGCGGGGGCGGAGCCGCGGGTCGAGGCTGACGTGGTGAGGTCGGCCGAGATCGAGCTCAAGTACGAGGGGTACCTCGTTCGCGAGCGGGAAGCCGCCCGGCGCCTTGCCGAACTCGCATCGTTCGCGCTGCCGGGTGATCTGCCGTACCTCGAACTGGTGAGTCTGGCGACCGAGGCGCGACAGAAGCTCGACGTGGTGCGCCCCACCTCCCTAGCGCAGGCGGCCCGGATCCCGGGCGTCTCGCCGAGCGATCTGCATAATCTCGTGGTGGAGTCCGCCCGCTGGCGACGAAGGCATGTGGCCTAGAGGGTGTTTCACGTGAAACTGGCCGCTTTCCTTCCCCCCTCCCTTACGCTATATTTGTAGGCCACTTAGCGAGTTTTGTTGTAACCAATTGTCCGCTAATGAGTTATAGGGCATGTCCCGAGTTGTCGCGATCGCCAATCAGAAGGGTGGGGTCGGCAAGACCACCACTGCGGTGAACCTCGCCGCCTCCCTCGCGGCGGCGGAGCGCAAGACGCTCCTGATTGACGCGGACCCGCAGGCGAACTCGACGAGCGGCGTTGGTATCGAGCGCGATCGCATCCGCCACTCCCTCTACGACGCGCTGCTCGACGGTCGGCCGCTCTCCGGCACACGCTTCCCGCACGTGCACTTCCCGTTACTCGATCTCGTGCCGGCCACCCAGGATCTTGTGGGGGCGGAGCTCGAGCTCGTCAATGTATCGGCGCGCGAATCCCGCATGCGGCGGGCGCTCGACGACGTGCGGGAGGAGTACCACTACGTCATCATCGACTGCCCGCCGTCGCTCGGCCTCATCACGCTCAACATGCTCGTCGCGGCCGATAGCGTCGTGATCCCGATTCAGTGCGAGTACTACGCGTTGGAGGGACTGTCCCAGCTTCTCAACACAATCAAGCTCGTGCAGCGCAATTTCAACCCGGCGCTCGCCATCGATGGAGTGCTGCTGACGATGTTCGACGCGCGGCTCAACCTCTGCAAGCAAGTGGCTGAGGAAGCGAAGGAATACCTCGGGCCGAAGATGTTCGATATCACGGTGCCACGGAACGTCCGCCTGGCGGAGGCGCCGAGCTTCGGTAAACCGATCCTGTTGTATGACGTCCAGTCCGTGGGCGCGAAGAGCTATCTTGCGCTGGCCCAGGAGCTGATCCACCGGGTGGAGCGCGCACCGTCCCCTGCCCCGTCTGCTGCTGAACCGCTGCCGGAGGTGCCTGCATGACAGAGACCACATTAGGACGCCGTCGCCTCGGCCGTGGGCTCGAGGCCCTCCTCGGCCCCACCCGCGAGGAGGCCGAGCGCGAGGGAAGTCTCGTCGACCTGCCCGTGCGGGAGATCCGCCCCAACCCGTTCCAGCCGCGGCAGGACGTGGACGCGGCCTCGCTCGAGGAGCTGAAGTCTTCGATCCAGCAGGCAGGGCTGCTGCAGCCCGTCGTGGTGCGAACCGCGGCGAGCGGCGGGTACGAGCTCATCGCCGGCGAGCGCCGACTGCGCGCCTGCCAGGCGCTCGGCTGGGAGCGCGTGCCGGCGGTGAAGCGCGAGGTGGACGACCGCACGGTGCTCACGCTCGCCCTGATCGAGAATCTGCAACGCGACGATCTGTCGCCCGTCGACGAAGGACGCGGCTACGACCGCCTCATCGCGGAGTTCAAGCTCACGCAGCAAGACGTGGCGGACGCCGTGGGGCGAGATCGCTCTACGGTGGCCAACGCGCTCCGGCTGCTGAAGCTGCCTGAGGCGGTGCTGGCGATGCTCCATGGCGGCGAGCTCAGCGTGGGTCATGCACGCGCGCTCCTCGCCCTCGAGGATCCGCGCGTCGCGACGACGCTCGCGCGGGAGGCGGTCGCGCAGGGGCTCTCGGTGCGCGAGGTCGAAGACCGGGTGCGCGGAGGGCGCGCACCGGAGCGGCGCCCGCGGCTCAAGCGGGGAGTGGGGCAGGTCCCCGAAGTGCGGCGCATCGAAGAGGCGCTGCGCCGCCGGCTCGGCACCGACGTCCGCGTCACGTTGCGCGCGAGAGGGAAAGGCCAGATCCACGTCGCGTTCTACTCGAACGAGGACCTGGCGCGCCTGCTCGAGGTCTTCCTCGGAGCCCCGTTCGACGGATGAAGGACCGCGGCGTGACGATCGTCATTCACACGGATGGCGATCTCGACTCGCGGCAGTATCGGGTGCCGGTGTGGGCGTTCGAGGCAGGGAAGTGGGGGGCCCTGGTGGTCGCCCTCCTGGTGGTCCTGTTCTTCGCCTTCGCGGGGCCCATCAGCCGGGCCGCGGCGCGCGTGCCCGGGCTGGAGCGGCAGGTGACGCGATTGCGCGAGGAGAACGGTCAAGTGCAGCAGCTCGCCGCGGCCCTGAATCGTGCCGAGGAGAACTATCAATCCCTGCGCCAGCTGCTCGGGGTCAGAGCGCCGCCCGAGCGGACCAGCGCGAAGCTGGGCGTAGAGTTGCTGCGCGCGGTCGCGGTGCGCGCGCGCTCACCAGCCGCGTCGCCGCGGTACGAACCCGGGCCGTCGCAACCTTCACATTGGCCGCTCGACGTGGCCGGCTTCGTCACACGAGGCCAGGTGCGCCCGGGCGACGCGGCGGAGTCGCATCCGGGCGTGGACATCGCGGTGCCCGAGGGCACGCCGGTACGCGCGGCCGGCGGGGGGATGGTCACGGCCGCGGGCATCGATCCCGCCTACGGCCTGTTCGTGCTCTTGCGCCATACCCAAGGGTATGAGACGATGTACGGGCATGCCTCGCGGTTGCTGGTACGCGAGGGAGACTCGGTGCAGGCAGGGCAGGTGATCGCGCTGTCCGGAACCTCGGGGCGATCCACGGCTCCGCACCTGCACTTCGAAATCCGCCGTGACGGACGGTCGCTCGACCCTCTCACTGTCGTGAAACAGGAGAATTGACATGGCGATCTTCACCGAGAAAGGGCACGGCGCGCCGGAGTCCGAAGCCGGACTCTCGATCATCGGGGCCGGCATGCGGGTGGAAGGCGACATCGTCGCGGAGGGGGTCGTGAAGATCGAAGGAACGGTCGTGGGCACGGTGCGAGCCGGCCGCCAGGTGCTCGTGGCGAAGGGCGGGGAAGTAGAGGGGGACGTCATCACGAAGGAAGCCATCATTGGCGGGGAAGTGCGCGGCAGTGTCCGCGCCGAGGAGCGGATCGAGATTCAGGCGGCCAGCGTCGTCCACGGTGACCTCGCGTCGCGGCGCCTGCAGGTGCAGGAGGGGGGCGAGATCAACGGCGTGGTGCGGATGGGGGAGGGTGCGTTGGAGAAGGAAGCGGAGCACTCGGGCTCCCGCTGAGCTCCATGGCCACATATCCACATGGCGCCCCGAGTTGCGTGTGGAAATTTTAGTCCGCTGTGCAGCAGTGAGTTACGCAATCGGTCATGTGGGAATCTCCCCTTAATTGGCTGTCACTGTCCCTAATGTGCCGCGATAATGTCGCTATACTGTAAGCGCGCCTCACGCGGCGTGCTGCGCTGCGGATTCCGATGCGCCTAGGGGACGTGACCGCGTATCTCGATGACTACCTGCGAGTCCGAGAGGTCCCCGACGCCCCGCAGGCGCTCAATGGGCTGCAGCTGGCGAACGGCGGAGAGATCACTCGCGTCGCAGCCGCCGTGGATCTCTGTGAGGCGACCGTACGGCTAGCCGCCGAGGCGCGGGCCGACTTGCTGCTGGTGCACCACGGCCTCTTTTGGGGTGGGCCTCGTCCCCTGACCGGTCCCGCCTACCGCCGGGTTGCTGGCCTGCTGCAATGCAACATCGCCGTCTACAGCGCGCATCTGCCGCTCGATCGGCACCCGGAGGTCGGGAACAACGCGGTGCTCGCTCGGCAGGTGGGGGTGCGCCTGCTGGGCGAGTTCGGCGAGGAGTACGGCGTCACGATCGGCGTCTGGGGGGAGCTCGACGTGGAGCGGGTGCAGCTGCGGGAGCGACTCCACGAGTTGCTCGGGTCGGCGCCGCGCCTGATGGCGTTCGGCCCGGCGCGCACCGGGCGCGTCGGCATCGTGACGGGAGGCGCGGGGTCACTGATCGGCCAGGCTGCGGCGGCGGGATTGGACACCTACATCACGGGTGAGGGAGCCCACCACACGTACTTGGATGCCGAGGAGCTCGGCCTGAACGTCTTCTACGCGGGTCATTACGCCACAGAGACGGTGGGCGTCAAAGCGCTGGCCGAACACCTCCACCAGCGCTTCGGGCTGCCCTGGGTGTTCCTCGACCATCCCACCGGCCTTTGACGCCGCGTCGCGTCCTCGCGGTGCTCGCGGCCGCGGAGCTGCTCGCGATGGCGCCGTGGTTCAGCGCGTCGGCCGTCGCGCCGGTCCTGGCGGCGCGCTGGGGTCTGGGCGGGGTGGGGACGGCGTGGCTCACGATCTCCGTGCAGCTGGGCTTCGTCGCCGGCGCGCTCGTGTCGGCGGTGCTCACGCTGAGCGACCGCTGGTCCGCGCGGCGCTTGATCGCCGGGTGCGCGGTGATCGCGGGGCTCGCGACGGTCGGCGTGGCGCTGGCGCCCACGGCGGGCCTGGCCATCACGTTGCGGTTGCTGACCGGGGCGGCGCTCGCGGGGGTCTATCCGCCCGGCATGAAGCTGACGGCGGGCTGGTTCCGAGAGGCGCGCGGCTGGGCGATCGGCGTGCTCGTGGGCGCGCTCACGGTAGGGTCGGCGCTGCCGCACCTGGTGCGTTGGTCCGTGCCGGGCGACATGTGGCGTGCGGTGCTCGGTGCCGCCGCGGCGAGCGCGTGGGTCGGCGCGGGCCTCGTGCTGGTGGTGCCGCACGACGGACCGTATGCGGCGCCCGCGCCCGCGTTCACGTGGCGCGCGGTGCCCCGGATCCTGCGCGACCGCGCGCTCACGCTCGCGAACCTCGGCTACCTCGGACACATGTGGGAGCTGTACGCGATGTGGACCTGGATGGCCGTGTTCATCGCGGCGAGCGAGCAGGCGCGCGGGGGCGGCGCGGCGGGCGGCGCACTCCCGGCGCTGCTGACGTTCGCGGTGGTGGGGAGTGGAGCGGTCGGGTGCTGGCTGGGCGGGCGGTACGCCGACCGGTGGGGGCGCACGGTGGTGACCAGTGGCGCCATGGTGATCTCGGGCGCGTGCGCGCTGGCCGCCGGCGCGATGTTCGGGCGCCCGCTTGGGGCGCTGGTTCCGCTCCTCCTCGTCTGGGGCGTGACGGTCGTGGCCGACTCGGCCCAGTTTTCCACGGCCGTGAGCGAGCTCGCGCCGGCCGACCACGTCGGCACGGCGCTCACGCTGCAGACGAGTCTCGGGTTTCTGCTCACCTGCGTGACGATCTATCTCTTGCCGGCGGTAGCCAGTCGCATCGGTTGGCGCTGGAGCATGAGCGTGCTGGCACTGGGCCCGGTGTGCGGGGTGTGGGCGATGCTGGCGCTCAGGAGCCGGCCGGAGGCGGCGCGGCTGGCCGGGGGGAGAAGGTGAACAGGCGAGGAGGCAGTGTGGAGGGTCGTGACGGGATCCGCTACTTCAGTGGAACCACGAAGCGCACAGTGACGCTCTCCGCCGTCTGCGGGGCTACGGTGCAGTAGCACTGCGCCCCGATCAACTTCTTCACGCCGAGCACCTCCGCTTCGGCGATCCCCGAGACGTCCCGGAACGTTATCTCGAACACTTCGCCGTCGAGCACGCGATAGCTGACGGGCCGGCCGAGCAGGCGATGGTGTGGATCGATCATGGCGAGTCCATCCACCAGGCGGTGCCGGATGTCGCTGAGCTGCTCGGCCGAGAGCAGGGGCCGGGGTGCGTCGCTCATCGGCGGTTGGTCGAGACGGCCGCGGCGTTGCGACGCATTCCATCCGAGCCGGCGCGCTCGAACGCGGTGTCGCCGAAGCGGCGGTCGAATTCTTCCGGCTCCATCCGGAGCAGCGTGTCGAGCTCGGGTGCGGAGAGTTCCGGCCTGGGCGCGAGCTCCGGATCGGTCGTGGGAGTCGCGAAGCGAACGTTCCACGGGCACACGTCCTGGCAGACGTCACACCCGAACAGCCAGTCGCCGACCATCCCCTGTTCGGTGCCCGTGAAGCCGCCGCGATGCTCGATCGTGAGGTAAGAGATGCAGCGGCGCGAGTCCAGAACCCGGGAGTCCGGGAACGCGGCGGTCGGGCAGGCTTCCAGGCAGCGGGTGCACGTTCCGCAGCGGTCGGCCTCGAACGGCGCATCGGGAGCGAGTGCCGCGTCGGTGAGGATGACGCCGATGAACGTGAAGGAGCCGAGCTTGGGGTGGATGAGCATCGTGTTCTTGCCGATCCAGCCGAGCCCGGCGCGCTGCGCGAGCTCGCGCTCGGGCACCGGCCCGGCGTCGACGTAGCAGCGGGTGCGGGAGTCCGGCACGAGCTCGCGGACGGCGCTCGCGAGTCGCTCCAGCCGCCGGCCCACGACGCCGTGATAATCCGCCGCCCAGGCGTACTGGGCGACCTTTCCGTGATCCCGGGCCGCCGGCCGGGGATCGGCCGCGCCGTGGAAGTAGCTCGTGAGGGTCACCACGGCCACCGTGGCCTCGGGCATGATGCGGTGGGGCAGCTTCCGTTGCTCCGCTTGGCGGTGCAGGTAGCTCATGGTGCCCGCGTACCCCGCGGCGAGCCAGCGGTCCAATGCGTCCGCGTGCGCGTTGCGCTCGAGTGAAGCGACGCCGATGGCGTCGAAACCCAACGCTTCTCCTCGACGCTTTACCGCGACGCTGTTCCGGACGGGGTTCATAGGTGCATCACTTCCCGTCGCCAGCGCGCGAACCGCACCACGTCCTCGAGCGGCGGCACGGCCGCTTCGTCGCCGTACGCGGTGAGCATGCGCCAGCGCAGGTACTCGCGGGGCGGCAGCGGGAGAAACGGCGGGCGGCGGAACCACCCGCGGGCGCGGAAGCTCCAAGCGAGTCGCAGCAGATCCACGGCGAGGCGCGGATGCGCGAGCGCTCGCATCGCGAGACGCAGGGACAGCGACGGCCAGCTGGTAGGGTTCCGCATCGCCCCTTGCAATTTACACGCGCGGTCGCGCGGCCGAGCGTCGCGCGCGGTGTCGAGGGCGCCGCTCGTCCTGTATATTGACCGCCTATGACGCTCGCAAGTGGCCTCACGGCGACCCGCCAGGCCGGCGCCCATCCGCTCGCCCACTATCGGGGCGAGTTCCCGATCTTCCGGGACAAGATCTACCTCAATACCTGCTCGCTGGGCGCGCTGGGGGAGCGGACTCGCCGGCGCATCGCCGAGTTCCTCGATCTCTGGCAGGAGCGAGGGGCGTCCGCCTGGTACGACGTGTGGTGGGCCGCGCTGGCGGAGTTGCGCCGTCGCTACGCGCGCGTGATCGCCGCGACGCCCGAGGAGATCGCCCTCGGCCCGAGCATCTCCGTTGCGCTCGCCTCGGTGGCGGAGGCGTTGGACTATGGCAAGCGCCGCCGGGTCGTCGTCACTTCGCTCGACTTCCCCACCGTCGCCTACCAGTGGCTCGCCAAGCGGGCGCGCGGGATCGAGCTGGTCGTGGTCGAGAGTCCGGATCAGGTCACCGTGCCCGTGGAAGCGATCGCGCGCGCGGTGGACGAGCGCACCGCGCTCGTGGCGACGTCCCACGTCTACTTCACGAGCGGCGCGATCCAGGATATCGCCGCCGTGGCCGAGGCTGCCCACGCGAGCGGCGCGCTCTGCCTGATCGACGCCTACCAGTCGGTGGGGCAGGTACCGGTGGATGTGCACGCGAGCGGGGTCGACTTCCTCACCGCGGGCGGCCTCAAGTGGCTGCTCGGCGGCCCGGGGGTGGTGTTCCTCTACGCGCGGGAGGACCTGGCGCGCCGCCTGATGCCGGGCGTCGCCGGGTGGTTCGGGCACCGGGACCAGTTCGCCTTCGACCCCCGACGGCTCGAGTTTCACGACGACGCGCGGCGCTTCGAGCTCGGCACGCCGGCGCTCGCCGCCATCTACGCTCAGCTCGGCGGGCTCGACTACGTCGATGAGATCGGGGTGCCGGCGATCCGAGCGGTCACCGGGGCGCTGGCGGAGGACCTCATCGCCCGCGCCCGTGAGCGAGGCTTCCAGCCCAAGGTCGCGGCGCACCCGCAGCAGCGCTCCGGGATCGTGATGCTCCCCGCGGTGGATCCGGCGGCCAAGGTGCGCGCGCTCGCCGAGGCGCGGATCGTCGCGGACGCGCGGCCCGGGCACGTGCGCCTCTCCCCATTCTTCTATAACGTGCAGGATGACCATGTCGCAGCGCTCGAGCGGCTCGCAACGCGCGCCGGTCACTGAAGACGAACGCCTCCTCACGTCCGCCCCGCAAGCGGAGCGGCGGGGATTCACACGCACGGACCCGTGGCGGGTGCTGCGCATCCTGGGCGAGTTCGTGGAAGGGTTCGACACTCTCGCCGACGTCCACAACGCCGTCACGATCTTCGGCTCCGCGCGCACGCCGGCCGACGACCCGTTCTACGAGCGGGCGGTCGTGACGGCACGTCTGCTTGCCCGCGAGGGGTTCCCCGTCATCACGGGGGGCGGTCCCGGTATCATGGAGGCGGCGAACCGCGGGTGCCAGGAGGGGAACGGGCTCTCGATCGGCTGCAACATCGAGCTGCCGTTCGAGCAGGGGATCAACGCCTACGTTGAGCGCGCGATCAACTTTCGCTATTTCTTCGTGCGCAAGACGATGTTCGTGAAGTATTCGACCGCGTTCATCGTTTTCCCGGGCGGCTTCGGGACGATGGACGAGCTGTTCGAAGCGCTGACGCTCATCCAGACGGGAAAAGTGAAACATTTTCCTGTCATCCTGTTCGGCAAGGCCTACTGGGCCGGCCTCGTGGAATGGCTGCGGGAGCGGGTGGCAGGGGAGGGGAAGATCGACACGGCGGACTTGGAGCTGTTTCACGTGACCGACGACCCCGAGGACGCGGTGCGCCGCTGCGTCAAGGCGCGCGCCCGCCGCACCGAATCCTTTGCGGTGGAGAGCCGATGACGACACGCAAGGACTACCTGCGCGGCCCGCGTATCGACCCCAGGCCGATCACTGGCAAGGAAACGGTTACCGAGCTCGTCGACAACGCGTTCCTGGCTTACAACGCGGGCCGGCTGGCCGAGGGCTGTCGCCTGTTCGCGGAGCGAATGCTCGCGGAGGACGTCACGGTCGGGATGAGCCTGACCGGTGCGATGACGCCGGCGGGGCTCGGCATGTCCACCATGATCCCCCTCATCGAGGCGGGGTTCGTCGACTGGATCGTATCGACGGGCGCGAACCTGTATCACGACTCCCACTTCGGGCTCGGCCTCACGATGCACAAGGGCACGCCCTTCGCGGACGATGTGGAGCTGCGCGAAGAGGGCGTCGTCCGCATCTACGACATCTTCTTCGACTACCAGGTGCTGCTCTCCACCGACGCCTATATCCGCGAGGTCTCGGCGCGACCCGAGTTCCAGCGCCCGATGAGCACGGCGGAATACCACTACCTGCTGGGCGGTTACGTGCGCGAGCGCGAGCAGGCCCTGGGGATCGGGCGCAAGTCGGTGCTGGGCGTGGCCCACGAGTGCGGCGTGCCGATCTACACCTCCTCTCCGGGGGACTCCTCGATCGGGATGAACGTGGCGGAGCAGGCACTGACGGGCTCGCAGCTCCGCTTCGACGTGAGCGCCGACGTGAACGAGACCTCGGCCGTCGTGTTCCACGCCAAGACCCACGGCGGCAAGAGCGGCGTGTTGATCATCGGCGGGGGGAGTCCCAAGAACTTCGTGCTCCAGACCGAACCGCAGATTCAGGAGGTGCTGGGGATCGGTGAGAAGGGACACGACTACTATCTCCAGATGACGGACGCCCGCCCCGACACCGGCGGACTGTCGGGGGCGACGCCCTCCGAGGCGGTGAGCTGGGGGAAGGTCGACCCGGAGAAGCTCCCCGATACCGTCGTGTGCTACCTGGACAACACGGTCGGCTTCCCGATTCTCGCCGCCTACGCGCTTGCCAAGCGCAAGCCGCGCCGCCTCAAGCGGCTGTACCACAAGCGCGACGAGATGCTCCGCGAGCTCACCGAGGCGTACCAGGAAGCGAAGGCCGACCGCGACGCCCGCGCGGAGGCGACGCCTGTCGGGCGCCAGCCCTAGGCCCGGCTCCGACCCCAAGCAGTCGAGGGCGTACGCCGTCTACGCCCTCGGGCTGCTGACGCTGATCAACCTCCTCAACTACACCGACCGCAACGTCGTTTTCGCGCTGTTCCAGCCGCTGAAGCGCGAGCTCGCGCTGACCGACCACGAGCTCGGCTGGCTGGGCTCGGCGTACGTGATCGTGCTGTCGCTCGCGGCGCTGCCGCTTGGTGTCGTGGGCGACCTCAAGTCGCGTCGCGCGGTCATCGCCTTCGGGGTGGGGCTGTGGAGCGCGTTCACGGCACTCGGTGCCGCGGTGAGGGGCTTCGGGCAACTCCTCGTGTGCCGGGCGATGGTGGGCGTGGGGGAGGCGGGCTACGGGCCCGCGGCCCAGGCATTGATCGCGGAATTCTTCCGCGGGCGGCGTCGCGCCTTTGCCATCGGGGTCTACTCGGTCGGCATGGCGTTCGGGGGCGTGCTCGGCATCTGGCTGGGCGGGGTGCTGGCGGAGCGCTACGGCTGGCGCACCGCGTTCATCGCGATGGGCGCACCGGGGCTCGTGCTCGCGCTCCTCGCCTCGCGGCTGCGCGAGCCCCAGCGGCAGGCGCCGGCGTCCGTCTGGGCCACCCTCGCCCGCTGGTACGACAGCGGCGTCCGCAACCTGGTCCGCCCGGCGCTGCCGCTCGCGGGCCTCACGCTTGCGGGCGCCGCCGTCAGCGGTGTGATGGCGCTGTTCCAGCGCCTTCCGTCGGGCGTGGACACGGCGGTGTTCGGCGGCTTCGTGACGGTCGGCGTGGTGTGGACGGTGATGCGATTGGTGCCCATCGCCATCCGGCGCACGACCGAGGCCACCGTGGTGGCGGCGACCGCGTTCGAGGACTTCCTCCAAGCCGCCGCCACGGTGCTGCGCACGCCGACCCTGATCTGGATGTTCGTGGGCGGCTCCCTGGTGACGTTCGCGGTGAACGGGCTGATCGCGTGGGCCCCGAGCTTCATGGAACGGGTGCACGGGTTCTCCGTCGGGCGCGTCGGCCGGGAGTTCGGGATCTGGGGGCTCGCCGGCGGCGCGCTCGGCGGGCTGTTCGGGGGGCGCGTGGGGGACTGGCTGCTGGGGCGCTGGCCCGGCGGGCGGGTGATCGTGTCGGGAGCCGGGTTCGTGCTGGGGGGCCCCGTGTGCGCGGCATTGCTGCTCGTCGAGGGGCTGCGCTGGTTCGTGCCGCTGTTGTTCGCGACGTTCTTCCTCTACACGTGGTACAACGGCCCGCTCTCGGCCGTCATCCTGGACGTGGTGCCGCCTGCCGTGCGCGGCTCGGTGCTGGGCGCCTTCCTGTTGTTCTCCCACCTCGCGGGCGACGCCATCGCGCCGCCGCTCGTCGGTTACCTGTCCGACCGCTTCGGGTTGCGCCCCGCGATGCTGCTGTTGCCCTCGGTCGGGCTGGTGGGCGGCCTCGTCATCCTGGTGGCGTTGCGGACGGTAGCGCGGGACATGGCGCGGGTGAAAGCATGAAGATCGCCGTCCTGTTCGACACCCAGCATCCCGACTGGAGCGACGCGGACTACAAGAAGGCGATCGAGACCAAGGTCGAGGAGGCGGAGTACGACGTGGGGCGGGCGCTCGTCGCCAAGGGGCACGACGTGTTGATGGTGGGCGTGCACGAGGCGCTCCCGCCGCTGCTCGATCGCCTCGCCGGGTTCCAGCCGAAGCTCGTCTTCAACGGCTGCGAGGCGTTCCGGGGGCGCGCCCACCACGAGTATGGGCTCGCCGCGGTGCTGGAGATGCACGGCTACCGCTACACCGGCTCGTCGCCCACCGGGCTACTGGTCGCGCGCAACAAATCGCTCACGAAGAAGATCCTCGCGTACCACGGCATCCGTGTCCCTGCCTTCGCCGAGTTCCACCCCGGCGAGAAGCCGCTGCGGCCTTCGGAGCTCCGCTTCCCGCTGATCGTCAAGCCCTTGCTCGAGGACGCGTCGATCGGCATCGCCCAGGCATCGGTGGTCGAGGACGACGGCAGCCTGGCGGACCGGGTGAAGTTCATCCACGAGAAGTTCAACCAGGCGGCGATCGTGGAGGAGCTCATCGAAGGACGGGAGCTGTACGTCGGCCTGCTCGGCAACGACAAGCTGCAGGTGTTACCGATCGTCGAGATGACGTTCGGCGAGGCGGAGGCAGCGGAGCAGCGCATCGCCACCTACAAGGCGAAATGGGACGAGGAGTACCGCAAGCGGAAGCGCATCAAGAACGTGTTCGCGAAGGGCCTGGCGGACGACCTGACCGCGAAGATCGGGGACCTCTGCGCCACGGCCTTTCACGCGCTGTGGCTGCAGGACTACGGACGGGTTGACCTGCGGTTGACCCACGACGACGAGGTATACGTGCTGGAGGTGAATCCGAACCCGTTCCTCGCGTTCGAGCACGAGATGGCGAACGCCGCCGAGAAGGCGGGCCTGTCGTACGACGAGTTCATCCAGCGCATCGTGGACGAGGCGATGAAGCGTGACCAGGTCCGCTAGGGCCGCGCGCCGCCGGCACCGCGAGGTGCCCACGCCCGAGCTTCGCTGCCCGACGTGCCGGGCGGAGCTCGATCGGTTCTGGTCGTACTGCTCCGACTGCGGGCGCCGGCTCGAGTGGCGGGACGTCACGCGGGAGACCGGGGCCGAGTGCTACTACTGCGGCTGGGTCGTCTCGGACAGCTTCTCCCATTGCCCGTGGTGCGGGCGCGACATCGCCGACCGGGACTCGAGCGCCGCGCCGCTCAAGGCGCCGAAGGGATTCAAGTTCCACCGCCGCTGCCGCTGGGGCTGCGGCGGCGGCGTGATGTATCCGATGCGCTACTGCCCCTGGTGCGGCCGGCCCGAGAAGTGGCGCCACGACGAGTTCCAGAACGTCTGCCCCCACTGCAACAAGGGCGTAAACGACTGGATGAACTGGTGTCCCTGGTGCGGGGAGGATTCCACCGGCCAGGACCTGGTCCGCCAGGCACTCGCGCGCGCCCGCCGGCTGCTCGTGACGACGCGGGTCAGGGACTGGCATTATCGCGTGCTGCTGCGGCCGGGCGTGTCGGGCGTCACGCACAGCTCGCCCAAGGTGATCGAGATCGAGCGGCGCTACGTGACGGGGAAACGTCGGCGCGACGAGATCTCCTGGACCATGCTCACCGGACTCATCCTGCACGAGCTCGGGCACTCGTTCCTGTTCCACAACTGGCGCCTGACCCGCACCGGGCGGTTCCGGCGCGCCTTCGGCGAGGTGCGGAAGGCCTACCGCGTGTCGGACTCGAAGTGGGTGGATTTCGAGATGCGCCACGTGACGACGACCCTGCCGAACTACGTCACCGCCTACGCGGCGACTCACCCCCAGGAGGACTTCGCCGAGACGTTTCGCGTGTACGTCGTCCGGCGGGGCCGGCTGCGGGAGCTGTTCGGCGAGTTCGGCCGGAAGCGCAAGGGCGTGGTGCTGTTCGAGAAGTTCCTCGTGTTGCACGACTACGTAAGGTCGCTGTGGGGTTGGCGGTGAAACGACGGGGTAGAGGGGAGGACGAGGGCGGAGAGGGGAAGGGGCCCGCGGGAGGGGGAGGGGTGAAGCACATCGGGATCGTGGGGGTGAGCGCCGAGGGGGCGGCGCTGTGCTATCGCACGATCTGCACCGAGGGCGCGCGCGTGATGGGGGAGCACAGCCATCCCGAAGTCACGATGCATACGCATCCCCTGGCCGACTACATGCGTCACATCCGCCGCCACGACTGGCGTGGCGTCGCGGACTTGATGCTCTCGTCCGCCCGCAAAGCGGCGCAGGTCGGCGCCGCGTTCGCCATCAGCCCGGACAACACGGTCCATCAGGCGTTCGCGCTCGTGGAGCCCGAATCCCCCATCCCCTGGCTCCACATCGGCCGGGTCGTCGCTCGGGAAGCCGAGGGCCGCCGCTTCCGACGGCTCGGGATCCTGGGCACGCGGTACTTGATGGAGGGCCCCGTCTACCCCGAGGCGCTCCAACCCGCCGGGATCGCGACCCTGACCCCGGAGCCTCCGGAGCGCGCGCGCATCGACGCGATCATTATGGATGAGCTCGTGAACGGCCGCTTCCTCGAGGCGTCGCGGGCGTACTTCCATGACGTGATCGCGGCGCTGGGCCGGCGCGGCTGTGATGCCGTGGTCCTGGGGTGCACCGAGATCCCGCTCCTCGTACGCGACGGCGAGGCCCCTCTCCCGGCGCTCGATTCGACCCGGCTGCTCGCGCGGGCCGCACTGCGGGAGGCCATCGGCGCGAGCGAAGCGCGGCGGGGCGCGTGATCAGGGTTTGCTCAGCCTGGCCACCTCTTTCAGGTACGCCCGTGACTGCGCCACCTGCTTCGCGTAGTCGGCGATCTCCTCGGACCGGCGGGCCGCATCCCAGCCGAGCAGCTCACCCAGATGGTCCGCGACGGCACTCGTGGCGGGGACGGCCTGGTCCCGGGTCTCTGAGAAGAGGTGGAGCCGGCGCATGAGCACGTCCCCGAGCCGCAGCGCCATCTCCCGCTCCACCGCGTGCCTCACTTCGGCCCAGATCTCCGGCCGGCCGGGGATGATCGGCTTCCCGAGGGCGCGGTCGCGCTCCACGAGGTTCAGCACCGCCGGCGCTTCGCTTCCGTAGGCCTGCACCAGATGGCGCGCCGTAGGCTCGGGGACCTCGCGGGCACGGGCCGCCTCTACGAGCACGGCGAGATCCGCCGTCTCGCCTCCCGGCAGCGGCACGCGATCGGTGGGGGGCCGGCGCGGGATCGGCCGGCCATCGAGCTCGTGCAGCCGCCGGGCCACGCGGTCGACCATGTCGCGCCCCATGACGCGGAAGGTGGTGAGCTTGCCGCCGGCGATGGTGATCAGGCCGCTGGCGCTCTCGACGATGCGGTGCTCCCGGGAGACCGCCGACGCGGCGACCTCGCGCTCGGGAGCGAGCAGGGGCCGCAGACCCGCCCAGCTGCAGATCACGTCGTGCGGGGCGAGGCGGGCCTGCGGAAAGAACGCGTTCGCCGACCGCAGCAGATAGACGACGTCGCTCCCGGATGCCCGCACGTCGTCGGGCGGGGCGACGTCGTCCGTGTCGGTGGTCCCGACGTAGCTCAGGTCCCCCCAGGGGAGCACGAACATCACCCGCCCATCGATCGGCGACGTAAGGGTCACCGCGTGCGCATTCCCGATCCGCCCGCGGGGTACGGCGACGTGTGCGCCCTTCGTGAGCCGGAGCAGCGGCGGGGCCTGCGGGTCGTCGAGCCGGCGCAGGGCATCCACCCAGGGTCCCGTCGCGTTCACCACGATCAAGGCACGCACGGTGCGGGCCTCGCCGGTGAGCGCGTCCTGCACCGTCGCGCCCCGCACGCGGCCATCGCGACGGACGAGGCTCGTCACCTCGGTGTAGTTCGCGACCAGAGCGCCGGCCTGGGCCGCGCCGCGGATGGCGGCCAGGACGAGCCGCGCGTCGTCGGTCTGCGCGTCGTAGTAGACCGCCGCTCCCACCAGGCCCCGCTCCCGCAGTCCCGGCTCGGCCTTGAGCGCGGCGCGCCGGCCCAGCCAGCGGTGCAGGCGCACGTTGCGGAAGGCGGCGAGCAGGTCGTACAGCCACATCCCCGCCCGCAGCCGCCAGGCCGGCACCCGCGCCCCGCGGTAGACGGGGAACAGGAATGCGAGCGGCCGTACGAGGTGTGGCGCCAGGTCGAGCAGCAGGCGCCGCTCCCGGCTTGCTTCCCGCACTAGATGGAAGTCGTACTGCTCGAGATAGCGGAGACCGCCGTGGATGAGGCGCGACGAGCGCGACGATGTCGCGCCTGCGAAGTCGCCCTTGTCCACAAGCGCCGTGCGGAGGCCGCGCAGCGCCGCATCGCGCGCGATCCCGGCGCCCGTGATCCCGCCGCCGATGACGAGCACATCGACGGGCTCAGCGGCCATCGATGCGAGCGCGCGGGCGCGCGTGCGATGCGAGAACGGTGTCTCGGCCGCCAACTCCCCTCCCCTCGGAGCCGATGCTAGCTTTCGACCGGGCGCGAAGGGAGAATGTAATGCCGGGTGGAAACGGACGTCGCGTGGCGGTCGTGGCCGGATGTCGCACACCGTTCTGCAGGGCGGGCAGCGTGCTGAAGCAAGCGCGCGCCGTCGATCTCGCGCGGCTGGCCGCGCGAGAGCTCGTGCACCGCACGAATCTCGACGGCGCGGAGGTCGACCAGGTGATCTGGGGCCAGGTCGTCCCGTCGGCCCTCGTCCCCAACGTCGGCCGCGAGGTGAGCCTGCTGCCCCAGTTCCCGAAGGAGATCCCCGCCTACTCCCTCAACCGTGCCTGCGCCTCCGCCAACCAGGCCGTCACGGCCGCCTACGACCAGATCGTGCTGGGCCACGCGGACGTGATCCTGGCGGGGGGCGTGGAGAGCCTCTCGGACATTCCGATCCTGGCCTCGCGCCGCCTCGCCGACATCCTGGTCGAGGCAAGCAAGGCCAAGACGGCCCTGCAGCGTGTGAGGGTGTTCGCGAAGATCCGGCCGCGCGACCTGATCCCCGTGTCGCCGGCGATCGCCGAGCCCTCCACCGGCGAAACGATGGGCCAATCGGCCGAGAAGATGGCCAAGGAAAACCGCATCTCCCGCGAGGCCCAGGACCGCTGGGCCCTGCGCAGCCATCAGCTCGCCGCGCAGGGCGGCGCCGACGGCCGGCTCACCGCGGAGATCGTGCCGGTCTTCCCGAGCCGTCCGGGCGACCCGATCGTCACGGAGGACAACGGCGTCCGGCGCGACACGTCGCTCGATCAGATGGCCAAGCTCAAGCCCGTGTTCGACCGCCGCTATGGCAGCGTCACCGCCGCGAACTCCTCGCCCCTCACGGACGGCGCCTCGGCGGTGCTCCTGATGAGCGGCGAGGCGGCCCGGGCCCTGGGGTACGAGCCGCTCGCCTACGTGCGCTCCTACGCGGTCGGCGCGGTGGATCCTGGGTGGCAACTGCTGCAGGCGCCGGTGTTCACGGTGCCCCGGGCGCTGGAGCGGGCCGGCGTCGCGTGGAAGGACCTGGGGCTGATCGAGATCCACGAGGCGTTCGCCGCGCAGGTGCTCTCCAACCTGAAGGGCTTCGAGGAGCGGGGCTGGGAGATCAATGAGGACATCATCAACGTGATGGGCGGCTCGATCGCGATCGGGCATCCATTCGGCGCCACGGGTGGCCGGCTCGTCACCACGCTTGCGAACGAGATGAAGCGGCGCGACGTGCAATTTGGGCTCATCTCGGTGTGCGCGCAGGGCGGGATGGCGTCCGCCATCGTGCTCGAGCGGCGCTGATGCCGGGACCGGCGCTCACCTGGGAGCCCGCCGACGGCGTCGCCATCGTCACGTTCGACCTGAAGGACTCCCCCGTCAACAAGTTCTCCCGCGCGGTGAAGGATGAGTTCATCGCGACCTTCACGGCGCTCGAGCACGACCCCGCGGTGCGGGCGATCGCCGTGTTCTCGGGCAAACCCGAGAACTTCATCGCGGGCGCGGACATCGAGGAGTTTGTGACGATCGGGAGCGCCGCCGAGGCCGAGCGGCTCGCGGCCGAGGGGCAGGAGATGATGGACCGCATCGCGCGCTTCCCGAAGCCCGTCGCCGTCGGCATCCACGGCGCCTGTCTCGGCGGAGGACTCGAGTTCGCGCTCGCGTGCCACTACCGCGTCGCCACGGACCACCCCAAGACGCAGCTCGGCTTGCCCGAGGTCCAGCTCGGCATCCTTCCGGGGGCAGGCGGCTGCCAGCGACTGCCGCGGCTGATCGGCGCGCGGGCGGCGCTCGACATCATCCTCGCCGGCAAGAGCGAGCGGGCGCCCAAGGCGTTCCGGCTCGGGATGGTGGACGAGCTGGTGCACCCGGCGATCCTGCAGGACATCACCGTTGCCGCGGCGCGGCGCCTCGCCGACCGCTGGCGTCCCAGGCGGCGGCGCCCGGGCGGCATGCTCGGCTGGCTGCTCGACCGCAACCCGCTCGGCCGCCGCTTGGTGTTTCGCGCGGCGCGGCGGCAGGTGCTCGAGCGCACCAAAGGCCAGTACCCCGCGCCCCTCGCCGCCCTCGAAGCCGTCGAGCACGGACTGAAGCACGGCATGGCGGAGGGGCTGAAACGCGAGGCCCGGCTGTTCGGGCAGCTCGCGGTCACCGACGTCTCCCGCAAGCTCGTCCAGATCTTCTTTGCCACGACCCAGCTCAAGAAGGACTTCGGCATCCCCGCCGCCCCGCCGCCCGCTGCGGTGCAGCGGCTCGCGATCGTCGGCGCCGGGTTCATGGGGTCGGGGATCGCGGGCACGGCGATCGTGCAGGCGGGCGTCGACGTGCGCATGAAGGACGCGGACCTGCCCCGCGTGGCCCAAGGGCTCGCCGCCGCCCGCGGGCAGCTCGACGAGCGGTTGCGGCGCCGCCGCATCACGAAGTACGAGTACGCGCGCCTCGCCGCCCTGCTCTCGGGCGGTGACGGCTACGCCGGCTTCGGGCGCGCCGACCTCGTCATCGAGGCGGTGTTCGAGGACCTGGGCGTGAAGCAGCAGGTGCTGCGCGAGGTGGAAGCGGCGGCGCGGGACGACGCCGTGTTCGCGTCGAATACCTCGACGATCCCCATCGCGCGCATCGCCGAGGCGGCGAGCCGACCGGAGCGCGTGATCGGCATGCACTTCTTCTCGCCGGTCGACCGGATGCCGCTGCTCGAGGTCATACCCGCGGCGCGCACGGCGCCCGGCGTCGTGAGCACAGCGGTCGGCTTCGGGCGGCGGCTGGGGAAGACGGTCATCGTCGTGAAGGACAGCCCGGGGTTCTGGGTGAACCGCATCCTCGCCCCGTATGCGAACGAGGTCGGTCACCTGCTCGCCGAGGGCGCCTCGATCGAGGAGATCGACGCGGCGGCGGTGGGGTTCGGGTTCCCGGTCGGGCCCGTTACGCTGCTCGACGAAGTGGGGCTCGACGTGGCGGAGAAGGTGAGCCAGGTGATGGGCGCGGCGTTCGGGGAGCGGCTGCAGGCGACCGCCGGCGTGGCGGCGCTCGTCAAGGCGGGCCGGCTGGGGCGCAAATCGGGGCGCGGGTTCTATCGCTACGGGGGCGGCAAGAAACGGGGCGTGGACCCCGCGGTGTATGAGCTCCTCGGCGTCCACCCGAACGGCGGCCCCCGCCTCGCCGATATCCTGCAGCGCCTCGTGGACGGCATGTTGAACGAGGCCGCGCGAGCGGTCGGCGACGGCGTGGTGCGCACGCCCCGCGACGGCGACATCGGGGCGATCTTCGGGTTCGGTTTCCCGCCGTTCCGTGGCGGCCCGCTCCGCCACGCGGACGACCTGGGCGCGGCCCGACTCGTGGCCGAGCTAGAGCGGCTCGCCGAGCGCTACGGCCCGCGCTTCGCCCCCTGCGAGGTGCTGCAAGAACAGGCCCGCCGGGGAAGCCGGTTCTACTCCTAACTGCACGGGCCCGCCCCACGGTGCTGCGCGCCGGCCTCCTCTGGCTCAGCGAGCAACCCCGCGTCTTCAAGTTCGTCCGGGGGAACGGCCTGGCGCGTCGCTTCGCGGCGCGCTTCGTCGCCGGAGAAACGGTCGACGACGCCGTCGCCGCCCTGAAGCGGCTCAACGCCGCCGGCATCTCGGCGAGCCTCGATCTCCTGGGCGAGGCGGTGGGCGGCGCCGCGGAGGCGCGGGCAGCCCGGGACGTCTACCTCCAGACGCTCGATCACATCCACCGCGCGCGCGCCGACGGCAACGTGTCCGTGAAGCTGACGCAGATGGGGCTCGACATCGACGAGGGCCTGTGCGTCGACAACGTCCGCGCCATCGTCGCGCGGGCCCGCCAGCACGACTCGTTCGTGCGCATCGATATGGAAGGCTCGGCCTACACCGAGAGGACCCTGCGGCTCTTCACGGAGCGCTTCCACCCGGAGTTCGGCAACGCGGTCGGCGTGGTGCTGCAGTCCTATCTGCGGCGCACCGAGCGCGACGTGGCGGACATGATCGCCCGGGGGGCCCGGGTGCGGCTCTGCAAGGGGGCGTACAAGGAGCCACCCGAGGTCGCGTTCCCGGCGAAAGCCGATGTCGATGCGAACTACATCCGCTGCATGGAGCAACTGCTCGAGCGCGGCATCTACCCCGGGATCGCGACGCACGACGTCAGGATCATCGCGCACGCGAAGGCGTTCGCGCGCCGGCGAGGCATCGCGCCGGCCCGCTTCGAGTTCCAGATGCTGTACGGCGTACGGCGCGACCTGCAGCACGCGCTGCGGCGCGAGGGGTGGAACGTCCGCGTCTACGTCCCCTTTGGGGAACAATGGTATCCTTACCTCATGCGCCGTCTCGCCGAGCGCCCCGCCAACATCGCCTTCCTGCTCGGCAACGTCGTGAAGGAGTCCGTACGAGCGAGCTGACGGACCTCACCCTCGGCGGCTATCAACGGGTGCACGAGCGCGCGCCCGCCTTCGGGGGTGAGGATGGCTCGTCCTACTCCGTCGCCACGTTCGTGGACGATGCGCCGGACCCGGACGGACGCTACGGCGCCGCCCTGCTCTTCATCCGGTGGTCAGACGCGGGTGACCGCCCCGTCGGCCATCTCGAGACCGATTACATCGGCTTCGGGCGGACGCCTGCGGACGCGCTCGCCCCGGTGCTCGCGCTCACGCTGCACGACGTGAAGGCGCATCTCGACGCCTGCGTCGCAAGGGCGGGAACGGCGAAGCGGGAAGGGGGAATGGCGTGACCACGGGCGTGGTGCTGGCTCGGACAGGCTCGACGTATCGCGTGCACGCGGAGCGCGGGGAAATGACGGCGGTGCTGCGCGGGAAGCTCAAGCGCAAAGACGATGACCGCGTGGTCGCGGGGGATGTGGTCGAGCTGGAGGTTCGCGGCGACGGCCCGGCCGCCATCACCGGTGTGCGCCCGCGCCGCTCGCTGCTCGCGCGCCGCTCGTCCGGCACGCGCGGGCCCGGCCGGCGGCAGCCGATCGCCGCCAACGTGGACCAGGTAGTGGTGGTAGCGGCGGCACGGGATCCCGAGCCGAATTTCCGCATGCTCGACCGCTTGCTCGTGATCGCCGAGGCGAATCGCATCCCCCCGGTGCTGGTGCTCAACAAACTCGAGCTCGACCGCGGAGCGCTCGAGCTGTTCCGCCGCCGCTACGGCCCTGCCGGCTATCAGGTGCTCCCGACGTCGGTCAAGGCGGCCGAGGGTCTCCCCGCGCTGCGCGACCTGCTGCGGGGCCGTGCCTCCGTCCTGACCGGGGAATCGGGGGTGGGGAAGTCGAGTCTCGTGAACGCGCTACAGCCGGGCTTGAATCTCCGGATCGGCGAGATCAACGAGAAGTGGGGGACGGGGAAGCACACGACGCGGGCGGCGCAGCTCGTGCCCCTCGCCGCGGGTGGGGTGGGTGGGGGGGGTGGGGGGGGCGCCTACGTGGTGGACACGCCGGGCCTGCGGGAGGTCGGGGCCTGGGGCGTCGACCCGGAGCTGCTCGCCCCCTGTTTTCCCGAGTTCCGCCGCTTCCTCGACCAGTGCCGCTTCGACAATTGCCGCCATCTGGCCGAGCCGGATTGCGGCGTGCGCACGGCCGCGGAGCGGGGCGCGTTCGACCTCGATCGGCTCGTTTCGTACCGGCACATCTACGACGAGGTCAGCGTTCCTTCCTGGTCCAGCGGTCGGCGTCGCGGGCGCTGACCTTCGCCATCATGGCGTCGAAGGCCTGATCCAGATCGATCCCCTGGGAATTGGCGAGGCAGACGACCACGAAGAGGATGTCGGCCAGCTCCAAGGCGAGGGAGCCCGCGGGCTCCTCATGCTTCTTGGGTTTCTCGCCGAAGCGGTGGTTGATCTCGCGGGCGAGCTCGCCCACTTCCTCCGTCAGCCGGGCGAGGTTGGTGAGCGGAGAGAAGTAGCCTTCCTTATATTGCCCGATCCATCGATCGACTCGCTGCTGGGTTTCGCTCAGGGACAAGGGGAGTCTCCTCCGTGGTGAACGCCGACTTGCCGCCGCTCGCGGCGCCGTTCCGGGGTGAGCGCTTCGCTGCGTCGTCGCGCCTGAGCGCGCTGCTCGCGCCCCCCTACGACGTGCTGTCGCCGGAACAGCGCGCGCAGCTTGCCGCGCGGGACCCTCACAATATCGTGCGCCTCACCCTCCCGGAAGCGCCGCCGGGAGAGGATCGCTACCTGTGGGCCGCGAGCCAGCTCGCAGCGTGGCGCAGGGAGGGAGTGCTCCGCGCCGACCCGGCCGACGCCGTATACGCGGTTGCCGAGGACTTCGCCCTGCCGAGCGGGGAGCGCCGCACGCGGATCGGGATGTTCGCGGCGGTGCGGGCGGAGAGCTTCGAGACGCGGCGGGTGCGGCCGCACGAGAAGACGCACGCCGCGCCCAAGGCCGATCGCCTCGCGCTGTTAAGGGCGACCCGCGCCAACCTCGAGGCGATCTTTCTCCTCGCTCCCGATCCCGACGGCGCGCTCGCGACGGGGCTGGCCGCGGTGGCCCGGCGCCCGCCCGCGGCGCGAGCCGAGCTCGACGGCGTCGCGCTGCGGCTCTGGGTCGCGGCCGGCGCCGAGGCGGAGGGCCTCGCGGCAGCCGCCTCTCGCCACCCGCTCTACATCGCCGACGGCCACCATCGCTACGAAACGGCGATCACCTACGCGCTGGAGAACCCGCGGGCCGATCGGGTGCTCGCCCTCGTCGTGGCCGCCACGGATCCCGGGCTCGTGATTCTGCCGACGCACCGCATCATCTTCGGCGCGGGCCGGGATCCCGCGAAGCTGATTCCGGCGTGGCGCGAGTGGTTCGACGTGGGCCGCGTGGCACCCTGCGCCGACCGCATCGAGCGGCTGGCGGAACTGGGGCGCCAGGGAACGGCGTGCATCGTGGCCTTTCCCGGCGGCTACGACGTTACCTTGGTGCTGAAGCGGGACGCGCCGCTCGACAAGCTTCCCGAGCTCGGGCGCACGGAGGCCGTGCGCGGGCTCGACGTGGCGCGCATCGAGGCGCTCGTGGTGCAGTACATTCTCAGCGCCGGCACCGCCACGCCGTCGCTCGCCTACACGGCCGACGCCCACGCGGCGTTCGACGCCGTGCGCAACGGCCGGGCGGCCGCGGCGGTGCTGCTCAATCCCACGAGGGTGGACCAGGTGTTCGCGGTGGCGGACGCCGGCGGGGTCATGCCGCCCAAGTCCACTTACTTCGTGCCGAAGGTGGCGGGCGGCCTGGTCATCAAGACGGCGGAGGGGACGTGAGCTTGAACGGCAAGAAGGTCCTGCTCTTCGCGGGCCCGCTGTACGAGGATCTGGAGCTCTGGTACCCGAAGATCCGGCTCGAGGAGGAAGGCGCCGCTACCACGGTGGCGGGTCTCGGGGAGAAGACCTACGAGGGGAAGCGCGGGTATCCCATCACGGTGGACACGAGCGTGGATCAGGTGAGCGCCGCGGGCTTCGACGGGCTCGTGATCCCGGGCGGGTTCGCGCCTGATCAGCTGCGGCGCTACGACACGGTGCTGCGGATCACCCGGGAGATCTATCAGGCCGGGAAGCCGCTCGCGTTCATCTGTCACGCGGGCTGGGTGCCCATCTCGGCGAAGATCCTCAAGGGCAAGCGGGCGACCAGCGTCCGGGCCATCAAGGACGACATGGAGAATGCCGGAGTCATCTGGGAAGACGCCCCCGTCGTGGTCGACGGCAACCTGATCTCGTCTCGCACTCCGGCGGACCTGCCCGCGTTCTGCAAGGCGCTGATCGCGGCGCTCCGGAAGGGCCCGGTGGACTGATGCCGCGCGCCCGCGATCGCATTCTCGCCAACCTGGAATCCGTGTACCGCGAAGCCTACGAGCGTGCCAACGCGGCCGGAGACCACGTGCGCATGGCGGACCTCGACGCCGCCTATCAGCGGGAACAGCTCCTGCTCGAGGTGCTCTTGGACATCCGCGACGCCCTCGCGGCCCCGGGCGAGGCGAAACCGGAGCAGGGGCCGGGCCCGCTCGCCGCGCTCGAGACCATCCGCCGCATCACCAAACTGCGCTGAGGGAGCCCGCCATGTCGCGACGCTTCTCCGTGCCGGGGCTGTTGCTCATGTGTCTCGCTGCCTGCGGCCGCAAGGCCGACCTCGTCATCACGGGCGGCGTCGTCTGGACCGGCCTCTCCAGCGGCGAACCGCAGCCCGGCGCCGTGGCGGTCAGGGGCGGGAGGATCCTGGCGGTCGGTGACACTGCGGCGGTGCGCCGCTACGTGGGCGGGGAGACGCAGGTGCTGTCCGCGCGGGGCGGGCTCATCATGCCCGGGTTCTCGGACGGGCACACCCACTTCATCAACGGCGGCTTCCAGCTCGCCTCCGTTGACCTGCGCGATGCCGCCACGCCGCAGGAGTTCATCCGGCGGCTCAAGGCATACGCCCAGAAGCTCAAGCCGGGTGAATGGATCACGGGCGGCGACTGGGATCACACCCTCTGGAAGGGCGCCCCACTGCCGCGGCGCGAATGGATCGATTCGGTGACCCCGAACAATCCCGTGTTCGTGGACCGGCTCGATGGGCACGAGGCGCTCGCCAACAGCGCCGCGATTAGGGCGGCCGGCGTCACCAAGGATACGCCCACGCCCCTCGGTGGTGAGATCCTGCGTGATCCGCGGACCGGCGAGCCGATCGGGATCTTCAAGGACCAGGCGTTGGGCCTGATCGGCAAAGCGGTCCCGGAACCGGGCCCCGAGCAGCGCGACTCCGCGCTGGCGCGCGCGCTCGCCTATGCCGCCTCGCTGGGCGTGACCGCGACCTCCCATGTGTCCGCATCCTGGGCCGACCGCGCGAGCTATCGGCGGCTGGAGAAAGCCGGGCGGATGACCCTGCGCGTGGCCTTGTACCTCGATCTCTCCGACTGGCGCGCGGTCGCCGACACGATCCGCCGCTCGGGCCTGGGCGACGACTGGGTCAAGATCGGCGGGCTCAAGGGGTACGTGGACGGCTCGGCCGGCTCCCGCACCGCGTATTTCTTCGAGCCCTATGCGGACTCGGCGGGCTACGCAGGGCTGATGCAGCATGCCGAGCCGGACCTTCGCAGCTGGGTCGGCAACGGCGACTCGGCGGGGCTGCAGGTCACCGTGCACGCCATCGGCGACCGCGCGAACGCCATCATCCTCGACATCTACGACAGCGTCGCCAGGGTCCACGGGGCGCGCGACCGGCGCTTCCGGGTCGAGCACGCGCAGCACCTGCGGCCTCAGGACATCCCCCGCTTCGGCCGCCTGGGCGTGATTGCGTCGATGCAGCCCTACCACGCGATCGACGACGGCCGCTGGGTCGAGGGGCGGATTGGACCGGTCCGCATCAAGACCACCTACGCGTTCCGCACGCTGCTCGACACCGGAGCGAAGCTCGGCTTCGGGTCGGACTGGACCGTCGCGCCGCTCGATCCCATCCTGGGCGTCTATGCCGCGGTGACCCGCCGCACCCTCGACGGCAAGCACCCGAACGGCTGGGTGCCCGAGCAGAAGATCACGGTCGGGGAGGCGCTTCGCGGCTACACGGAGGGGAACGCCTACGCGACCTTCAACGAGGGGAAATGGGGGACGCTCGCCCCGGGTTATTACGCCGACCTGGTCGTGGTCGATCGTAACCTGTTCACCGTACCGCCCGACTCGCTCGACCGGGCGAGGGTGAGCTACACGATCGTGGGCGGGAAGGTTGTGTATCACAAATAATGCGGAACGCGGAATTCGGAATGCGGAATTGCAATGCAACGTCGTGCCGCACGAACTTCGCTCAGACATTCCGCATTCCGCACTCCACATTCCGCACTTGATTCACCCCGAGTACTTGAACCCGGCCGCCTGCAGCGTGAGCGCCGCGCCCTCGCGCTCCACGCCTGCCTCCACCACCTCCCCCAGCACGAGCGTATGGTCGCCGCTCGGCATCGTGGCGACCACGCGACATTCGAGCCAGCCGAGCGCTTCGGTGAGGATGGGCGCGCCCGAGACCGGGGCGGGCTTGGTCTTGATCCCCTTGAGCTTTTGCGGCGTGTTGGCGGACGAGCGCCCCAGCTTGCCGGCCAGTTCGCGCTGGCCCTCGTGCAGCACGTTGACGCCGAAATGGTGGGCGTCGCGGATCAGGTCGATCGTCTTCGAGGTGTTCTCGACCGCGACCACGACCATGGGCGGCTCGAACGAGGCTTGCGTCACCCAGTTTGCGGTCATGCCGTGCTCCTCGCCGCCGTGCGCGACGGTGACGACGTAGAGGCCGTAGGGAAAGCTCCGCAGCACGGTCTTCTTCGCGGCCTCGTCCATGCTCGTCCTCGGGTGGTGGGTGGGTCCTTCGCGCGGTGAAATATTGACCGGCCCTCCCGCGGCCGCCATCTTGCCCCCGAACCAGCTATTTTGCTCTCATGTCGACGCGTACCAAGCCGCAACCGAAGGCCGCGAAGCCGCTCGCCAAGGCGGACCTGCTCGACATGTTCCGCCTCATGTACCTCTCCCGCCGTCTCGACGATCGGGAGATCCAGCTCAAGCGCCAGAACAAGATCTTCTTCCAGATCTCGGGCGCCGGGCACGAGGCGGTGCTCGTCGCCGCCGGCCGGGTGCTGCGCCCCACCTACGACTGGTTCTACCCCTATTACCGCGACCGCGCCCTATGCCTCGCGCTGGGCATGACGCCGACGGAGATGCTCCTTTCGGCCGTCGCCGCGGCCGACGACCCGAACTCGGGTGGCCGCCAGATGCCGTCCCACTGGGGTCACAAGGCGCTCCACATCGTGAGCCAATCGAGTCCCACGGGGACCCAGCTGCTGCAGGCGGTGGGCTGCGCCGAGGCTTGGCTGCGGTACGATCGCAGCGACGGCATCGCGGAGAAGCCGATTCGCGGCGACGAAGTCGTCTACTGCTCCGGGGGCGACGGCACCACGAGCGAGGGCGAGTTCTGGGAGGCGATGAACACCGCGAGCAATCTGAAGCTCCCGGTCCTCTTTCTGATCGAAGACAACAAGTACGCGATCTCCGTGCCGGTCGAAGTGCAGACGGCCGGGGCCTCGGTCTCGAAGCTCGTGGCCAACTTCCCGGACCTCTTCATCGAGGAAGTGGACGGCTGCGATCCGATCGCGTCCTTCGAGGCGCTGACCCGCGCGGTCGCGCACTGCCGGCAGCGCCGCGGACCCGCGCTCGTGCACGCCCACGTCATCCGGCCGTACTCCCACTCGCTCTCGGACGACGAGGTGCTGTACAAGCCGCCCAAGGAGCGTGAGGAAGAGTCGAAGCGGGATCCCATCGCGACGTTCTCCAAACGGCTGGTGACGGAGGGAGTCGCGACCGGGCCCGAGGTCGACGCGATCAAGCAGCAGGTGGACGAGGAGGTGGAGGTCGCGGCCGACATGGCCCTCGCCTCCCCCCAGCCCCGGCCCGAGACGGCGCTGCTGTACGTCTACTCTCCCGATGTCGACCCGACTTCGGAGCAGTTCGACACTGAGGACGATCCCCAGTTCGCGGGGGATCCGACGACGATGGTGGACCTCCTGAACATCTGCCTGAAGGACGAGATGGCCCGCGACCCGCGCATCCTCCTCTTCGGCGAGGACGTGGCCGACGTCAGCCGGGAGCAGTACCTCGGCCAGGTGAAGGGGAAGGGTGGGGTCTTCAAGGTCACCTGGGGGCTGCAGCGGCAGTTCGGGAGCGGGCGGGTGTACAACTCGCCGCTCGCGGAGGCGAACATCGTCGGGCGGGCGATCGGGCTCGCCACGCGGGGCCTCAAGCCGGTCGTGGAGATCCAGTTCTTCGACTACATCTGGCCGGCCTACCACCAGCTGCGCAACGAGCTCGCCACGCTGCGGTGGCGCTCGCACAACGCCTTCAGTTGCCCGGTCGTGGTGCGCGTCACGTATGGTGGCTACCTGAAAGGCGGGGCGATCTACCACTCGCAGACGGGCGCCGTCGTGTTCACCGCCATTCCCGGGCTGCGCGTCGTGTGCCCCGCCACCGCCCTCGACGCGAACGGCCTGCTCCGCACCGCGATCCGCTGCGACGACCCGGTCCTGTTCCTCGAGCACAAGCACCTCTATCGCCAGACCTACAACAAGGCGCCCAATCCCGGCCCGAACTTCATGATCCCCTTCGGCAAGGCCAAGGTCGTCAAGGAGGGGCGCGATCTCACGGTCGTCACGTACGGCGCCGTCGTGCAGCGGGCGCTGGTCGCCGCGAAAGAGCTCGAGGAGCGAGACGGCGTGCGGGCCGAAGTCATCGATCTGCGGAGCCTCTCGCCGGTCGATTGGGACGCGATCGCCCGGTCGGTGCAGAAGACCAACCGGGTGCTCGTCGCCTACGAGGACGCGCTCTCCTGGGGCTACGGCGCCGAGATCGCGGCGCGTGTCGCGGACGAGGCGTTCTCGTGGCTCGACGCGCCGGTGAAGCGCCTCGCGTCCACCGACACGTTCGTCGGATACGCACCCACGCTGGAAGACTACATCCTACCGCAGGTGGAAGATCTCGCGCAGGCGATGCGCGAGCTGCATGCGTTTTAGCGCCGCCCGCGGCTACAGCCTCCTGTTCTTCCTCTCCGGGGCCACCGGGCTCGTGTATGAGCTCCTCTGGGTCCGGCTCCTCTATCAGGCGTTCGGCTCGACCCTCGAGTCGGTGACCACCGTCGTGGCCGCCTACATGGGCGGGCTCGGGCTCGGCGCCTGGCTGCTCGGCCGGCGCGGCGACCGCCACCCGCGGCCTGCGGCACTCTACGGCAGGCTCGAGATCGCGATCGGCGTGTTCGGCCTCGTGTCGCCCTTCGTGCTCGCGCTGGCGCACCGCATCTACGTGAGTGCGGCCGGGGCGCTCGGCCTCGGCGGGGGGGCGAGCGTGGCGCTGCGGTTCGCACTCGCCGCGCTGGTGCTGCTCGTCCCGACCACGCTGATGGGCGGCACCCTCCCGGTCCTCACCCGCGCGTTCATGGGCACCGAGCGCGACCGCTTGAAGCCGTCGCTGGGCTGGCTGTACGGCATCAACACCTTGGGCGCCGTCGCGGGCACGGCGCTCGCCGGCTTCTTCCTGATCGAATACGTCGGCATTCGGGCGAGCCTCTGGGCCACGGCGGCGGTCAACCTCGGCCTCGGAGCGGTGGCGCTCGCGCTGGCGCGCCCGCTCGACCCCGTTCCGGTCCCCGTGCTCGCCGATGGGCCTGTGGCGCCGGGCGCGGCGGCTGGTCGCACGCTGCGCAGGCTGGGGCTCGGGCTGCTCGGCGTGACCGCGTTCGCCGCGCTGCTGCACGAGATCGCGTGGACGCGCGTGCTGGTGATGATCGTGGGAGGCTCGACGTACGCCTTCACGCTGGTGCTGCTCGTCTTCCTGCTGGGGATCGGCCTGGGCAGCGCGGTGGTCGCGCGCCGCGCCGCCGCCGCCTCCGAGACGGCCGCCGACGCGGCCCTGGCGCAGGGTGTGACGGCGGCGGGCGCGGCGCTCCTGTTCGCGTTCTTCAGCCTGCTTCCCCGCTACATCATCGCCGTCTTTCAGGCGCAGTCGTGGGGCGCCTCCCAGCGACTCGGGGCCCTGGGCCTCGCGATCGGCGGCGTCGTGCTGGTTCCGGCGATCGGCATGGGGATGACCTTTCCGCTGTTGACCGATCTCGTGGCGGCCGGCGGCACCGCCCGGGGAGAAGACGTGGGGCGCGCCTACGCCCTGAACACCTTGGGCAGCATCGCCGGGGCGGTGCTCACCGGCTTCGTGCTGGTCGTGGCCCTGGGGACCGATGTCACGCTGCGCCTCGGGCTGGTGGTGAGCGCCGCGGCGGCGCTCACGCTCGCGGCGCTCGCGGCCCGCGGCGTCGCCGAGGGCTCGGCCCAGCACCGCAGCCTGCGGACCCGCGTGCTCGGGGCGGGGGTGCTCGCCAGCGCAGGACTCATCGCGGCGCTCGGCGCCCCCCGCTGGAGTACGCGGCTGATCGACCTCGGCCCCGCCATCTACGCGCGGGAGCCGATGGATCGCGCCGCCGTCGCGACGTTCCTCGGCCATCCCGGCGCTCGGCAACTCGCCTATCGTGAGGGCCGCAACGCCACCGTGTCCGTGTGGGAGAGCGGCCCGGGCCGGAGCCTGAAGGTGAACGGCAAGGCCGACGCCTCCGACCACGGAGACATGGACACCGAGATCATGCTCGGACTGGCCCCGGTCGCGGCCCGCCCGCAAGCGACCAGCGCGCTGGTGATCGGCTACGGCAGCGGCGTGACGGCCCGCGTGCTGGCCGACATGCCGGGCATGCAGCGCGTGCGCGTCGTGGAGATCGAGCCTGCGGTGCTCGCGATGAGCCGCTTTTTCGAGCACGTCAATGACACCGTGCTGGCGCGGCCCGGCGTCTCGGCCGTGGTGGACGACGCGCGCAGCGCGCTGCAACTCGACCGCGCCCGCTACGACGTGATCTCGTCCGAGCCGAGCAATATCTGGCTGGCCGGGGTCGCGACGCTCTACACGCCCGAGTTCTACCGCATCGTGCGCCGGCGCCTCGCGGACGACGGCGTCTTCTGCCAATGGGTGCAGTTGTATCAGGTCCCGGTGCCGGTCGTCGCGGGGGTGGTGCGGAACATCCGCACGGTCTTCCCGCACGTGGAGGTGTGGTTCAGCTCGCCGGGCGACGTCCTGATCATCGGCTCACTCAAGCCGCTGACATACGATGCGGCGTGGCTGGCGCGGCTGGTGGGGCCGGGCGGCGCGCTGAGCGGGCTCGCACGGGAGTACTTGGCGGTGGACGCGCCGGACCAGTACTTCGGCCACCTGCTGCTCGACTCGATCGGGGTGGCACGGCTGGTCGAGCGGGCCACGATCGTCCATCGGGACGACCGGCCGCGGCTCGAATTCGTGGCCGCGCGCCGCTTCCTCGACACGGGGACGCAGGGCGTGTTCGACTCGCTCGCCGCCATGGCAGGTGCGGCGCCTGCGCATGACTCGCCGCTGCTCTTCGCCAGGGCGCTGACCGCGCGGCGCGGCGACCTCGCGGCCTGGCGTTATGTCGAAGCGGCGCGGCGCCAGCGCCCCGACGATCCCTTCTGGACGGTCCACGCTGCGGCCATCCGCCTCGGGGCCGGCGACACCACGTTCGCCGACACCGCCCTCGCGCGGTTCGTCCCGCGGAGCGCGGACGCCGCGCTGCTCGCTGGGCTCGTCGCCGCGAAGCGGGGGCAGGCGGAGCGTGCGCGGGGCCTGCTCGCGCGGGCGCTCGCCGGGGGGGCGGATAGCGCGGAGACACGGGCGGCGCTCGCGACCTTGGCCGCGCGGGACAAACGGTGGAGGGAGGCCGCAGCCCTGGCGCGGGCTGCGTTCACGGGGGCGCCGGGCACCCTGCGCCACCCCTATCCCCGAGCGTGGTTGGGGGAGGCGTTGACCGGCGTAGTGCAGGCCGGCCCTGCTGAGGCGGCGGACAGCTTGCTCGCCGACGCCGTGCGCGGTCGCCCCGGCTGGTCGACGCTGCACGAGCTGCGCGCGTTCGCGGCGCTGCGCGTGGGACGCTGCGACGTGGCGGTGAAGGAGTTCCTGCTGCTGCTCGATTTCGGCATCGAGCGCGACGACGGGCCGGACCTCGTGATGCGCTGCCGTCGCGGCCTGAAGCTCTAAGCCCTGGGCCGGTCCCCCAGCGCCTCCCGGATCTCCCCCGCCGCGGCGATCGCGTGGTCCACGTCGCGTGACAGGGCCCGCGCCTGTTGGGTCGCCTGCGTGAGGTCGTCGAGCACGGCCGCCACTCCCGCCGAACGGAGCCGCAGCAGGTCGAAGCGCACGTTCTGCATCGCCAGGACACATGACTCGATCTGATCCTCGATCAGCTGGCGGCGCGTCACGAGATCGGTGAGCGTCTGCCGCTGCCTTGCAAGCAGGCCGAGCTGTCGCTCCCGCTCCGGCCCCTCCCGCTCCTGCTTCGTCGCCGCGATCTTCCCATCCAGCCGCGCCAGCGCGCTCTGGTCCACATCCGCGCTCATCGTATGGAGCATGCGGGCGAGCTCCTCGGCACGGTGCAACAGTGCGTCCACCGTGTGCACCACGTCCGGCAGCAGCTTCTTCTCCGACTTGGGTACGCGCTCGAGGATCTTGAGGATCGCCTTGCGGTCATTGCGAGCCTGCTGGACCGCGCCCGTCTGGCGCCCGAACTCGCCGCTCGTGGCGGGCGGGAGCTCCGCCGGCTTTGCACCTGTGGCGAGACCGAGACGGACATCGGCCGCGTCGGGTGCGGACGGCCGGTACAACACGTCGCGCCAGGAGTAGCCGGCATGCCAGAGCCTGATGTAGCGCGGCACGAGACCGAACGCCGCCATGAAGCCCGCGACCATCAACGACCAGCTGGGCACGTGATGGCCCGTGAGGACATCGACCAGGAGCAGTGACCCACTCACCGAGGCCCAGCGCACGAAACTGGCGCGCGCCTCCCGCACGATGGCCGCTTCGCCGGCCTCTCCCAGCGGGACGGGGTGCTCGACGCGCCCTCGGCGGCTCGGCCGACGGTCCCGCTCACGGCCGCGCTGCGCGGGCGGGCCCGGCGGCGCCGGCAGCGGGGGGGCGCCGCTGTAGCGGCGGGTGCCGGCCGCCGGCGGGCGGCGCGGCTGGTACGCGGTCGCGGTGCGCGCCTCCAGGGACCGGCGTAGCGCGTCGGCGGTCGGCCAGCGGTCCTCGGGGTCCTTCTCGAGACAACGCATCACGCAGCTCTCGAGATCGGGCGGGCAGTCGGGCCGTTTCGCGACCACGCGGGGCGCCTGCTCCGTGATATGCTTCATCAGGATGCCCGGCACCGTCGGGGCCGAGAAGGGCAGTTCGCCCGTGAGCGTCTGGTAGGACACGACGCCCAGGCTGTAGAGGTCGGAGCGGCCGTCGATTTCCCGGTCGCCCGCCGCCTGCTCGGGGCTCATGTAGTGCGGCGTGCCGATGGCCACACCGGTCGCCGTGAGCGTCGCGGAGCCGGTGGTGGAGGACAGCGCCTTCGCGATTCCGAAGTCGGTCACGACCACCCGACCCCGGCTTCCTTCGAGCAGGATATTGTCGGGCTTGACGTCGCGGTGGATGATACCGACCGCGTGCGCGGCGCCCAGCGCGTCGGCGGTCTCGATCATGACGCGGCGCGCCTCCTCCGCAGGCAACCGGCCCCGGCGTTTGAGCCGGGCCGCGAGCGACTCCCCGTCGACGTACGCCATCACGAAGTAGACGAGGCCGTCCGGCCCTTCGCCGACGCTGTGGATCGGGACAATGTGCGGGTGGGACAGCCGGGCGGCGGTCTCCGCCTCGCGCAGGAACCGGATGCGGATCTCCTCGCGGAAGGCGAGCTCAGGCGGGAGCACCTTGATGGCCACCTGGCGTTTCAGGCGCTCGTCTCGCGCTTGGTACACGACGCCCATCCCGCCGCGGCCGATCTCCCCTTCGATCGTATAGGAGCTGCCCAGCGCCTTGCGCAGGCGGGTCACCAGAGAATTGTCGGCCTCGGCCATGCAGTTCCGCGAAGGGGTGCGCGCATAGATTTAGCGGCGCGAGGGCGGTCCTGCAACCTTCAAAAAGGGTTGGACTTAGAAGACATGACAGCGCCTGCGGCGATCAGCTTCAGCGGCTCCGATGCGCCAGGCTGACGGCTGACAACTGACCGCTGACGGCGCATTGGCAGTCGCCTGCCTCATTGACCGCTTGCGGCCGGAACGCGACGCCTCGCCGCGGCGTTTCTAGTGGCACGGTCGATGCTGTGTCGTGTGGCACGTGGTGTCACACGCCCGCTCCAACTTGAGAGATCGCAATGCCTGAGCGACTGACGCTCCCGGTGCTTCCGCTCCGGGACATGGTGCTGTTTCCCGGTGTCACCGCGCCGATCGGCGCGGGGCGGCCCGCCACGCTGCGCGCCATCGAGGCGGCGCTGAAGCATCCGTCCCGACGCGTCTTCGCGGTTGCCCAACGGGAGAATGTCGACGGGGTAACGCCGGCCGCCCTCTATGGGATGGGCACGATCGCGCGGATCGGCCAGGTGCAGCGCGGGCTCGGCGGCGTGCAGCTGGTGCTGAATGGCGACGTTCGGGCGGTCGCGCTGCACTACCGCGAGACCGACGGCTACCTCGAGGCCGACCTGCGTGAGGCCGAAGAGCTTCCGCCCCTCAATGCGGAAGACCCGGCGTTCGTGGCGCTCTACCGGGAAACCCGGCAGCGCGCCGCGGAGCTCGGCCAGAAGTCCGGGCTACCCGAAGACGTGGTGAAGCAGGTCCTGGAGGGAGTCACTGATGCCGGTCGGTTCGCCGACCTCGTGGCGGGCTACCTCGACGTGAAGGCCCCCGAGCGCCAGGCACTGCTCGAGATCCTGGCGGTCGAGGAGCGCCTGCGGCGCGTGCTCGTTCAGATGCAGCGCCAGATCGGCGTCCTCGACGCTCAGGAGGAGATCAAGTCGCAGGTCCAGGAGGAGCTGGGCGAGCGGCAGCGCGAGATGTTGCTGCGCGAGCAGTTGAAGGCGATCCGGAAGGAGCTGGGCGAGGAGGACGAGGGCGGCGAGGTCGAGGAGCTTCGCAAGCGGTTGGCGGGGCTGGAGCTTCCCGAGGCGGCGCGCAAGGAGGTGGAGCGCGAGCTCGAGCGGCTCGAACGGGCGAACCGCGACTCGATGGAGGCCCAGGTAATCCGAACATACCTGGAGACCATGGCGGAGTTGCCGTGGGGCAAGCGGGCCGACGAGTCGCTCGACCTGAAGCGCGCGGCCGAGATCCTCGAGCAGGACCACTACGGGCTGAAGGACGTCAAGGACCAGGTGCTGGAGTTCCTGGCGGTGCGCCAGCTACGGCAGCGCGAAGCTCCGCCGGCGGATCCCAAGGAGCCCGCGCCCGGTGACGGGCGCCGGCCGCAAGGGAACGAGGACGACAAACAGAAGGGGCACATTCTCCTGTTCGTCGGCCCACCGGGGGTCGGCAAGACCTCGATCGCCAAATCGATCGCCCGCGCGATGGGCCGCCCCTACGTGCGCATCTCGTTGGGCGGCGCGCGCGACGAGGCGGACATCCGCGGCCATCGCCGCACCTACGTGGGCGCGATGCCGGGCCGCATCATCCAGGGGATGAAGCAGGCGGGCGCGAAGAACCCCGTGTTCCTGCTCGACGAGGTGGACAAGCTCGGCATCTCGTTTCAGGGAGACCCGGCCGCGGCGCTCCTCGAGGTGCTGGATCCGGCCCAGAACGACTCATTCACGGACCACTATCTCGGCGTCCCGTTCGACTTGTCCGAAGTGCTGTTCATCGCGACGGCGAACTTCCTCCAGAGCATCCCCGGTCCACTGGTGGACCGCATGGAGGTTGTCAACTTCGCGGGCTACACTGAGCGGGAAAAGCTCGAGATCGCCAAGCGCTACTTGGTACCGCGCCAGCTGCGCGAGAACGGGCTGGCCGCCGACCAGCTCGCGCTCACGGAGCCGGCCCTCTCGGAGATCATCGCGAGCTACACACGCGAGGCGGGGGTCCGCCAGTTGGAGCGGGAGATCGGCAAGCTGGGGCGCCGGGTCGCGCGGAAGGTCGCGACCGGTGAGGTCGAGCGGGTGACGGTGGACCGGGCCGATGTGGGCGACCTCATCGGGCGGCCCAAAGTCCACCCCGAGCGCAAGGCGCGCGAGGACCAGATCGGGGTCGCGACGGGGATGTACTACACACCCGTCGGGGGCGACATCATGTTCGTCGAGGCGAGCGTGATGAAGGGCAAGGGCGAGCTGGTGCTCACCGGGCAGCTCGGCGACGTCATGAAGGAATCGGCCCGTGCCGCCCTCACCTACGCCAAGTCGCATGCCGCCCTGCTCGGCATCCCGGAGGAGGCACTGAACCGCACCGACATCCACATCCACGTTCCCGCGGGCGCGATCCCGAAGGACGGCCCGTCGGCCGGCGTGACCATGGCCACGGCGCTCGTGTCGGCGCTGTCCAAGCGTGCGGCGCGCCACGACATCGCGATGACCGGGGAAGTGACGCTACGAGGGCGGGTGTTGCCGATCGGCGGCGTCAAAGAGAAGGTGCTGGGCGCCGTACGGGCGGGGATCCAAACGATCATCCTGCCGAAGGAGAACGAGGCCGACCTGCAGGACCTTCCGGAAGACGTGCGCAAGTCCTTGGACGTCCACGCCGTGGAGGAACTGGGCGAGGTGCTGAGCCTGGCCCTGCGCGGCGCCCGCTTCGAGGAGGGGCATCTCGTCTTCGAGGGCGAGGCGCCGGTCGAGCCGAGTCTGGTCTCTAAGAACTGACGGCGCGCACGCCGTTGACCACGAGATCCACCGCAGCCTCCTTCCACCGCTCTCGCAGCGAAGGCTCGTCCGCGCCCAGGGGGGCCGCGCTCGCGGCGATCAGCAACTCGAGCTGCAGGTAGGCCACCATCAGCACCAGTGCTTGCGCCGCGGTGACGTGGGGATCGAGATCGTCCCGCACCTCACCCAGGCCCTGCCCCTCCGCCAGCAGCACGACGAGTCGCTTGATGGCCGGCGTGAAGGGGCGTGCGTCGGAACGCGCCGCCTGGCTGAGCACCCTGACGAGCTCGGGGTGCGACGCCAGGAAGTCGAATTGCGCCCGCAGGGCGTGCCGCAGCCGCTCCAGGGGCGGTCCGGAGGGGGGCGCGATGGCGGCGAGAGCTCGCTCGAGCAGCGCCGCGCCGCGCGCAAGTACGGCCTGGAAGAGTCCACGCTTCGAGTGGTAGTAGTAGAACAGCAGCTGCTTGTTTACCCCGGCGCGGCGCGCAACCCGCTGAACCCGCGCCCCACCGTAGCCCTGGCTCGCAAACTCGTCCTGGGCTGCCGCGATGATCCGTAACGCCCTACCATTACTCAACTTGGGTGGCACGCAGTCAGGTCCTCAACCGTCCGGTTGAGGAAAGCTAGCGTCCTGTTGCCCCCGACGCCAGGTTCTCCGGTACGCGCGGTAGGCCCTGCGTGAGGAAGCGACTGAGGAGCCGAGTCGTCTCTGCGGGGGCCTCTTCCTGGACCGCATGGCCGGCATGAGGGACGATCACGAAGGCCGTGCGCTGCAGCTCGGTGGCAAACCGGCGCCCCGCGCCGAGGGGAACCCAGCGGTCGTCGGCGCCCCAGATGAGGAGCGTCGCCGTCTGGATCCGCTCGAGGCGGCCGTCCAGGGCGCCGAAGTCAAACTCGCGCAACACCGCTCGCAGCGCGGTGCCGTAGGCCGGGTCGGCAACCGGAGCGTAGTACTGATCGACGTCCCCGGGTGTCACCTTTGCGGGATCGCTTGAATAGCAGGGGTTCGCGGGCTCCCAGTCCGGCCGCGCCGATGAGCACGAGGCCGCGCACGCGCTGCGGGTCGCGGATCGCCACCTCGGCGGCGACCGCGCCGCCCATCGAGTGTCCCACCAGCACGGCGTCCTGGACGTGGAGCGAGTCCAGCAAGGCGATTGCAAGCCGCTCGTAGTCGGCGTTGCGGTACCCGGTAGGCGGCTTGTCGGAGTCCCCGAATCCCCGGTTGTCGAACGCGATGACGCGAAACCCCGCGTGCATGATCGGCTGGAGGGTGTAGCGCCACGTGTAGAGCGATGCGCCAAGGCCGTGCAGGAACACGACGGGCGCCCCGGTCCCGGCGTCGACATAGCGGATCCGGGTCCCATCGACGGTGACGAAGCGCGCGCTGAACGCTGTCCCGGCCGGGTAGCGAGCGGCCTCGGGAAGGGGCGCGGCCCGGCACGCCAGGGCAAGCGCGAACAGGACGCAGGGCATGCGCCTCACGGCGCGCCCCCAAGGGCACGGCGCGCGAGGGCCACGATGGCGGGGTGCGAGGTCCACACCGCCGCGAGCCCGTCGGCCGAACCGACGGCGGCGAGCGTCTGGGTGTTGTCGATGACGAGCACGGTGGGATGATCCGGGGGCGTGGTGCCTACGACGAGCTCGGGCGCCTCCGTCGGCGCATCGCCGGCGATCCGGAGCTCGACCTGGGCCCGAGCCGCCGCGCGCCGCCACGCCGGCAGGGTCGCCCTCCACAGCTCGGCGGCGAGCACTCCCTCGACCCGACGCTCGGCCCGGGCGACGAGCTGCAGCACCACGTTCGCGACGGCACGCGCACCGGCGAGGGTCTTGGTCTCGGGTTCCGTGGAGCGGGCGGCGTCGGCGAGGGCCCGGCTGAGGCGGTCGAGGGCTTCGCCGTGCGCGGCGGTGATCTGGGCGAGGAGCGCCTGAGGATCAGCGGGGCGATAGCGCGTCGGCCGACCCGGCATCCTGACCGCGGCGCCGCGACTCACCAGACCGTCCAGGGCCCCGTAGGCGTTGGCGCGGGCGAGACGAACGGCGCGGGCCACCGCGTAACCCGTGGCCGGGCCGAGGCGGAGCAAGGTGCTGTAAACCATGGACTCTGTGGCGGTGAACCCAAAGGGCATAAGATCGGCAGGCATAGTAGTAGCCCAAGCTACTACTTTCCGCTGTCAGCGACAACTACCGGCCCCCTTTAGATGACCTCGATGGGTAGGCCCATGAGCTTCGCGATCAGGGCGAGGCGAAAGGTGACGTCGGTCTGGCGCTGCGCCGGACTTTTCCCCGGCCCTTCTAGGGGGAAGTAGTGGGCGGTGAGCAGCGTCGTGGGCTTGGGGAGCGCGCGCAGACTCTTGGGGCTCCAGATGCCCTGGTGGTCGCACTCGCTGAACAAACGGGCGAGCACCCTGGTGGCGCTCGCGGCCTGCCGCACCAGGCCCAGCCGTGCCATGAGCTCGATCCAGTAGACGGCCAACGGCACGTCGCGGATGTGCCCCTGCGCGTCGGCGCGCATCGGGTCGCCGAGCAGCTCGAACACGGGCTTGAGCAGCTTCTTCCCTGCCAGGATGTAGAAGGCTCGACGGGGCGCTGGGGAGGAGAAGTAGCGGCCCAATCGCTCCACGAAGCCCGCGCGCTCGCGTTGCAGCGAGGGTAGGAACGCGAGCATCTCGACGGCGAAGATGGTCGGGGGGGTCGCGGCGGGATCGAGGACGGTCTTGCCGTGAGCCTTCTTGAACGGCTTCTCGGCCAGCTCGCTGCGCAGAAACTGCGAGATGTCGCTCACGATACGGTGTGCACTGCCCCGCAGCCGGGGGTCCTCCTCGTGGCCGCGCCGGGCGAGCGCGCAGGCCGCCCCCTCCCGGCCCATGCGGCGCGCCCAGCGGGCGAGAGCGAGATCGGCCTTTCCAGCCCTCTGGAACTCGACGAGCAGCTCTGTGGCCCGCTGGGCCACGTCGCGGTCCGCGTCGTCGGGCTCGATGCGCGAGAGGATCTGGAATAGCCACCGGTCGGCCAAGCGGAAGGCCCGGTCCTCAGGCGGCCACCCGAGCTCGAGCAGGCGGCGGTACTGGTAGACGGTGCCGACCTCGGTCCAGCCATGCGCCTTGGACGGCCCAGGACCCAGCAGGTTCGTGCCCCAGAGCCCGGTCGCCTTCTGCCTGCGGAGGATTTCACGGGGGATCTTGTAGGCGAGCAGGGCCTCACGCAGCGCCGCCAGGCGCTCCGGGTCGCGCGCGGATTGCGGTACGACCTCTGTGTAGGCGCGATATTGGATCGGAGGGCTCGCCGCCTCGAGCAGCCAGGACAACGGCAACCGATGGGAAGTCGGAAGTTCCAGGTGCTCGCTCCGCTGAGTGAGGCCGGCGGTGGCTGTCAAAAAGCGGGCGCAAACTTATGCGGGGCGGGCGCGCTAAGCAAACGGGCTCGCACGCCTGCTGGGCTGGGGCCGTATGCCGTTGCTGCTAGTTGGCTTACAGCAGGCTCGCGCGATGCAACTTATTGCACGAGCCGGCTTGCGCGAGGGCTAGTGCTGCCGCTGGAACTCGGAGCTTGGCAACCACTGGGGTAGTTGGGGCGCGTTCGCCACGGCGACGGCCACCCGCACGGCGACGCGCACCTGTTGCGCCATGCCCTCGTAGCGGAAGCTGTGCGAATACTCGTCGCTGGGCTGGTGGTAGCGGTGGGTGTTGTACTCCTCCTCCTGCTGCTTGCCCCACCCCTCGGGGCGGCTCACGAAGTCGAGGCCCGACTTGAACGACAACGCGGGCACGCCAGCGCGGGCGAAGGGGAAGTGATCGGAGCGGTAGAAGGAGCCGCGCACGTCGGGCAGGTGACGCACGTCGAGCGACTCGGCGCGCGCCGCCGCGCGGAATGCGTCACCCAGGGTCGAGCGCTCAATGCCGAGCGCGTCGATATCGCGCGTCGCGCCCCGCACGTTCGTGACGTCGAGGTTCAGCACGGCTGCGGTTCGCTCGAGCGGAAACAGCGGCGCCTGCACGTACGCCTCGCTGCCGAGCAGGCCGCTCTCTTCGGCCGTCGTCGCGATGAAGAGGACGGTGCGGCGGGGGCGCGGCGCGGCCTCGGCCAGGGCCTGCGCCGCGGCCAGCATCGCCGCCACCCCGGAAGCGTTATCCTCGGCGCCGTTGTAGATCGAGTCGCCGCTCACGGCCGGGCCGATCCCCTTGTGATCCCAGTGGGCGGTGAAGAGAACCGCCTCGGCCCCGAGCCGGGCATCGCTCCCCGGGAGCTTGGCAACGACGTTGTCCGACTGCACGTGACGGAGAGCGCTCGCGATCTCGAGCGCCGCGTGGATGCCGGTCGAGACGGGGCGGAAGTCGCGGCGGCCGGCGGCTCGCGTGAGGGCGTCGAGATCGAGTCCCACTTGGGCGAGGGCGCGCTGCGCCACGTCGTGCTGCACCCAGCCCGCGAATGCGAGGCTTTGCGGCCGCGCGCGGTCGAGCATGAACTGCTCCACGGACCACGATCCCCGCACCACCTCCCAGGGGTAGGTGGCGCTCTCGGTCGTATGGACAAGCAGCGCGCCCAGGGCCCCCTGGCGGGCCGCCTCTTCGAGCTTGTAGGTCCACCGCCCGTAGTAGGTGAGCGCCTTGCCATTGAAGATCGTGGAGTCCTGCAGGCCGGGATCGTTGACGAGCATGAGCAGCACCTTCCCGCGGAGCGGTACGCCTTTGTAATCGTCCCACTGCCACTCGGACGCGCGGATGCCGTAGCCGACGAAGACGACGTCACCGTCGACGGCGATGTGATCCTCGGGCCGCTCGGCCCAGGCGACGAAGTCGTCGCGGTAGCGGGGCGTCGCGGTGTCGCTGCCCTTCCCCCACGCGAGGGTGGGCTGCGGCGTCATCCCCACGAGCGCCACCGGCTGGAAGTAGGAGCCGCTCGGACCTCCGGGCTCGAGCCCGAGGGCCTGGAACGCCGCCGCAACGTACTTGGCCGCGAGCCGTCCGCCGCGTGTCGCCGGGGCGCGACCCTCGAGCAGGTCGTCCGCCAGGTACTTGATGTGCGCGTCGATCGCCCACGTGTTGATGGACGGCAGGGACGGCTCGCGCGCGGCGCGGCGCTGCGCGGTCGCATGCCGGGCGAGCGGGAAGGCGAGGGCGAGGCCGAGGGTGAGCGCACGACGACCGAACGTGACCACGAGAAGCCTCCGGGGCGGTGGTAGAACGGCGTGAACGAAATCCGCTTGCTCGGCTCCGAGCAAGGGGTGATTATTCGGGCATGCTCGAGGCACTGCGGCGGCGCGCCGTCCGCAAGCTTCCCCAATCGGTACGGCTCGAGGGGCGGATCCTGTTCCTGACCGAGGGGCCGGTCGAGTTGCGGAGCCAGCTCGAGGGCCGGGACCTGGAGTGGCGACCCGGCATCAAGCTGCGGGACGACATCTCGACCGACGAAATCACTCCCGCCTATATCTGCTACTACTACGACGAAACGTTGGGCGACTTTCCCTACTTGGGCCTCAAGTGTCGCGACGAGTTCCCCGTGGACCGGGGGTCCGTGAAGCGGGGGGGCTTCGTCGCCTCGGTGAGCGGCAAGCGGCGCGGCAAGGGATCCTCGCGGGAGCAGTCTCCCTACGCCGAGCTGTGCGCGGGGATCAAGCTGGTCGTAGCGGAGAACATCGAGCGCATCTACCGCGAGAACTGCCAGAACCTCGGAATCCTCACGACGACCGATTTCTCGGTGATCGACAGGGTGCGGCGCGGTGAGTCGATCCCGCTGGCGGCCTTCACCGCAGGTGAGGGGGAGATCACCCGCGGGATCATCGAGTACGGCGGCCTGTTCAACTTCAACGTAGCGCGCCTGCAGGGAGCGGTGGTGCTCACGCCGCCTCGCACGCCGCCCCGGCCGATGACCCTGGGGGAGAAAATCCTGGCCCGGCACTGGGTGGTGGATCCCGCCCGGGGCAAGATCGGCGTCCCGGCGGTCGCGCCGGGGGATGAAGGGTTCGTCGTCACGGACGTGCGGTTCAGCCACGAATACGTGACGCCCATGGCGGCGATTTTCTTCGAGCAGCTGGTGGGTCGCGATGAACCGGTCCACGACCCCGCCACCGTCCTGATGTTCCGCGACCACCTGACCTTCCTCCCTGAGGCGATGACACCCGAGCGCATCAAAGAGGGACTACTCGACGTCGCGCTGCAGCTCGAGAAGAAGCAGCGGGACTTCGCGGAGAAGCAGGGGATCAAGCTGTACGGCGAACTGCGCCTGGGGCATCACGGCTCGGAGGCGATCTGCCACTCCAAGATCCTGGAGGGGTACGCCGAGCCGGGCATGGTGATCATCGGCAGTGACTCACACACGCCGCATGCGGGCGCGGTCGGCTGCGTCGCGTTCGGCGTCGGCACGACCGCCATCTTCAACTCCTGGATCACGAAAGACGTCCGGATCACGGTGCCCGAAACGGTGCGTGTCGTGGTGCGCGGGAAGAAGCCCGACAACGTGACGGCCAAGGACTTCATGCTCGAGATCCTGCGCCATCCGTACGTGAAAAGCGGCAAGGCGATCGGCAAGCTGATGGAATACTGTGGCGATGCTGTCGCGTCGCTGTCGGTGGACGAGCGGGCCACGATGACCAACATGACGGCCGAAGTGGGCGGCTTCACGGGCTACGTCGCGCCCGACGGGCGGACGGTCGAGTACCTGATGGAGTACCGCGGGATGACGCGCGCCGCGGCGGAGCGGCTGTGTGAGGGGTTGGCGAGCGATCCCGCTGCCCGCTACTGCGAGGTGATCGAGATCGACGCCGCCAGCCTGCGGCCGATGATGGCTCTGCCCGGCGATCCGGGGAACGGCCTCGACGTGGACGAGGCGGAGCAGCGGATCCGCGTGGACATCGCCTACGCCGGCTCCTGCACGGCGGGCAAGAAAGAGGACATGGACATGTACGCCCGGGTGCTGCGCGAAGCGGCGGAGCGCGGAGAGCGCGTCGCGTCGTGGGTGCGGTTCTACATCCAGTGTGGCTCTCAGGACGTGAAGCGCTACTGCGAGGAGAACGGCTATCTGGAGCTGTTCCGCCAGGTGGGCGCCACGTTCCTCGAGCCCTCCTGCGGCGCCTGCATCAACGCGGGCCCCGGGGTCTCGAAGACCCGCGACGAGGTGACGATCAGCGCGATCAATCGCAACTTCCCCGGGCGCTCAGGTCCGGGGCAGCTGTATCTCGCCAACCCCTACACCGTCGCGGCGTCGGCCATCGCGGGCTACATCACCACCTGGGAGCCGGGGAAGGTCCTCGCAGAGACTTAAAAGGCGTGGGGAGCGGGGAGTGGTTCGATGCGGTGCACACTGGATATCCGCTTTGGCACCGTCACGTACCACTCCCCACTCCCCACGGTGTTAGTTCTAGGGCACCGTTCCCGTAATCCGGAGCTTGAGCGCCTGGATCCCGCCCGCGAGGCTCGCGGCGGCGGACACGTCGGGCGGCCCTGGAACGGGGATGGGATGCCCCGTGAACTGGAAGTCACCTTTGAGGGTGCCGCGGCTCGCCGTGAGCACGAGCCCGGTGCCGTAGGTCGTGGTGGTGGGCGTACCGTAGGAACTGCTCGTCACGTGCAGCGTGCCGGTGTACGAGAGCCACGCCTGCAGGCTCGCGTCCGGGTTCTGCTGGACCACGTAACCGATGCCGGTGCCCGGGGCGTCGGGGGAGAAGTGATCGCTCAGCTGATCGTCGACCGGCGGCGGGGTGATCCCCGCGCCCATCAAGACGAAGGCGGTGTCGATCGTCTGCGTCGTGGACGAGTAGCCGCGCCACCCGAGCAGCGTCGCGAACTGTGCCACGACCGGGGTGCCGGCCTGCACCGCATCGATGTCGAGCTCTATCCCCACGAAGCGCGCCTCCCCGTTCACCGTGCTCACGTGCGAAGCCCGATCGATGAAGGGGAACACGAGGAACGCGAGCGTGGGATAGAGGGGGTCGTCCTTGAGCGCGACGTTGAGGGCCGCTTGGACGGCAGCCTTCTCTGCACCGTCGATGGCGTCGGGGTCGACGGCGACGCTGTCTGACGAACACGCGACGAGCGCCGCGGCGCAAAGCGGCAAGAGGCGATTCATGTTCTAGGAATATCGTGCTACTCGCCGCCGCTCGATAGCTGAGCGGGACCGCTCGGGCGCCGCTTGGGGCGGAGCGAGTCGCGCTGGTAGACGCTACGGGGGTTCCACAGCACCCAGGAGGTGATGCCCAGCTCTTCCGCCGCGCGGATCTGCTCGCGGATCTCGAAGGGGGTGTAGCGCGGCAGCCGCCGTCCCAATGTGAAGGCCTGCAGGTAGGGACGGATTTCGGCCGAGCTGCCGCGTGGGCGCGAGCGGTCCAACGCCTCGCGCAGCGCGTTGCGGACCACGCGATAGGGCTCGGCATTGGGGCGCGCGAACCCGTAGGCGCCACGGTAGTAGTGACTCGGGTACACCATCGGGAGCACGACGTCCGCCACGGCGATGAAGTCCTCCCACACCTGCCCGATGCCGAGGTCGCCCGTGGCCGACGCGGTGAGCCCGAAGATGTCGAACGTCACGGGAGCGCCGAGCGGCCTGAGCCGGTCCCGGAGCAAGGTGATGTGCGCGCGCACGGCGTCGCGCTGCGACTGACCCGGGCGCCGGGCCGGGAAGACGGCCGTCTCGAGACGCTCGCGCGGCTCGTCAGGGAAGCGCACGTAGTCGAATTGCACCTCCTGGAACCCCAGCTTGACGGCCTCACGCGCGAGCTGAGCGGCGTAGATCCACACCGAGTCGTTGTAGGCGTCGACCCATGCCATCCCGATCCGGTCGCGCCACAGGCCGCCGTCGCGGTGCTGCACCGACCACCCGGGTTTGTGCTCGGCGAGGAGAGGATCCTTCGCGACGACGAACCGCGCGATCGGGTAGATGCCGTGCGCCACGAGAGTGTCGAGCCGGGCGCGCGCATCCTTGGTGCGTACGCACGCGTTCGCGCCGATCTCTTGGGCGGTGGGCACGGCTGACGGGTAGAGCATGCAACCGGTGTCGTCCTTCACGTCGACGACGAAGGCGTTGATCTCGGTCTCGTCCGCGAGCCGTACCAACTGCCACAGCTTGGAGGAGCCGAAGGCCCACGCGTTGACGTACAGCGCCTTGATCGAGGCCGGCACGGGACCGAGAATGGGCTGCGGCTGCGCGTAGCGGAGATCCAGAGGACGCAGCGCCACCTTGAGCTGATCGGCGGCCGCGACCGTGTCGCGGGGCGGCAAGATGCCCTGCGCAAAAAGGCCGCGACTCGTGAAGAGCGCGGCCCAGAGCAAGAGGGCGCTTGCCTGCCGCCGGACCAATCTCATAAAGGGCCTACACGATAGGGAGTGCCGCTCCCGGGGACAAGGGCGGCCGTCACCGAAGCTGTAAGCTGTTGAACAGCAACGGGTAGGTCGCGATGCTCTGGCCGCGGTACTGGGGCCGGAAGCCGAACAGGATGACCCGTCCGGAACCCAGGTGCACTTCGAGCAGAGCCGCCCGGCCGGCCACCCTCTCAGGGTGCAACACCCAGCCTGAGGCGAGCACCTTGTCGGGGTCGGCCGGGTAACGGGCGATCACGCGCACAGCCGTCGAGTCCACGACCTCGAACGCTGGGCCGTTCTCGAACCAGGCGATGCTGTGGGCGGGCGTCCCCTTCGCCACCGCGTGCGCCGTGTCCACGTCCAGCCGGAAGATGGAGCCCGGCGCGTAGAAATCGTCGTCGGGCACGCCCTCGAGCACGTTGCGCACGGGCAGGAGCAGCTGGTCCATGACGAAGCGGCTGGCCTGGTTGAGTGCGATGAGCGTGCCACCGTCCTCGACGAACTGGCGCAAGGCGCGCGCGCCTTCCGATCCCAGGCCGCCGGGGTAGGGCGCGGGGTAGCTCTTCGGCAAGCCATCGAGCAGCTGCCGCGGCTCCTGGTCGGGGAGCAGGATGGCGTCGAACTGCTCCTTCAGCTTGCCAGCGCGGACCACGGAGTCCACGAGCGGCTGGTAGGGCACCTTCCAGGTGTCGAACACCCAGCGCGTCCACCCTTCGTCCATCGATGCGTCGTACGAGCGGTACAACCCGATGCGTGGCGCCTGGCCCTCACCGAAACCCGGGTATCCGGGCGTCGCGCCCGGCGGCTCGACCGGGGCCGACAGCGGCAGGCGCAGTGAGTCGGGCGCCGGCACGGCCGCCACACCCATGAGGAGCGGCAGGGTGTGGGCCGTGACGTCGTACGGCGGAGTCGGCGGGCCGCCCGGGGCGACCCGCAGGTCGGGGTAGTGCTGCGGCTCGAGCAGCGTCTTGGCGAATGCCGCGTACGGTTGGCGCAGGACCACGACGTAGCTGCCGGCGGCAAACCGCTGCCCGCCGAGCGTGAAGGGCAGCTGGGCGGTGCGGATCTCGACCTGGCCGCGGTGCAGGATGCCGAGCAGCGCGGCGAGTGCCACGCTGTCCTGCCGCTGCTTGGGGATGACGTACGCGTACGGCCAGCCCTTCCAGCCGCGCACCGCGTGCCAGCCGACCGTCAGGAACGTCGCGAGCCAGCGGTCGCGGTCGCGCGCCGCGTTCTGGAGCAGGGCGTACGCCGCCTCTGTCTGGTAGCTCACGATGTCCCGCAGGGCCCAGCGGCCGCCCGGCCAGGGCGCGGTGAAGTTCCAGGAGCGCTCCCGCGGGTTGTAGCCACGCGCGCGCGCCTGCAGCTCGTCGAAGCCGACATCGATCGGCGAGGCGAGGTCGGCGCTCGCCACCTCGGACAGGATCCGCACGCCGCCGTGGTAGTGCTGGTAAGCCCGGGCCGGAGTCCAGGCGTCGTAGATCGCGTTGATCGCGATGCCCGTCTTCCCCTGGTCCGAGAGCGCCCACGCCACCGCCGTCCCCAGCGCGTTCACCCCGTCGACGAGCAGCGGATCAACGTTCGGCTCCACGGGATCCAGGTAGGGCGGGAGGAAGAGCCGCGAGCCGTCCGAGTCCTGCTGGTGGATGTCCTGCACGATCTGGGGATGCCACACGTTGTACAGCGAGTCCACGGCCAGGCGTGTCTCCACCTGGGTGAAGGCGTACCAGTCGCGGTTGTTGTCGTGCCCCGCGTAGTGGTGGTACAGCTCCGGCGGCTCGGCGCCCTCGGCGGGCGTGCCGAGCGTCCGATTGTACCAGCGGGTGACGATCGTCACGCCGTCCGGGTTGAGCGACGGAACGAGGAGCAGGATCACGTTGTCCAGGATGGCTCGCGTGGCGGCGCTCGTGTCCGTCGCGAGCCGGTGGGCGAGCACCACGGGGGTGAGGTGGCCGCCCACCTCGTTCGAATGGATGCCGGACGTGATGAGGACGACGGTCTTGCCGTCCCGCAGCGCCTCCTCCGTTTCGCGGGTCGAGCGCAGCGTGCGGGGGTCGGCGAGCCTGGCGTTGAGGCCGCGCAGGCGATTGAGCCGCCGCAGGTTTTGGGGGCTCGAGATCACGAGCGTCACGAACGGGGCGCCGAGCGTCGTCTTCCCGAGCTCGCGGTACTGCAGGCGGTCGCTCGCTTTGGCGAGCGCCTGATAGTAGCGGACGAGCAGGGGCCACTCCGCGAGCTTCCGGTCTTCGCCGGGCTCGAAGCCGAGCACCGATTTCGGCGTGGGGATCCGCGGCGCCGGCCGCTGCGCCGGCCGTCTCCGCTGCTGCGCCCCGGCTGGAACGGTGAGCAGCGCCGCGCAGGCGAGGGCGGCGAGCCCGCGCGCGATCATGGATCGATGCGTCACGAGGCTTAGTGCAGCGCGCCGGCCGCGGAGGGCGTCTCGCCCGTGCCCAGCCAGTGCGCGAACCAAGTCCGGATCCGCTCCAACCGGTCCACCAGGAGCCAGGGCGGCCCGGTGCGGGACAGCCCGTGGAACGAGCGCGGATAACGCACGAACTCCGCCGGCACGCCGCGCTGGCGCAGCAGCACGAACAACTGCTCGGCGTCGGTGATGGGCGTGCGCCGGTCGTCCTCGCTGTGCACGATGAGCATCGGAGTGCGCATGGCTTTCGCGTAGGTCATGGGCGACAGCGCCCGATACAGGGAGTCGCTGCGCCACGGCTCGCCGAAGAACTCGTAGTCCGTGAGGCCCTGCGCGTCGGAAGAGCCGTACCAGGAGTACCAGTTGAAGATCGAGCGATCGGTCTCCGCCACCGCGAAGCGGGTGGTGTGCCCCACGATCCAGTTCGTCATGAAACCGCCATACGAGCCTCCCAGTACCGCGAGCTTCGTCGTATCCACGTCCCCCCGCGCGATCACGACGTCCACCGCCTGCATGAGATCCCTGTAGTCCTCCATCCCCCAGCGGCCGCGTGTCGCGAACGTGAAGGCATGGCCGTAGCCGCTCGAGCCGCGCGGGTTCGTGAACAGCATCCAGTACCCCTGCCCGGCGAGCATTTGGAACTCGGGGAAGAACACGTTCCCGTAATTCGAGTGCGGCCCCCCGTGGATGGACAGCACGAGGGGGTACTTCTTGCCCGCCTGGTAGCCGGAGGGTCTCATCAGCCACCCCTCGATCCGCAAGCCGCCCGTGCCCGCAAACCAGAACGTATCGGCCGGGATGATGGCGAGCGGCGCGAGCCAGGCGTCGTTGAATGAGGTGACGCGCCGCTCCCGTCCCCCGGCAGCCGGCGCCACGTACAACTCGGTCGGGCGGGTGACGTCGCTTGCGGTGTAGGTGAGCCACTTCCCGTCGGCGCTGAAGGAAAAGCCGCGCAGCTGCCGCTCGCCGGTCGTGACCTGGCGCACGGGTCCCCCACCCGCCGCCGCCGCGAACAGGTGCAGGTTTCCCCGCGTCTCGGCGAAGCAGTAGACCGTCTTCGAGTCGCGCGACCACTGCACCCCGCCCGGGTCGAGGTCCCAGGAACCCGTCAGGTTGCGGACCGCCCCGCCGCCCGCGGGCATGACGCAGACGTCGTTCTCTTCCCCCCGGCCCTTCGAGCACTCGAACGCGATCCACTTCCCGTCCGGCGACCATGCCGGTGACGCGTTTTCCGTGTATCCCGTCTCGAGCCGCCGCACGCTCCGGTCGGCGAGGGTGAGCACGTAGAGCTGGGGCCGCGGCTGCACATCCAGTTCCACCGTCTCCGTCGAGTCCTGGACGAACACGACCGCCCGGCCGTCGGGCGACCAGGCGGGATCGGTCTGAGCCACCTCACCAGTCGTGAGCTGGGCCGGGTCGCCGCCATCGAGGGGCGCGACGTAGAGGTGCCGCGGCCGCCGTGTCTCCCGAGGGGGGACGAGACCCCGTTCGTCTGCGACGACGGGGAGAGACGTGTACAGGCGCCCGTCGAACCGCTTGGGATCGGGCCCGCGGGTGATGGCCGCGGGAGAAACGCGCTCGCGCCATGGCTGCTGCTTCAGGCTGTCCGGCTCGGGGCCGCGCCATTCGTACAAGAGCTGCCGGCCATCCGGCGAGAACACGGGCAGCGCGTGTACGCCGGCGATCTGAAAGGCTTCGCCGCCCGGGGCGCCGGTGCGGAGGAACCACGCGTCGTCGTCCGCGCCCTCGCGCTTGCTCGTGAACGCGAGCAGCGATCCGTCCGGCGACCAGCGCGGGCTCGACGCCTCGGTCGCAGGGCTGGTGTAGCGGTACGGCTTCCCCGAGCCGTCCGCGGACGCCATCCAGATCTCGCTGTGCCGCTTGTCCTTGTCTTCGACCACCGTCGTGACCGCGAAGGCCACGCGCCGCCCGTCGGGAGAGAGCGCCGGGTTCGCAACCACGACGAGCTTGTAATAATCCGTCGCCTGGAGGGGCCGTTGGGCGGTTAGGCGGTTAGGCGGATACGCGGATAGCAGCAGCGCGGCCGCGGTGGCAGCGCCGCGGTGGAGCGGACGCATCGGGGACAGCTCCATGCTCTTTCGGGGCTCGAAAGATACTGGAGCCGGCCCCGAGGCGCGACGGGCGGATAAGCGAGTGCTATCCGCCTATCCGCCCATCCGGCTGACTACGGCAGCTTGTGCAGCTCCACTCTCCGGTTCTGCGCCCGCCCCGCCGCCGTGGTGTTCGGCGCAATGGGGTTCGCCGGGCCGTAGCCCCGCGCGATCATCCGCGAGGGACTCACGCCTTTGCTCGCGAGGTACGCCCGCACGCGATCGGCGCGCGCCTGCGACAAGCGCCGGTTGAGGGTGGGGGAGCCGGTGTTGTCGGTGTAGCCCGCGATCTCGATCTGGATCTCGGGATTCGCGACGAGCGACGCGGCGACCTGGTCGAGCACGACGTACGACTGCGGCTTCAGGGCCGACTGGGCGGTCGCGAAGGTCACGCCTAGCAGGATGAGCGTGGGGCGCGCCGGCGCGCCGGGCTGCGGTGGCCCGGCGGGCTGCGGCTGGAACAGGATGATGCAGCCCTGCGCGTCCACCTTGGCGCCAGCTGGCGTGTGCGGGCACTTGTCCAGGGTGTCGGGCACCCCGTCGCCGTCCTCGTCGCCGGGCTGGGCGCGCACGACCTCGTTCGACACCGGGCACCCGGTGGCGTCCACCGTGGTACCGGCAGGCGTGTTGGGACACTTGTCGACCGAGTCCGGCACGCCGTCGCCGTCCGAATCCTTGCCGATCGGGCAGCCCGTGGAGTCCACCGCGCTGCCGGCCGGCGTGTCCGAGCACTGGTCGATGCCGTCGGGCACACCGTCGTGATCCGAGTCGATGGGGCAGCCGCTCGAGTCCACCTTGGCGCCGATGGGTGTGTTGGGGCAGCGGTCGATGCCGTCGGGCACGCCGTCGTTGTCCGCGTCGCTCGGGCACCCCTTCGCGTCGACCGTGGCGCCGGCCGGGGTGTCGGGGCACTGGTCGATGCCGTCGGGCACGCCGTCGTGATCGGAATCGACGGGACACCCGGTCGCGTCGACGTGCACCCCGGGGGGTGTGTTGGGGCACTGATCGAGGCCGTCGGGCACGCCATCCTGGTCGGCGTCGGTCGGGCAGCCGGTGGCGTCGACGTGCGCGCCGGGCGGCGTGTCGGGACACTTGTCGAGGCCGTCGGGCACGCCGTCCTTGTCGGAGTCGATGGGGCAGCCCCGTTCGTCGACCTTGGCGCCGACGGGCGTGTCGGGGCATTTGTCCTCGGAATCGACCACCCCGTCCTGGTCCGAATCCTTCGTGGGGCGCCCCAGCTCGAAGAAGGAAAGGCCGACGGTCCCGACCCAGTGCGTGGCGGACGAGCTGAAGGACGACTGCGTGCTGGGACTGTAGTAGCCGCGCGCCTCGAGACGGAGCGCGACGCGGTTCGTGAGAAAGATGCGATCGCCCGCCGCCGCGTGCATCGCGTTGTCGGTGAATTTGTAGGGCGCCGTATTGCCGAAGTCGAGCCGTGAGTAGCCCCCCAGCACGTAGAACACGTTGCGTACGCCGGAGAGCAGGTTGACCACGAGGCTGGCGCTGCCGATGATCGGCTCGAGCGTGGAGCTGGTCCCGGGCACGGGGTAGCTCGGCTGGAACAGCACCTCGCCTTCGAGGCCCACGGCGTCGGCCACGAAGTAGCCGAAGCGCGCGCCGCCGCCGACCTTCTTCGCGAGGCCGAACGCCGGGTCGTACCGCGTGTACGAGCCGAACGCCCCGATCTCGTACTGGTGGGCCCGCTGGGCCGCGAGACCGGGGGCCGTGAGCGTGAGCGCCGCCGCCAGCACCACGAGCTTCCTCATAGACCGCTCCTGCGCGCCTGTGCGCCTAGGGGAGTTGATGCAGCTCGACACGCCGGTTCTGAGCGCGGCCGTCGAGCGTCGTGTTCGGTGCGATCGGGTTCGCGGCCCCGTACCCCCGGGCCACCATCCGCCCGGGCGCCACACCGCGCCCCGCGAGATAGGCGCGCACCCCCGCCGCCCGGGCCTGAGAGAGCCGCAGGTTCGTCGCCGGTGCGCCTGTGCTGTCGGTGTAGCCCGCGATCTCGATGCGGATGTCCGGGTTGTCGAGCAGCGACTGAGCCACGATGTCGAGCACCGTATGGGACTCGAGCTTCAGCGCCGAGCGGCCCGTCTCGAAGGTCACACCTCGCAGGATAACGGGAGTCCGCTCCGGGGTGAAGAGAATCGGGCAGCCGGAAGCGTCTACGCGCGTTCCGGGGGCGGTGCCGGGGCATTTGTCCTTCGTGTCGTCCACGCCGTCGCCGTCCGAGTCCGCGACCCTGGTGCACCCGACGGCGTCCACCTCGGTGCCGGGCGGGGTGTTGGGGCACTTGTCCAGGCCGTCGGGGACGCCGTCCTTGTCGCCGTCGAGCGGGCAGCCTGCGGCGTCCACCACCGCCCCGGCTGGCGTGTTGGGGCATTGATCCACGCCGTCCGGCACGCCGTCGCCATCCCCGTCGGCGGGGCAGCCCTTGGCGTCCACCCGCGCGCCGCTGGGCGTGCCGGGACACTGGTCCAGGCCGTCGGGAACACCGTCCTTGTCCGCGTCGAGCGGACAGCCGGCGGCATCCACCGTCGCGCCGGGCGGCGTGTTGGGGCACTGGTCGAGGCCGTCCGGGATGCCGTCGCGGTCGGCGTCCGACGGGCATCCCCGGGGGTCCACCGTGGCGCCGTGCGGCGTGCTGGGGCAGGCGTCGCGCTTGTCCGGCACGCCGTCGCCGTCCGCGTCGGAGGGCGGCCCGCCGCCTGCGAACACCGAGAGCCCGAGCGATCCGACCACGTGGCCCGCCCAGCCGGACCTGAAGCTCGCGTGCGTGCTGGGCGCGTAGATCGCCCGCACTTCGAGCCGCAGCGCCGCGCGCGAGCCGAGAAACACGCGGTCGCCCAGGGCGCCGTGGACGGCGTTGTCGGTGAAGCGATACGGCGGGGTTTTCTCGAAGTCGAGTCGGGTGTAGCCGGCGAGCATATAGAGGAGGTGGCGCTCGCCGGCGGCGACGTTCAGCACCAGGCTGCCGCTGCCGTGCGTCAGCTCGGCCGTCGCCACGCCGCTCGTGGCGTTGGGCTCGACGTAGCCGATGTCCAGCTCGGCACCCACCACGCGGCCGAAGAAGTAGCCGAGCCGGGCGCCGCCGCCGAGCTGGTTCTCGAGACCGAAGGCGCGGTCGTAGCGGGTGTAGGACCCGAAGGCACCGAGCTCGAACTGATGTGCGTGCTGGGCGGGCAAGGCGCTGACCCCCGCGCCGGCGAGCAGCGCGGCAAGGGCGGTCGTGAGTGTGCGCATCGGCCCCCAGCCCCCCGACGAGCGAGTGATCTACGGTAATAAGGTGCCGGATGCGAAGAAACCCCGGCTGGGCGCCGCCGGCCGTGCGCCACATCACACCGGCGGGGGCCAGGCGAGCCTAGGGGTGCCCGTTCTCTCCGCGCACGAACCGCACGGCCTGGGCGAGATGGCCGGCGAGCGCCGCGAGTTCGCCGGCACCGTGTGCGAGTTCCTCGATCGCGCGCAGTTGCTCCGCGGCCGCCGCGGCGACCGTCTCCGCCTCCTCGGTGGACGACTGGGCGCCCGTGCGCGCCCGCTCGAGCGATTGCGCGTTGCGGCTGGCGAGCTCGGCGATGCCGCGCGCCAGCTCCTCGGCCCGCTTGCCCGCGCGCGCCGTGCCGGTCGCGGCTTCGGCGATGGCGTCGAGGTCGTGCACCCAGGCACCGGAGCTGTGCGCCACCTCGCCCAGGTCCGTGCGGATGCGCTCGAGCAGCTGCGCCGCCCGATCCAGCGCCCGCCGCGTCTCCTGGGCGGACTTGCCGACGTTGCGCGCCTCCCGGCCGCTCGCCTCGGCGAGCTTGTGTACCTCGTCTGCGACGACGGCGAAGCCGCGGCCGTGCACGCCGGCGCGGGCCGCCTCGATCGTCGCGTTGAGGGCGAGCAGGTTGGTCTGGTTGGCGATGAACCCGATTGTCTCCGAGAAGCGCTCCACCTGCTCGGCGACATCCCGCAGGCGGCGCACTTCGCTGGCGCTCTCTTCGGTCGTCACGCCGAGGTCGGTCAGCCGCCGCGCCGCGGCGTGGGTCGCTTGGCGGACGCGGTCCGTGGTCTGCTCCATCTGGGCCCCGGCCTGGCGCGTCTGTTCCCCGGCCGCCACGACTTCTCCGGCGCGTTGTTTCAGCTCGTCGGACTCCCTGGCGACCGCGCTCACGAGACCCGCCGCCTCGCGGGCGCCGTGACTCGCCCGCTGTGCCGCCGCGGCTACCTCCTGGCTGCTCGCATGGATCTCCTGCGTGGTGGAGGAGAGCGTCTGGATGTAGGCGCTGGTGCGCTCCGAGGCGCCGACCATCGGCTGCACCGACCCGTCCACGGCGAGCATGAGGGCGAGCTGGGGGGCGAGCAGGGCGAGCAGGTCGCCGTCCGAGTCGCGGTACATCGCGGGAGCCGAGTGTCGCACGCTCCACAACCCGACCAGTTGACCGCCGTGGTACAGCGGGACGAGCACCTCCGAGCCGGGCTGCTGCCGGCCCGGTGGCCCCCCCGGCTCGCCGCGCGTCCCGCGCGCGACCAGGGGGCGCCCCAGGCGCACCGCCTCACCCGCCACGCCCGCGCCCGCGTCGAAGCGCGCACTGGACCGCTCCCCGGCAGGAAGCGCCGTGTCCGCAATCAGGGCCATTTCGTTGGTCTGGGCGTCGTAGCGCGAGAACCCCATCTGCTCCCAGGGCACGAGGCGGCGCGTGAGCTCCTGAATGCGGGCGAAGCTGCGCGCGAGGTTGATGTCGGCCGCGATCGCCTGGGAGAGCCCCTGGACGAGCTGTAACTGGTCGGCGCGCGCGGCGCGACGGATGACGGAGAGGCTCCCGACGGTGGCGATGGTGAGCGCGAGCGCGAGGGGCAGGGCCGCACCGACGCCCAATTCCGCGTGCATGAGGCGCAGCCACCCGAGGGCGAGCAGCGCGGAGCAGGCGTACACCGTGCCCTCCCAGCGCGCGGTGAGCCGCGGGTCTACCCAGGCGCGCGCGGGGCCCAGCGCGAGCTCGAGGTAGAACGTTCCGTTGATCACGACGGGCAGCACGAGCAGGACGGCGGCGAGGGCCGGCAGGTTATGGGCGCCGAGCGCCTCGGCGCCGATCGCGCCCCCCAGCCGCGCATACAGGAGGCCGGCCGCAGCGGTCCCGGCCGCGAGGTGCGCGGCGTTGCCGAACGCGGCGCGCGGCGGCAGGCGGCGCAGCCACAGATCGCCCGGCAGAACCGCGAGCGGCGCCACGACGGTCGCGAAGGCCCAGCCCCGCGCGAGCAGGGCGTACGCCACCACGCCTAGGACGTAGGAGGAAAAGCCGTTGCCGGGGAGCGGGATGCCGTAGCGGCGCGTGAGCGCGCCCACGACGGCGAGCGCCAGGAGCTCCATCGCGAACCCCGGCCCCGCGCGGGCGGCGCCGGACGCGTATCCCAGTGCCGCCCAGCCGATCGCGAAGAGGGCCCCGAGCGAGACGAGCGCGCGCGGGAGCAGGGCCGGCGACGCTTGGACGCGAAGGAGGGAACTCATGCCGCTCGCGCAAGCTCGGGCGTGTGGCGCGGCGTGTCAAGCGCGACTAAGCTTCAACGCATGCGTGTCACGATCGAATACTGCGTCGTCTGAAACTACGAGCCCCGGGCCGCCGGTCTGGCGGCGGAGATCCGCACCGTGTACCCGCACGCGGACGTGAAGCTGATCCAGTCCTCCGGCGGCGTGTTTGAGGTCGAAGTGGACGGGCGCAAGATCTTCTCCAAGAAGCAGCACGGGCGCCACGCCCAGCCGGGCGAGGTGCTGCGGCTGATGCAGCAAGTCGCCCCGCCCGCGGCGCGTTGAAGATCGCCATCTCGACGGGGGGCGGCGACGCCCCCGGTCTGAACGCCGTGATCCGCGGAGCCGTGCTCGCCGCCATTCACCGCGGCTGGCAGTGCGTGGGCGTGCGCCGCGGCTATGCCGGACTCCTGGGCGAGGACCGCGTCGTCCCGCTCGACGCCAACGCGGTGCGGGGCATCACGCACCTCGGCGGGACCATCCTCGGCACGAGCAACCGCGGCGACCCGTTCCGGTTCCGCGTCCAGCAACCCGACGGCACGTGGACGGAGTGCGATCGGTCGGACGAAGCCGTCGCGGCGTTTCACGCCCTGGGCCTCGACGCCCTGATCGCGATCGGCGGCGACGGGTCGCTGCGCATCGCGCAACAGCTCCAGCGGAAGGGCGTTCCCGTGGTCGGCGTTCCCAAGACGATCGACAACGACGTAGGCGGGACCGTCGCGACGTTCGGGTTCGACACCGCCGTCCAAACGGCCACCGAAGCGATCGACAAGCTCCACTCGACCGCCGAGAGCCACGAGCGCGTGATGGTGGTCGAGGTGATGGGCCGCTTCGCCGGGTGGATCGCGCTGCACTCGGGAATCGCGGGCTCGGCCGACGTCATCCTCATCCCCGAGATCCCGTTCGACATCGCGCAGGTATGCGACAAGATCCGCCGGCGTGAGGAGGAGGGCCGCCATTTCAGCATCGTCGTCGTGGCGGAGGGCGCGGCGCCCAAGGGCGGGTCGGTGTCGCTCATCGATCCGGAGCACCAGCGCCTCGGCGGGATCGGTGACAAGGTGGCGCACTCGATCGCGGAGCTGACCGGCAAGGAGACGCGCGCGCTGGTGCTCGGTCACCTGCAGCGCGGCGGCAGCCCCACGACCTTCGATCGCCTGCTGGGCCTGCGGTTCGGCGCGGCGGCGGTGCGGTTCATCGCCGAGGGCAAGTTCGGCTCCATGGTGGCCCTGCGGCCTCCCATTATTACCGCCGTCCCGATCGAAGAGGCGCTGGCCATGCCGCGGCGGGTGCCGCTCGACTCCGACACGATCGCCACCGCGCGGGACCTGGGGATCAGCCTGGGCGACTGATCGTGCACCTCGCCCGAGATCACTTCCTTCCTCCTGATCCCCAGGCATTCCTCGCGGCGGAGCCCGCCACCGGGCGCGTCATCGTCATCGCGCCGACGCGGGCGGCGTGCGAGACCATCGAGCGCGCCATGGGGCTCTCCCTCGACACGCTGCTCGAGCGCGAGCACGGGGAGGACATCCGGCGCCTCGCAGCCTCGGGCCGCGGCTTCGGGGTCGTAGCGGGGACGGGCACCGGCAAGACGCTCGCGATCCGACCCATCGCAGAGACCATCGTCCGGGCGCCGCTCAGGGTGGGCGTCGTGAATCGGGAGCGCGAGGCGACGCCGGAAACGCCGACGTGGAACGTCGTGATCGTCACGACGGGGATCGCGCGGCGCTGGTTCGAGGACGGCCTCATCACGGCGCGCGACACCCTGATCGTGGACGAGATACACCAGACCTCGGCCGAGATGGAGCTCTGCCTCGCACTGGGCAAGCGCGCCGGCTGCCGCTTCATCTGGCTGTCCGCGACCGTCGACCCGACGTTCTACGCCCGCTATCTCGATTCCGCCGAGGTGCTCGAGACCCGCGCGTTCGACCCCGCGCGCGCGGCGGCCGTACGCGTGCTGCCGGAACAGCCGCTCGAGTTCCTGAACGAGCGCTTCATCCGGCGCGCTATCCGCGAGCGGCGCGGCGTGGCGGTGTTCGTCCCCACGCGCGCCGAGGTGGAGCAGATCGCGGGCGAGCTGGGCGACCGCTGGCAGGCGCTCGCCACGGCGTTCTACCACGGGGGCGAGCCGATCCGCGTGATTCGCCCGTTCCTGGACGGCGAGGTGCGCCGTCCCTTCCTCCTCGCGATGACCGCGGCGGGTCAGTCGGCGCTCAACATCCGCGGGCTCGACACCGTGGTGATCTACGATGCCCGCTACGCCAACGTGGTGGCGCGGGGGCGCAACGTGCTGACGCGCCTCTACCTGGGGGCGAACGAGATCCTCCAGATGGCGGGTCGGGTGCACGGGCGCGTGGAGGGGGGCGAGGTCTACATCCTGAGCGACCGCGACCTCGCGTTCGAGGAGCTGCGCCCCACGCCGCCCGAGTTCCAGCTCGCGGGCGACGCCGAGCGCGTGGCCATCACCTGCGCGGCGCTGGGCGTCGATGCGCGAGAGCTCGATCTCCCGGTTCCGCTCGACCGGCGGGCCTACGGCGAGGCCCTCGAGCTGCTGACGGCGCGGGGACTGATCGAGAAGGGTCGACTCACGCGCTACGGACGCGAGGTGGAGGCGATGCCGGTCGAACGCCCCTGGGGCGAGCTCCTGGTCCACGCCGACGGGGATCTCGTGCCGGTGCTCGCCGTCGCCGCGAACATCGAGTCGCTCCACCGCATGACGCGGGAGGAGCGGGATTTGCGCGGGCTCATCGTGTCGGGGAGCGACCATCTCACGGCCTACAACGTGTACGCCGAAGCGGTCAACAAGCACGCGTACTTGGGCGAGGTGTACGGGCTGCCCCGCCATCTGTTCGACGAGGGGATCGACGAGTGGGCGGAGGGGCGCGGCGTCCTGGTCAAGGCGATCGAGGACGTCGCGCTCGGCACCGCGTCGGTGTACCGGCAGCTGGAGCTGCCGCTTCCGGAGCGGCTCGCCCACGCGGGCCACCAGACGCTCGCGGCGTTCGCGGATCTCGTGGCGCGGATCATGCCGTTCGACCTCGTGATCGACGAGGGGACGGCGGACGGGCGCGAGGCGCGGGTCAGCCGGGGTTCGGTGTGCGGCAGCTGGGGCGCGGTGGCGGGGACGCTGCGCTATTTCGCCGACCGCTTCGGGACGCCGCGGGCGGCGATCGAGGGGACTCAGTTGCCGGAGCGCCTCGTGCGGCGCTACGCGCGCCGCGGCGCGGCGTCGGTCGCGTTCGACCGCCGCCGCCGCCACGAGGGCCTCGTGCGGGTCCGCACGGTGGAGTACTTCGGGTTCCTGCTGGAGCGCGAGACCGAGCCGCTGCCCGAGCCGTTTCCTTCCGAGCTCGCCGAGGCGGCGCGCGCCGCGCTGCGCGACGCGCTGCTCGCCGGCGAGACCGCGCATCCCAACCAGGCGCGCCTGCGCCGCGCGCTCGAGCGGTTCGGTTTCTACTGGCGGCGCTCGGGCGGGCAGGTCGCCGCCGCCGCGACCGAGCGCCTAGCCGCCGCCCTGGACGCCCAGCTCGCCCGTGTCCGCTCGTGGCAAGACTTCCTCGATACGCGCCTCGACCTCGACGTCGACGCCGCGATCCCGGCCGACGTGCGCGCCGCGCTCGAGGCGCTCCCCTCCTCCCTGCATTTGTATGGAGACCGCGTGCCGCTCGAGTACGAGGTGGACCAGGGCCGGGGGGTGGCCCGGCTGCGCCTCAAGGAAGGGCAGGCCCGCCGGCTGCAGGCTCGTGACCTCCCTCGGTTCGATCGGCCGCTGCGTTTCACAGTGGTGCGTGGCAAGCGGGAGGCCCTGCGAGCCGACAGCCTGGAGGAGCTCCGCCGTCAGCTCTCGGGGCTGCCGCGGGAGGAGCGGGCCCGCCTGCAGCGGTCGGGCCGCCGCTTTCGGCGTCGCTAAACACGCCCGCCGCCGTGTGACCTTCCCGGTCCGCGGGGGTCTCTTACCTGACGACGCCGAATGAAACCCTCACGACGCCGAATGAAACCTTCGCGGGACCCTGCTGGTATCTGGGACGGACCATGACACCGAAAGACACGACTGGTTCGAGCGCGGCCTTGTCGCCGCTCGCACGGGCGATTCTCGATTCCCTGACTCAAGCGTTGGTGGTGTTCGACCCGCAAGGCCGCTTCCTCTACGCCAACGGGGCCGCCCGTGCCGCGTTGCAGGACGCCGGGGACTTCGCGGGGCGGCGGCTCGACGCGCTGCGGCCGCGCCTGGCATCACTGGGCGCGCGGATCGTGCCGCTCCGGTCGGGAGCGACCGAGTTCGGCGTGCTGGCGCACGCGAGCGCCGAGCGCGCCGCGACGCTGGCCGAGCGTGAGCGCCAGGCGATCGTCGAGATGCTCGACGGCACCAGCGGCCGGCTCGCCGAGACCGCGCGGCGCCTCGGCATCAGCCGCACCACGCTGTGGCGGCGTCTCAAGGCCTACGGCCTGCAGCCCAACGGCCGTCGAGGCGGGAGCTCCCCCGCGCGCGTCTGAGGCGGCGCGCTCCGCTGGCGTCGCCCTCCCCCCCGCTCTACCTTCCCCGCTCCGCCGCGCCGTCGGGGAGATCATGCCGGCCACGCCGTTCGTCATCGAGGAGTATGTGCGGTGGTCCGACGTGGACGCCGCCGGCATCATCTTCTACGGGTCCTACGTCCGCTTCTTCGAGATCGCCGAGACGGAGCTGTTTCGGGCTTGCGGGCTCGCCTATTCCGATTTTTTCGACCGCTACGGCATCTTTCTGCCCCGCAAGGTGGTCCACAACGAGTTCTACTGGCCCGCGCGGCTGGACGACCGGCTGCGCGTGGCGGCGTACGTGGGGCGGGTCGGCACGAGCTCGATGACGCTGAACTTCGACGTCCTGCGGCACGGCTCGCCGTCGCTCGGCGCGGCCGGCTGGATGGTGCTCGTCTGCGTCGGCCGCCGCGATCTCAAGCCGCGGCCACTGCCGGGAGAGTTGCTCCAGGCGTTGGCGCGTCACACGCTCTCCCCCGAGGCGGCCCGCGCCGCGCTCGGTGTCACCCTGCCTTGACCCGTCTCCCCCTCGCTGCGCTCGCCCTCGTCGCCTGCGCGGGGGCGGCGGAGCGGGAGGGAACGCTGCGCGCTCGGATCGCGTTCCCGCCGCAGGACACGGTGCGCTTCACGGCGCCGGCCACGGCGCGGCCGTGCGGGCGCCCGGGCGCGCTGGTTGCACACGGATCTTCGGGAGGCAACGGCGTGTTGCTGTGGCTGCGATACGGGGACTCGCTCACGAGCGGTGACTATCCGGTGCTGGTGCGCGGCGACACGGCAACGTCGCACGGCGCCGTGGCCGCCGTGCGGTTCATGACCGGCCCCCTCACGCACGGGACCGCGCTCGACAGCGGCGTGGTAACGGTGTCGCGCGCCCGAGACCGGCTGACGGCGCGGGCCCGCGGCTCGGGTCCGGAGGTCGGAGGCGCGCGCCGCGCCAGGGTCGAGGCCGATTTCGAGGCCGTGGTGATCGGCGGCGACACCGTTTCCTGCCGCCCGATCCCATGACGCTGCGCGTCGGGGTGATCGGGACCGGGTTCGCGCGCCGGGTGCAGCTCCCCGGCCTGCGGCTCGTGCCGGAGGTCACGGTGACGGCCGTGGCGAGCGGCCGGCGCGAGAACGCCGAGGCGACGGCGCGCGAGCACGCGATCCCCCACGTGTTCACCGACGGCGCGGAGCTGGCTCGCTCGGGTGAGGTCGATCTCGTCCTCGTCTCGTCGACGCCGGACACGCACGCCCGCTACGCCGTCGCGGCGCTGGAGGCCGGGAAGCACGTGCTGTGCGAGAAGCCGACGGCGCTCAACGCCGCCGAGGCGCAACACATGCTCGACTGCGCTCGGCGCCATCCGCGCCAGATCGCCTGGATCGATCACGAATTGCGCCACGAGCCCAACCGCCGCAAGGTGCGCGAGCTGATCGCCGGTGGGGCGATCGGCGAGGTCCGCCACCTCGAGCTCGTCCTCAAGCCCTACCTGCGCGGCGACGGCCGGCCGCAGGCCTCCGCGGCGCCCTGGACCTGGTGGTTCGACGCGGCGCGCGGCGGCGGCATCCTGGGCGCGGTCGGCTCCCACTACATCGATCTCGTCCGCTACTGGACGGGGAGCGAGCCGTCGCAGGTCGCGGGCGCCGCGGCGACCTTCGTCAAGGAGCGGCGGGACGAGCGCGGCATCACGCACCGAGCGACGGCGGAGGAGTTCGCGAGCTTCACGATGCGGATGACCGGCGGCGCGGTCGCGACGATCCTCCTCACGACCGTGGCCCAGTGCGGGCCGGGGCATTTCGCCCAGGTCACGGGCAGCGACGGGACCTTCGTGCTCACGGGGGAGTCGAAGCTCGAGATGATGAAGCCGGGCGGGCCGCTCGAGGACGTGAGCGCGCCGGACGACCTGTGGGAGCGACTCACGCCCAACACGATGTGGGCGCGCTCCTTCGTGCGGCTGGTCCGCGATCTCGTCCGCGTCGTCGCCGGCGCCGCCCCCACAGTGCCGCCCGCGACGTTCGAAGACGGCTGGAGGATCCAGCGCGTGATGGACGCCGTGCGCGCCGGGGGAACCACGCCGTTAGATTGAGGGCCGTGGAGCAGACCTACTTCCGCAAAGGCTTCGGGCTGAAGGGCGCGATCGAGGGCGCGCTCGCCGCGGACTACCACAGCCGCGTGGTCGACGCCATTCGCGGCGCGGGCTACGAGCTCGTGGTGGGCGACCTCACGTTCAAGCTGGCCGGGGAGTTCGGCTTCTGCTACGGAGTCGACCGCGCGGTCGAGTACGCGTACGAGACCCGCACCAAGTTCCCGGCCAAGCGCGTCTTTCTCGTCGGGGAGATCATTCACAACCCCCACGTGAACTCCAAGCTCACCAGCATGGGCGTGCAGATTCTGCTGCGCAAGCCCGAGGGCGACTTCGACTTCGGGGCCGTGACGCCGGACGACGTGGTGATCCTCCCGGCGTTCGGCGTAACGGTGCAGGACTTCGAGCGGCTGCGTGCGATCGGCTGTGTCCTCGTGGATACGACCTGCGGCTCGGTGCTGAACGTGTGGAAGCGCGTCGATTCCTACGCGCGGGACGGCTTCACGGCCGTGATCCACGGCAAGTCCTACCACGAGGAGACCAAGGCGACCTCGAGCCAGGTGACCAAGTATCCGGGCGGGAAGTACCTGGTGGTCCGGGACATGGCAGAGGCGCGGGAGGTCTGCGAGTACATCGAGGGACGGGGGACGAGGGACGCGTTCCTCCGGCGCTTCAGCCACGAGGTGTCGCCAGGGTTCGACCCGGAGCACGATCTCGTGCGCGTGGGCGTCGCCAATCAGACCACTATGTTGTCCGGCGAGTCGCTCGCGATCGCCGCCGAGCTGCGCCGCAGCATGGCGAAGCGCTACGGCGAGGCCGCCCTCGCCGAGCACTTCCGTAACTTCGACACGATCTGCTCGGCCACTCAGGAGCGCCAGGACGCGGTGCTCAAGCTCATCGGGGGCGCGCTCGACCTGATGGTGGTGATCGGCGGCTACAACTCGAGCAACACCACGCATCTGGCCGCTATCTGCCAGGAGAAAGTCGCCACCTTCCACATCGAGGACGCGAGCTGCATCGATGCCGCGGCCGGGACCATCCGCTTCCGGCCCGTGGGGGCGAAGGTCGAGCAGCGTCGCGAGGCGTGGCTGCCGCGGGGGCCGCTCACGATCGGCGTGACGGCCGGCGCCTCTACGCCCAACAACAAGATCGGTGAGACGATCGAGCGCATCGCGGCGACGCGCGGCGCCTTGCTGGGAGCGGTCGTCGGCCGGTAGCCCTTCGGGGAATTTTCGGTAGATTTGAGTCATGCCACTCTCCGGTTTCCACCCAGCCGTGACGCGCTGGTTCGGTGAGCGCTTCAGCGCGCCCACCGAGCCCCAGCGGCACGCCTGGCCGGTGATTCAGGCAGGCCGTGATGCCCTGATCGCGGCGCCGACCGGCTCGGGGAAGACGTTCGCGGCGTTCCTCGCCGCGATCGACTCGCTGGTGCGCCAGGGACTCGACGGTCCCCTCCCGGACGAGACGCAGGTGGTCTACATCTCGCCCCTCAAGGCGCTGTCGAACGACGTTCAGAAGAACCTGGCCGAGCCGCTCGCCGAGATCCGCCGCACGCTGGAGCAGCTGTGCCTGCCCGACGTCGCGATCCGCACGCTCGTGCGGACCGGCGACACGCCGGGCGCCGAGCGGCAGGCGATGGTGAAGCGCCCCCCGCACATTCTCGTCACGACGCCCGAGAGCCTGTATCTCCTGCTCACGGCCGAGCGCTCGCGCGAGATGCTGCGCACGGCGCGCACCGTGATCGTGGACGAGATCCACGCCGTAGCGCGCGACAAGCGCGGGAGCCACCTCGCCCTCTCGCTCGAGCGCCTGGACCACCTCGCCGGGCGCCGGCTGCAGCGCATCGGTCTCTCGGCTACACAGAAGCCAATCGAGGAAATCGCCCGCTTCCTCATCGGCAACGCCCCACGCCCTACGACCGTCAGGGAGTCCTTCAGGACGCCCCACGCCCCTTGCGAGATCATCGACGCGGGGCACGCGCGCCGCCTCGACCTCGCGCTCGAGATCCCCTCGTCGCCGCTCGAGGCCGTGATGGCGGCGGAAGTGTGGGAGGAGCTGTACGACCGGCTGGCGCAGCTGATCGGCGAGCACCGCACGACGCTCGTGTTCGTCAATACCCGGCGCCTGGCCGAGCGGCTCACGCTGCACCTGTCCGAGCGGGTCGGCGCCGAGCACGTCACGTCGCACCACGGCAGCCTCTCGAAGGAAAAGCGGCTCGACGCGGAGCAGCGGCTCAAGGAGGGCAAGCTCAAGGCGCTCGTGGCGACGGCGTCGCTCGAGCTCGGCATCGACATCGGCACGGTGGACCTCGTGTGCCAGATCGGCTCGACGCGCTCGATCGCTTCGCTGCTGCAGCGCGTGGGACGCTCGGGACACCACCTCGAGGCGATCCCCAAGGGCCGGGTGTTTCCGCTGTCCCGCGACGAGCTGATCGAGTGCGCAGCGCTGCTGCGCGCGACGCGCGGCGGCCGGCTGGACCGGCTCATCATCCCCGAGCGGCCCCTCGACATCCTGGCGCAGCAGATCGTCGCGATGGCGGCGTGCGAGGAGTGGGACGAAGACCGCCTGTACGACGTGGTGCGTGGCGCCCATCCGTACCGCGGCCTCTCGCGTCAGGACTTCGACGCGGTCGTGCACATGCTCGCCGAGGGGTTCACGACGCGGCGCGGGCGGCGCGGCGCGTACGTGCACTACGACGGCGTGAACCGGCGGCTGCGCGGCCGCCGCGGCGCCCGGCTCGCCGCGATCACCTCGGGGGGCGCGATCCCGGACATCGGCGACTACCGCGTGGTGCTCGAGCCGACCGAGACGTTCGTCGGGACCCTCAACGAGGACTTCGCGATCGAGAGCATGCCGGGCGACATCTTCCAGCTCGGCAACGCCTCCTACCGGATCACGCGCGTCGAGTCCGGCCAGGTCCGTGTGGAGGACGCGCAGGGGCTGCCGCCGTCGATCCCGTTCTGGGTGGGCGAGGCGCCGGCGCGCACGGCCGAACTGTCGCAGGAAGTCTCGCAGCTGCGGCAGGAGGTGGACGCGCGCTTGGGCGATCCCGCCGTGGCGATCGGCTGGCTGTGCGACGCGACGGGCGTCGCCGAGCCCGCGGCGCGACAGATCGTCGAGTATCTCGCCGCCTCGAAGCGGATCCTGGGCGTCACCCCGACGCAGCAGACGCTCGTGCTGGAGCGGTTCTTCGACGAGGCAGGCGGCATGCAGCTCGTGCTGCACGCGCCCTTCGGGAGCCGGGTGAACCGCGCTTGGGGCCTGGCGCTACGGAAGCGCTTCTGCCGCAGCTTCAACTTCGAGCTCCAGGCGGCGGCTACCGAAGACGCGATCGTCCTGTCCCTTGGCCCCCAGCACAGCTTCGCGCTGGCGGACGTGTTCCAGTACCTGAAGCCCCAGACGGTGGAGCACCTGCTCGTGCAGGCGATGCTCGACGCGCCGATGTTCGGCACCCGGTGGCGCTGGAACGCGACACGCGCCCTCGCGGTGCTGCGCCAGCGGGGCGGCCGCAAGGTCCCGACGCCGCTGCAACGCATGGACGCCGAGGACCTGATCGCGGCGGTGTTCCCCGACCAGCTCGCCTGCCCGGAGAACCTCGTGGGCGACCGGGAGATCCCCGATCATCCGCTCGTCAACCAAACGATCGCGGATTGCCTGCTCGAGGCGATGGACTTCCCGGGCCTCAAGCGCGTGCTCGAGGAGATGGAGGCCGGTCGCTTCACGCTCGTCGCGCGGGACACGCCCGAGCCGTCACCCCTCGCGCACGAGGTGCTGAACGCCAAGCCGTACGCCTTCCTCGACGACGCACCGCTCGAGGAGCGCCGCACCCAGGCCGTGATCACACGTCGCGGGCTCGACGTCAAGACCGCGGACGAGCTCGGCACCCTCGACCCGGCCGCGATCGAGCGGGTCAAGGACGAAGCGTGGCCGGATGTTTCGAGCGCCGACGAGCTACATGATGCGTTGCTGGTGATGGGCGGGTTGACGGCAGGGGAAGGGGGAAGGGGGAAGGGGGAAGGGTCCTGGCGGCCCCACTTCGAGGAGCTGGTGCGGGCCGGCAGGGCGGGCACGCTGCTCACAGAGCCGGGGTTGTGGATCGCCGCCGAGCGGCTGCCGATGCTCGCGGTGGTCTTCCCCGGCGTCGGCACAGAGCCCGCGGTCGTCCCGCCCGAGCGGGAGCGGGCGCAGGTGTGGACGCGCGAGGACGCGGTCCGCGAGCTGGTGCGCGGGCGGCTCGAGGCGGTGGGTCCCACGACTGCCGCGGCGCTCGCGGCGGCGCTCGGTCTCGCGGCGGGCGACGTGGATGTGGGACTCGCCGCGCTCGAACGGGAAGGGTTCGTGCTGCGCGGCCGCTTCACGCCGGGCCTGACGGAGCTCGAGTGGTGCGAGCGGCGGCTGCTGGCGCGCATCCACCGCTACACGCTCGACCGACTGCGCAAGGAGATCGAGCCGGTCGCAGCCGCGGACTTTCTCCGTTTCCTGTTCCGCTGGCAGCGGGTGGCGGAGGAGTCGCGTGCCGAGGGGCCGGAGGGGCTGGCCGCGGTGCTCGACCTGCTGGATGGGTACGAAGTCGCCGCCGGCGCGTGGGAATCGGACGTGCTGCCCGCCAGGCTCGAACAGTACGATCCGCTGTGGCTCGACGGGTTGTGCCTCTCGGGTGAGATCGCGTGGGGCCGCGTGTCGGCCGCCGGCCCGTCGAACGGCCACAAGTCCGGCCCGATTCGCACCACCCCCATCGCGCTGTTCCGGAGGGAGCGCGGAGCGGTGTGGCGGTCCCTGAGGACCCAACCCGAGCCGGCGCAGCTCGCCCTGTCGCACTCGGCCCGGGCCGTGCTCGAGGCGCTCGACGCCCGCGGCGCGTCGTTCTTCGGGGACCTCGTGAACGCGACGGGCTTGCTGCGCACGGCGGTCGAGCAGGGACTCGCCGAGCTCGTCGCGTGGGGGCTCGTGACCTCAGACAGCTTCGCCGGCTTGCGTGCGCTGCTCGTTCCCTCGGACCGGCGGCGGCCGCTCGGCGGGGCCCGGCTGCGGCGGCGGCGCGGTCCGGTGGCGCCGTTCGGGGTGGAGACGGCGGGGCGGTGGGCGCGCGTGGCTCCCGGGTCGCCCCTCTCGGAGGAGCAGGTCGCGGAGGCGGTGGCCTGGCAGCTGCTGCGCCGCTACGGCCTCGTATTCCGCCGCCTGGTGCAACGCGAGAGCTTGCTCGTGCCGTGGCGCGACATCCTGCGCGTGTACCGCCGCCTCGAGGCGCGGGGCGAGATCCGGGGCGGCCGCTTCGTGGGCGGGTTCTCGGGAGAGCAGTACGCGCTTCCCGAGGCGGTGGGATCGCTGCGCGCGGTGCGGCGCGAGGAGTCCGCCGGTGAGCTCGTCGCCGTGAGCGGCGCCGATCCCCTGAACCTCGTCGGCATCCTCACGCCCGGTGAGCTGCTCCCGGCGCTCGGCGCGAACCGCGTGCTGTACCGGGACGGCGTGCCGGTCGCAGTAAGCGGGGAAGGGGGAAGGGGGAAAGGGGAACGGTTCCTGGTCCCGGTGACGGTGGACGAGGAGGAGGCCCTGCGTGGGGCGCTGGTGCGCCGGCGTGCGGCGCCGCTCGTGCGGGCGTACCTCGGAAAGACTCGGACGCGGATTCCGCGCTAGGTCACGGCCGCCGCATCAGGCGCCAGGCATGACCCGCCACGCGACGCAGCGTGCCGCGGCGTTCCGAGCGGAAGACCGCGCGGAGATGCACGTCCGGTAGCACTCTGTCGAACCCCGCCGCGCGGTCGGCCGCGTTGCGATACCAGGCGAGCCCGCCAAACAGGCGCACCGCCCAGTACAGCGTGTACTTCACGGGGCCGCTCACCCCGAGCACGCCCATCGCCTCGAGGAAGATCGCGTCCGCCTGCGGGCGCGGGCGCGCCTGCGTCCAGTACAGCCAGTCGTGAATCACCGTGGCGTTCCCGTAGCGGCCCCACTTCGGCAGGATGATCCAGAAGGGCCGCGGGATCGTGGCGAAGTCGGTCTGGAACCCGACGGCCACCTCGATGTGGTCGCCGCTCGCCTCGGCGCCGACGTCGTAGCCGAAATCGCGCATGATCACCCACGTGCTGCCGTCGGCGAGCGGGGAGACGAGGAGGACGTCCGTGAAGCGGCTCAAGCGGCCGACCGGCGCCTCAGCTCACGGGCTGCTTCAGCTTCTCGAGGTAGAGCTTGCGGAGCTTCGCCACCTTGGGCGCCACCACCGCGCGGCAGTAGGCCTGGT
>QHUL01000072.1 GCA_003222115.1 Gemmatimonadota bacterium | reverse complement strand
CACCGCCGAGCTCACGCTCGCGGCGTTGCAGGCGTGGGCGAAACAGCGGCTCGCGCCCTACAAGGTGCCGCGGGCCCTGCGCTGCGTGCACGCGCTGCCCCGCAACGCCATGGGGAAGGTGATGAAGCCGGACGTCGCGGCGCTGTTTCGCTCGGCCGGACGCGCCTGACTAGGGCAGCGTAACGAACTGCCCCAGGAAAGTCCGCGCCGTCGACGTGTCCAGCCGGTAGTCCTTGCTCGTCGCCCGGCAGACGGCGTCGCCCGTGGTCACCGTGGCGACGATCAGCTCGGTGTTGCCGTCGAAGAACTTGGGCGACCCGGAGTCGCCGAAGCAGTCGCCCCCGAGGCCGGTTGCGTGCGAGTTCATATTGAGCCAGAGCCAGAACTGTTCCAGCGCCTGGAAGGGCGACTGCGAGACCTTGCGTACGCCGTCGAACGTGTAGTGCGGCTTGCCGCGCAGCGTGGCATCCACCCCGTAGCCGACGTTGAGAAAGATCTGGCCCTTCAGCCCGTTGTGCGCGGTCAGATCGTCGAGCAACCCCGCTCGGGGCAGTCGCAACGGCTGGATGTTCGTGGTCGACCCTGCGGGGAGCAGGACGACGGCGACGTCGTGCAGGTCGCCCAGATCGTGCCCGAAGCCCGGGTCGAAGTGGAACGCCGTGGCTGCGATGACCTGGAGCCCCGACGCAAACAGGTTTGCATCGAATGAGACGTACAGCTGCGCATCGGCCGGGAAGAATGAGACGCAATGCGCGGCCGTCAGGAACACGGTCGGAGCGATGAGGCTGCCGCTGCAGAGGGCGTCGTCTCCCGTAATGATGCCGTTCCCATCAAAGTCGAAGAGCAGAGCGCCGACGTTGGAGAAGCTGTTCTCGCCCGTGGGCTGGCCGTTGATGATGAAGGAAGGCCGGTCGAGCGAGGCGGTCGGAGACGGGGCGTCACGGCATGTCGCCGTCCCGATGACGAGAACGAGGAGTGCGAGCGCCGTCTGGGCGCGTTTCAGCCCTGATCCGTTCATGGCGAGCTCCTTTGTGCCTGAGTTGCTGCCCGGCTGGCCGGCTGTCAAGGTCTAGTACCGCCAGCTCACCGTGTCCGCCCCCGCCGGCAGCGCGCTGCTGCGCATCCGGTCGATGATCCGCGGGATGAACATCTGGTGGTAGCGCAGCCGCGACTGCGCGTTGGGCCGCGTGTGGTCGCCGTTCCAGCAGTGCTCCGCCCGGGCGCCGTAGTCCACCTCGCCGTCGTAGGGCGGATCCTGCGCGCTCTTGAGGAACTCCTCCACCAGGTACACGGCGTCGTTGAGGTAGTAGGTGTCCGCCTCGCCCACGTAGATGTGGAGCTTGCCGCGCAGCTTCGGCCCGAGCGTCTTCCAGTCGCGCCGCAGGATGTAGGACAGGTCGTAGTGCTCCCGCCAGTAGTCGGCGACCGAGCGGTCGATCGTGCCCGTCCGCTTGTCCCAGATGCGCTTGGGGTAGCCGTCCGGCCCCACGGGCGAGTAGACGGACTCCCAGATGTCCCACTGGTCGCCGGAGCGGCTGTGCGTGCCTAACACGAGCTCGCGGTGGTTCATCTGCTCGAGGGTCGCGTGCACGTGGCCCAGCCAGTCGCGAATGCCGGGACGCGGCGTGCGCTTCCACTTGGCCGTCTCGTAGTAAGCGTTCGTGTCCGCGTAGATGTCGACCACCGTGTAGGCGCGGAAGTCGATCGGATCGGGGCACGCGATCCAGGCGCCGTTGAAGTCGTCGGGATAGAACATCTGCACGGCCATGGCTTCCCAGCCCCCGGTCGAGCCGCCGTAGGTGAACCGCGCCCACCCCTGCCCGATGCCGCGGTACTTCCGCTCGATGTAGGGGACGAGCTCGCGCATGATGGCGTCGCCGTAGGGGCCGTTGTTCGCCGAGTTCACGGCGTAGGAGTCGTCGTAGTACGGCGTGGGGTGCTGGATCTCGATCATGAGCACGCGCGGGAAGCCGGGGCTCGTCCAATCCTTGTAGAGCTGGTAGGCGTACTGCTGCTGGATGCGGTTGTAGCAGTCGAGGTGAAACCGCTCGCTGTACTCGCACGGCACGTTCGCGTCGGGCGGCTCCTCCCGGAACCCCTCGATCGTGGACGGGAAGTGGCCGTGGAAGATCACCAGCGGGTAGCGCGCGTTGGGGTGCTCGTCGAACCCCGCCGGCAACAGCACGTGCGCGCCCAGGTCCGTCGGCCGCCCCCAGAACTCCGTCAGCAGCTTGCTGCGAATGCGCTCGTGCTTGATGTACTTGGTCTCGGGCGGGTCGGGGATCGGCGCGACCTCCTGGTCGAGCGAGATGCGGACGACGGCGCTCTTGCGGGGGTCGAAGTCCACCCAGCGGGGCGCGCTGTAGAGGTTGCCGGGCTTGCGGCTCCACTGCTGGCCCTCGCCCTTGTCGGGGGGCAGCCTCACGACGTGCCCGTCCGAGCGGTGGAACGTCTCGTAGCGGTTGAGCAGCGCCTGCACCCGGTACCGGCCGGGCGGCACCCGGGCGATGCTCTCGAGCGGGTAGCCGAACGCGCCCGCGTCGATGACCGCGTCCTGCCCGGGCCTGAGCGCGTCCACGTCGATTCCGAAGATGAGCTGCGTGTTCGGCCCGTCGCTGATCTGGAACCGGGGCTCGGCCGTCGTGTCGGTCGAGAGCATCAGCAGCACCCGGCCGTCGAGCGGCGCGGCGCTCTTCGCCGCGGGGAACGAGATCGCGAAGCGGGCGCCGGCTGCCAGCGGCAGCGCGCGGTCGTGTGGCGGCCGCGACGACGCGGCGACGAGGGCGAGCGGCAGGCCGGCGCACGCTGCTGCGAGCTGGCGGGTGGTCATGGAGGCTCCTTTAGCGGTCGAGCAGTGGTGGGCGGCCGATGGGGTGGCGCTGCTGCACCTGCCCCGCGAGCGCGAGGACGCCCTCCTCGCCGAGCGGCTTGCCGACGATCTGGAGGCCCACGGGCAGGCCTCGCGCGTCCAGGCCACAGGGCACCGACGCCACCGGCAGCCCGGTGAGACTCAGCACGAACGTGGGGGCGATCCAATCCACGTACGTCTCCATCTTCTTCCCGGCGACCGTTGCGGGATAGTTCTGCTCGACGGGGAAGGGCGGCACCGCCATGCAGGGCGTCACGAGGTGGTCGAACCGCTCGAACAGCTCGCGGAACAGGTGCCACAGACGGCCGCGCGCCGCCTCGGCGGCGGCGAACTCGCGGGTCGTCGTCCCGAGCCCGGACTTCACGTTGTTGGCGACGTTGGGGCCGAGGCGATGCAGCTGGTCGAGTCGGGGATGCATCTGTGCCACGAACCACAGGCCGCGCAGCGCCAGGAACGCGGGGCGTGCGAACGCGAGGTCGAGCTGGACGACCTCCACACCCGCCCCGAGCTGCTCCAGCCCGCACGCCGCCCGGCGGCACACGTCCTCGATCGCGGGGTCGATGCCGATCCCGGCGACGTCGGGACAGTAGGCGACCCGAAGGCCACGCGGGACGCCGCTTGCGACGGCACCCACGAAATCCCGCCCGGCCACGGGCTGGGCCAGCGGAGCGAGCGGGCTCGGCCCGCACACGGCCTGCAGCATCAAGGCCGCGTCGGTCGCGGTGCGTGCCACCGGGCCCGTGACCTGGAGCGTGTCCCACGGCCAGTCGCTGGGGTACGTCGGGACGAGTCCCACGGACGGCCGCAGCCCGACCACGCCGCAGAACGAGGCGGGGATGCGGAGCGAGCCGCCCAGGTCCGTGCCTTCGGCGAGCGCGATCATTCCGGTGGCGAGCGCCGCGCACCCGCCCCCCGTCGAGCCGCCCGCGCTCAACGCCGGGTCCCACGGATTGCGCGTGCGACCGAACACCTCGTTGAAGGTGTTCCCTCCCGCCGCGAACTCGGGGCAGTTGGTCTTGCCGAGGATCACGGCGCCCGCCGCGCGCAGCCGCTGCACCACCAGGGCGTCTTCGGCGGGGACGTAGTCCTTGTAGAGCGGCGACCCGAACGTGGTGCGGAGCCCCGCCACCGGAGTCACGTCCTTGATGCCGACGGGGAGCCCGCACAGCGGGCCCGGCGGCTCTCCGCGGGCGAGTCGCCGCTCCAGCTCGCGGGCGTCGTCCAGCGCGTGCGGGTTCAGCGTCACGACCGCGTTGATGACCGGGTTGTGGCGCTCGAGCCGCGCGAGGCAGGCTTGGAGGACCGCGACGGGCGAGACGTCGCGCGCCGCGATCAGTCGCGCGATCTCCGCCGCGGGAAGGTCGGCTAGCTCGGTGGCCACGCCCTACCCCCTACGCCCACTTGCCCCAGTCTCCCTGAAACGCCACCACGCGCGCGAACGCGGCCTCGCCTCCCTTGAACTTCCACGGGAAGCACCCGACGATGAGCCGCTTGTTCTGGAGCTCGGAGGCGTCGATCTCGCCGCCCAGGTTCTCGATGTGGATGCAGTCCTTCGGGAACAGCGCGTTGTGCGTCAACTGATACGCGGAGTCCGGGAACATCCGGTCGACCGCCTGCTTGCCGCCGAACTTCTGCTCCGCCTTGGCGCGCACCCGGTCGCAGTGGCCCTGCGCTCCTTTGCCGAGGAAGCGGCCGATCGGGAGGTTCATGGGATGGTCGGTGGAGACGCAGTCCACGCCCCAGACGTGGATCTGCTTCTCGAGCAGCCACGGCACCAGGTCGGGATGGGCGCCGGGGTGATAGTGGTAGTAACGCTCCTCGTCCGGCGTGGCACCGAAGTCGGCGTAGCGGTGCCACCCGGTGTGCAGCAGCAGCACGTCGCCCTGCTTCACCGCGACCCGCTTTTCGATCATCTGCGGCGTGTACACCGCGAGCTCGTCCATTTCGTCCCGCAGGTCCACGATCACCCCGGGGCCGCACAGCCACTCGAGCGGCAGCTCGTCGATCGTCTTGCCGGCGGTGACGAAATGGCGCGGCGCGTCGAGGTGCGTGCCCATGTGGTTCGAGGTCATGATGTACTGGGCGTTCACGCCGTGCTCGGCTTTGCGCTTGATGTACTTCACTTCGAACGGCGGGTAATAGGGCCAGAACGAGGAGCGCTCGTTCAACGGTTGCGAGAGATCGTACAGCTTCATTGGGCTACCTCCGGGTCGGCCGCGCTCATCATTGGCTCGCCTGTGCCGCGCGCTCCACGGCGCGCGCCAGCGCGCGGCGCGTGAGCACCGCGGCGAGCCGGCGGCGATAGGCTGCGGACGCGTGAATGTCCGAGGGGGGATCGATGTCCCGCTGCGCGGCGGCGTCGGCGGCCGCGCGCATCGCCTCGGGGCTGGGCTCCTGCCCGTCGAGCATCGCAGCTGCCGCCGCCGCGAGGACCGGGCCGTCGCCCACCGAGAAGAGCGTGATGCGCGCCGCCTGACAGCGCCCGCGCCGATCGAGCGTCACGCGCGCAGCGACGCCCACGAGCGCGTAGTCGCCGCGCCGGCGCGCCAGCTCCGCGAACGCGTATCCCGTCCGGGCCGGCGACTTGGGCACCACGACCTCGAGCAGCAGCTCGTCCGGGCCCAGCGCCGTCTCGAGTATCCCCGTGAAGAACTCGCCCGCCGGGATCCAGCGCTCGCCCTGCGGGCCGCGCGCCCGAAAGCGGGCCTCGAGGGCCAGCATCACCGCCGGCAGCTCGGCGGCCGGGTCGGCGTGCGCGAGGCTCCCGCCCACGGTGCCGCGGTTCCTGATCTGGGGGTGTGCGATGAAGGGCATCGCCTCCGCCAAGAGGGGCGCCGCGCTCCGGACCGCATCACTCCGCTCGACCGCGCGCTGGCGCGTCATCGCGCCGATCTGCAGGCCGTCGCGGCCCGCGCGCACGTAGCCGAGCTCCGCCACGCGGTTCAGGTCCACCAGCACCGCGGGGCGGGCGAGCCGGAAGTTCATCGCGGGGATCAAGCTCTGGCCCCCCGCCAGCGGCTTCGCCTCGCCGCCGTGCTCGGCGAGCAGTGCCAGCGCCTCGTCCAGGGTGGCGGGCCGGTGGTAGGCGAACGGCGCGGGCTTCATCGCGCCCGAGCGCTCCGCGCCGCCTCGATCAGCTCGAACAGCCGGTTCGGACTGAGCGGGATCTCCGTGATCTCGACCCCGTGGTCGGAGAGCGCGTCCTCCACGGCCTGCGCGAAGGCCGCGCCCGTCGGGATGGCGCCGGCCTCGCCCACGCCTTTCACTCCGACCGGATTGAGCGGGGACGGCGTCTCGTGGTGTGCCATCTCGACCGCCGGCACGTCGGTCGCCGTCGGGAGCAGGTAGTCCATCAGCGACGCGTTCAGGAGCTGGCCCGCCTCGTCGTACACGAGCTGCTCGTAGAACGCGTTGCCGATGCCGTGCGCCACGCCGCCCTGGATCTGGCCCTCGACGATCATGGGGTTGATGACCCGGCCGCAGTCGTGCACCACCACGTACCGCTGGATCTCGACCTGCGCCGTCTCGGGGTCCACCTCCACCAGCATCGCGTGGACCCCCGACGCCGTGCTGCCGCGGTCGGGGCCGAAGTAGGCCGTGGCCTCGAGGCCGGGCTCCGTGCCCGGGCGTACGGCACCGCGCAGCGGGTTCGCCCGCAGCGCGAGCTCGCCTAGCGGGATCGCCGAGTCGGACGACCCCCGCACCCGCACGCGCCCGCCCGCCAGCTCGAGCCGGTCGGGCGGCGCGCCGAGCAGGCCGCTCGCGAGCTCGAGCACCTTCTCGCGCACCCGCACGGCCGCGGCGTGGCAGGCGCTCCCCGCCACCACGGCGCCGCGGCTCGCGAAGGTCCCGGTGCCCCAGTGGAACTCGCGCGTGTCACCGGTGACGACGTGCACCTGGTCCACCTCCACGTCGAGCACGTCGGCCACGATTTGGGCGAAGGCGGTGAAGTGGCCTTGTCCCTGCGTCCCCACCCCGGTCGCCACGCGCACCTGGCCGCTCGGCTCCACGGTCACGCGCGCGCCTTCGTACGGGCCGATCCCCGTGCCCTCCACGTAGCACACCAGCCCCAGCCCCACGTGCCGCCCCGCGGCCCGCAGCCGAGCCTGCTCGCTCTGCACGAACCCGTCGTAGCCGATCAGCTCGCGGGCCCGCTCGAGCGCCGGGGCGTAATCGCCGCTGTCGTACACGAGCGGCGCCGAGTCCTGGAAGATGATCTCGTGGTTGTGGGGGAACTGATCGGGGCGGAGCAGGTTGCGCCGCCGGATCTCCGCGCGGTCGATGCCGAGCTGCTTGGCGGCGAAGTCGAGCAGCCGCTCGATCACGAACACCCCATGCTGGCGCCCGGCCCCGCGCACCGGCGTCACGATCGTCTTGTTGGTGAAGACGGCGGTGAACTCGCTCGCGTAGTTGGGGACATCGTAAGGGCCGAGCAGCGTGCACTGGCTGTTGATCGGGACCGTGAGCCCGTAGGGATCGTAGGCGCCGGTGTCGTGCAGGAACACGTCGCGCACGCCGAGGATGCGGCCGTCCCGCGCCACGGCGATCTCCGCGTCGTGGATCTGGCCGCGCTCCTGCGTCGTGGCGGAGAAGTTCTCGCGCCGGTCCTCGATCCATTTGAGGGGACGGCCCAGGCGCAGCGCGGCCCAGGGCAGCAGCACCTCTTCGGGATAGAACATCATGATCTTCGGCCCGAACCCGCCGCCCACGAACGGCGCGATCACGCGCACCTGCGACTCGAGCAGGCCGAGCAGCCGCGCCAGCCCGTTGCGGATCGGGATCGGCGCCTGCGTCGTGTCCCACAGCGTGAGCTCCTCGGCGCGTGGATCCCACTGCGCGACGATGCCGCGGTTCTCGATCGCCGCCGCCGCGCCGCGGTCGTAGCGGAACCGACGCGCGATCACGACGTGCGCCGCGGCGCGGGCGCGCGCATAGTCCCCTTTCCGCTGCACCGCGTGGGCGGCGACGTTCGACCCGAGATCGTCGTGCACGAGCGGCGCGCCCGGGGCGAGCGCCGCCTCGAGGTCCACGACCACCGGCAGCGGCTCCGCATCCACGACGATGTCCTCCAGCGCGTCCTCCGCCACGTAGCGGCTCTCGGCCACGACCATCGCGATCGGCTCGCCTACGTGCCGTACCCTGTCCCTGGCGAGCGGTACCTGGGTGCGGGCGTGGAACACGAGCCCGCGGATCGGAGGAGGGGGGACGAGCAGCGGGCCGGGGCGCCAGTAGTCGCCGAGGTCGGCGGCCGTGTACGCGGCCACCACGCCCGGGCGGCGCCGCGCCGCCGCGACGTCCACGCTCCGGAGCAGGGCGTGGGCGTAGTCGCTCCGCAGGAACGCCACGTGCAGCATGCCGTCCAGGTGCACGTCGTCCACGAACAGCGCCCGGCCAGTGAGGAGCCTCGCGTCCTCGTTGCGGCGCACGCGCGCGCCCATGTAGCGCCCCGTGGCGGTCACGGCGCGGACCCGGCGGCGAGCCGCACCGCGGCGACGATGCCCTGGTAGCCGGTGCAGCGGCACAAATGGCCCGAGAGCGCCTCGCGGATCTCCGGCTCGCTCGGGTGGGGGTGCTCGCGCAGGAACGGCACGAGCGTCATCAGAAAGCCGGGAGTGCAGAAGCCGCATTGCAGCCCGTGGGCCTCGCGGAAGGCGGCCTGCAGCGGGTGCAGCTCGTCGCCCCCGCCGGGCGGGGCGAGCCCTTCCACCGTGACCAGCTCGTGCCCGTCCGCCTGGACCGCGAGGATCAGGCACGAGCGCACGGCGTCGCCATCGAGCAGCACGGTGCAGGCGCCGCACACGCCGTGCTCGCATCCGACGTGCGTTCCGGTGAGGCCGAGCTCGTGGCGCAGGAAGTCGGAGAGCAAGAGCCGCGGCTCGACGGCACGCTCGTGCCGCACACCGTTGACCGTGACGCCAATCGGCACCTGCTGATCCACGCGACGGGCTCCCGGCAGAGATCGAAACGACCGCGCCCACGCCCAGGTGGCCGCTTGAAGCCGGACGGCCAGACAGGCGGGGCGCTCGGACAACGCGGCGCTAACGTACCCGCCCGCGTCGGGGCCAGCAAGCACGGCGGCGACTGTCGCGCCGGCGCCACACTCCGGCCGCCCGGCCGCCTCGACCAGCGTCGGGCACCCGTTTTGCAACCTCGGCCGCACGGCCGTTGCGCCCGCATCGCCCACCCAAGATGGAGGGACTCATGAGACGCTGGCTGCCCGTCGCCGCGCTGGTCTGCGCGGCCGCCGCGTGCGACAACCCGCGCGAGGTCGCGGCGCCGACGCGACCCGCCTACCTGACTTCGCAATCCTCCCTGTTCGACGCGGCGCTCTCGGCGGCGCTCGCGACCGCCGGCCCGACCACTAGCCTCGAAGTGATCGTCAACTACGACGAGACGGCGACGACTCGCGACGCCGTTACGAGCGCACTGCTCGACCTCGGCGCGGGCGTGGTCCAGTTCAGGAACTTTGAGCTGCTCGCCGCCCTCGCCACCCCGGCGCAAGTGAACGCCATGGCGGCCGTGCCCGGAGTGCAGGGCATCTACCTGAACAGACCGCTCACCTACTACGGCCACCCGGGGTCCGGTCTGTGGCTCTTGCACGAGAGCGTCCCCACGATCCGGGCGGACGCCGTGCAGGCCTCGGGCGTCACCGGGAAGGGGATGGGCATCGCGATCCTCGACAGCGGGATCGACGGGCTGTACAACCCCGACGTGCACTATCCTGACCATACCATCCAGAACATCAAGGTGATCTTCAACCTGAGCGATGTGGTGACGTTCAAGGGACCGACCCCGAAGCCGTTGAAGCAGGGAGCCGACCTGTTCGTCGAGAACCTGCCGAACAGCGAGACGTCCGTGGGCCACGGCACCCACGTCGCCGGCATCACGGCCGCGCTCGGCACGGCCTCGGGCGGCTATTACAAGGGGGTCGCGCCCGGCGCGAACGTCGTCGGCATCGGCACCGGGGACATCCTCTTCATCTTCTGGGCGCTCGCGGGATTCGATTACATCCTCGATCACCAGCAGGTCTACAACATCAAGGTCGTCAACAACTCGTGGGGAACGAGCGGAGCGTTCGATCCCAAGGACCCGATCAACAAGGCCTCGAAGAAGGTGCACGACAAGGGCGTCACCGTCGTGTTCGCGGCGGGGAACGACGGGCCGGATCAGAACACCCTCAACCCCTACAGCGTGGCGCCCTGGGTCATCGGCGTGGCGGCGGGGTGCAAGCTGGTTTCCCCGGATCCTACGAACTCGGCGATCCACTGCGCCGACCAAACGGGCCAGAACCGGCCGGCCTGGCTCGCCGACTTCTCCTCGCGTGGGGTCCCGGGCGATCCGATGTACCACCCGGACATCACGGCTCCCGGCGTCCACATCGTTTCGACACGTGCCTCCACCGGGACCGTGCTCAACGCCCTCGACGCGAACCACGACTTCGACCTGACGAGCAGCTGCGCCATCAGCACGGCGAACGAGCCGTACTACACGTGCGCGTCCGGCACGTCCATGGCGACGCCGCATGTGGTGGGCGTCGTGGCCCTGATGCAGCAGGCGGCGGGGGGCAAGCTCAGTCCCGACCAGGTGGCCGCCGCGATCGTCAACACGGCGCGACCGCTCCCGGGCTACGCGACGTGGGAGGTCGGCGCGGGATACCTCGATGCGCTTGCGGCGGTGAACGCCGTGAAACGCTGATCGTCACGGGAGTTTTGCGGATCTCGAGCCGCCCCCCGGGCGGCTCGAGTCGTCTACGGAACGAGCAGCATTGCTGTTTTGCGCGCGCCCGAGCACAATAGGAACCCATGCACCGTCGCGAAGGCCTCGCCAAGCTGACCGGCCGCGAGCGGTACGTGGACGATCTGCCGCTCGACGACTTCTTGTGGGGAATGACAGTGCGGAGCCCCGTGCCCCGGGGCCGCGTCACCGCCGTCCGGTTCGGAGCGGACGTCGACTGGTCCGCGTTTGTGATCGTCGATCACCGCGACATCCCGGGCCCCAACGAAGTCATCCTCATCGAGCGCGATCAGCCGGTCCTCGCCGCGGGATACGTGCGTCATGTGCACGAGCCCGTGGTCCTCCTCGGCCACCGCTCGCGCGAGGGGCTGCGCCGGGCCGTTCGTGCCGTCGAGGTGGTGGTCGCTCCCGAGCCGCCTGTGCTCGACTTCCGCGTCCCGCCGCGCCCCGACCAGATCCAGTACGGCCGCGACAACGTCCTCAAGCGCCTGAAGATTGAGAAGGGCGACGTGGAGCGGGCCTTGGCGCAAGCGCCGGTCGTCGTCTCCGGGACCTACGAGACCGGTGCGCAGGAGCATGTCTACCTCGAGACCCAGGGGATGATCGCCTGGCTCGAGGACCAGGTGCTCGTGGTGAAGGGCTCGATGCAGTGCCCGTACTACGTGCTCAGCGCCCTCAAGCACGCCCTCGCCCGCGATGAGTCCCGAGTCCGGGTGATCCAGACGCCCACGGGTGGCGGCTTCGGCGGCAAGGAGGAGTATCCCTCCGACATCGCGCTGCATGCGGCGCTACTCGCGCTCAAGGCGGGTCGCCCGGTGAAGATCGTGTACGACCGAGGCGAGGACATGGCGGCGACGACCAAACGGCATCCGTCCTGGGTGCGCCACCGCACGGGGCTCACGCGCGACGGTCGGCTCCTCGCCCAGGACCTCGAGGTCGTCCTCGACGGCGGCGCGTATGTGACGCTCTCGCCCGTCGTGCTGTCCCGCGGCATCATTCACGCCGCTGGCCCTTACTCCTGCGACAACGTGCGCATCGCAGGTCGCGTGATGTTCACGAACGCGGTGCCCTTCGGGGCGTTCCGCGGGTTTGGCGCACCGCAAACACTGTTCGCGTGCGAGCGGCACATGGACGTGATCGCGCGGACGCTCGAGATCGATCCCGTCGAGCTGCGGCGGATCAACCTGCTCCGGGACGGGCAGACCACCGCCACGGGGCAGGTGATCCGCGACGGCACGGACCGGGTGGCGGTGCTGGAGCGCGCGCTCGAGCTATCGGACTACCGGGCGAAGCGGCGGGCGCACGCCGCGTTCAACGAGACGCACGCGGCGCAGCGGCGCGGCATCGGTCTCGCCGCGTTCTACCACGGTGCGGGGTTCACGGGTGGGGGGGAGGTGCACCTCAACTCGCGGGTTCGTGTCGCGGGCCTCGCGGACGGTCGGGTCGAAGTACTGACCGCGAACATCGAGATGGGGCAGGGCACGCTCACGGTGTTCACGCAGATCGCGGCGGAGCGGCTGGGGTTCGCGCCCCAGGACGTCGCGATCGCCGAGGCGGACACGGGGCGGGTCCCGAACAGCGGGCCCACGGTCGCGTCACGCACGACGATGGTCGTCGGCCGCCTGATCGAACGGGCGTGCGATGACCTTCGCAGCCGGCTCGAGGTCGACGCGGCCGTCCGGGGCGCGTCGCTCCGGGCGGCGATCGTGCGGTGGCATCGGGAGCACGCGGCCGAGCGCCTTGTCGGTGACGCGGTGTACGAGCGACCGCCCGGGATCTCGTGGGACGACGCGAATTATCGCGGCGACGCGTACGGCGCGTTCGCCTGGGCGACCTACGTGGCCGAGGTCGAGGTGGACCTCGCGACCTACTCCACGCGCGTGACCGGCTTCGTCGCCGTGCAAGAGGTGGGCAAGGTGTTGAACGAGACCCTGGCGCGCGGGCAGGTCCAGGGTGGCGTGGTGCAAGGCATCGGTTGGGCGCTAATGGAGGAGTGCAAGTTCCGCGATGGGGCGATGATCAACAACCAGTTGACCAACTATCTCATCCCCACGAGCGACGACGTCCCGCCGATCCATGTGGCGTTTCTCGAGAACCCCTATCCTCATGGAGCGCAGGGCGCGAAGGGCCTGGGCGAGCTGCCTATCGACGGGCCCGCGCCAGCCGTCCTCAACGCGGTCGCTGCGGCGACGGGGGCGGACCCGCGCGCGGTCCCACTGACCCCGGAGCGCCTGATGGCGATTGCGGATTTCGGATTGCGGAGTGCGGAGTGAGGGTGTCGTGACCGCAATCTCGATCGCATTCACCCTCAACGGCTCGCCCGTTTCCGTAGACGTCGACTCCGCCGAGCGGCTGCTCGACACCCTGCGCTACCGCCTCGGGCTTACGGGCACGAAGGAGGGCTGCGGCGAAGGTGAGTGCGGCGCCTGCACAGTCCATCTCGACGGCCTCCCCGTCGACTCGTGCCTCGTCCCGACCTACCAGGTGCGCGGCCGACGTGTGGACACGGTCGAGTCGCTCGACCCACCGGCGCTCGAGCCGTTCGCCCGGGGCGGCGCCACCCAGTGCGGCGCCTGCACGCCGGGGGTGGTGATGACGGCGTGGTGGATCCGCGACCATCCCGAGCTGCTCGGGACCCACACGTTGCGCGAGCTGATGGCCGGCAACCTGTGCCGCTGTACCGGCTACGACGGAATCGTGGACTCGATCGGCGCGGTCCTGGGCGAGCGAGGGTCGGCGTGACGGTCCTGCTTCCCGGGAGCGAACGAGATGCGCTGGAGATGCTGGCCGCCGCGGACGGCGACGCGGTGCCTATCGCCGGCGCCACCGATCTCCTCGTCTCATGGCCCGGGCGGCTGGAGGACCACCGGAAGACCTACGTCGACCTCTCCGGGCTCGCTGGGCTCCGACCGCTGCGTTGGACCGGGGACGAGCTCGTGCTGGGCGGCCTCACGAGCTATTGGGACGTGATCCGGGACGTTCGCGTGCGCCAGGAGTTCCCGCTGTTGGTCGCGGCAGCGCGCCAGGTCGGGGCGATTCAGATCCAGGTGCGCGGCACATGGGCGGGCAACATCGTGAACGCATCGCCCGCGGCGGACGGCGTGCCCGTGCTCATGGCGTACGACGCGGTCGTCGAGCTGGAGTCGCTGCGCGGCCGGGAGGAGGTGCCGTTGGACCGCTTCTACACGGGCTACAAGGAAATGCGGCGGCGGCCCGACCAGCTCGTCGTCGCCATCCGGCTGCCGCGGCGGCCCTACTCCGTTCAGAAGTTCGTGAAGGTAGGCTCCCGGCGCGCCCAGGCGATCGCCAAGGTGGGCCTCGCGATCACGCGCGCCGCCGCGGGTTGGCGCGTCGTGGCCGCCAGCATGGCACCCACGATTCGCCGCTGTCCGACGATCGAGCGGCTGCTGGAAGAGGGGGCCCCTGTCCGCGGTCCCGACGACCTCCTGCCCGCGATCGCTCGCGACGTGTCGCCCATCGACGACATCCGCTCGACGGCCGCGTACCGCAAGCGCGTGATGGCGCGGGTCCTCTACTATGAGCTGCGGGAGGCATGCGGCTGGCGCGCCTAGTGGAACCGCGCCCCATCCCGGATCCAGCGAGCTAACAGGTCCCGCTCCTGTTCCGTCATTCCCGTGACGTTGCCGAGCGGCATCGTTCGCGTCTCCACGGCCACGACGAGAATCCGCGCGGCCTGGTCGCGGATCTCCTGCGGCGTGTCGAACGCGACGCCGGCGGGCGCGGCGGCGAGCCCCGGTGTGGTGGGCGCTGCGGAGTGGCACGGTGCGCAACGGCGCGCCACGACCAAGCGCACGTCGGCGAATGCTGCGGCGCCGGCGCCGCCGGCCGCGGCGCCGCCGCCGCGCGGGGCCGTGATGAGGGCGAGCGCCAGCATCGCGATCGCCGCCCCGGGGAGGAGCCATGCGTTGGGTCGGCCCTCGTTCCGAAGATTGAACCAGTGCCGCGTGGCCACCCCCACGAGCGTCAGGCCCGCGAGGATCAACCAGCTCAACCGGTGACCGTAGGTCGCCGGATAGTGGCCGCTCACCATGATAAACAGCACGGGGAGGGTGAAGTAGTTGTTGTGGAGTGAGCGCAGCGCGGCTTGCTTGCCGAGGGTCGCGTTGGGGGCGCGCCCCTGCGTCAGGGCCGCGACCATCTCCCGCTGGGACGGGATGATGACGCGGAACACGTTCGCCGCCATGATCGTCCCGAGCGCTGCGCCGACGTGCATGTACGCCGCGCGGGGGGCGAGCAGCTCACTCAGGGCCCACGCGAGGATCGTGCCGAGAACGAACAGCACGGAGGCGAGGGCGAGGGGCGCCTGCCCGAGCGGCGACCGGCACAGCGCGTCGTACACGAGCCAGGCGGCGACGAGCGACCCGATCCCGACGGCGATCGCCGCTCCCACCCCGAGGCGCGCGACCTGCGGGTCGATGAGATACGCCGCCGCGCCGAGGTAGTAGATCAGGACGAGGAGCGCGAAGCCGGTGAGCCAGGTGGCGTACGCTTCCCATTTGAACCAGTGCAGCGTGGCGGGCAGACGCTCGGGGGCCACCGTGTACTTCACGACGCGATAGAACCCGCCGCCGTGGACTGACCACAGCTCGCCCGAAACGCCCGGCTCGGGGCGCTCCGCCGGCGCGATCCGGCTGTTCAGCCAGTTGAAATAGAACGACGTCCCGATCCAGGCGACCCCCGCGATCACGTGGGCCCAGCGCAGCGCCAGGTTGAGCCACTGACCGAGGTTGGCGTCCACGCGGGCGCTTAGCTGCCGCGGTAGGTCGTGTAGCCGAACGGGCTCACGAGTAGCGGCACGTGATGCCGGTGGTCGTCCCGCATGGTGAAGACGACCTCGACGTAGGGATAGAAGGCGTCTACTCGCTGGGCCGCGAAGTACTCTCCGATCTCGAACCGCAACCGGTACGTCCCGCCGGCGTCGGCGCGGTCAGGCAGGAGCGTGGCGCGCCCGTCGGCATCGGTGGCGGCCCGGGCGAGCTCGCTCCAGCGGTCCCCCGAGCGGACCGCGAGCGTCACCGGCACGCCAGCGGCGGGCCGTCCCCGCGCCGTGTCGAGGACGTGGGTCGTGATTCCGGTCATGGGACCACCAGTTTCTCGAGTCGGAGCCGGGTGATCTTCATCTGCTCGCCCGCCGCGATCCGGAGCTCCGTGGCCGGATCGTTCGCGAGGCGGCGTTGCAGTTCGCCGAGCATCTCGCCGGCCGTCTTCCCGGTGGCGCAGATCAGAAACAGGTACCCGAACCGTTCGCTGTAGGCGAGGTTGCCCCGAGCGAGGGCCGCGCGCGTCGCGGCGGCCGCCGTGTCCATGCCGGCCTGCTCGCGGCGCGACCACTGTTCCGCCGTCCGCTCGCCGATCCGCGGGTGCTTCCTGAAGGCCTCGAGCCAGTCCTCGCGCCCCAACGCCCACCAGCCGCGCTCGGCGGCCTCGAACAGCGCCGCGTCGTGCGCGAACGGGCGGGCCAGGAGCATCTGCTCTACCCAGCGTCGGGCGCCGCAGCACTTGGCGAGTGCCGCGCGCGCTGCGTCGTCCGGGAGGCCGTTGAGACAGTCAGCGACCCTCTTGCTCACACGACATCGACCGGGCGTCCCCACAGTCGCATCCGCGCTACGCCGCCGTCGGGGAATATGTTGAGCCGCACGTGCGTGGCGGGCGCCCGCGCCGCACGCCGGATCGGGAAGCGGTGCCGCGCGTTGGCGCGGAGCTTGGTGCGCGGCAGCTGCTCCCGCCACTCGGCGCGCTCGGGCGGCGGCGCCGCGCCGGCGAGCTCGGGCACGTCACATCCCTCGAGGCTCGCGCTCTCGGGGAAGTTGCCCTTGAAATGGGTCGTGTCCAGCTCGATCCCCTCGATCACCCCGCGCCGGCCCAGCCGCAGCACCACCCAGTCGTGGCCGGGGCCACGGCGGCGCCGCGTCTCCCAGCCGTCCCCCATGTCGCGCGGCCGCCCCGGCATGATCAGGTTCAGCGGCTCGCTGAAGAACTGGTCGCTCGTCTCCAGGGGCAGGCCGCCGTGCTCGACCGCGACGAGGTCGATCGGGCCGCGCGCGGCCGCGAGCGGCGCCCAGTCCGGGAGCGCGTCGCCCCACACGCGCAGGCGGGCCACGCCGCCGTCCGGATAGATGTTCAGCCGGACGTGCGTGCACCGGGCATCGCTCCTGATCGAGAAGTCGTTCTCGGTGTCGCCCGACAGGGGTGAGCGCGCCAAGACCGCGACCCACGCGTCGCCAAGGGCGGCCAACCGTCGCGCGCCGAGCGCGCGCGGCAGCTCCGCCGCCTCGAGCGAGCATGCCGCGGGATGGTTGCCGACAAAATGGTGTGTGTCCACGGTGATCGCGCGGATCACGCCCGGGATGCCGAGTCGGATGATGCACCAGTCGTGGCCCGGCCCACGGCGCCGCCGCGTCTCCCAGCCGTCCATCCACTTGCCGCGGGCGGTGTACTTGCCCTCGATGAACACCCCGCGCCCGGGCTCGAGCAGGTTCTCCTTGCGCGCGAAGAATTCATCGCTCGCCAGGAGGGCGCGCCCCCCGACCCGCGCCGCCGCGAGGTCTAAGAGACCGATGCGCCCGCTCACGCTGTCCTCTCGTCGGGCTTCAGCCACTGCCCGGCCGGCGGCGACCCAAACCTCCCCCGGTCGTAGACGGCCGTCCCGCGGAGGAACGTTTGCCGCACGACGCCGGAGAGCGTCATCCCGGCGTATGGCGTGATCGGGTGCCGCTGCCGCAGCCGCGACGGCTCGACGGTAAACGATGCGTTCGGATCGAACACCACGAGGTCGGCATCGCAGCCTGGAGCGATGCGGCCCTTGCGGGAGAGGCCTGCCAGCCGGGCCGGCAGTTCGGCCAGCCAGCGGGCGAGGTCCGCGACGTCACGGCCGCGAGCGCGCGCGCCGGTCCACGTGGCTGCAAGGGCGAGTTCGAGCGAGGCAACCCCCCCCCACGCGCGGAAGAAGTCACCCTGACCGAGGCACTTCAGAGCAGCCGGCGCCGGCGAGTGGTCGCTCGCCACAAGGTCGATGGTGCCCTCGGCGAGGCCGCGCCACAGGCGCTCGCGGTTCTCCCGCTCGCGAATCGGCGGGGCGCACTTGCAGGCCGTTGCGCCGTCCGGGATGTCCTCCGCGGCGAACGTGAGGTAGTGGGGGCAGGTCTCGACCGTGATTGGGAGGCCGGCGCGCCGGCCGTCGCGCAGCCGGTCCAGGGCGTCGGCTGCCGAAAGATGCACGACGTGGACGCGACATCCCGTCTCGCCGCAGAGTTGCAGCATCAAGTCGATCGCGTCCAGCTCCGCCGCGCGCGGCCGGGAGGCGAGGTAGCCGGCGTAGCGCCGTGCATCGGCGGCCGGGGCCGCCGCGGCGCGCGCGATCGGGCCGGGAAGCTCGGCGTGCACGAGCAGTGGCAGCCGGAGCTCGGCGAGGCGGCTCATCGCCGCGCGCAGGTCGGTTGCCGAGACTGGTGGAAACTCGTCGATCCCGGAGGCCACGAGGAAGCATTTGAAGCCGAGCACACCCGCCCGGGCGAGGGGCGCGAGCTGCTCCGCGTTCCCCGGGACGACGCCGCCCCAGAACGCGTAGTCGACCAGCGCGCGCCCCGCCGCCGCGCGGGCCTTCTGCACCAGAGCATCTACCGTCGTGGTGACCGGGACGCTGTTCAGCGGCATGTCCACGATCGTGGTCACCCCGCCGGCCGCGGCGGCCCGCGTCGCGGTCTCGAAGCCCTCCCACTCGGTGCGTCCCGGCTCGTTGACGTGGACGTGCGTGTCCACCACGCCGGGCAGCACCACGGCTGCCCCCGCGTCCACCGTGCGGGCGCCACGGGAGGCGGTGCTGTAGTCCCGAACCTCCACGATCCTGCCGTCAGCGATCACGACCGCGGCCGCCACGATCCCTTCCGGGGTCACGACGCGCTTGCCGGCAATCACCCACTCAGCAGGCCCCATGGGCTCGGTCACGATAATCCCACTGGCGAGGAGCTCGCCAGGGGCTCAGGCGCACATCCGCCGGCGCGCTTCGACGACCAGCGCTGCGTTGCTCGGGGCCGTGGCGCCGTCGGGTAAGGTGAGAATGTCCTCGAAACCGACCCGCGTGTGGTACCCGCGCGTGGCTGCCTCGTCGATGATGTGCCATGCGGCTCGCCCGACGCCGTGGAGCAGGCGCGGGATGGTGATCCCCGCTCCATCGAGCATGGCTTCCAGTTGCGTGACGACGCCAAGAGCGGCGTCGGCATCCTGGTCCGGAGGCTCGAGCAGCACCCTGAGACAGTGTTGGGCGAGGCCGCTCTCCCTGAGCACTTCGCCGCCGCGCGCGTTCGACAGCCCCGCCTCGATCCCGACGCCGCGGGAATGGAGCAGCTCGGCCAGCTGTCTGGAGCCGTCTTCGTGGAAGTTGACTGACGCGTAGTCCGGCAGCACGGTCCATCGCTCGACCTCCTTGAGCCGCCGCTCGGAGTCCACGACGATCCACGCTCCCGTGCTGACCCCAATCGGGACGCCGGGCACCGCACCACGCATGGCCGCAACGGCCCGGGCCACGTCACCCGCGGCGACGCTCTCGCGCCCATCCGGCGCGCGCACATGAAGATGGATTGCCCCGGCGCCCGCGGCGACGCACTCGGCGGCCGCGAGCGCCTGCTGGTCAGGCGTGGTGGGAACTCCCGGATGCTCTGCGCGCGTGCGGCGGCCGTTGATCGCCGCCTGGATCAGGCGAGCCATGGCACAATGATATCAGAGCGCGCGGGCCTTGGCGCCCGCTCGCCGCGACCTGCCTTACTGCGCCCGCCGCACGCGCTTGCGGCGGTGAACGCCGTGAAACGCTGATCGTCAGGGGAGTTTTGCGGATCTCGAGCCGCCCCCCGGGCGGCTCGAGTCGTTTCCAGAGATGCAGACGGACCGTAGCGCCCCATTTGCTAGCTTCCTGATTCCCGAGCCTCTACCTTAGACCCGTCTCGACGCCGACCGACATGGCCGATCTAGTCGAACGGCTACGCGCCGCTCTCGCCGACCGCTACACGATCGAGCGCGAGCTGGGTCACGGGGGCATGGCCACCGTCTACCTCGCGCGCGATGCCAGGCACGACCGCTACGTCGCGCTGAAGGTCCTAGACCCGGAGCTCGCGGCCAGCGTGGGCGCGGACCGGTTTCTGCGTGAGATCCGGATCGCGGCGGGGCTGACCCATCCCCACATCCTCCCGCTCTACGACTCGGGCCAGGCGCGCGAATTCCTGTACTACGCCATGCCCTACGTCGAGGGCGAGTCGCTATGCGACCTGCTGCAGCGCGAGCACCAGCTGCCCGTTGGGGAGGCGGTCCGGATCGCTCGGGAAGTGGCGGACGCTTTGGCGGCCGCGCACCGGCGCGGCATCGTACATCGCGACATCAAGCCGGAGAACATCCTGCTTGAGGAAGGCCATGCGGTCGTGGCCGATTTCGGGATCGCGCGCGCGATCGAGGCGGCTGGCGGAGGCCAGCGCACCGAAACGGGAGTCGTGGTGGGCACGCCCGCCTATATGAGTCCGGAACAGGCGAGCGGCGCGCCCGACGTCGACGGCCGGACCGACGTGTACTCGCTGGGGTGTGTCCTCTACGAGATGCTGGTCGGTGAGCCGCCCTTCCGCGGCGCCACGCCCCAGGCAGTTATCTCCAGAAGATTCACCGAGCCGGTGCCGCACGTCGCGAGGCTGCGTGAAACGGTGCCGGCTGCGCTGGATCACGTGGTGGCGAAGGCGATGGCGAAGCTCCCGGCCGACCGGTTCACGACCGCCGCCGAGTTCGACCGGGCGCTCGCGGCGCTGGAAGGGGCGGGCCCCCCGCTTGAAGCGCGCACTGCGAGACCGCCGCTGCGTCGGTTGACACCAGCCGGGGGGGTTGTCGTGCTGGCGTTGGCGATCGCCATCACCGCGATCCTGCGCGGCGGGTTCTCGGGCGCGCGCGCGCATGAAGCCACCAGGCCGAAGATCCTCGTTCTTCCGTTCCAGAACCTCGGCGCCGCACAGGATCAATACTTCGCGGACGGAGTCACTGAGGAGATCACGAGCCGCCTGGGACAGATCTCGCGCCTCGGCGTGATCTCGCGCACGACCGCCCTGCACTACAAGAACACGAGTCTACCCCTCACGACGGTCGCCTCCGAGCTCGGTGTGCAGTATGTGCTGGAAGGGAGCGTGCGCTGGGAGCGCGGCCTCGGCGGCGCGAGCCGGGTTCGGGTCACGCCACAGCTCATCCGCGTCTCCGACGATACTCACCTCTGGACGGATCGCTACGACGCGGTGCTGGCCGACATCTTCCAAGTCCAGGGGGAGATCGCGAGCAAAGTGGCGAGGGCCTTAGGCGTCACTCTCGGGGCTGGGGAGCGTAAAGCCGTGGCGGTGCCGGGCACCGCTAACCTCGAGGCGTACGACCAGTTCCTGCGGGGCAATAGCTACTTCGACCGACCGCAGGACCCAGGGAACCTCCGCCTGGCCATCCAGGCGTACGAGCGGGCGGTCGCTCTCGACTCCAACTACGCGCTGGCCTACTGCGGGCTCGCCAACGCGCATCTCCTGGTGTACTTCTGGAACATCGACTGGACGGAACGGCGGCTCGCGCTCGCCAAGGGCGCCGTGGACCGCGCCCTTGCGCTGGAGCCAGACCTGCCCCAGGCGCACGTCGCGCTCGCGCAATACTACTACTGGGGGCTGCGGGCTTACGACCAGGCGCTCGCTGAGCTTGGCATCGCGCGCAAGGCGCTTCCGAACGATCCCTCCGTCGTAGAAATGTCCATGAGTATCCACCGGCGCCAGGGGAAGTGGGGGGAAGCCGTGGCCGAGGGAGAGCAAGAGGTCGCGCTCGACCCACACTCGCCGGACGCCCGGTACAACCTCTCATTGACCTATCTCCACCAGCGGCGCTACCCCGAAGCGGCCAAGACCATCGACCGGCTCATCGCCACGGCGCCCGATTGGTCGCTGGCACACTTCGTGAGACTCGGATTCGTGATCTTATCGACCGGCAACCGGGAGGCCGTCCGCCACGCCCTGGGTGACTTTGTCGATCGGTTCGGCGAGCCGGCGGTCGCCACCACCACCAGGGGCCCGTGGCCGTTTGTGACCGGCCCCGGCTTTGACGAACCGCAATTCGACCGCGCGGTCGGGCGCCTGAGGGTCACCGCACCGGGCGTCGATTCTGTCGGGTACTACTGGCTCAAAGCGACGCTGCACGCTCGACGCGCGGAGGCCACGCTCGCGCGTGCCTACTATGACTCGACACGGGTCCTTCTCGAGCAGCGCCTGCGCGGTCGGCCGGACCTAGCGGAGTTCCATGCCCTCTTGGGGATAGCCTACGCGGGCCTGGGCCGGAGAGCCGACGCCCTCAGGGAAGGACAGCGGGCGGTCGAACTGCTGCCACTCTCCCGAGATGCGCTCGCTGGGACCGATATGCGCGTCTATCGGACGACCATTCTCGTGATGGTAGGCGAGTACAACGCCGCGCTCGACGAGATCGAATATCTGCTCTCCATCCCCGCCTTGCTCTCGGTGCCCTGGCTCCGGGTCGATCCGCTATTCGATCCGCTGCGCAGCAACCCGCGGTTTCAACGGATAGTGGCCGAGGCTAGCACACCCAAGCGGTAGCCTCAGCCGGCGGTGGGGATCTATCTCGCCCGCCGCACGCCCACCTCGTCGAGGTGTCGCAGCAGGTCGGCGGGGTCCTGGTACACGCGGTACGCGCCGGCGCGCTCCAGCTCCTCCTCGCCGTAGCCGCCCGAGAGGAGCCCCACGCCGAGCGCCCGGGCGCGGCGCGCCGCCAGCAGGTCCCACACGCTGTCGCCCACGACGACCGAGTCCGCCACGTCCACCCCCAGCCGCTCGGCCGCCGCGAGAAACAGGTCGGGATCGGGCTTCGCGTGCGCCACCTGGTCGCGCGTGATCACGGGGACGTTGGGCCCGACGGCGAGCATCTCGAGCATCGGGCGCGCGCTCTCGAGGCGCCCGCTCGTCGCGATGGCCCACGGCACGCCGGCGTCCGAGAGGTGCACGAGCAGCTCCCGCGCGCCGGGGAGGGGGCGCACCTGGGATACCTGGCGCGCGAATGAGGCGGCGTGCGTTCGCTGAATCCGGGTCGCGTCCTCGGGCGTCACCTGGCGCCCGATTTCGCGCAGCAGCGCGTCGAGGAACAGCCCGCCGCTCATGCCGATGCGGCGGTGGATGCGCCACACCGAGAGCTCGATGCCCGCCCCCTCGAGCGCCTCGCGCCACGCCAGTACGTGCTGGTACACGCTGTCCACCAGCGTGCCGTCGAGGTCGAACAGAAAGGCCGGTCCGCTCACCGTGCCGCCCCGATCCGGCTCGCGGCGGGCCGCACCGGGCCGGCGCCGGCGCCGCTCTTGGCGATCGCTGCCGCGATCTCGTCGAGATCGGCCGGCGAGAGCGCGAGACCCGCCGCGCCGATCCAGCCGTCGATCTGCTCGGGGGAGCGCGCGCCGACGATGGCCCCGGTCACGCCCGGCCAGGCGAGCGTCCAGGCGACGGCCACGGCCGAGACCGTCGTGCCGTGCCGCCGGGCGACGGGCTTCAGCGCGTCGCGCAACGCCAGGTTCCGGGCCAGATTGGGCTGCTGGAACTCCGCCGCCCGGCGGCGCCAGTCGTCCGGAGCGAGCTTCGCCACCCGCTGTGCCGTGAACCCGTCCGTGAGGATTCCCGATTGCATCGGGCTGTACACGATCACGCCGGTGCCGTGGGCCGCGCACCACGGAATCTCCGCGGCCGCCGCCTCGCGCCGGATCAGCGAGAAGGGAGGCTGCAGCGAGTCCACGTGGCGCAGCGCTTCGCACCGCTCCAGCAGCCCCACGTCGAAGTTCGAGACCCCGGCCGCCCGCACCTTCCCCGCCTCGACCAGGCGGGTCATCTCCCCCCAGGAGTCCTCGACCGCTGTCCCCGTGTCGTCGGGCCAATGGAACTGGTAGAGATCGATGCGCTCCACGCCGAGCCGGCGCAGCGAGGCCTCGGCTTCCCGGCGGATCGACTCGGGTCGCAACACGCGCTCCGGGTCGGCCATGCGGTCGCGAGCGCTCCACACGAGCCCGCACTTCGTGAAGACGAGCGGGCGCTCGGTGGGAGACAGGTCCCGCAGCAGGCGGCCCACCACCTCTTCCGAGTGCCCGAGGCCGTACACGGCGGCCGTGTCGATCCAGTTGATGCCCAGCTCCAGCGCGTGCCGCATCGCCGCGAGGGACGCCGTATCGTCCTGCGGTCCCCAGCCGAACGACCAGCCCCCGCCGCCGATCGCCCAGGCGCCGAAGCCGACGGTCGTGATCTCGAGCCCGCTGGTACCGAGCGGCCGGGTGGGTAAGGTCGTGGTCGTCATCGAATCCAAGCCTCTTGCGTGGTGTGCGCTCCCGGAACTAGGACCTTGCGTGCGGTGTTGCAACACGCCCGATTGGATGCAGCACGAAACGACGGATGGAGGATAACACGAGGATGCAACAGAGGAAGCTTGGCACCGAGGGGCTGGTGGTGTCCGCTCTTGGCCTCGGGTGCATGGGGATGTCGGAGTTCTACGGATCACGCGACGACGCAGAGTCGATCGCGACGATTCACCGCGCGCTCGAGCTCGGTATCACGCTTCTCGACACCGCGGACGTGTACGGCCCGTTCACCAACGAGCAGCTCGTGGGCCGGGCGATCCGGGGCCGCCGCGACCGGGTGGTCCTGGCCACGAAGTTCGGCAACATGCGCGGCCCGGACGGCGGATGGCTGGGCATCAATGGGCGGGCGGAGTACGTCCACCAGGCCTGTGACGCCTCCCTCAAGCGGCTGGGCGTCGACCACATAGATCTGTACTATCAGCATCGCGTGGATCGCACCGTCCCTATAGAGGACACGGTGGGCGCCATGGCAGCGCTCGTGACTGCGGGCAAGGTGCGCCACCTGGGGCTCTCCGAAGCGGCGCCGGCGACGCTGCGCCGCGCGCACGCCGTGCACCCGATCAGCGCGCTGCAGACCGAGTATTCGCTGTGGTCGCGCGACCCCGAGGACGAGATCCTGCCCACGTGCCGCGAGCTCGGGATCGGGTTCGTGGCCTACAGCCCGCTCGGGCGCGGGTTCCTCACCGGGCAGATCCGCTGCTTCGAGGACCTCGCCGCGGACGACTGGCGCCGCAACAACCCGCGCTTTCAGGGGCAGAACTTCCAGAGAAACCTCGACCTGGTGACGCGGGTGGAAGCGATCGCGCGGGAGAAGGGCTGCACTCCGTCGCAGCTCGCCCTCGCCTGGCTGCTGGCGCAGGGCGAGGATGTCGTACCGATCCCCGGCACCAAGCGGCGGCGCTACCTCGAGGAGAACGCCCGCGCCGTGGAGATCGTGCTGACCGCGGGCGACTTGCAGCGCATCGGCGAGGTCGCGCCCAAGGGGGCGACGGCCGGCAGCCGCTACCCCGAGGGCGGGATGCGCAGTGTCAACGCCTAGGAGTCTCGCGCGCTTCGCCCGCCGCTGCGTCGTCGCCGCGATGCTGGGGCTTCCCGCGGCCGGCACGCTCCACGCCCAGCAGGACGTCGCGAAGGCGATCGCCGAGTTCGAGAAGGTCGATCCCGGGATTGAAAAGTTCTTCGCGACCGCGCACGGGTACGCGGTCTTCCCTTCGGTCGGCAAGGCCGGGTTCGGGATAGGCGGCGCCCGCGGCAAGGGGTACGTCTACGAGCGCGGGAGCCTCATCGGGCGGTCGACGCTGACGCAGGTGACGGTCGGTCTGCAGTTCGGGGGTCAGGCGTACCGCGAGGTGATCTTCTTCAAAGACAAGACCGCGCTGGACGATTTCACCCGCGGCTCCTTCGAGCTCAGCGCCCAGGCCACGGCGGTCGCGTTGAAGTCGGGCGTCGCCGCGAACCTCGCCTACAACGCCGGCGTCGCGATCGTGACGATGGCGAAGGGCGGCCTGATGTACGAGGCGTCGGTGGGGGGACAGAAGTTCAGCTACAAACCGCTGACGCAATGATGGACGCCCGCATTCGGCTGCTGCTCGAAGTCTTCGATCAGGCGTTCGCCGGCCACTCCTGGCACGGCACTACGCTCTCGGGGTCGCTGCGCGGCGTGACGGTCACGCAGGCCTTGTGGCGCCCACAGCGAGGGCGGCACAACATCTGGGAGGTCGCGCTCCACGCGGCGTACTGGAAGTTCGTGGTGCGCCGCCGGCTCGTGCGGGACCCCGCGCTCAAGTTCCCGCGACCGGGAAGCAACTGGCTCGAGCTGCCCGAGCGGGCCGACCTGCGCGCCTGGCGGGGGGACGTCGCGCTCCTGAAGCGCGAGCACGCGCTGCTGCGTCGCACGATCGCGCGCTTCGATGCGGCGCGGCTCGGGCGCCACGGCTGGCGGTCGCAGTGGAGCAACGTGACGCACATCTACGGCATCGCGTCACACGACTTGTATCACGCGGGGCAGATCCAGCTGTTGAAGCGGTTGGGCGCTAGGTGACCTTCAGGACCCGATCCCCCGGCCGCGCGCGCTGCACCACCTGGATCGCGACTTCCTGACCGACCGTCGCGCGCTCCACCTTGACGTGGTCCACTTCCATCGAGCCCACCTTTTCCGTGAAGTCGCTCGTGTGACCGTGGAAGTGCAGCTCATCGCCCACCGCCACCTCACCCTCGCTGAGGCGCACGATGGCGACGCTCGGCCCCTTGAAGAAGTGCGTGACCGTACCGACGAGCTGCTCGGGCATGCCTCAATGTACTCCGCCGATGACACTTAGGAAGAGAACCCGGAGACGCCGCCTGCCTGAAACCTTCCCGCGCGTAGCCCCGTCGTCTTGCGGCGTGCAACCCTTTCAGGGGCGGCCGCATCTAATTGGCCGACCCGCCTCGAGGGCTCCCTATGCCGCCTGCCGTGCCGCTGCTCGCCGTCTTGCTCACGCTGCAGACGTCCGCCGACCCACAGGCGGCGCGGGTGCCGCCCCCCGGCGCGACGAGCGCGGTCGCGGTGCGGGCGGACCGTCCGGTCGTGGTCGACGGCAAGGACGACGACCCGGTGTGGCGCCTGGCGCCCGCGATCACGGAGTTCCGCGAGTTCCAGCCCAAGGAGGACGGCGACCCGCGGTTCGCGACGGAAGCGAAGGTCGCCTACGACTCGCGCAACTTCTACGTGTTCGTCCGGGCGTTCGATCCCCACCCGGATAGCATCCTCAAGCTCCTCGCCCGCCGCGACGTCCGCGCCGCCACCGACCAGATCAAGATCATCATCGACTCCTACCACGACCGCCGCACCGGCTTCGAGTTCGCCGTGAATCCTGCCGGCGTGAAGCGCGACTACGCGATCTACAACGATGGCCAGACGGAAGACGACGCCTGGGACGCCGTGTGGGACGTGGCGACAACGGTGGACTCGCTCGGCTGGACGGCGGAGTTCCGGATCCCGCTGTCGCAGCTGCGCTACGCGCCCGCGGCGACCAACACGTTCGGCTTCGGCGTGTGGCGCGACATCCAGCGCTACACCGAGCGCGTGAGCTGGCCCGTGTACCGCGCGTCGCGGCCGGGGTTCCCGTCGCAGATGGGCGAGGTGCAGGGGCTGGTCGGGCTGTCCTCACCCCGGCGGCTCGAGGTCACCCCGTACGGCGTCACGAAGAACGTGACCGTCGCCGACGGCGGAGCGTTCGATCACCCGCAGCGCTTCGCCGGCGGCGCGGACATCAAGTACGGCGTCACCTCGAACCTCACGCTCGACGCCACCGTGAACCCGGACTTCGGCCAGGTGGAGGCCGACCCGGCGGTCCTCAACCTCACCGCGTTCGAGACCTTCTTCCAGGAGCGGCGGCCCTTCTTCGTGGCGGGGACCGGCGTGTTCCGCTTCGACGTGAACTGCAGCCAGGTGAACTGCAACAGCGAAGGGCTCTTCTACTCGCGCCGCGTCGGCCGCGCGCCCCACCTCACGGACCTGTACGGCGATGCGAGCTCGCCCACGGGCACGACGATCATGGGCGCCGGCAAGCTCACGGGCCGGCTCGCGGGCGGCCTCAACCTCGGCGTGCTCGAGGGCGTCACGGCGCGCGAGACGGGCCCGCAAGACCGCACGATCGAGCCGCTGACGAACTACGCCGTGGTGCGGGCCTTTCAGGATCTGCGGCACGGCGAGAGCGGGGTGGGCGTGATCGCCACGGCCGTGGACCGCAACCTCGACGTGTGGACCGACCCGTACCTGCGCCAGAGCGCGTACGCCGGTGCCGTGGACTTCCGTCACCGCTTCCCAGGGGGGCGTTACCAGCTTTCCGGGTCGCTCGACCTGAGCCGCGTGGCGGGGACGCGGCAGGCGATCGCCGCAACCCAGCAGTCCTCGGTCCATAACTACCAGCGGCCCGACGGCTCCCAGACCTTCGATTCGACGCGCACGACGCTCATGGGCGATGCCGAAGAGCTGCTCTTCGGCAAGGTGGGCGGTGGCATTACGCGGTTCGAGACGAGCTATCTCCGCCGCTCTCCCGGGTTCGAGGTCAACGACCTGGGCTTCCTGCAGCGGGCGGATCAGCAGAGCTGGAACAACTGGTTCGGGCTGCAGTCGTTGCATCCGAGCTCCTTCTATCAGACCGCGTTTTGGAACTTCAACTGGTGGCAGTATTGGGCGGCGGACGGGCTTGCGCTGGAACGCGCCGCCAACAGCAACGTGCACGTGCAGCTCAACAACCGCTCGTGGCTGCACGCGGGCTCCACTTTCGGTCAGCTCGGCACGACCTTCTGTGACCGCTGCGCGCGGGGCGGGCCGGCGGTGCGGGCCGATCCCTACTTCTCGGCGTGGGCGGAGTGGGATGGCGATGGCCGGCCACCGGTGGTGCCGTTCGTGTGGGGCAACTACTGGCGCGGCGACGGCGGCCGCTCGGAGTCGGTCGAGCTCAACACCCAGGTGAGTGTCCGGCTCGCTTCCCAGTTCAACGTTTCCTTCCGTGTCACCGGATCGCACAACGTGGCCGACGCGCAGTGGTACGGCAACTTCGTGGACGGAACCGGTGTGACCCACTACACGTTCGCTCACCTGAACCAGAAGACCGCGTCGCTCATCGGCCGCGTGGACTACATCGTCACCCGCGACCTGACCGTGCAGATCTACGCGCAGCCGTTCGTGAGCAAGGGCACGTACTCGAACGTGCGTGAGCTGGCCAACCCCCGCGCCGCGGCCTACGACGACCGCTACCAGCCGTATGCGGTGACGAGCCCCGACCAGTTCAACTTCAAGCAGTTCCGGTCGAACCTGGTGTTGCGGTGGGAGTATCGCCCCGGCTCGACGCTGTTCCTCGTGTGGAACCAAGGTCGGCAGGACTCCGCGCCGGTGCAGGGCACGAGGTCGATCGCCGGCGACTTCCGCGACCTGTTCGACGCCCACCCGGACAACACGTTCCTACTGAAGGTGTCCTACTGGCTGGAGCGCTGAGCGCCACTGCTCAGAACAACTCCAGCTGCTCGGCACCGACGAGGCCCCGCAGCCGCTCCAAGAGCTTCACCATCGCCCAGGAGTCGCGCTCGCAGTAGGACAGCAACGCCTGGCGTAGGCGCGCGCGCTCCTGGAGGCGCATTTCGCCCCCGTCGAACATCAGGCGCTGCAGCTCCACGCTCGCCGTCTCCCCCTCGTTGATCTCGAGATCGCCGTACGCGAGGCTCGGCACGAGCGCGGGCAGCACGTGCTTGATGCTGAAGCTGCCGCCGAAGTCGGGATGGTACACGTTGTTGCGGATCACGGGCAGCAGGTCGACGAGCTTCGCGCCGATCGCGTGGAGCTCGCGGGCCAGGTCCGGCACCGCCTGCGCCAGCTGCTTGAGACACTCCCGCTCGAAGCTCGCGTAGTAGGCGACGACGTGCCGCGCGCCGCCGCAAGCCCGCACCACGGCCTCGGCGAGCGCCGGGCGCGGGTCCTCCGGCCCGTCCGCGATCCATTCGTGATGGACGTACTTGCCACTCCGCCCCTGCGTGTGGCAGCTGAACTGCACCGGCATGTTCTCCCACGGCCGGCAGCCGGCGTAGCGCGGGATCGCGAGGGCCACGGTCTCGAAATCGAGGAACGCGAGCGGCCCGTCGAAACCCGTGAGGGCCCCCGCGAGCGCCGGCTGCGCCACGAGCCGCCCCGACGTCACCGCCTGCACCTGGCGGGCGTGGATCGCGGAGAGCTCGAGGTCCGTCGGCAGGTCGTAGATCGTCGCGTAGCCGTCCGCCTCGTACTCGAGCACCTTGCGGCGCTCGATGCGGTACAGCGTGCTCACGTGATGCTGCGGCAGCTTCCAGCAGCGGTCCAGGAAGGGACAATCGTAGGGCTTGGTGCAGTGCTCGCCGATCGGGACGTCCGGGAGCGGCCCCCCTAGCATCCGCAGCTGCGCGGCGATCTGGTCGGGGACGCCGAGCAGCGCCCCCTCGACCGCCGCCGTCACGTCCTCCCGCACGAACAACTTCGAGAGGTCGGGGTGGCGGCAGTCGGGGTTCAGGTGCATCACCTCCGCGCGCTCGACGGACAGGCCGCCTTGCCGCAGGACGTGGACCTGGACGGCGACGTCGGGAATGTGCTCCGGCTTCAAGCTGTTCGAGGCTTTGACCTCGATCACGCCGTACCCCCGGGCGCCCCCGGGCCCGCGTTCGAGGATGTCGACCGCGGCGTAGGTGTCGTCGGCGAGGAACGCGGCCTCGTAGAGGGCAGGGGGATCGCGCCGCAGCGACTCGCGCGTGGCCGCCACCTTGTTGTCGAGCTGGTAGAAGGGCAGGTCGATGAGCTCGCCGCCCGGCACGTACCGCCGCGCCCGCTCGCCCACCTGGGCGCCCTGCGCGAACAGATTCTGCAGGGCCTTGGTGGGGGTCAGTTCGGCGGCCTCGGGTTCGTGCACCCGCCACCACAGCTGCTTGTGACACTGCAGCCCCGAGAGGAAGCGGGACTTCGACAGCTTGGCGGATGCGCCCGCGTGGGAGGGCATCGCCGGGAGACTAACCGTTCCGGGGATGTCGAAGCAAGTTGGTGGAATGCGACTCGAGTTCTCCGGCGCTCCCGAGATCGCCGCGCCGCCGGAGCAGGTGTGGCAGCGGCTCCTCGACCACGAGTTCGTGGCGTCCGTCGCGCCGGGCGTGGAATCGGTCGAGGCGGTGGACGACCGCCACTTCAAGGTGGTGTCCGCCTTCGGCGTCGGCAGCGTGAAGCTCAGGTTCCGGCTCGATGTCGAGCTGACGGACGTGCGCCCGCCGCGGCGGCTCAAGCTCGCCGCTCGCGGCAAGGCACCGGGCTCCGCGGTCGACGTGACCACCGACCTCGAGATCGAGCCGGTGGCGCCGAATCGCTCCCGCCTGAAGTGGAGCGCCACGTCCGAGGTGCGCGGCACGGTCGCCAGCGTGGGCGCGCGCCTGCTCACGGGGACGGCCAAGAAGCTCACCGAGACCTTCTGGCAGCAGTTCGCCGATCGGGTGGCGCGGCCCTCTCCTTAGTCCCCCAGGGTAGATTTCCTTCGCATGAAGCACTGGCACGAAACCCGGGCCGTCCTCGATCGCCTCGCCGAGCTCCGCGGGGCGGGCCGGCGCGCCGCGCTCGCGACCATCGTGCGCGCCCGCGGCTCCGCCTACCGCCACGAGGGCGCGAAGCTGCTCGTCGCCGAGGACGGGAGCACGGTCGGCAACGTGAGCGGGGGGTGCCTCGAGCAGGACGTGCGCGAGGTGGCGCTCCAGGTGCTCGCGTCGGGGACGCCGGAGCTCAAGAGCTACTGCTCGAGTACCGACGAGATCGCGGCCTGGGATCTTGGCGTCGGGTGTGAGGGGCAGGTGGACGTTCTCGTCGAGCCGGTGCTCGAAGCGCGTGCGCGGGAACGGGAGCTGCTCGACGGCCGGGTCCCCTTCGTCGTGTGCACGGTGATACGGCCGGGGAAAGGGGAAGGGGGAACCCTAAAGGACTCCCTCACGGTCGGGGGGAAGAGCCTCGTCGTCACCCGCGACACGGTTGAAGGCGACCTGGGATCCCCGCCGCTCAATCGCGGAGCGACCGCGCGTGCCAGGGATCTGCTCGGCACCGAGGACTCAGGGATCGTCGAGATCGCCGGCCGGGCGGTCTTCTGCGACGTGTTCCTGCCGCCACCCGAGCTCGTGATCTGCGGCGCCGGTGACGACGCGCGACCGCTGGCGCACTTCGCGGCGGACATCGGGTTCCGCGTCGTGATCGTGGACCGGCGCGCCGCCTACCTCACGGCGGAGCGGTTCCCGACGGCGGCGGCGCTGATAGAGAGTCGCCCCGAGGAATTGCTCCGGCGCCTGTCGCCCGACGCCGCCTGCTACGCCGTCGTCATGACCCACAACTTCGCCGACGACCAGGGCTACCTGCGTGCCCTCGCCGGGACGCCGGCTCCCTACATCGGGATGCTGGGACCGCGTCAGCGCACCGAGCGGATGCTCCAGGCTCTGATCACCGCGGGGGCGCTTGGCGAGCGCGACGCGGCACGCATCTACGGCCCCGTGGGCCTCGACGTCGGGACCGACGGGGCGGAGCAGGTCGCGCTGTCCGTCATTGCGGAAATCCTGGCCGTGCGCTCGGGCCGGCGGGCGGAGTCGCTGCGCGAGCGCCAGGCCCCGATCCATGCATCGAGCGAGTAGGCGTTACGACGTCCGTGCCCACGACATCTAGAGACTTGCGCGTAGCGGGCGTCGTGCTCGCGGCAGGCGCCTCGCGGCGTATGGGGCGCAACAAGATGCTGCTCGAGCTCGGAGGGGAGCCGCTGGTGCGGCGCGCGGCGCGGCGTGCCCTCGAGGCCGGACTCTCACCCGTGGTGATGGTGCTGGGCCACGAGGCGGAGCGCCTCCGCGTCGAGCTCGCAGGGCTCCCGTGCGACTGCGCGATCAATCCCGATTACACGGGCGCGACCAGCGGGTCGCTGCACTTGGGCCTGGAACGGCTTCCCGCGGACGTTGAGGCGGTGGTCGTCCTGCTCGCCGACATGGTGCTCGTGACCCGGCAGATGCTCGACGGGCTCGTCGCGGCGGCGTGGCGCGAGGCGGCGCCGCTCTTCGTGTCGCGCTACGGCGACGTGACCGCGCCGCCGCTCTTGTTCCGCCGCTCCCTGTTCGGGGAGCTCATGGCGTGGACGGGGGAGGGCTGCGGCAAGGCCGTGGTGCAGCGGCACAAGGCCGAAGCGGTCTACCTCGACTGGCCGCCCGCGGCGCTCGCGGACGTGGACACTCCGGAGGACTTCACGGCGGCGCAGGCGCTCATCGCGCAGGCGTAGCGGCGGCGGAGTCACCGCGCGCGAGCAGCGCGGCGAAGTCGCGCAGCTCGGAGATTCCCAGGTCGGACACCACCCAGTAGGCATACTCCCGCGTCGTCCAGTGGAGCAGGTGGTAGCCCTGTCGCGTAGCGGCGGGGGGCCCGCCCGCCGGGCCTTGCACCGCGGGCCAGAGGAACACGTTGATCAGGTGCTGGCGCCGCCCATACACGAGCGCCGCGACCGGCCGCCCGTTCAGGTAGTCGAGCCGCCCGCCGACGAGGGGAAATCCGCGTCCCGAGAAGTCGTACACCGGCGGCGAAAAGTCGAGCTTGCCGTTGAACCACGGCTTCACCGTGTGCTGGTCCGAGGAGACCACGTCGGTGAGGTGGCCCGGCATGAGCGAACGCACGTGGCTCGCGAGCACCTGGTCGGTGAGGGCTCCGCCGGCCGCGCGCTGGAGCGCGAGCCGCCAGCTGCCGACCGCGACGACGGCGAGTGAAGCGGCGAGTGCGAGCGAGCGCCACACGACCGGCGCGGCGATGCGGCGGCGGGAGCGCGTCCCCCCGGCCACGCGCAGCGCCGCGCGCACCCGCTGGCGCAGCGCGTCGGAGGCCTGAAGCGCCGGGACGTGTGCCGCGATCGCCGCGCGCAGCGCGATGCGCTCGTCCCGGAACCCCGCGCAATCCGGGCACTGGACGAGGTGCGCTTCGAGCTCGCGCGCGTCGTCCGCCGTAAGCTCGCCGTCGAGGTAGGCGTCCAGCTGAGCCTCGAGGACCGGATGGGTCATGTCAGCGCTCCTGCTGTTCCGAACGCAGCGCCTCTTGGAGGCGTCTGCGGGCGCGCGACAGGCGCGACATCACCGTGCCCACCGGCACGCCCACGACGTCGCTGATCTCCTTGTAGGACAGCCCCTCGAGCTCTCGCAGCACGATAACCTCGCGGAATTCGCGCGGGAGCCCGTCGATCGCGTGCCGCAACGATGCGCGCGCCGCCTCCCGGAGCAACGTCGTTTCCGGATGGACGTGCGCCACGGTCTCGCTGTGTAGCTCCTCGTCGAACTCGGTCGCGAGCGTGTCGGCGCGATGCTGGTGCCGCCAGGTGTGCGCCGTGTTGCGCACGATCGCGAGCAGCCAGGAACGACTCTCACCGCCCGCAGCACCCCGGAATCCGTCGAAGTACTTGAGCGCGCGCAAGTAGGCCTCCTGCACGACATCCTCCGCGTCATGGTCGTTCCGCGTCAGGTAATGCGCCAGCGTGTACGCGGCATCCATGTGCGGCAACATGATCGCTTCGAATCGCTCGAGCTCGTTCGACTCCAACCGGTCCTCAAGGTGCGTGGCGCACCGTCAGTAAAGAGACCACACGGCAGGCGGGATTATTCCCGGGGGAATAGGCGCGAGTCCCCCGAGGTCTCCGGTATGAATACAACTGCGTCACACCTTCGCAGGAGGAAGATCGCACATGCGTCCGATATACGCCGTAGCGACTCGAAACGTCGCCGGGGCTCTCGCCGCCCTCGTTGTGGGCGGACCCATCGCTCACCGCGCCCCGGGCGACCCCGTGGTGGTGAGCGCCAGGTTGTGGGAGTGGAAGGTCGAGCTGTCGGCTAGCACGGTTCCGGCGGGAACTGTGACCTTCACCGTCACGAACGCCGGCACCATCCCCCACGCGTTCGAGATCGAAGGGCATGGCATGGAGAAGGAGACGGACGAGATCCAGCCCGGATCCAGCGCCACGTTCACGCTCACCCTCAAGCTCGGGACTTACGAGGTGTACTGCCCGGTGGGTGAGGGCTCGCACAAAAAGCTCGGCATGGAGACCCATCTCAAGGTTGCGGGCGCACAGAGCTCGGGCGCCCCCGGGTACGGCGGCTCTGAGATGAGTGAGTCGCACGAGACGGCGGAGAAAGGGCAGTCGATCCGGGTGACGAGCGGCGGGCCGGTCATCCAGATCCTCCCCGGGCCGTTCCCGTTCCCCGATAGTGCGGCCCCGATCCTCCAAGCGTTCGGCGACGAGCGGGAGGGCCTGGAGTCGCAGGTGAAGAACGGGCCGTACTCGAACAACGTCGCCCCGATCTCCGGCAGCTTCGCGTTCACGGCCTGGGACAAGGGCGCCGTACGCGACTCGGTGGATGGGGTGTCCGAGTTCACGACCCAGGACGGCGCGCGCTGGAAGCTCGTGCTCGACCGCGTCCAGACGAAGGATGTGCCGCATCATCCCCGCTTCGGCGGCGTGATCCTGGGCCTCTATTACCACGGCGTCACCCACGTCCACACGCCGCTCGTGCCCACGATCAACAGCGCGGTCGCGCTGTGGGCGTTCGGGCATCTGTACAAGAACGGCACGCTCGTGACCGACAACGCGATGGTGCACGTGATGCTGCTGTCGCGCACCCGGCGGGACGGGGACTTCGCGCTCGCCTGCTGGAATTGCTCCAGGAACAAGATCGAGGAGCTGCAGCTGCAAATCCTACCCGGCCCAGGCGAGCCGAAGCTCGACGCGCCCGGCGGGTTCCTGTTCGTCAACTGGGAAAAGTCCAGCTCCCGCAAGCCGGCGAGCTGAGGAGGGTGGTCCAATGCGTTTTCGCACGGCAGTCATCGGCCTCGCCGCGCTCGCGTCGCTCGCGGGCTGCGGCGGCTACACGGCGACCGGCCCCAACGGAGGCAACGGCGCCGGGGGATATGGTGGTGGTGGCGGCGGGGGTGGCGGGGGTGGCGGTCCCATCGGGTCCGTGACGGTGGGGGACAACGGAGCCATCGCGTTCACGAGCGCCCACAACGGAAGCTCTAACCCTGCGGTGGACACGGTCGCGATAGGCGGCACCGTCACCTGGACGTGGACCAGCACCCAGGGCATGGCACACAGCGTCCAGTCGCTCGGCTCTCCCACGTTCGCGAGCAGTGCGATCATGAGCGGTGACGGCCAGACGTACTCCGTCACGTTCACCACCCCCGGCACCTACCAGTACGATTGTGCGGTGCACGGCACGGCGATGAGTGGCAGGGTGGTGGTGCGGTAATCTCCGCTGATGCCCCCGAGCTCCGTCGGGGGCATCTTCGTGTCACACCAGGTTCCGCAGCACGAACCACACGTTCGCCGGGCGCTCGGCGAGCCGCCGCACGTACCACGGGAACCAGTGCGTCCCGTAGCTGACGAGCACCCGCACCACGCAGCCGTCCGCCGCGAGGGCGCGCTGGTCCGCGGAGCGAATCCCGTACAGCATGTGCACCTCGTAGCCGTCCCGTGGGACGCCCAGCGCGCGGGCCCGCTCCCGCAGGCGTCCGATCAGCCGCAGGTCGTGCGTGCCGAACACCGGCAGGGCTCGCGCGCGCGCCGCCTCCTTGAGCAGCCGCTCCGCCAGCGCGACGTAGGCCGCGTCCACGTCGCGCTTCTTCGGAAAGGCAACCGCCGGCGGCTCGTTGTACGCTCCCTTGACGACGCGGATCGCGGGCCCGAGCGGGACCAGGCGGTCGAGATCGGTGAACGTGCGGTGGAGATAGGCCTGGAGGCAGACGCCGACGCGGGCGTGCTCGGCGCGCACTTCGCGGTACAGGTCCAGCGTCGCGTCCACGTAGCGCGACTCCTCCATGTCGATCCAGAGAAAGGACCCGGTCTGCTCGGCGCGCGCCGCGAGCGCGCCCAGGGCCGCGGCGCAGGCGGCGCGATCCACGTCCAGCCCGAGATGCGTGAGCTTGACCGAGAGCTGGGCCGGCAGCCCCCGCCGGCGCACCTGGCCGAGGACGTCGAGGTAGTGATCCCGCACGGCCCGGGCCTCGGCGGGATTGCGCACCTGCTCGCCGAGCTGCGTGAGCAGCGTCCCCAGGCCGGCTCGGGCGAAATCGGCGGCGGCGTCGAGCGCCGCCGCGACGTCTTCGCCCGGCAGGAAGCGCCGCGCGGCGCGGCGGAAGAACGCGCGGCGCCGCAGTTGGTCGGCGAGCCAGGCGCTGCGCGAGACACGGAGCAAGAGTCGCCGGGCGAGGGACATGACGCGGTAAGCTAGGTCTGGAACAGGAGCGGAGCGAGGTCCATCTTCACGGGATGAAAGCGGCGCCCGCGGCCGTCGGGTTTCGCGTCAAGTCGGGGTGGGCCACCGGAGTCCTGCTGGCGGGCCCGGCGAGCGCGCCGCGCGCGCTCGACCGCCGCGTCGTCGAGCTGAGCGATCCGGCGGTGCCCACCTCCCGCCAGCCGTATCATGCCGTCATGGGCGCGGCCGGCGCGGCGTCGCGGCGCGTGGAGGAACGGTTGCTGCGCGTCGTCACGGGCGCGACCGAGCGATCGATCCGCGAGCTGCTCGAGCGGTACCGTGACGCCGGCCACGCGATCCGCGCCGCCGCCCTCGTGGTGGGGAGCGTCATCGACCCGGCCCGGATCGCGAACGACCACATTCGCGCGCATGCGCTCGAGGGGGCGCTGTTCCGGACGGCGCTCGCCGCGGCGCTCGACTCGCAGGGCGTGCCGTGCTCCGTGGTGGTGGAGCGCGAGGCGTACGTCCGGGCCGCGGCGCTGCTGAAGCGCACCGAGGCGCAGTTGCGACGCGCCGTTACGGAGCTGGGCCGCTCGCTCGATGGTCCTTGGCGCGCGGACGAGAAGACCGCGACCCTGGCGGCGTGGATGGCCCTGCGACGCCGCTAAGACGGGTCGTCCTTGGCGGCGAGCGTGTAGCACCACGCTTCCCCCTCCAGCACCATCTCGCCGTCCTCACGCTTGATGACGACGCGCAGCTGGCACACCGGCTTGGTCGGGTGCACGCTCACCACCTCGGCCTCCGCCGTGATCGTGTCGCCGAGATAGACCGGCGCCGTGAACTTCCAGTTCTGGCTGAGGAAGACGGTCCCGGGTCCGGGCAGGTCCATCGCCACGAGGGCGTGCAGCAGCCCCGTGGTGAGGCCGCCCTGGACGACCAGCCGCCCGAACTTAGTGCGGTGCGCGAACGCCGCATCGAAATGCAGGGGATTATAGTCCCCCGTCAGGGCCGCGTACGTCTGCACGTGCTCGGCCGTGAGCGTGTGGCTGCGGCGCGCCTTTTGTCCCACGACGAGGTTCATGGCGGATCCCGTGTTGAGGCCATAGTGTTGTCGCCCGACTCGACGCCCCCCCAGCCCGGAGGTCACGATGACCGCTGCTCGCTCCGCGGCGCTTGCCGCCACGGCCGTGCTGGTCCTGCTGCCGGCGGTCGTTCCCGCCCTGTCCGCCCAGTCTCCCAATACCCTGTCCCCCGCCGAGCGCGCCGCGGGCTGGCGGCTGCTGTTCGACGGCAAGACGACTGCCGGCTGGCGTGGCTTCAAGATGGACTCGATGCCTGCCGGATGGCAGGTCGTCGACGGCGCGCTCACCCGCGTCGCGGCGGCCGGCGACATCGTCACGCGCGAGCAGTTCCGCGACTTCGAGCTCTCGCTCGAGTGGAACGTCGCGCCGGGGGGCAACAGCGGGATCTTCTACCGCGCGAGCGAGGACGACGAAGCCATCTACTGGACCGCTCCCGAGATGCAGGTGCTGGACGACGCGCGGCATCCCGACGGCAAGTCACGTCTGACCGCTGCCGGCTCGACCTTCGCCCTCTATCCCGCGCCCGCCGGGGTGGTGAAGCCGGCGGGCGAGTGGAACCGGGTGCGGCTCGTCGCCCGGGGGCATCACGTGGAGCATTGGCTGAACGGTGTGAAGGTGGTCGCATACGAGCTCTTGAGCCCCGACTGGGAGGCGAAGGTCAAGGCGAGCAAGTTCGCCCCGCACCCGCGCTACGGGCGCAACGCGGCGGGCTACATCGGCCTGCAGGACCACGGTGACCGCGTGGCCTACCGCGACATCAAGGTCCGGGTGGTGCCGTGAGCACGCGTGGCCGACTCTCCACGATGATGTTCCTCCAGTACTTCATCTGGGGGGCGTGGTTCGTCACCATGGGGACCTACCTCGGCAGCACGCGGCATTTCACCGGTCCGCAGATCGGTGCCGCGTACATGACGACTGCGATCGCCGCGATCGTGTCCCCGTTCTTCATGGGCGTGTTCGCGGACCGGTTCTTCGCCACCGAGAAGCTGCTTGCCGCCCTTCATCTGGTGGGTGGGGCGATCCTGTGGTACGTGTCCACGGTGACGACGTTCTGGACCTTCTTTGCGGCCCTGATCGTGTACGCCCTGTGCTACATGCCGACGCTGTCGCTGACCAACTCGATCTCGTTCCACAACGTCGCCGACCCGGCGCGCGACTTTCCGTTCATCCGCGTGCTGGGCACGATCGGGTGGATCGTGGCGGGGATCCTCGTCGGCAAGGTGCTGCACGCCGACGCCCAGGCGCTGCCGCTGCGGGTTGCCGCGATCGCATCGTTCACGCTGGGACTCTACTCCTTCGCCCTGCCCCACACGCCGCCCCGGGCCGCGGGGATGCCGTTCAGCGCCCGCAACGCCCTCGGGCTCGACGCGCTGCAGCTGCTCACGGACCGGACGTTCGTCGTGTTCGTCGTGGGCTCGTTCCTGCTGTGCATCCCGCTGCAGTTTTACTACGCGTTCACGAACCTCTTCCTGAACGAGATCCGCGCGCCTGAGCCCGCCTTCATCCAGACGTTCGGGCAAATGTCCGAGATCTTCTTCATGCTGCTCTTGCCGTTCGCGCTGCGGCGCTACGGCATCAAGACGATCATGCTGGGCGGAATGCTGGCCTGGACCCTCCGCTACCTCGCGTTCGGCAACGGCAATATCGGCGCCGGGATGTGGCTGCTCTACGCCGGGATCCTGCTGCACGGAGTGTGTTACGACTTCTTCTTCGTGGCCGGGCAAATTTACACGGACCAGCGGGCGGGCGAGAAGATCCGCGCGGCGGCGCAGGGCCTCATCAACGTCGTCACGAACGGGGTCGGCTACGCCATCGGCGCATGGGTGTCGGGCCGCGTCGTGGGCGCCTTCGCCACCGCCGCGCCCGATGGGGCGATAACGCACGACTGGCACCGCATCTGGATGTATCCCGCTACCATGGCCTTCGTTATTCTCGCGCTGTTCGCGGTGTTGTTTCGGCCGCGCGCGGCGGGCGCGGCTCAGGGACCGGTCGCTCTCGGGGATTGAGTTCGGCGTGAAGGAGTCGGATGCCCGAGCTGCCGGACATCGTCGTCTATCTGGAAGCGCTGGGACCGCGCGTGGTGGGCCGCCCGCTCGAGGCGCTCCGGATCCCGAGCCCCTTCCTGCTGCGGACCGTCGATCCCCCGGTCGCCGACGTGACGGGGCGCGTGGTGCAGGAGCTCCGCCGGCTCGGCAAGCGCATCGTGTTCCGTCTCGACGACGACTACTTCATCGTGCTGCACCTCATGATCGCGGGGCGGCTGCGGTGGCAGCCGCGCGGCGCGGCGATCCCGCGCCGCTACGGTCTCGCCGCTTTCGACTTCCCCAACGCCACGCTGCTCCTCACCGAGGCGAGCAAGCAGCAGCGCGCCTCCATCCACCTGGCGCGGGGCGCACGCGCCCTCGCCGCGCTCGACCGCGGGGGTCTCGAGGTGCTTGAGGCCGATCTGTCCGCGTTTCAGGAAACGCTCGCGCGTGAGCGCCACACCCTCAAGCGCGCCCTCACCGACCCGCGGCTCTTCAGCGGCATCGGGAACGCGTACTCGGACGAGATCCTGCATGCGGCGCGCCTGTCGCCGCTGCAGCTGACGTCGACGCTCACGAACGAGGAGGTCGCGCGGCTTCATCAAGCGACCCGCGCCACGCTCAGGGCCTGGATCGAGCGGCTGCGGGCCGAGACGGGCGACGGGTTCCCCGAGAAGGTGACGGCGTTTCGGGAGGGCATGGCCGTGCACGGGCGGTACCGGAAGCCCTGTCCGGTGTGCGGCTCCGCGGTGCAGCGGATCCGCTACGCGGAGAACGAGGTGAACTACTGCCCGACGTGCCAGACGGGCGGGCGGCTGCTCGCCGATCGCGCGCTGTCGCGGCTGCTCAAGCAGGACTGGCCCCGGTCGCTCGAGGAGCTCGAGGCGCGGGGACTGGGCGCGCGGGAGCCCTCTTAGGGCCGCGGTCCCGCGGGCAGGTGCTCGAGCAGGTAGCGTGTGAGCAGCGAATAGAGATGCAGCCTCGTGCCCTGCTCCTCGCAGATGCAATGGCTCCGGTTCGGATACTCCATGAAGTCCACCGGCTTGCCGAGCGCGATCAGCCGGTTGAGCAGGCGCTGCGTGCCCTGGTAGTGCACGTTGTCGTCTCCCGAGCCGTGCACCACGAGCAGCCGGCCGCGCAGCCCTTCGGCGTGGGTGATGGCCGAGGATTCCTGGTAGCCCGCCGCATTCTCCTGCGGCAGGCCCATGTAACGCTCCTGGTAGATCGTGTCGTAGAGCCGCTCGTCGGGCACGGGCGCCACGCTCATACCCACCTGATAGACCTCGGGATAACGGAACAGGGCCTGGAGCGTGCTCGAGCCCCCGCCGCTCCAGCCCCAGATCGCGACGCGTGTCGAGTCGAGGTAGCGGCGCGACCGGGTGAGCGCCCGCACCGCGTCCGCCTGCTCGCCGCTCGACAGCACGGCGATCGCGCCGTAGACCACCTTGCGCCACGCGCGTCCCTTCGGCGCCGGAGTGCCGCGGTTGTCCACGCTTGCGACCACGTACCCCTGATCCGCCAGCGTCCGGAACCACACCCCGGGGCTTCCGAACCACTGGTCGAGCACCGTCTGTCCAGCCGGCTCGCCGTACACGTACATCAGCAGCGGATACGTCTTGGTGGAATCGAAGACGCGCGGGCGGATCATCCAGCCGTCGAGCGTCGCGCCGTCCGCCAGGGCTACTTTGAAGAACTCCGTCTTGCGGCCGGTCAGCGGGGTGACGGCCGCCCGCAGCGCCTCGTTCGCGGCGAGAGTCCGCACGCTGGCGTGCGACGGCAGCCGCACCAGGTCCGTCATGCTGGGGGTGTCGAAGGTCGAGTAGGTGTGGAACGCCCAGCGCGCGTCCGGTGAGATCTCGTAGCCATGGGTGCCCGGCCGGTCCGCCGGCGAGAGGCGCTCCGGCGTGGCGCGGCCGTCGAGGCGCGTGCGGTACAGGTATCGCTGGGTCGCGTTGTCGGGCGAGGCGATGAAGTAGAGCCAGCCACCCGGCTCGTCCACGGCGGCGAGGTCGGTGACGTCGAACGCACCGGGTGTCACGAGGCGCGCCGCCTTGCCGTCGCGACCCACGCGATACACGTGCCGCCACCCGTCGCGCTCGCTCACCCACGTGAACTCCTTCCCGCCGCCGAGCCATCGCAGGTCGTCCACCACGTCCAGCCACGCGCTGTCCCGCTCGGCGAGCACGGTTCGCACTGCGCCCGTCGCTGCGTCGGCGAGCATGACTCGATCGAGGTTTTGCCGACGGTTCATCCGCTGGAGCGCGATTTCACGCGGTCCCGCCCATTCCATCCGGGGCAGGTAGTTCTCGCGCGGATCATCGGGCACCTGGAGCCACGTCGTCGCGCCGCCGTCCGCGCTCACGACGCCGACCGTGACGGCCGAGTTGGCGGTTCCCGCCTTGGGGTACTGGATGGGGATGACGAACGGATAGAGCGAGTCGGTGTTGTTGATCAGCAGAAACGTGCGCACCCCGGTCATGTCGAAATGCCAGTAGGCGATGCGCGTCCCGTCGGGAGACCAGCGGAAGCCGTCCCGCAGGTCGAACTCCTCCTCGTAGACCCAGTCAGTCATGCCGCTCACGTGCAGCGAGTCGGCGTCGTCAGTGAGGCGGGTGATGCGCCCGTCGGCGAGGCGCTCGACGTACAGATCGCCCTGCCGCACGTAGCCGACGCGGTCGCCCGCGGGAGCGAACTTGGCGTACATCAGCGAGGACGGCGGGGCATCGCGCCCGCCCAGCCGCCGCAGCGCGCCGCTGCGCCGGTCGAGCACCCAGTAATCGCCGCGCGTGTTCTGGCGCCACACGCGACGGGAGTTTGTGAACACGAGCAGCTGCGCGCCGTCCGCCGACCAGGTGTAGTCGTCGATGTCGAGGGGCGCGGCGCCTCCGGCGGGGACGAGCTGCCGCGCCGTGACGTACACCGTGCGCGCGCCGGTGGCGGTCTCGTAGCGCACGATGTCCGAGCCGCCGCGCAGATCGGCGGAAGGCTCGACCGTGGTATAGGCCGCCCCGCCGTCGATCCAGCGGGCGGGGCCGAATCGCTCCGGAGCGAACTCGCGCGAGGCGAACAGCCGCCGCAGCATGTCGCTCATGGGAGCGGGTAGCTGAGCGGCTAGGCGCGGCGCCGCGAAGGCGCTCGCGAGCGTGAGGACAAGCGTCGTTCGACGCATCAATTGTGTCACGGCTTCCAGGCTCCCTTGGCCACGGCGGGGACGAACGCCTCCAGCCCCTTCGGGGGAAAGTCCAGCGTCTTTCCCTGCTCCGCGCTCATGTAGGCCGTCATCAGGAGCTTCACCACCTCGACGCCGTCGTCGAACGTCAGCTCGGGCGGCTCACCCTTCAGGAACGCCCGCACGAAGTGGCGGTCCTCGGCCTCGTAGCCGTACACCGCCGGCTCGCCCGCGACGACCGGCATGAGCCCGATCTCGGCGTTTTGCTTTTCGACCAGGTCCTCGCCGGCCTCGCCCTTCACCGCGCGGCTGAAGAAGAGCTGCAACCCGCTGTCGAGCGAGTTCCACGCCATCGAATATTCGGGGCCGAGCAGCTCGGCCGAAAGCCTGAGCCCCGGGCCCACGAAGCTCCACGAGGTCGTGGCCTCGCCCAGCACCGTGGCGCCGTCGTCGGCGGCGAACTCGATCAGCACGCTCGCGAAGTCCTCGGCGGGCGCCTTGGCGTAGTCCACGTCCTTCCCCATCATCTGCTGCAGCCGCTTCGCGTACTCGGGTCTGGTCCACTTCAGGCTCGCGATGTGGCCCGTCACCCGCGCCGGTCGGACGCTGGACGAGGGCGCGCCGGGCTTGGTGAGGAGGTGGCGCACCACGAGCGCCGAGTGGCACATCATGTCGTTCAAGACGCCGCCGCCCTGGAGCTCGCCCCGCCAGAACCACGGCATGTGCGGCCCGCTGTGCTCTTCGGCGGCGCGGGCGAGATAGGGGCGGCCCGTGAGCGACGCCCCGCGGGCCCAGGTGATCGCCCGCCCCTGGACGACGGCCGGCGCGAACGCCTGGTTCTCGAGATAGCCGTGGGCGATGCCGGCCTGCGTCACGAGCTCGGCGACGCGCTTCGCCTCGGCGACGTTGCGGGCGAGCGGCTTCTCGCAGGCGATACCCTTGAGCTGGCCCTTGCCGCGCGCGATCGTGTCCGCGATCTCCTCCACGTTCTCGACGCGGGCGAAGTTCGGCCCGCACAGCCACACGGCGTCGATCGCGGGATCGGTCACCAGCTGGGCGATGGACGGGAACGCCTTTGCCTCGCCGACGTCGAGCCGGCGCGCCAGGGCCGCCATCTCCTCGGCGTGCTGCCTGTTCGGGCTCCATACCCCTAGGACGTCCGCGTCGCGCACGGCCTGGAAGGCCTGCAGGTGAAACCGTGCATTGAACCCGCTCCCGATGAACCCGACGCCGAGCCGCTTCTCAGGCATGGACCCTTCCCCCTTCCCCCGCCTCACCACGGGTACTTCACGCCGAGTTTCTTGAGCTGTTCGTCCGGGCATCCCTTCCATTCGGGCACGACCACGTTGCCCATGTAGCGGAGGTCCTGCACGCCCATCTTGCTGGACCAGAACCCCGATGCCGTCAGATCGCGGAAACCCTGGAAGAACGCGACGCCGGGGGCGAGAGCGGATCTGGCCCTTTTGGGCCACGCGATATCGTCGAGCACGGCGGCGCGCTCGGCGTCCGCGCAGGCCACGAAGGTCTTGCCGTAGCGATCGTCGCACTCGTGGTCCAGCCAGGCGAGCCCGCCACGCATCGCGGTCCGGCGCCCGGGCTCGTCGGTGAGCACGAAGTCCATGAACTCGGGGACGCCGGCATCGGTCGCGCTGCCGGAGCGGCCGTCGCGCGGGATGACGAGGTCGACGAGCATCCGCACGGTCTCCCATTCGTGTGGCGTGAAGAACTTGGGCTCGTAGCCCCTCCCCCCCGAGCGGGCCTTGGCGGCGAACTCGGCCGCGCGACGCACGTCGGACGGCGTGAGCCAGAACGCCGCCCCGACAGCGAGGAGCTTGACCGTGTCCCGACGGTTCATGCCCCACCCCAATGCGGAATGTGGAATGCGGATTGCGGAGTATTCAATGCGGCGTGCGGAATCGAAGGACGGACGTCAAACTCCGCATTCCGCATTCCGCACTCCGCACTAATTTCACACCGCACTCCGCATTTCATCAGAGGTTTCCCTTTTTCACCTGGTCCACGATGTACTCGCTGGTCCGCCACGCCAGCGCCAGAATCGTCCATGTCGGGTTCTTATCCGCCTGCGACACGAATGGCCCGCCGTCCGTGACGAACAGGTTTCTCACGTCGTGCGCCTGGCACCAGCGGTTCAACACCGACGTCTTCGGGTCGTCGCCCATGCGGGTCCCGCCGAGCTCGTGGATGATCCGGCCGCCCGGCGCGATTCCGTACTGCTCGTCGGCGCCGGGCGCGGCCCAGAGCGGCGTCCCGCCCATCGCGTGGATGAGCGCCTGGAAGGTCTCGTGCATGTGCTTGACCTGCCGGACCTCGTGGTCCGACCACTTCCAATGGAAGCGCAGCACGGGGATGCCCCAGCGGTCCACCGTGTCCGGGTCGATCTCGCAGTAGCAGTCTTCGTTCGGAATCTGCTCGCCCCGTCCGGAGAACCCGACCGCCGCGCCATAGTAGCGACGGTACATATTCTTGAGGTCCTTCCCGTAGCCGCCGCCCCCCGGATAGCTCTCGATCCCGCCCATGAAGCCTGCGGACGGCTGATCGTGCCCGCCCCACACTTCGATGTGGTAACCGCGGGGGAAGTCGAGCTTCGCGTTGTCGAGCCACCAGGGCATGTACAGGTGCATTCCGCCTACCCCGTCCTCGTTGTGCGGCACGCCGTCGGCGAGGCGGGGGATGAACCCCGCCATGTCCGTGCCGGTCGTGTCGGTGAGGTACTTGCCGGCAACGCCGCTCGAGTTCGCGAGCCCGTTCGGGAACAACGACGACTTCGAGTTCAGGAGCAGGCGCGCCGACTCGCACGCGCTGGCGGCGAGCACGACGACACGCGCGCGTGCGTGCCGGTTGCTGCCGTCGGTCTTGTCCACGTAGGCGACGCCCGTGACGCGGCCGGTCTTGTCGAGCGTCACCTCGCGCGCCATCGCGTTCGTGACGAGCGTCAGCTTTCCGGTCGCGAGGGCGGGCGCGATCAGCACGTTGGTGGACGTGAAGTTCGAGTTGCTGCGGCAGCCGCGGTTGCATTGGCCGCAATAGTGGCAGGCGGGGCGGCCGTGCAGCGGGCGTGTGAGGATCGAGAGGCGGGAGGGGATGCAGGTGATCGCGAGCCTGTCGCACGCCTGCTTCACGACGAGCTCGTAGCAGCGGGGTCTGGGCGGCGGCAGGAAGATCCCGTCGGGCTCGTTCGGGAGGCCTTCCTTCGACCCGAAGATCCCCACCAACCGGTCCACCCGGTCGTAGTAGGGCTTCACGTCGTCATAGCCGATCGGCCAGTCGTCCCCCAGGCCGTCGACGCTCTTGTGCCGGAAGTCCCTCGGCCCGAAGCGCAGCGAGATCCGGCCCCAGTGGTTCGTGCGCCCGCCGACCATGCGGGCGCGCCACCAGTCGAACCGCGTCCCCGGCGCCCGCGTGTACGGCTCCCCCTCGATGTCCCACCCGCCGATGCAGGCGTCGAATTCGCCGAAGGGTCGCTCTCGGCTGGAGGCGCCGCGCCGCGCGGTGTCGTAGGGCCAGGTGAGCATCGCGGAGTCCTTGGTGTTGTCCCAGGGGCCGCCCGCCTCGAGCACGATCACGTCCGCGCCCGCCTGCGTGAGCACGGAGGCGGCCATCCCGCCGCCCGCCCCCGAGCCGACGATGCACACGTCGTACGTCTTCTGCTGGCTGAACACCATCGGCTCCTGGGTCAGAACTCGAGGTGCTTGAGGTAGTCGTAGCTCGCCCGGATGGAGGCGAACGGGTCGGCCGGCTGGTCGTGCTCGACGAAGCAATGGGCGATGCCGGCCTGGGCGCGTCGCGCGAAGATCCGCTTGAAGTCGATGACGCCGCGGCCCACGTCGGTCATGCCGCGCTGGCGCGTCTTGTCCATGTCCTTCACGTGCACCATGGGAAAGCGGCCGGGGTACCTGGCGAAATAAGCGAGTGGGTCGCCGCCGCCCTTCCTGATCCAATAGAGGTCGAGCTCCAGCGCCACGAGCTTCGGGTCCGTGTCGGCGAGGAGCACGTCGTAGGGCACGCGGCCGCCGAGGCGTGCGAACTCGAAGGCTTGATTGTGATACGCGAACTGCAGACCCAGCTCCCGTGCCACCGCGCCGGCGCGGTTGAACAGCCGCGCCACGCGCTTGTAGCCATCGAGCGAGCGCCGCTCGTCCGGTGGAATCCAGGGAACGACCACATAGCGGTGCCCGACCACGCGGGCGTCTTCCAGCGCGCCGCGCCAGTTGCCCTTGAGGGTTTCGAAGGGCACGTGCGCGGACGGGGCGGCGAGCCCGCGCTTCTCGAGCGCGACCCACACCTCGCGTGGCGTCTTCCCGTAATAGCCGGCGAACTCGACCTCGCGGTACCCGATGGCCGCCACCCGGTCGAGCGTGCCCTCGAAATCGCGCTCCAGGGCGCCGCGCACGGTGTAGAGCTGCAGCCCGATGCGGTCGAGCGTCGCGACCGGGCGCGGCAGCGGGCCCGCGCGCGCGCGGCCGAGGCCCGCGGCGAGCGCGGCGGCGCCGAGGGTGTGGAGGAAGGCGCGGCGGTCGGTCGGCATGGCTCCAAAGCTAGGCGCGGCTCGCGGGGTCGGCGAGCGGGGTATCTTGCCGCATCATGGTCCCACGCCGCGCACCGCGTTGCATCGTGTGGCTCGCCCTGAGCGCCGCGCTCGCCTGCGGGCGGCGCGGCACGCCAGCCGCGGCGCGCGACGAGCTCGTCGTGGCCACGCCCGCCGACCCCGACACTCCTGACGCCGGCTCCGGACTCGGGCTGCACCCCGTCAACGCCAACGTCTACGAGACGCTGGTGCGCCTGACGCCCGACTTCAGCGTCGCCCCGCAGCTCGCGACCCGCTGGCAGCTGCGGTCACGGAACACGTGGCGGTTCCATCTGCGCCAGGGCGTGAGGATGCACGACGGCACCACGCTGACGGCTGCGGCGGTAGTGTGGACGATGCGGCGCATCGCCCGCGCCGGCGGCGGCCCCATGGGGATCGGCGAGGGGTCCGTGCGCGTCATCGACGACACCACCCTCGACATCACGCCGACGCGCCCGGCTCGGCGCCTGGTCGAGCAGCTCGCCAACCCCGACTGGAGCATCATGGCGCCGGGACCGGACAGCGCGCCGCGCCCCGTCGGCACGGGGCCGTTCCGATTCGTCGAATACGCCCGGGGCGACCACCTCACGGTCGAGCGCTTCGACGAATACTGGGGGGACCGGGCGCGGCTGCGCCGCCTCACGTTCCGGTTCCTCCCGGACGCAAACGCGCGCCTGCTGGCACTGCGCGCCGGCGCCGTGCACGTCGCGAGCGACCTGCCCCGCGAAGCGGCGCGGGCGGCGCGCCTGCTCCCCGACATCGCCGTCGCCACCTCCCCGGTCGGCGGCTACGACGCCCTGTACGTGAACCAGCAGAGCTCCGCGATCCGGCGCGCCATCGTCTATGCCCTCGACCGGCCGCGCCTCGCCGAGGCCGCGTGGCGCGGCACTGCCGAGCCGGCGCTGCTGCTCGGGCCCGCCGTGCTCCTGGGCCGGAGTGCCGATCTCGTCGGGGGTGCGCGCTTCGATCCGCGCCGGGCGCGGCGCGTGCTCGACGGCGCCGGCTGGACGCCCCTCCCGGACGGGACCCGCGCCAAGGCGGGGCGGCGCCTCGCCCTGACGCTGGTGATCGGCCCCCCCGACTTCGACATCCATCGGGTGATGGCCACGGTCGTCCAGGACCAACTGCGCGAGGCGGGGATCGATCTGCGGATCGTGCCGCTGCCCGAGAGCGGCGCCTACCAGGCGCGGATCAAGTCGGGAGCGGGCGATCTCTGGACGGTGGCGGGCGAGCTGAGCGACGCCGATCCCTGCGTCGTCGCCGATCTCGCGGTGCGCGGCGCGGCGCGGCGCTTCCTTGACGCCTGTCGGGCGGCGGCCGCGCCGGAAGACGCGCAGCGCAGCGCCGCGCGGGCGCTGCGCGTGCTGATCGACGAGGAAGCCGTGGTGGTCCCCGTGGCGGGGACCTATCGCGTGTGGGGGCTGCGCCGCGAGGTGCGGGGCTTCGTGCCGCACCCGTCGAGCCCGAGCCAGCGCTGGGATCGAGTGTCGCTCGCCACGAGTCGCGTTTCTCGGTAAGATCTCCCATGGCCTCGACGACCATGCTGCAGCGACTGGGGGAGCGCCGCATCGCGCTCCTCGGCACCGGGAAGATCGGCGCGATCCTGCTCCAGGGACTGCTTAAGGCGGGCCTGTCGCCCAAGCGGGTGCGCGGCACGGTGCGGCACGCCGAGCGGGCGCGCCTGCTCTCCGAGCAGCTCGCAATCCCCGTCGGCACGGACAACCGCGCCGCGGCCCGGGAGGCGGACGTGCTGCTCGTCTCGGTCAAGCCCCAGAACGTGCGGGAAGTGCTGGAGGAAATCGGGGCCGAAGTGTCGCCCGACAAGCTGATCGTGTCCGTGGCCGCGTCCGTGCCCACCGCGTTCATCGAGAAGACGCTCGGCACGGCCGTGCCCGTCGTGCGCGCCATGCCGAACACTCCCTGCCTGGTCGGCACCGGGATGACCGGTCTCTGCAAGGGCGCACACGCCGCCGCGGAGCACCTGGAGCTCGCCCGCGCGATGTTCGACACCGTGGGCCGGACGGTGGTGGTGGACGAGAAGCACATGGACGCCGTCACCGGCCTCTCGGCGAGCGGGCCCGCGTTCGTCTACATCATCCTGGAGTCGCTGGCCGAGGCGGGGGTGAAGGTCGGGCTGCCGCGCGACGTCGCCACGCTGCTCTCCGCCCAGACCCTGCTCGGCGCCGCCACGGTGGCGCTCGAGACCGGCGATCACCCCGCCCTGCTCAAGGACGCCGTCACGACGCCGGCGGGCTGCACCATCGACGGCATCCTCGAGCTCGAGGAAGGGAAGCTGCGGGTGACGCTCATCAAGGCGGTCGTCAAGGCGACGGCGCGCGCGAAGGAGCTGATGTTCGAAGGTCAGTGACGCAGCGGGCGATGCGCTCGAGCCCGAGTGCGATCTGCTCCGCCGACGTCGCGAACGACAGCCGCAGATGGCCTTCCCCTCCCGGGCCGAACGCCGTGCCCGCGAGCAGGGCCGCTCCGTAGTCGGCGAGCAGCCGGTCGGCGAGCCCCTGGGCCTTGAGTCCCGCGCGCTCGAGGATCGGCGCGACGTTCGGAAACGCGTAGAACGCCCCGGCGGGGCGGGCGCACCGTATCCCGTCGATCTTGTCGAGCCCGTTCACGATCAAGTCGCGTTTCGTCTTGAGCGCCGCCACCATGCGGCGCACCGGGTCCTGCGGCCCGCGCAGCGCCGCGATCCCGGCGTGCTGCACGAACGTCGTGGTGCAGGAAGCGGCGTTGATGAGCAAGGTCGTCACCCGGTCCACCATCCCCGTCGGCATCGCTCCGTAACCGAGTCGCCATCCGGTCATCGCGTACGTCTTGGAGAACGCGTCCACGACCACCGTGCGCTCGGCCATGCCCGGGAGGGCGGCGATGCTCCTGGGTGTCCCCTCGTAGCGAATCCGGCCGTACACCTCGTCCGACAGCACCGCGAGATCGTGCTGCTGCGCCAGCTCGGCGAGCCGCTCCTCGTCCGCCGGCGCGGCGACGCCACCCGTCGGATTGTGCGGGAGGTTCAACACCAGCAGGCTCGTGCGCGGCGTGATGCGCTCGGCGATCGCCTGCACGTCGGGGGCGAAGCCGCGCTCGCCGTCCAGCGGGTAGAGCACCGGGCGCCCGCCCGCGAGCCGCACCACGGACTCGTAGATCGGGAAGCCGGGGTCGGGGCACAGCACCTCGTCGCCCGGCTCGATGAGCGCGAGCATCGCGTAGAACAGCGCCGGCTTCGCGCCCGCCGTCACGACCACGTGCTCCGGCCCGACGGAGAGCCCGCGCTCCGCCAGCGACTCCGCGATCGCGACGCGCAGCTCCGGAATTCCGGGCGCGACGGCGTAGCGCGTGTGCCCGTCCCGCAGCGCCCGCACCCCCGCCTCGATGATGTGCGCCGGCGTGGGCGTGTCGGGCTCGCCGATCTCGAGGTGCGCCACGTGGCGCCCCGCGGCCTCGAGCCGGTGGGCTGCCTCGAGCACGAGGTAGGCTGCTTCGGTCCCCAGGTCGTCGGTGCGGCTCGCGAGCCGCAAGGCGGAGGTTGCGGGGTCCAAGGATGCTCCTATGCGACGACGGGGTTCCGGAGAACCCCCACGCCGGGGATCTCGACTTCGACGACGTCGCCCGGCTGGAGCGGGCCGACGCCCGCCGGCGTGCCGGTCGCGATGAGGTCGCCGGGCTCGAGCGTCATCGCCTGCGAGACGTAGGCGACGAGCGCGACGATGCCGAAGGCCATCTGGCTCGCCCGGCCCCGCTGGCGCTCGCGGCCGTTCACGCGGCACACCACCTCGAGCTCGGTGAGGCGGTCCGGTGCGACCGGGACGACCCGCGGGCCCACGGGACAGAACGTGTCGAAGCCCTTGGCGCGCGCCCACTGCTCCTCGCGCCGCTGGATGTCCCGGGCAGTGACGTCGTTGACGCAGGTGATCCCGGCGATCGCGACGCGCGCCTGCGCCTCCGTCCCACGGCGCAGCCGCGCACCGATCACCACGCCGATCTCCGCCTCGAAGTCCACCTGCGTCGACTCGGGCGGCAGCACGATCGGATCGCCGTCGCCGATCACGGCGGTGGGCGGCTTGAAGAACAGCAGCGGCCGCTCGGGGACCGCGTTCCCGAGCTCCGCTGCGTGCTCCACGTAGTTCCGTCCCACGCCGATGATCTTTCCCGGACGCACCAGCACCTCCGTCGCACGAGCGCGAAGCTTACACGAATATCGCGCGTTTGGGACGGCCGTCGCCCATCCGAATGGATTAGCCTGAAATGGTGTGCGCGAGGGGTCGTTCAGCAAGCACGCGGGCATCCGACGTCACGCTACCCGGGAAACAGGTAGGGGCGCAGCATGCTGCGCCCCTACTACCTTCGCGACCGCTTACGGGCTGAGGCCTGCCCGCCTATTTCAGCAGCATGTCGTGCGGCCGACCGGCCCCCGTGGGGAAATGGTCGAAGTCGACGTCGAACTTCTCGTCCAGCGTCATCCCTTGAGGGCCGACGTTGAGCAGCCGCACCCGGAACGGGACTTTGCCGTCCAGGTTGGAGAGCAACGAGTTGCTCACGTACAGCCGCCGGCTGTCCGGGGTGAGCTTCATCATGTTCGGCTGGTCGAGCTTCACTTCGCTGATGAACTTCGGGTGCAACGGGTCCGACACGTCGTACTGCTGCAGCGCGTTGCCGGCGAACAGCGAGACGTAGAGCAGCCGGTTGTCGTAGGAGATCCGCACGTCGGCCGGGATCGAGTTCGCCGGCAGCTGGATCACGCGCGTAAACCCGAGCTTGCCGCCCTTGTCCTCCCAGTACCAGATCGTGCCCGCGCCGGCGCAGTTGATGAACCCGCCGCGCGCGCTGGGGCCGTGCATCCAGCGGACCTCGAGCGGCATCTTCTCGAGGTGCTCGACCTGCAGCACCTTGCCGGCCTTCCAGTCCCACACCGCCACCGCGTCGCCCACGTTCTCCGGCGCCACCGGGTTCCCGCGGAAGTGGTGCGGATGCGTCCAGCTCGAGGTGATCATCCGATTGAGCTCGGGCTTCACCCCCACATCGTACATGTAGCCCGGGTCGTCGGGGCGGTTTGGGGCCGGCAGGGCTTCGAGAAACTTGCCGTCGTTGTCGAGCTTGATGAGGGCGCCGGGCCCGCCGCCGTCCTTGGCGCCGAGCATCGCGATCATCACGCCGCCCGGGACGGCGTAGTAGGTATGCGGACCGGAGAAGCCGGTGAGCGCGCCCAAATCGGCGATCGTCTTGATGAGCTTGGGATGGCGAGGGTCGGTCTTCACGTCGTAGATGAACAGTCGGTTCGAGACCAGTCCGCCCGCGAAGATCCGATCCGTGTTCACCGTGTAGCCGAAGTGATGCGCCTCGTTGTCCACCGTGGAGCCGGTGGGCGCGGTGGCGATGACCTTGGCGTAGCTCGGCGACTTGGGATCGGCGTCGATGACGCTGAGAAAGTCCGGGTCCTTGGCGTCGGCGTCGCTCGTCCAGACGTAGAGCAGGGACTCGTGCTGGCCGGCCCGCAGGCCGGTCACGAAGACCGATTCGTCCTCGGGGCCCGAGAAGCGCGCTCCCGCCCAGGCGAGGAGCGGGACCAGCGCGGAGAAGAGCAGGGTTCGCTTCATGCACACCTCCTATGACCGTTAAGATCGGCGTGGATCATAGAGCCTACCTCTTGCCCGACCGGAGGCAAGGGTCCCCCCGATGTTCCGAGACGTTTCAGCCGGCGGCGGCGGCCTTTCCGGGCCCGACGAGGCCCACCTCTGCCAGCCGCCCCGTCCGGACGTCGTAGATGAAGCCCCGCACCGGTATCTCACGCGGGATCCAGGGGTGGGAGCGGACCTTCTGGATCTGCTCCCGCACGTTGTCCTCCACGTCGCTGAAGGCGTGGAAGTGGAGGGGCGCGACGACCGAGGTCCCCCACCGCTGCCGCAGTTTCGCGCGCAGCTCCTCGTCCTTGAAGGTCAGCATGCCGCAGTCGGTGTGGTTGATGATCACGAACTCCTGCGTCCCGAGCAGGTAGTGCGAGATGACGAGCGAGCGCAGGGCGTCTTCGGTGATGATCCCGCCGGCGTTGCGGATGACGTGCGCGTCGCCCGTTTTCAGGCCGAGCACCTGCTCCACCGTGAGGCGCGCATCCATGCAGGCGACCACCGCGAGCTTGCGGGCGGGCGGCATGGGCAGCTGCCCCAGCGTGAACTGGCGGGCGTAAGCCTCGTTGGCTCGAAGAACTTCGTCGGTTACGGTCATGGGATCTCCTCGTGCTGGAAAACGAAATCGGCCGCGACTCGTAGGAGGAGTCGCGGCCGACGTGGGAGACAGGACCGGGGCGCTGGGCCCCGGTCGTGCTAGCCCGTGCGCATGCGTGACCGCTCCCCCGCGGCGCTCCTCCAGGGGCGGCTACAGCACAGCGCCATCACAGCGATTGAGGTGGCGCTCCGGTAACGAGAACGGTCAATGGAACGCACCCCGAGCGACCTCGCGACGCCCACGGTGCTCAAGTTCGGCGGCACCTCGGTCGAGGACGCCGCCGCCTGCGCGCGCGTGGCGGGAATCGTGCGCGCGCACGGCGGCTCGCGCCCCGTGGTCGTGGTGTCGGCGCTCGCCGGCGTGACGGACGCCCTGCTCGGGTGCGTGCGGGAAGGCGCTCTCCGCGCCTTCGACACGCACCTCGAGCGCCACCGCGAGATCGCGCAGCGGCTGCTCGGTCCCGAGGCGAGGGGGGCGTTCCTGGGCGAGCTCGAGCGCGCCCGCGGCGAGCTGGCCGCGCTGGTCGAGCGGATCGGCCGGGAACCGGCGCTGCGCGCCCGGCTCGAGGACGAGATCGTGTCCTACGGGGAACGCCTCTCGGCGCCGCTCGTCGCGGCGGTGTTGGCGACGGCCGGCCTCCGCGCCCGCCACGTGGACGCGCGGCGCTGCATCGTCACCGACGAGAGCCCAGGGCGCGCGACTCCCGATCCCGCCGCCACCGCCGCCCGCACGCGGGCCGAGCTCGCGCCGCTGCTCGACGGCGGGATGATCCCCGTGCTCGGTGGATACATCGGTGCATCGGCGGCGGGCGTTACGACCACGCTGGGGCGGGGAGGCTCGGACTACACGGCGGCCCTGGTCGGTGCTGCCCTCGGCGCGGGAGAGATCCAGATCTGGACCGACGTGAGCGGGGTGCAGACCGCCGACCCCCGCGTGGTGCGCGGCGCGCGCACCATCCCGAGCCTGTCGTACGCCGAGGCCGCGGAGCTCGCGTACTTCGGGGCGAAGGTGCTGCACCCCAAGACGATCCAGCCGGCGAAGGACCGGGGGATCCCCGTGCGCATCTGCAACTCCCGCGCGCCCGACGACCCGGGGACCCTCGTCAGCGGCGCGGCGGACGTGTGGCCGGGCACGGTCAAGTCGATCGCCCACAAGTCGGGGATCACCGTCGTCCAGATCAGCTCCGCCCGCATGCTCGGTGCCTACGGGTTCCTGCGCGCCCTGTTCGAGGTGTTCGACCGCCATGAGCTGCCGGTGGACGTCGTGGCGACCTCGGAGGTGAGCGTCTCCCTGACCGTGGACGATGACGCCCGCCTCCCCGCCGTCGTGGCCGAGCTCCAGGCGCTGGGCGACGTGCAGGTGCAGCCACGCCGCGCCATCATCTGTGTCGTGGGCGAGGGCCTGCGCAGCACGCCCGGGATCGCGGCGCGCGTGTTCGAGACGATCCGGGACATCAACGTGTCGCTCATCTCTCAGGGTGCCTCGCGCGTGAACCTCACGTTCATCGTGGACGAGGAGCACGTGGCGGAGGCCGTAGTGCGGTTGCACACGGCGCTGCTCGAGCGCGCCGAGGCGGGGCCGGGGGTGCTGGCGCGGGCGCCGATTCGGCGGGCGGCGGGCCGCCGGGAGGGCACGGTGGACCCGGTCGAGCTGGCGCGGCGCCTCATCGACATCCCCTCCGTCTCCGGCGAGGAGGAGGCAGTGGCCCGGTTCCTCGCGTCCCACCTCGAGCGGCTGGGCTATCGCGTGGAGCTGCTGGAGGCGCCAACGGGACGCCCCGGACTCGTAGCCACGACCGGCGCGCCGCCCAAGCTCGTGTTCTCGACCCACCTCGACACGGTTCCGCCGCACTTCGCCTCGGGGGAGGACGAAGAGTACGTGTACGGCCGAGGCGCCTGCGACGCGAAGGGCATCCTCGCGGCGCAGCTCGCGGCTGCGGAGCGGCTGCGCGCCGAGGGGCGGAACGACCTCGGCCTGCTCTTCGTCGTGGACGAGGAGCGGGGCAGCGTGGGCGCGCGGGTGGCGAACGCCCATCCCTTCGCCCGCGAGTGCCGCTGGCTCATCGACGGCGAGCCGACCGAAAACAAGCTCGCCGTGGGCTGCAAGGGCTCGCTGCGGGTCACGCTGCGGGGGGAAGGGACGGGCGGCCACTCGGCCTACCCCGAGCGCGGGCGCTCGGCGATCCACGTGCTGCTCGACGCGCTCGACGACGTGCGTGCCGTCGCCTGGCCCAAGGATGACTACTTCGGCGACACGACGTGCAACATCGGCGTGATCGTGGGCGGTACCCAGGCGAACGTCATCGCCCCCGATGCCCGGGCCGATCTCCACATCCGGCTCGTGACCGACCAAGGACCGGTGCGGGAGCTGCTCGAGCGGGCGGTCGGCTCGCGCGCGCGGATCGAGTATCTGAGCTTCACGCCTCCGGTGCGCCTCACGGCGGTGCCGGACTTCGAGCAATGCGTGGTCGGATACACGACGGACGTCCCGCACCTCTCGAATTGGGGCACGCCGCTCTTGCTCGGTCCGGGCTCGATCCACGACGCCCACACCGCGCGCGAGCGCATCGCCAAGGCGGAGCTGGAGCGGGGAGTGGAGCTGTACGTGCGCCTCGGCCGCGCGCTGCTCGCCGAGCCGGCCCCGGCCCGGCGCGGCAAGACCGCCGGAGCGCGTCCGTGAAGCTGGCGTTCTTCGGGAACGGGCAGATGGGGCGCGTGGCCGTGGCGCGGGCGCGCGAAGCCGGCCACGCGGTCGGCGTCGTGCTGACGTCGACCGACGCAGGCTCGGGCCCGGGCGAGCTCGCGGCGGCGTTGCGCGGCCACGACGTGGCGATCGACTTCTCCGTTGCGGACGCCGTGCCGGCGCACGTCGCGGCGTGCGCCCAAGCCGGCGTGCCGCTCGTCGAGGGCACGACCGGATGGCAGGCGCGGGAGGCGGACCTGCGGCGTGTGGTGGAGGACGCGGGCGGGGCGATGGTGTACGGGCCCAACTTCTCGATCGGCGTGAACCTGTTCTATCGCGTGGTCGAGAATGCGGCGGGGCTGGTGCGGGGCCTGCCGGCCTACGACGCCTTCATCGAGGAGGCGCACCACGTCCGCAAGCGCGACGCCCCGTCGGGCACCGCCCTCCAGCTGCGGAAGATCCTGGCCCGCGAGCTCGGGGGGGGGCGCGACATCGCGATCGCGAGCACCCGCGCGGGGCACATCCCCGGCGTCCATCGGGTCGGCTTCGACTCGGCAGCCGATCAGATCACCCTGGTTCACACGGCGCGCTCGCGCGACGGCTTCGCGGCCGGCGCGCTCGCCGCCGCGCGCTGGCTCCCGGGCCGGCGCGGGGTGTTCGCCTTCGCGGAGGTGCTGGACGAGATTCTGGAAGCGGAAAGGAAGGCGACACCATGACACAGCGCGTGGAGTGGCTGCGGGGGTGCGTGACGGCGCTCGTCACCCCGTTCACCGCCGATGACAGTGTGGATGAAGCCCGGATGCGCGCGTTGGTGGAACGCCAGATCGCGGGCGGGGTGAAGCTGCTCGTCCCCTGCGGCACGACGGGCGAGGGCGCGACCCTCACGGCCGAGGAGCAGACGCGGGTCATCCGCATCGCGGTGGAAGCCGGGCGCGGCCGCGCGCGCGTGATCGCGGGAGTGGGGACGAACTCCACCGCCGTCGCGATCGAGCGGGCGCAGGCCGCCCGCGCGACCGGGGCCGACGCGGTGCTCGTCGTCGCCCCCTACTACAACAAGCCCACCCAGGCCGGTCTCACCGCCCATTTCACGGCGGTGGCGGCCGCCGTGCCGGGAGTGCCGGTCGTCTTGTACAACGTGCCGGGGCGCACGGCGTCGAACATCCAGGCGCCGACCGTGCTCGGCCTCGCCCGCGACGTGGAGAACATCGTCGGCGTGAAGGAAGCCTCGGGCGACTTCGCGCAGATCATGGCGATCCTGCGCGACCGGCCCCAGGGGTTCCGCGTGCTCTCCGGCGACGACGCGGTGACGCTGCCGCTCGTCGCCCTCGGCGCCGACGGCATCGTGTCCGTGGTCTCGAACGAGGTGCCGGACCTGATGGCGCGGCTCAGCGAGCTCGCCCTGCAGGGGAAGTGGGAGGAGGCCCGGGCGCTGCACTACCGCCTGCTGCCGCTCATGGAGGCGAACTTCATCGAGTCGAACCCCGGCCCCGTCAAGGCCGCCATGGCGCTGCAGGGCCTGCTCGAGGAGACCTACCGGTTGCCGCTCGTTCCGGTGCAGGAGAAGACCCGGGCGCGGCTGCGCGAGCTGCTCCAGGAGCTGGGGCTCCTTGGAAAGCCCCGCCATGTCGCTGCGTGAGCGCATCGAGGCGCTTGCCGCGACGGCCCGCCCGAGCTTCACGGACGCGGACCGCGCGACGTTCGCCGAGTTCCGCGCGGCGCTGACGCGCGGCGAGATCCGCGCCGCCGAGCGCAGCGCGGCGGGAGAATGGCGTGCCAACGCCTGGGTGAAGCAGGGCATCCTGCTCGGCTTCAAGATGGGCGCCCTGGCGGACCTGTCCGTGGACGGGACGTTCCGCTTCTTCGACAAGGACACCTACCCCGTCCGGCCCACGACGCTGGCCGATCGCGTGCGCATCGTGCCCGGCGGGTCGACGATCCGGGATGGCTGCTACGTCGCCCCGGGCGTCGTGTGCATGCCGCCGATGTACGTAAACGTCGGCGCCTACGTGGACGAGGGGACGATGATCGACAGCCATGCCCTCGTCGGCTCGTGCGCCCAGATCGGCAAGCGAGTGCACCTCTCGGCAGCCGCCCAGGTCGGAGGCGTGCTCGAGCCGGTGGGCGCGGTCCCCGTGATCATCGAGGACGACGTGCTGGTGGGCGGCGGGTGCGGCGTGTACGAGGGCACGATCGTGCGCGAGCGCACGGTCCTCGCCCCAGGCACGATCCTCACCGGCTCGACGGTCGTGCACGACGTGGTGCGCGAGCAGGTGTACCGTCGCCCCGCAGGCGGACAGGGCGTGCTGGAGATCCCGGCGGGCGCCGTGGTCGTCCCGGGGTCGCGGGCGGCCCAGGGGACGTTCGCCCGCGAGCGCGGTCTCTCGCTCTACACGCCGATTATTATCAAGTACCGCGACGACAAGACGGACGCGGCGACGCTGCTCGAGGAGGCGCTGCGGTGAGCAAACTGCGGGTGGGCATCCTGGGTGCTACGGGGACCGTGGGACAGCGGTTCGTGCAGATGCTGGAGCGCCATCCCCTGTTCACCGTGAGTGCGCTCGCCGCCTCCGACCGCTCACAGGGGAAGCCGTACGCCGACGCCTGCGCATGGAAGCTCGCGGGAGAGATGCCGCGGGCCGTGCGCGAGCTCCCGGTGCAGCCGCCGCGCCCCCCGCTCGACTGCGACGTCGTCTTCTCGAGCCTGCCGGCGGACGTCGGGCGGGAAGCCGAGGGCTGCTTCGCGGCCGAGGGCTATCGCGTGATCAGCAACACGTCGTCCTACCGGATGGACGCGGGCGTGCCCCTGCTAGTCCCGGAGGTGAACGCCGCGCACCTGGCGCTGCTCGACGGGCGGGACGGCGGCTTCATCGTCACGAACCCGAACTGCTCGGCGGTCATGATCGCGCTGGCGCTCGCCCCGTTGCACCGCCGCTTCGGCGTCGCGGCGGTGGCGGCGACGACGCTGCAGGCGCTCTCGGGCGCGGGCTATCCCGGCGTTTCGGCGCTCGACATCACCGACAACGTGCTGCCCTTCATCGCGAACGAAGAAGAGAAGATCGAGCGGGAGACGCAGAAAATCCTGGGGACTCTGCGCGACGGCGCCGTCGAGCCGGCGCCGTTCCCCGTGAGCGCCCAGTGTCACCGCGTGAACGTGCAGGACGGCCATATGGCGGCGGTCCGGGTCAAGCTCGCCCGCAAGGCGGCGCTCGCCGAGGTGCGCGAGGCGCTGGCGTCGTTCCGCGGCGCGCCGCAGGAGCTCGGGCTCCAC
>QHUL01000071.1 GCA_003222115.1 Gemmatimonadota bacterium | reverse complement strand
GCAGTCCTTCGACCAGTCGTTGCTCGCCTGGTACCAGGCTGGCGTCATCAGCTACGAGAGCGCGATCTTCTACGCCACGAACCCGAGCGAGTTCGCGCTCAAGGTGTCGGGCGTGGACTCGCAGGGGAGCAAGCTCGGCGGCACCGCGCCCGCCGGGATCGAGCTTACGCCCTGATGTTCAAGCGGGTGCTCATCGCCAACCGCGGGGAGATCGCCCTGCGGGTGATCCGCGCGTGCAAGGAGCTGGACATCGAAACGGTCGCCGTCTACTCCGAGGCCGACCGCGAGTGCCTGCACGTGCGCTTCGCCGCGGACGACGTCTGCATCGGGCGGCCGCCCGCGCGCGACAGCTACCTCAACATTCCCCGCATCATCGCCGCGGCGGAGATCACCGGCGCCGACGCGATCCACCCGGGCTACGGGTTCCTCGCCGAGAACGCCGAGTTCGCGAACACGGTGCGGGCGTCGAACATCGCCTTCATCGGGCCCACGGCCGAGCAGATCGGCCAGATGGGCGACAAGGCCGCGGCCCGCAAGCTCGCGCAGAAGCTCAAGGTGCCCACGGTCCCCGGCTCCCCCGGGCCGGTGGAGTCGGTGGAGGAGGGGCTCAAGGTCGCCCAGAAGCTCGGGTTTCCCGTGATCATCAAGGCGGCGGCGGGCGGCGGCGGGAAGGGGATGCGCGTCGCGCCCGACGCGGAACAGTTCACCCAGGCGTTCGGCCTCGCCAAGCAGGAGGCGCTCGCGGCCTTCGGGTCGGACGAGGTCTACATCGAGAAGTACCTGTCTCGGCCGCGCCACATCGAGATCCAGATCATGGGCGACACGCACGGGAAGGTGATGCATCTGTGCGAGCGCGATTGCTCGGTGCAGCGCCGCCACCAGAAGCTGATCGAGGAGGCGCCGAGTCCGGCGGTGGACGTGACGCTGCGCGAGGACATCGGCGAGGCGGCCGTGCGGCTGGCCGAGGCGATCGGCTACGTCGGCGCCGGCACGATCGAGTTCCTGCTCGACGAAGACGGGTCGTTCTATTTCATGGAGATGAACACCCGCATCCAGGTCGAGCACCCGGTCACCGAGATGTGCACGAACTTCGACCTCGTGAAGGAGCAGATCCGCGTCGCGGCCGGGGAGCCGTTGTCGTTCGTGATGAACGGCCACCGCCTCCGCGGCCATGCCATCGAGTGCCGCGTCAATGCGGAAGACCCGGCGCGCAACTTCCAGCCGTCGCCGGGCACCATCACGGCGTACCATCCTCCCGGCGGCCCCGGGGTCCGCGTGGACACGCACATCTACGCCGGCTACACCGTGCCGCCCTATTACGACTCGCTGCTCGCCAAGGTGATCGTGCACGGCAACACGCGCCCGGAGGCCCTCGCCCGGATGCGGCAGGCGCTCGACTCGTTTATCATTGAAGGCGTGACGACGACGATCCCCTTCCTGGGCCGGGTCCTGCGCCACCCCGACTTCATCGCCGGCACCGTGGACACGATGTTCCTCGAGCGCGAGCCGCAGCTCCTCAAGAACCCGGCATGAACGTCGCCGTCTACTTCACGCCGCTCGGCCTGAACGCAGGAGATCTCGCCGGCCGGGGCGTCGTCGTCATCGACGTGCTGCGGGCCACCACCACCGTGGTCGCCGCTCTCGCGAACGGCGCCAAGGCCGTGATCCCGGCCGCGACCTCGGAGGAAGCGGTGCGCCTGGCGTCGAACCTGGAGAAGGACGGCGTGCTGCTGGCGGGTGAGCGCAAGGTCCTGAAGATCGAGGGGTTCGCGCTCGGGAACTCGCCGGTCGAGATGACTCCGGCCGCGGTCGCCGGCAAGACGCTCGTGCTCACGACCACGAACGGCACGCCGGCGCTCGTCGCGGCGCAGGGCGGCGCCCCGGTGCTGGTCGGCGCACCCGTCAACTTCAAGGCCCTCGCCGCGCGGGCGCGCGCGGTGTTGGCCGAGCGTGGTGAGCTGATCATCGTGTGTGCGGGCCGCGACAAGCAATTCGCCCTCGAGGATGCCTACGCGGCGGGGCGGCTCATCAAGGCCATCCGCAAAGGCCTCCGCAAGCTCGCCCTGAACGACGCCGCCCTCGCCGCCCTGGCGCTGACGCAGCAGTTCGCCACCTGGGTGGAAGCGCTGGAGCAGTCGGAGGCCGCCCGCCAGCTCACCGAGGCGGACCTGGCCGGGGACGTGGCCTACAGCGCGCAGGCGGATCGCTTCGGCGTCGTTCCCGTGTACGCCGACCGGCGCATCACGTGAATACGAAGGCGCGCCGGGAGCTGATCGGGATCGGCGCGCTGGTCGTGGGGCTGTTCCTCGGCCTCACCCTGTTCCGCCTGCCGATCACGGGGAGCTGGGGCGAGCGGGTCGGGGGTCTCCTGTGGAGGGTGTTCGGAGTCGGGTCGGTGCTGGTCCCGGCCATGGGGGTCGGCTGGGCCCTCGCCGCATTCCAGCGCCTCGGCAGCCTGTCCGCAGCCCGCGCGGCCGCGCTCGGCGCGGGGCTCATCCTGCTCGTGCCGTACGGAATCGGCACGCTGACGGGGGCGAGCCGGCCCGCCGACTATGCGGCCGGGACTCCCACCGCGCAGCTCGTCGGCATGCTCCCCGCTGTGCTCGCCCACGCCGTGCATCGGACCGTGGGTACGGCCGGGGGTGTGCTCGTCGGCGTGTTCGCGCTGTCGGCCCTCGGAATCCTTACGATCGGGTGGCACCCGCTCGTCGCTCTAAGAACCCGGGAGAAGGCCGCGGAGAAGGCCGGGGAAGGGGGAAGAGGGAAGGGTGAGACGCGCGAGGCGCGGAAGCCCGAAGCACCCTTCCTCCTTCCCCCTTCCCCGAAAGCCCGGAAGCTGAAGACGCCACCGCCAGCACGACCGCCCGTGGTCCCGGCAGGGGTGTTGATCCCCCCCATCGATTTGTTGAATCCCGCGCCCCCCGAGGACGGCGAGGCCGGACTCGCCCAGATCGAGCAAATGGGGCAGAAGCTGATCGAGACGTTGCACACGTTCCGCGTCGAGGGCGCGATCGCCGGGCGGACCGTCGGCCCCGTGGTCACGCAGTACGAGGTGGCGCCGGGGCCCGGGGTGAAGGTCGGGCGCATCGCCGCGCTCGCGGACGACCTGGCGCTCGCCATGCGCGCCCCCTCGCTCCGCATCGTCGCACCCATTCCGGGGAAGGCGGCGGTGGGGATCGAGGTGCCCAACCCGATGCCGCGCATGGTGCACATCCGCGACCTGGTTGAGGGCGAAGAGTACCACCGCAGCAGCCGCGTGCTTCCCATCGCCCTCGGCAAGAACCTGGAGGGCGAGTCCGTCGTCGCCGACCTCGCCAAGATGCCCCATCTCCTGATCGCGGGCGCCACCGGCTCGGGCAAGTCGGTGTGCATCAACACGATCATCACCAGCCTCTTGTACCGCTACCCGCCGCAGGAGCTCCGGCTCCTGATGATCGACCCGAAGATGGTCGAGCTGTCGATGTACAACGCGCTGCCCCATCTGCGGCACCCCGTGGTGACCAACAACCAGAAGGCCGCGACCGCGCTCAAGTGGGCGGTGCGCGAGATGGAGCGCCGCTACCAGCTGTTCCACGCCAACCACGCGCGCAACATCGCCGACTTCAACCGCAAGGTGCGCGAGCGGAAGCCGCTGAAGGGGCAGCGCGAGACGCTGGCCACCCAGGCGGGAATCCAGCAGGAGCTGCCGTTCGACGCCGAGTACACCGAAGGCGTGCTGCCGTATGTCGTGGTGGTCGTGGACGAGCTGGCGGACCTGATGATGACGGTGCAGCACGAGGTGGAGACGCCGCTCGCGACGTTGGCGCAAAAGGCGCGCGCCGTCGGGCTCCACCTGATTCTCGCCACGCAGCGCCCGTCGGTGAACGTCATCACCGGGCTGATCAAGGCGAACTTCTCGTGCCGCATCGGGTTCCGCGTTTCGGCCAAGGTCGACAGCCGGACCATCCTCGACCAGAACGGCGCCGAGACACTGCTCGGCAACGGCGACATGCTGTTCCTGCCGCCCGGCAAGAGCGAGCTGATGCGCATCCAGGGTGCGTTCATCTCGACCGACGAGACCGAGCGGCTGATGGCGTGGTACGCGGAGCGCCGCGCTCAGCTCGAGCAGCGGGTCGAGGTGAATATCATCGAGCAGATGGAGCAGATCGAGGAAGCGGAAAAAGCCGGGGATGGAGGAGCGGGGAGGGGGGAGGGCGAAGGCGCGCGCGATCCCCTGTTCCGGCAAGCCGCCGAAGTCTGTATCCAGAACCAGATCGGGTCGACCTCGCTATTGCAGCGGCGCATGAGCATCGGCTACGGCCGGGCGGCGCGTATCATCGACCAGCTCGAACAGGCCGGGATCCTCGGCCCCGCGAACGGCAGCAAACCCCGGGACCTGCTGGTGGGGTTCGAGGAGCTGGATGAGATTTGCGGGAAGGCATAAATGAAGTGCGGCACGACCTAGCCTTGAAATTCCGCATTCCGCACTCCGCATTCCGCACTGAAAGGGCACCGTGAGCGCAGATTCGATTACGTTAGTCGTCGGCGCACCGATAGGTTGCCGCGGGTGAGAAGCGGCCTGCGCAGCGACCCGGCAGAGTGGACCGACGAACGGCACAAGCGAGGGCTCGCGGGCGAGCAGCAGGCGATCCAGTACCTCCTCTCCCGCGGGTGGCACATCGTGGCGCACCGGTTTCGCGTGGGCCACACCGAGATCGATCTGATCGTGCAGCAGGGAAGCCTCGTCGCCTTCGTGGAGGTGAAGGCCCGACGCGGGGACGCGTTCGGGAGCCCGCTCGAGGCGGTCACGGGCGCCAAGCGGCGGGAGCTGGTGAAGGCGGCGCGGGTCTGGGTGGATCGCTACGGCCGGCCGTCGGACGTCTATCGCTTCGATTGTATCGCGTTGACGGACGGCAAGTTGGAGCACCTGGCGGACGCGTTTCGCCCCGGATGGCGCTAATCGCAGCTTCGGTATATATTCGGGCCTCAACCCAGGAGGCCCCGAACCCATGTCGAGGACGCCCATAATGGCCGCCAGCGCCGAACCCCCCAGGCTCACCGAGGAGCGCAAGAAGGCGCTCAACCTCGCCATCACCCAGATCGAGAAGACCTGCGGCAAGGGCGCCATCATGCGGATGGGCGCCGACTCGCCGCAGGTGCGGGTGGAAGCGATCCCCACGGGGGCGATCAACCTGGACGCGGCGATCGGGATCGGGGGCATCCCGCGCGGCCGCGTGACCGAGATCTTCGGGCCCGAGTCGAGCGGCAAGACCACGTTGGCGCTGCACGTGGTGGCGAACGCCCAGCGGCTGGGAGGCGCGGCGGCCTACATCGACGCCGAGCACGCACTCGACGTCGAGTACGCGAAGAAGCTCGGGGTGGACGTGGACAACCTGCTCGTGTCTCAGCCCGACACGGGGGAGCAGGGGCTCGAGATCTGCGAGATCCTGGTGCGCTCCGGGGCGGTGGACGTGGTGGTGGTGGACTCGGTCGCGGCGCTCGTGCCCAAGGCCGAGATCGAGGGGGAGATGGGCGACTCGCTGCCCGGGCTGCAGGCGCGGCTCATGAGCCAGGCCCTGCGCAAGCTCGCCGGGGCGATCAACCGGTCGCGCACCGCGGTGGTCTTCATCAACCAGCTGCGGGAAAAGATCGGGATCATGTTCGGCAATCCCGAGACGACCACCGGCGGCAGGGCGCTGAAGTTCTACGCCTCGGTGCGGCTCGACATGCGGCGCATCGGGCCGGTGAAGGAGCGCGAGGTGGTGATCGGCAACCACACGCGGGTGAAGGTCGTGAAGAACAAGGTGGCGCCCCCGTTCCGCCAGGCCGAGTTCGACATCATGTTCGACGAGGGGATCAGCCACGAGTCACTGCTCGTGGACATCGCCGCGGAGACGGGGATCATCGAGAAGGCCGGCGCCTGGTACGCGTACGGCAAGGAGCGCATCGGCCAGGGCCGCGAGAACGCCAAGCTCTACCTCAAGGATCACCCCGAGATGTCGGCCGAGGTCGAGGCCAAGGTGAAGGAGCATCTCGGCATGAAGACCCCGGTGGCCGTGAGCGACGAGGAGGCCCAGCCCCCCGAGGAGTAGGTGCCGATCCTCACCGGACTCGCCCCCGATCCGCGCCAGCCGGGCTACCGGCTGGTCGAAGTGGATCGGGGGCGGTTTGCTTCACTCCCTGCGGAGGCGCTCGCGGGGCTGCCGCTCTCCGTCGGGGACGCGCTCTCGGACGCGCTTGTCGCCCGGCTCCAGGCGCTCGCCGACCTCGAGGCGGCGTGCCGCGCCGCGGTGCGCCTGCTCGCCACGCGTTCCCGCTCGCGCGCCGACCTGCGGCGCCGTCTCGTCCAGAAGCAGCATCCCCCCGCCGCCGCCGACGGCGCGCTGGCGCGACTCGAGGCCCGCGGCCTGCTCGAGGACGGGCGGTTCGCCCGCGAGTACGCCGCGAGTCACGCCCCGCGCGGCCGGGGGCCGGCGCGGCTGCTGCGGGATCTGCTCGCGCAGGGAGTGGAGCGGGGCACGGCGGAGGAAGCGGTGCGGGCGGCGCTGGCCGACGAGGGGATCGACCCGGCCGACGCCGCGCGCGCCGTGGCGGAGAAGCGGGCGCGCCAGCTCGCCGACCTCCCGCTCGCGGTGCGGCGACGGCGGCTGCTCGCATATCTCGCACGGCGGGGGTTTCCGGGGTCGGAGGTGCGCCAGCTGGTGGAGGAGGTGTGTAACCCCGGGGCACCGCCCCGGGGTTAGGCGACCGTCTTTCGGAGCTAGTGGGCGTCCGTGAACCCCGCGGCATGGCCGCGGTCCTTCAGCCGCGCCGTCGCCGCAGCTGGCGCATATGAACCCCGCGGCATGGCCGCGGGGTTAACCCACCCTTAAGGACCTCGGGTGCGCAACAAGGGTCCCCACCAGGCAATCGGCCTGTACGCGCACCTTACGTGGCACACGTCGCGACGTGAGCCGTCGATTTGCCAGCCGGACGTGGAAGTCCTCACGAGCGCGCTCTTCGCTGCCGGCAGCAGAACACGCATCCGCATCCACGCTCAGGCGATTCTGGCGGATCACGTACACCTGCTCGTCAGCTACCCACCGAGCGCGTGTCTCAGTGCGTTCGTTCGTGAGGCCAAGTCGGAGTCGGCGCGCCGGGTGAACGAGTCGGCTTGCAGGAGGCTGCGGCTAGAATGGTGTCGGGGCTTTTACGCGGGCTCTCTGTGCCGGGACCACATTGACGCCACAAGAATTTACCTTGCGAGACAACGCCAGCGTCACCCTGACCAGATCCCACCACCGGTGGGTTAACCCCGGGGCCATGCCCCGGGGTTTACCACATGAATGGGCGACCGAGAGCGAGTAGACCGACCCCGGGGCCGTGCCCCGGGGCCACTGGTGCGCCAGAGGGTAAGTCCCTCATCGCCTTTCAGTTGGCCCGCAGCGCGCACTATATTCCCCCCATGCAGTCCGCCGCGATCCGCCGCAAATTCCTCGACTACTTCACGGCGGCCCCCCGCAGCCATCGGGAGGTGCCGAGCTCCTCCCTCGTCCCGGCGGACGATCCGTCGCTGCTGTTCACGAACGCGGGCATGGTGCAGTTCAAGCGGGTGTTTCAGGGGCTCGAGCGGCGGGACTACAGCCGGGCCGTCACCTGCCAGAAATGCGTACGCGCCGGCGGCAAGCACAACGACCTCGAGCAGGTGGGGCACACCGCCCGGCACCACACGTTCTTCGAGATGCTCGGCAACTTCTCGTTCGGCGACTACTTCAAGCGGAAAGCGATCGCCTACGCCTGGGAGTGGGTCACGAGCGACGCGTGGCTCGGCATCTCGCCGGACCGCATCTACATCACGGTCCACCACGCGGACGACGAGGCGCGCGGGCTGTGGCGCGAGGTCGCCGGGGTGCAGGACGAGCGCATCTTCGGGCTCGGCGACGAGGACAACTTCTGGCAGATGGGCGAGACGGGCCCGGCGGGGCCCTGCTCGGAGATCCTCGTCGATGTCCGGGGGAAGCGGCAAACGGGGCGCGGGAAGCGGAAGCTCGGCCGGGACGAGTTCGTGCGCCTGAGCGAGGCGGGCGAGCTGCTGGAGATCTGGAATCTGGTGTTCATGCAGTATGACTTGCGCGCCGACGGGTCCCGCGCCCCGCTCCCCGCTCCCTCGGTGGACACGGGGGCGGGTCTGGAGCGCGTGGCCGCGGTGATGCAGGGGGTGGCGTCGAACTTCGACACGGACCTGTTTACGCCCATCATCCAGCGCGCCGTCGAGGTCGTCGGCAAGGCGTACGACCGCGGGCCGGGGGGCGCGTCCTATCGCGTGCTGGCGGACCACGCGCGGGCGGTGGCGTTCCTGCTGGCGGATGGGGTCTTTCCCTCGAACGAAGGGCGCGGCTACGTGCTGCGCCGCATTCTGCGCCGCGCCGTGCGTCACGCCTGGCTGCTCGGCCGCCGCGCCCCCACCCTCGTGCACCTGGCGCACGAGGCGTGCGAGCTGATGGGGGTCGTCTACCCCGAGCTGCTCGCGAAGCGCCAGCACATCGAGACCGTCACCCGGGCCGAGGAGGAGCGCTTCTTCGAGACCATTGAAGGCGGGCTGAAGCGTCTCGACGAGCTGAAGCGCCTGAAGGTGATCCCGGGCCCCGACGCGTTCAAGCTGTACGATACCTACGGCTTTCCGATCGATCTCACGCAGCTGATCGCCGCCGAGCGCGGGCAGACGGTGGACGTGGCGGGGTTCGAGCGCGAGCTGGGGAAGCAGCGCACCCGGTCGCAGGACGCGCTGGAGCGCAGCAAAGGGGGGCCCGTCGTGCACCACGAGCGCCCGGGCGAGTGGCGCGTGGTGAAGCCCAAGGGCAAACAGCAGTGGGTGGGCTATGACACGACCCGCGCCGACACCGATGTTCTCGCCTTCCGTCAGGCGGGGGACACGCTGGAGCTGGTGCTCGAGGAGAATCCGTTCTATGCGGAATCGGGCGGCCAGGTGAGCGACACGGGACGGGTGCAGGGGGAAGGGTGGGAGCTGCAGGTCGCGGGCGTCGAGAAGGTCGCAGGCGGGAGCGCGGTGATCGGCTCCTTCGGCGCCGCGTTCGAGCCGACCGCGGTGACGGCGCAGGTGGACGAGCCGCGGCGCCGCAACATCGAGCGCAATCATACCGGCACCCACCTCGTGCACGCCGCGCTGCGGAAGATCCTCGGCACCCACGTGCGCCAGCAGGGCTCGGTCGTGGCGCCGGACCGGCTGCGGTTCGACTTCGCGCATCACGGCCCGGTCGACGACGTGACGCTCGCCGGCATCGAGGCCGAGGTGAACGCCCACATCTGGGAGAACCTCCCCGTCGAAACGCGGCAGATGAAGTACCAGGAGGCGATCACCGCGGGGGCGATGGCGTTCTTCACCGAGAAGTACGGTGACATCGTGCGCGTGGTGGACGTCCCGGGGGTCTCGCTGGAGCTGTGCGGGGGCACGCACGTGCCGACGACGGGGCAGATCGGGCTGTTCCGCTTCACGCACGAGACCGGAGCGGCGGCCGGCGTGCGGCGCATCGAGGCGGTGACCGGGCCCGGCGCCTACGAGCTGATCCGCAAGCTCGAGGCCCAGCTCGAGGCCGCGGCGGGCGCCATCAAGGCGCAGCCCGAGCACCTGGTGCGCCGCATCGAGGCGCTGCTGGAGGAGAACCGCAAGCTCGAGCGGCGGGTGGAAGAACTTCTGAAAGGGGGAACGGGGAAGGGGGAAGGGGGAAGGGTCGAGCGGATCGGCGACGTGGAGCTGCACCTCGACGAGAGCGCGATCGACGATCGCAATCAGATCGCGATCCTGATGGACGCGTTCCGCGCGCGGCATCAGCGCGCGATCTCGGTGTTGTTCACCAACGGGGAGCGCCCGGGGATTCACGTCGCCGTCACGGACGACCTGGTGAGCGAAGGGGTGAAAGCGGGGGAGATCGCCGGCGCCATCGCCGCGGTGTCGGGCGGCAAGGGCGGGGGTCGCGCGCACTTCGCGTCGGCGGGCGCCGGGGATCCGGCCAAGCTGTCGCTCGCGCGCGCCCAGGCCTCGGCCATCGTCCGGAGGCTGCTCGGCCGATGACCCGGGGCGAGGTGCTGACCTGGCTCGATGCCCGGCGCCCCGCGCCCCCGGCGGCCCTGCGGGCGCATCTCGAGGCGGCGGTCACGGATGCGGCGGAGGCGCTCCCCGATCACCTCGCGGCGCTCGGCCGGGCGCTGCTCGCCCGAGTCGCGGCGACGCCGGCCGGCGGTCGCGAGCTCGCGCTCGATCTCCTGGCCGCCGACGCGTTCGTCACCTACGCCTTCGAGGCGCAGGCGGAGGCGGATGCGGCCCGGTTGGCCCCGCTGGCCGAACGGGTGGCGCAGGGAGGGGCGGCGGCGTGAGCGCGCTCGGCCGGCGTCCCGGGGTGCTCGTGCTCGTCGATCCCGGCCGCGCGACGCCGCCCGCGGCGGTCGCCACCGCCCAGGCGGCGCGCGCGGCGGGGGCGGCCGGGGTGCTGATCGGCTCGTCGTTCGACGGCACGCGCGAGACGCACGTCGTCGCCCGCGCCATCCGCGAGGCGGTCCCGGGATTCCCGGTCGTGCTGTTCCCCGGCTCGGCGATGCAGCTCACCGAGCACGCGGACCTGATCCTGTTCCTCTCGCTCGTATCGGGTCGCAACCCGCAGTACCTCATCGAAGAGCACGTGCGCGCCGTCCCCTTTCTCGACCAGCATCCCGTCCCCACACTGTCGACGGCCTACATTCTGATCGACGGCGGCCGGGTGACGAGCGTCGAGGCGGTGAGCCAGACCCGGCCCCTGCCCGCGGACAAGCCGGAGCTCGCGGCGGCGCACGTGAAAGCCGCCCGGCTCATCGGGATGCAGGCCGTGTATCTGGAGGCGGGGAGCGGGGCGCCGCGCCCCGTGGCGCCGGAGATCATCCGCGCGTGCCGCGCGGCCGCTCCCCCGGCCGACATCGCGCTGTTCGTGGGTGGCGGCATCCGCACACCCGCGCAGGCGCGGGCGGCGCGGGCGGCCGGGGCCGACTTCGTGGTGATCGGCACCGCCGTCGAGGACGGGGGCGTCGCGGGCAGCGAGCTCGCGGCCTTCGTGCGGGCCGTCACGGAATGACCGCGTGAGCGGGGCGGAGCGGGCCCGCGAGGGACTGGAAGCGCTCGCCGCCCTCGCCGCACGGGTGGCGGCCGAGCACGCGTCCGCCATCGCCGCCATCGCGGAGCGCTACGAGGTCGCGCTGCGCGCGGGCGGGACGCTGTTCTTCGCCGGCAACGGCGGCAGCGCCGCCGACGCCCAGCATCTCGCGACCGAGTACGTGGTCCGCTATCAGACGAGCCGCCCCGCGTTGCGCGCCCTGGCGCTCACCACCGACACGTCGCTGCTCACCGCCTGCGCCAACGACATGGGCTTCGACGAAGTGTTCGCGCGGCAGCTCGACGCCCTGGCGCGCCCGGGCGACGTGCTCTCGCTCCACTCGACGAGCGGGGAGAGCCCCAACGTGATCCGCGCCGCGCAGGCGGCGCGCGCCCGCGGCGTCACCGTCATCGCCCTGGTCGGCAAGAGCGGCGGCCAGCTCGCCGCATTGGCCGACGTGGCGCTCGTCGTCCCGTCCGATGACACGGCGCGGATCCAGGAACTGCACCTCGCCATCGAGCACGTCGTGTGTGACATGGTGGAGGAGAGGTTGGGCGTCTGAACGCGGAACGCGGAAGTCGGAACGCGGAACAGAACGGTGAGCGTCGCTGCCGCGAGCGACCTGCTATTGCTGTTCCGCGTTCCGCGTTCGCACTTCCGCGTTGCGGGGTGGAGTGGTGATCGATCTCTCGGGTAAGCGGGCCTTCGTCACCGGCGGCGGCCGGGGCATCGGGCGGGCGACGGCGCTGCTGCTGGCGCGCGCCGGCGCGAGCGTTGCCGTGGGATACCGCAGCAGAAAGGCCGACGCGGACGAGACGATCAAGGCAGTAGGGGGCGGCAAGGGGCGGAAGGAGACGGTAGCAGTCCAGGCTGACCTGGGCGATCCCGGCGGCGCCAAGCGGGCCGTCGAGGAGGCCGCGCGGGCGCTCGGCGGGCTCGACATCCTGGTCGTGAACCACGGGGTCTGGCCACCCGACGACGTGCCGCTCGCCGCGATGTCCGATGCGCAGTGGGAGGGCACGCGGCGCGCCAATCTCGACAGCATGTTCTACGTGTGCCGCGCCGCGATCCCCCGGCTGGCGGCGGGGGGGGCGGGCGCGCGGGGGACGCCGGGGGTGCCGGGGGTGCCGGGGGTGCCGGGGGGGCGCATCGTGCTCGTGGCGTCCACCGCCGGGCAGCGGGGCGAGCCGTTCCACGCCGACTATGCCGCCACCAAGGGGGCCGCCATCGCCCTCACGAAGTCGCTCGCCGGCGAGCTCGCGCCCCGGATCGCGGTGAACTGCGTCGCGCCGGGGTGGGTGGATACGGAGATGTGCCAGCAACCGTTCTCGCGGGACGCGGGAAACGGGAAGCGGGAAATCGAGCGAACGATCCCGCTGGGACGGGTCGCCACCCCTGAGGAGATCGCCGGACCGATCGTGTTCCTGTGCTCGGATCTCGCGCGGCACATCACGGGCGAGGTCCTGAACGTCAACGGGGGAACGGTGCTGTGTGGCTGAACCACGGAGTGGGGAGTGGGGAGTGGTACGCAACGGTGCGGACCGGGGCCGCGGGTCTCACCGTCTGGTACCACTCCCCACTCCCCACGCAGTTCGTGGGATGAAGTTCCCTTCCCGCCTCCCAATCCCGGAAGAAGTCCTCCGGATAGCGAAGAAGTTGGAAGACGCCGGCTACGAGACCTGGTGCGTGGGCGGGGCGATCCGGGACAACCTGCTCGGTCTCGAGAACCACGATTTCGATCTGACGACCGCGGCGCCGCCGGACGAGGTGCGCCGCCTGTTCAAGCGCACGGTTCCCGTGGGGATCGAGCACGGTACGGTCGCGGTGCTGGACCAGCGCGGCACGCCCCATGAGGTGACGACGTTCCGCAAGGACATCCGGACGGATGGCCGGCACGCCGTGGTGGAGTTCGGCGTCTCGCTGATGGACGATCTCGCGCGGCGCGACTACACGATCAACGCGATCGCCTACCACCCCATCGCGCACCGCTGGCAGGATCCCTTCGAGGGCGCGGCGGACCTGGAGCGCAAGTTGATCCGCTCCGTGGGCGACCCCAACTGGCGCTTTCAGGAGGATTACCTGCGGATCCTGCGGGCGCTGCGCTTCAGCGCGCGGTTCCAGTTCCGGATTCACGCGCGCACGCTCGAGGCCGCCAAGGCGAACGCGCAGGGGTTGGCGCAGCTCTCGGCCGAGCGCGTGCGGGACGAGTGGTTCAAGGGGATCATGACGGCGGCACGCGTCTCCAAGCTGCTGACGCTGTGGATGGAGGTCGGGGCTGCGCGGATCTGGCTCCCGGAGATCAGGGAGAAGGGAGAGGGGAGGGGTTCGATCAGCGCGGTCGACAAGCTTCCGCGCGACCCCGTCCTCATCACGGCGTGCCTGGCATCCGATCCCGCGTCGCTGCTCACGCGCCTCAAGTGCTCGAACAAGGACATCGAGCGAGGCCGGGCGATTGGCGTGTGGCGTGACAAGTATCCGGACCCGAAGCACCTTCCGGCGGTCCGCAAGTGGCTGTCGGAGGTGGGTGAGTACGCCGATGATCTGCTCGCGCTGCCTCCGGCGCGTACCGCTCCCCTCTCCCTTCTCCCCAAAGCCGTGCGCTCCGTGCGAGAGGGGAAGGACCCCCTGACGCTGAAGGACCTCGCCGTCACGGGCGACGACCTCCTCGCCGCGGGCGTGCGACCCGGCCCCGACGTGGGCGAGACGCTGCAGCGCCTGCTCGCCGAGGTGCTCGAGGATCCGTCCCGCAACACCAAGCCGTACCTGCTCTCCCGTGTCTAGCGCCGTGCTGTACGCGCTCGTCGCGGCGCTGGGCAACGTGGTGGGGGCGCTCGCCGTCACGCGTCGCGCGGCGCTCGGTCTCCAGGTGATCGAGCACTTCGTCGCCTTCGGCGCCGGGTTCATGCTGGCCGTGGCGATGGTCGAGATTCTCCCCGAGGCGTTCGCGCGCAGCGGCACGGCGGCGCCGGCGCTGGTGCTGGGAGGATACCTCGCGGTGCACCTGACCCAGCACACGGTCACCCCGCACTTCCACTTCGGCGAGGAGACGCACGCCGTGAGGCGGCTCGCCGGGACGTCCGCGCTGGTGGGGCTGCTGTTGCACACCTTCTTCGACGGCGTGGCAATCGCGAGCGCGTTCCTGGTGCGGCCGGCGCTCGGGGTGATGGTGTTCATCGCCATCCTGCTCCACAAGCTGCCGGAGGGCGTGACGATCTCGAGCCTGTACCTGGCGGTGGGGCGGACGGGCGCACAGGCGGTCGGGGCGGCCGGGCTCCTGGGCATCGCTACGCTGGCGGGGGTCCTCGTGACCGACCAGGCCAGCTTCCTGGTGCACCACGGGCTGGCGCTGTCGGCGGGTGTGACGATCTACGTGGCGGCGTCGAATCTCGTGCCGGAGTTCCAGGGGAAGCCGGGATGGAAACTGCCGGCGGCGTTCTTTGCGGGGGCGGTGGCATTCTTTGTGACCAAACTATTGCTCGAACACGCGAGGTGAGGCGCGTGTGGCATGAAGGCCGCAGCCGCACGGGAGTTCAAAGATGTGACTGGGAGAATGCCAAGCGGATGGCAAATCGCCGCGGCGAAGGGCGGAAGCCGGTCACATCACAGCCGTTGTGGTCACGTACATCCGATTGTGCCGATTCACCCTGGCGAGCTCTTCGCACGCCGCCGGACCTCAGGGAACGCAATTTGCTGGTTGGTCCGTGCGGAGGGCCGTGCAACTCCGTGCGGGCACCCCTCCGCGGATTCTAGACATCGCTGCTCAGAGCAAAGCCGTCGAAAGACGGTGACGCAGAGCTACGGGGCTACAGCGGAGACTCCGCCATGCCCGCCGGGCCGCCAGCGCTCGACCCTGTCGAAGTTGGCGGCCCGGTGCTTTTCCGGCGCCACGGAGGCCAGCGCCATGTCGTTCACGTTCAAGCTCGCCCAGCGCCTGGCTCGCCTCATGGTACTCGGTGTCGCGCTGCTGGTCGCGTGCCACTTGCCCGATCGAACCGGTCCCACCCCTCCCGATCAGCCGGTGCGGATCGTGGTCAGCCCCGCGAGTGCCGCGCTGGACCCGTACCAAACGCAGCAGTTCCGCGCCTACGGCCGCAGCGCGGCTGGCGACAGTGTGCCGGTATCCGTCAGCTACACGGCGACGGGTGGAGCGATCACGGTAAGCGGTCTCTATACCGCCGGGCTGGTCCCTGGGAACTGGCGCGTGATCGCCATCCAGAGCGGCGGTTTGCTGGCCGACACGGCGGCGATCACGGTGACGGCGCCGGCGCCCGGTGCGTCGCAGTTCGGGCACGTGTTCATCGTGACCGAGGAGAACACGAATTACGCCAGCGTGATCGGCAGCTCGTCGATGCCGTACCTGAACGGCCTGGCGCTGCAGTACGGCCTGGCGACCCAATACTACGCCAACACGCACCCATCGATCGGCAATTACTTCATGCTCGCGACCGGCCAGATCATCACGAACAACGACAGCTACTCGACGGTCGTGACGATGGACAACGTCGTGCGGGAGCTGCGGGCCGCGGGAAAGACATGGAAATCGTACGCGGAGGACCTGCCCTCCGTGGGGTACACCGGTCCGGACGTCGGCAACTACGCGCGCAAGCACAACGTCTTCGCGCTGCTCTCCGACGTGGTGAACGACGCCACCCAGGTGACAAACCTCGTGCCGTTCACTCAGTTCGCGACGGACTTGGCGAACGGCACGCTGCCCACCTTCTCGAACATCGTGCCCAATCTGTGCAACGACGCCCACGATTGCTCGCTCAGCACGGCGGACACGTGGCTCCAGAACCACATCGATCCGCTCATCAAGAGCGCGACGTTCCAGCAGGACGGACTGTTGATCATCGTGTTCGACGAGTCGGGGAGTGATAACACGAATGGTGGCGGGCGAATCGTGTGGGTGGTGGTGAGCCCGAAGTCCAAGCCGGGCTACGTGTCTACGACGCTGTACCAGCATCAGAGCACACTACGCCTGATCCTCAAGGGGCTGGGCGTGACCGTGTTTCCGGGTGCCGCGGCGATGGCACCGGGGATGGACGAATTCTTCACGCCGTGAGGCTCGTGCGGCGGTAGGGGGTGCTCGGGCAATCTCGCTGTAGTCCTTTTCCCTACACTCGCAGTTCAGTATGCGACTGGGAGAACGCAAGGCGGGTTTGCGAATCGCCCCGGCGAATGAGGATGTCGGTCAAATCACCGGATTTTTGGTCGCTCACATCCGCTTGCGCTGATTGACGCTGGCGAGCTTCCCGCCGTCCGCCTCACCTCAGGAACGTAATTTGCTAAAAGGTCCGTTCGGAGGGCCGTCCACCTGCATGCGGGCAGCCCTCCGCGGATTCACGACCATCGCTGCTCAGAGCAAAGCCGTCGAAAGACGGTGACGCAGAGCTACGGGGCTACAGCGGAACCTCCGCCATGCTCGCCGGGCCGCCAGCGCTCGACCCCTGTCGAAGTTGGCGGCCCGCTGCTTTTCAGGGCGCCACGGAGGCCAGCGCAATGCCGTTCACATTCAAGCTCGCTCAGCGTTTGGCTCGAATGAAGCGCGCGCCGGTGATTGGCGCCGCCTTCGTGCTCGTTGCTTGCCGCCTTTACGATCACCTGGGCGCTCCCACCCTCCCCGGTCAGCCCGTGCAGATCGTCGTCGCTCCCGAAAGTGTCGCGCTGGACCCGTACCAAACCCAGCAGTTCCGCGCCTCCGGCCGCACCGCAGCCGGGGATAGCATGCCGGTGACGGTCAGCTGGACCGCTTCCGCGGGGCCCGTGACGCAGAGCGGGCTTTACACCGCGGACACGTCGGTGGCCGACGTGCTGGTGACGGCGACGTACAGCGCGACCGGGACAGCTGCGGCGACCTCCAGTGCCGGGCAGCTGAGCGGCACGTCCCGCGTAAAGAAAAAGCGGTTGGTTCAGGTCGTCATGAATCCGCAGACCATCAGCGTGCCGGAAGGTGGCGTGCAGCAATTCAGCGTCTACGGCCTTAAGAACACCGGGGACAGCGTCTCGGTGTCTGTCGGTTATGTGGCGACGGGGGGAACCATCACGCCAAATGGCGTCTATACCGCCGGGCAGGTCCCCGGGCCCTTCCGCGTCATCGCCAATCAAAACGGCGGTTCGCTGGCCGACACGGCGGCGATCGCGGTGATCCAGGTACGAGTGGCCTCCGTGACGGTCAGTCCCGCCACGGCCAGCCTCGCCGTCGGTCGGACGCTGCAGCTCGCGGCGACACCCACGGACTCGGCTGGCAATCCGCTGTCGGGCCGCGTCGTCACGTGGGCGACGAGCGCCACGTCCGTGGCCACGGTGTCGGCCGCCGGGCTCGTCACCGGGGTCGCGGCTGGCACGGCCACGATCACGGCGACGAGTGAGGGGAAGGGCGGTATTGCGACGATCACGGTTTCGAACGTGCCGGTGGCATCGCTGACGGTGAGCCCTGCCACGGCAGGCATCCTTGTCAGCAAGACGGTTCAGCTGACGGCGACGCCGAAGGACGCCGCCGGGAACCCGCTGTCCGGGCGGGTCGTGACGTGGGCGACGAGCGCCACGTCCGTGGCGACGGTGTCGGCCACCGGGCTCGTCACCGGGGTCACAGTCGGCACCGCCACGATCACGGCCACCAGTGAGGGGAAGAGCGGGACGGCGACGGTCACGGTGACCCCGGTGCCCGTCGCATCGGTCACGGTGAGCCCGGCGGTCGCGGGCATGTCGGTGGGCGGCACGCTGCAGCTGACAGCGACCCCGAAAGACTCCGCGGGCAATCCGCTTTCCGGTCGGACGGTCACGTGGGCGACGAGCGCCGCGTCCGTGGCGACCGTCACGGCGAGTGGCCTCGTCACCGGGGTCACGGCCGGCACGGCCACGATCACGGCGACCAGCGAGGGGAAGAGCGGCACCGCGACGATCACGGTGACGTCATCCACGGGTGTGCACGCGGGCTATTACGCCTCGCCCGCCGGCAGCAGTGGGGGGGACGGCAGCGTGGCTCGCCCCTGGGACCTGACGACGGCCCTGAACGGCGGCAACGGCAAGGTGCAGCCGGGCGACACGATCTGGCTGCGCGGCGGCACCTATACGAGCGCGATCAACACCACCGTGGCGGGCACCGCGACGGCTCCGATCGTGGTGCGGCAGTACCCCGGTGAGCGCGCGATCCTCGACGCGAATGGCGGGACCTCGGGCACAACCCGCGGCGACTTCTTCATCGTCAGCGGGAGCTATGTGACGTTTTGGGGCTTCGAGGTCATGGACTCCGACCCCAACCGCCTCACGAGCACGCGGCCGAACCTGGTAATCGCCAACGCGTCGCACCTCAAGTTCATCAACCTGATCGTGCACGACGGCGGGATCGGATTCTACACGTACCCGGAGCAAACGGATATCGAGATCAACGGCTGCCTCATCTACAACAACGGGTGGCAGCAGCCCGACTTCGGTAACGGGCACGGCATTTATGCGAAGAGCGCCGCCGGCCCGGTGTATCTGCGGGACAACATCGTCTTCAATCAGTTCGGCTACGGGATCCACATCTACGCCAACGCCGGGAGCGGCGGGGTCAACAACATCCATGTGGAGGGGAACGTCTCATTCAACAACGGGGCGGTGGACGCCGACCCGGTGAATTCCCCGAACGCCAACATTCTGTACGGCGGCGGCGATCCGGCGACCGGTGGTAGCCTCGCGGACAACATGACGTTCTTCTCGCCCAACGTGGGCGTGCACAACCTCGTGCTCGGCTACAGCTCGACGGCCAACATCGACCTCACGGTGCAGAACACCTACGCCGTGGGCGGGCAGGCCGTTTACGAACTGGGCTCGTGGCAGTCGCTCGCGATGTCGGGCAACTCGGCCTTCGGGTCGGCGAGCAACCCGGTAAACCTGCGCTTTGCGGCGACGTCCGGGTTCCAGCTCAGCGGCAACCGGTACTACCGCGATCCGGCGGCGCAGGCGTGGCTCTACAACGGGGGGCGCTACTCGTTCAGCGGGTGGCAGCAGGCGACCGGCGTGGGCGCGACCGACCTGGCGCAGGCCGCTAACCCGACGCAACCGCAGGTGTTTGTGCGGCCGAGCCGCTATGAGGCAGGTCGTGCCAACGTGATCGTCTACAACTGGACCCGCCAAGCGTCCGTGTCGGTGGTGTTGTCCGGCGTAGTCCCGGTGGGCGCCCGCTACGAGATCCGCAACGTGCAGGACTTCTTCGGCACGCCGGTCGCGAGCGGCACGTATGGTGGCGGGACGGTGAGTATCCCGATGAGCGGGGTCACCGCGGTGCAGCCGATCGGCGGCGCGTCGACGGCGCCACCCCGGACCGGGCCCGACTTTGACGCGTTCGTCGTGGTGGTCTTGGCGCCGTAAGCCTACTCCGAGCGCTGGCCCTCGCGCGGCCGACCGTCACGACGGCGCGCTCGTCACCACGAACACCCCGAAGTCCGGTCCGGTCTGTGGGGGCGGGGTGGGTGAGCCCCCGATCGGGGCGACGGGCGTCACCCCCGTCATCGGAATGTTCACGAGGCCGCCCCCGTATGAGCCACTCAGCACCGGGGCCCCAAAGAAGTCCTGCACGTTCTGCACCTGGTAGTGGTTTCCCACCTGCACGATCCCGCTCAGGTCCACGGGCACGGTGGCCTGGCTGGTCCAGTTGTAGACGACGATGTTGGCCCGGCCGGACTCGTACCGGTTGGGCCGCACGAACACCCGAGGCTCCGTCGGGTTGCTCGCGACCGCCTGGTCCGTCGCGCCGACGCCCGTGAGCCCTTGCCAGGTTGGGAAGCTGTAGTCCTGATTGATGTATCCCCACGCCGCGGCGCTAGGATCACGGTAATACCGGTTGTTGGTCAGTTGGAACCCTGACAAGTCGGTCTCCCGCAGCCAGATCATTTCGCTCGTCGAGCCGAACAGCGAGTTGCCACTCACGGTCAGCGACTGCCACCAACCCACGTCGGCCACCGTTTCCCCGCCCACGGCGTAGTTGTTCTGGACGGTGAGATCGGTGTTGACGGTTGTGCCGAAGCCGAGCAGCAGGTTGTGAACCCCGACGTTGGGCGAGAAGTACGTCATGTTCGAAACCAGGCTGCCGTTGTGTACCGGCTCGCTGCCGCCGAACAGGATGTTGGCGTTAGGAGAGTTGGAGGGATTGGCATCCACCGCCCCGTTGTTGAACGAAGCGTTCCCTTCGACGTGGATGTTGGTCAGGCCGCCCGTGCCCGCGATCGTGAACACATGGATGCCGTAGCCGAACTGGTTGAAGACGATGTTGTCCCGCGCGTACACCGGGCCGGTCAGGCTCTTGAGGTACAGCCCATGCCCATTGCCGAAGTCGGGCTGCTGCCAGCCGTTGTTGTAGATGACGCAGCCCGTGATTTCGATATCCACCGGGTCGGGATACATGAAGAACGCGATCCCGCCGTCGTGGAGGATCAGGTTGACGAACTTCAGGTGAGAGGCGTTGGCGACGAGCAGATTGGGGCGCGTGTCCGTGGTACGGTTGGGGTCGGAGTCCATGAGCTCGAAACCCCAGAAAATCGAGTAACTGCCGATGACACTGAAGAAGTCGCCGCGGCTGGTGCTGGAGGTGCCCCCCTTCGCGTCGAGCATCGCGCGTTCCCCAGGAAACTGACGCACGACGATGGGGGCCGCCGCGGTGCCGGTCAACGTGCTCGTGACCGCACTGGTGTAGGTGCCGCCGCGCAGCCAGACAGTATCGCCTGGCTGCACCTTGCCGTGGCCGCCGCTCAGCGCTGTCTGGAGGTCCCACGGCTGGCTGGAGCCGTCCCCGTTGCTGGACCCGCCCGGAGCGGCATACCAGCCTGCCACGACGATCGTGGCAGGGCCGGCGGTGCCCCCGTACGTCGCCACGACGGTCGCGCGCCCCGGACGGATCGCCGTGACACGCCCCGTTTGCTGTCCCGTGCTCACGACCGTGGCGACCGCGGGGATGAGGGTGCCCCAGTCGACTTGTGCTGCCACCGGCTGGCCGCCCGCATCGAGAATGGTGGCGGTCAGGTTCACGGTGTCTCCGATCATCAACGCACGGACCGCGGGCGTCACGGTCACCGCAAAACTTCCTAGGGTCGCGTTGATCGGCACGCTCCCCGTCACGGGCATCAACACCAGCGCGATCGTCGGGTTCGTCCCCGGTTGAATGTTCACTGTGACCGAGCCGCTGTGCGTTTCCACGCCGCCCGCGTCGAAGGCTCGCAGGGCGATGGTCCGATTGGAGCCGGCCGGGACCGTGATGGTGCCCAAGGCGGCACCCTGCGCGACCGGCACGTTGAACACCAGCGTCGCGGGAATGTCGGGCGCCGTCACGTCAACCACGACGGTCGCAACTGCGGTGCCGGTGACGTCGGCTCGGACGAGCAGCGTGGTCGTGACAGAAGAGGGCCTCGATCCCGTCGGATCGCGCTCCAGGCACGAACCGAGTGCGAGGACGGATGCCAACGTGACCACGACCCGAATGCGCCCGATGTCGGGCCCGCGCCGTCGATGGGAGAGCCGCATCTGCCAGCGACGCTAGGGCGTAACGGTGACCGCCGCCGTCCCCACCGCTCCCTGGAACGTGGCCGCGATCTTGGTGCTGCCCGCGCCCTGCGCCGTCACCAGTCCGGAACCGTCCACGGAAGCGATACCAGGGTGGTCGGTGGCCCAACTGACGGTCGCGTTCGTAACAGGATTTCCGTTCCAGACCGTAACAGGATTCCCGTTCCAGTCTGTGATCGACACGTTCAGCGGCACTGTCTGCCCGACCGCGAGCGTGGGCGCAGGCGGTGACAGCGTGACGGCGAAGCTTCCCAAGGTCACATGGATTGGCACGTTCCCGGTCAGCGGCGTCAGCACCAGCACGATCGTCGGGTTGGTGCCCGCTTGGACGTTGAGCGTAACCGACCCGGTGTGCGTTTGAACGCCACCCGCGTCGAAGGCCCGCATGACGATCGTGCGATCGGAGCCCGCCGGGATGGTGAGCGCGCCCGAGGCAACGCCGGCGGCGACGGGCACGTTGAACACCACGGTGGTCGGAAGGTCTGGCGCCGAGACGTCCACGACAACGGTTGCGACCGACGTGCCGGAGACGTCGGCTCTTATGAGGAGGGTAGCTTCACCCCCACCGGGAGCGACCGCATCTCCCGAACACGCGGCCAACAGCAGGAGGGAAGCGACTGCAACGAATGGCGAGCTCAACGGCGCGCGGGACATTGGTGCCTCCTACGGGCGTCTGAGGCCGGTTCTTTAGACTGGAGCCGGCCGCTGCAAGGCGCGGGTGATGGGGGTCGGCCGCGGTAACACGCCCCTGGGAAGCGCGTACAGCTCCTTCGCTCGGCGCTCCAGGTGCACCGCCGGTTGGGCGGCAACTTCACTGCCGTCGTGCCACGGGACATACTCGGGCACGAGCGCCGAGATCACGTTGATCACGTCGCGATCCCCGCCGCCGGCCAGCGCCGCGAGCAGACGCTCCAGCCCTTCCTCGACGAGCGTCCCGTCGGCGCCGTTCCGCTGCACGATCCGAATCTTGTCGATCGATGTCGGGACGGTCACCTCGCCCGAGCCGACCAGTTCTTCGGTCAGCTTCTCGCCCGGGCGCAGTCCCGTAAACTCGATCGCGATATCCCGATACGGCTCGAGGCCCGAGAGGCGGATGAGCTGCTCGGCCAATTCGAGAACCCGGACGGGCTGGCCCATCTCCAGGATGGAGATCCGTCCCGCGGCTTCCGGCAGCGCGGCCGCCTCGAGGACCAGCTGTACCGACTCCGGGATGGTCATGAAGTAGCGGGTCACTTCCGGGTGCGTCACCCGGAGGGGGCCGCCCGCGGCGATCTGCCGCTTGAAGAGCGGGACGACACTGCCGTCGGACCCGAGGACGTTGCCGAATCGCACGACCCGAAAATCCGTGGCGCATCCCTGCAAGGTCGGTAGTTCCAGCACGATGCGCTCGGCGATACGCTTCGTGGCCCCGAGGATGCTGGTCGGGTTGATCGCCTTGTCCGTGGAAATCAGGATGAACTTGGTCACCCCGTGCGCGGCGGCGCATTCCGCCACCCGCAGGGTGCCGAACACGTTGTTCCACACAGCCTCGACGATGTTGGACTCGAGCATCGGCACGTGCTTATACGCGGCCGTGTGGAACACATACTCAGGCCGGTACGTCTCGAAGGTCTCCTCGAGACGCTCCGGATTGGTGATGCTCGCGATGACGGGGATGACCTCCACCTCCGGATTGGTCCGCGCGACGTCGAGGTGGGTGAAGTAGAGCGGGCTTTCCGCCCGCTCGAACAGCACGAGCCGGGCGGGACGGTAGGACGCGATCTGACGCGCCAGCTCGGATCCGATCGACCCCGCGCCGCCCGTGACGAGGATCGACTTGCCCGACAGGTCCTGCTGCACCTGGGCGAGGTCGAGCTGCACTGGATCGCGACCTAGCAGATCATCGATCTGGACGTCGCGCAATTGCCCGATCTGCGCCCTCCCCGTCACCAGATCCTCGAGCGAGGGGATGATCTTGAACTCGATCTCGCTCTCACGGCAGCGCTCGACGACCGCCGCCGTCTGCTGCCCGGTCGCCGAGGGGATCGCAATCACCAACAGGGCGACCTCGTGGCGCGCCACGAGCTCGCGCAGCCGGTGCGTCGGCCCGACCACGGCGATCCCGTGGAGGGTGCGCCCCAGTTTCGCCGGATCGTCGTCGGCGAGCCCGACCACGTGCATGGGCGATCGCTCATCGTGCAGGGCCTGGCGCAGGAACTGCTCAGCGGCCTCGCCCGCCCCGATGATCAGGGTGCGCTTGCCCCTCGCCGGCCTCATGGGGAGCTGGCTCTCCCGCAGGTAGCGAACGGCGAAGCGCACGCCGCCGAGCAGGAAAATGGCGATGAGCCAGTCCAGCAGGAGGACCGAGCCGGGCAGGGCCTGCAGCGGGCCGGGAAACATCCGGGCCGCGATGAGCAGGAGCGACCCGAGGGACACCGCGAGCCCGAGGTGGGCGAGGTCATGGAGGCTGAAGTGACGCCAGTATCCGCCGTGAAGCCGGTACAGCTCCAGCGCAACGAGACGCACCGCCAGGACATAGGGCAGCGTCTCCCAGAACACGACCAGCTCTCGCGGCGGCAGCGCGAAGTCGAACCGAATCGCATACGCCGCCAAGTAGGCGAGTACGAGGAGGGCGGCGTGGATGGTGAGGACGACCGCGCGGCGATAACGGACCAGGCGTGGCGGAAGCGTCAGCTGCATGGTGGCCGGATTCTCCGTCGGGACGCGTACCAGGGTCGAGCTGCCGCAGCCAGGGGACTCACATTCCGTGCCTGCTTTGGCGCGGCCGAATGGCAGCGGGCGACGACGGAAGTCCTTGCTCGGCAAGGCGTTTGCGGGATCGGGCGAGCTAGGCTGTCAGGGCGATTCCCGGGCAGGCCGGACGTGTGCCAGCCATTCGCTACACATTGAATCAGGTCTACCTCAGGCTTGCACGGCTCCGATCACTACCGCCTGGTCGGGTATTGACACCACGGACCTCCTGATGAGTCTTTGTCCGCATCTCGCCCAGACTGTGACGATCGGATGCGGCCACTCACCGTGTTGTTGTCTTCGACGGGGCTCGTCGCCTGCCTGGCCGCCGGCGGCAGCTGCGAGCGGCCCGCGGCGGTGCAGGTGCCGCTGCCGCCCGGGACGCGAGTCGGCTGGTACGTTACGATCGACGGCTCGAGCAACGGCAACGGCACGAACGCGCGGCCGTGGGACCTCCAGACGGCGCTGGGCGGCGGCAACGGGCAGGTCCATCCGGGCGACACGATCTGGCTGCGAGCGGGCACCTATGCGGGTGCCTTTCACAGCGAGCTGACGGGCACCGCGGCGGCTGCGATCGTGGTGCGACAGTACCCTGGTGAGCGCGCCGTCCTCGACGGCCGCGGGGCGACCTCGTCGACGAGCCGGGGCGACATGGTTATCGTCAACGGGAGCTATGCGGTGTTCCGCGACTTCGAGATCATGGACTCGGATCCGAGCCGCACCTTGGACACCCGGCCCAACCTCATGGTCGCGCATGGCTCCCATCTAAAATTCATCAACCTGATCGTGCACGACGGCGGGATCGGATTCTACACGTACCCGGAGCAGACGGACATCGAGATCTACGGCTGCCTCATCTACAACAACGGGTGGCAGCAGCCCGACTTCGGGAACGGGCACGGCATTTATGCGAAGAGCAGCGCCGGCCCGGTGTACTTGCGGGACAACATCGTCTTCAATCAGTTCGGCTACGGGATCCACATCTACGCCAACGCCGGGAGTGGCGGGGTCAACAACATCCATGTGGAGGGGAACGTCTCGTTCAACAACGGGGCGGTGGACGCCGACCCGGCGAACTCGCCGAACGCCAACATCCTGTACGGCGGCGGCGACCCGGCGTCCGGCGGCTCCATCGTAGACAACATGACATTCTTCTCCCCGAACGTCGGGGTGCAGAACGTCACCATCGGCTACAGCTCGACGGCCAACGTCGACCTCACGGCGCAGAGCAACTATGCCGTCGGGGGGCAAACGGTGTTCGACCTGGGCTTCTGGCAGTCGTTGACCATGACGGGCAACTCGGCCTTCGGGTCAGCGAGCAGCCCGGTGAACCTGCGCGATGCCACGACGTCTGGGTTCCAGCTCAACGGCAACTCGTACTACCGGGATCCGACGGCGCAAGCGTGGCTCTACAACGGGGGGAGCTACACCTTCAGCGGGTGGCAGCAGGCGACCGGCGTGGGCGCCACCGACCAGGCGCAGGCCGCCATGCCGACGCAGCCGCGAGTGTTCGTGCGACCCAACCAGTACGAGGCCGGCCGCGCCAACGTCATTATCTACAATTGGAGCGGCCAGGCCACAGTGCCGGTCAACCTGTCGGGGACGACGCTTGCGCCGAGCGATGCGTTCGAAGTTCGCAATGTCCAGGACCTGTTCGGGGGGTCGGTGTTGAGCGGCGTGTACGACGGCAGCCCGGTGAACTTCCCGATGACCGCCGTCACGGCGGTGCAGCCGATCGGGGGGGCGCCGAGCGCGCCGCCCCGCACGGGACCAGCCTTCAACGTCTTCGTCGTCCTTCGTAGGTAGTCGCGGCGTCCAACCTTGATGCCCGAGGTTCAGGGGAAGCGAGGGTGGAGGTTGCCGGCGCCGTTCTTCGCGGGGGCAGCGGTGTTCTACTTCACGAAGCTGCTGCTTGACAGGGCGTCGTGAGGGCCCAGCGGGAAGCCGATCGTGGTGCGTCCACTCCGTCCCCCAGGCGCCCCGTCCGGCTTACGGCAGCGTGCTTCCACGACGCTGCCGTGCCGCCAGACCTCCACGCTGTCGGCTCCGCGAGCAGCCAAGGCGCGGCGTACCTGGCCGGTCGTGCGCAGGTGCTGGTAGTGATCGGTCAGCTGATCGAATGTGTCCAGGCGGCACCAGTCGTCGTGCTGTGCCCGCGTGAGCTCAGGGGCAAAGTGGCAGTATGCGAGACAGGGTGAGACGCGGCTCAGCAGCATCTGAGCCCAGTGCGCGTGTCGAAGGGCCCAGTGCAGCGGGAAGAACAGGTCCACCAGCCGATCGGTGATGCGCTTGGCCGTGGCGGGCGGCAGGCGCTTCAAGATCACCCGGTACAACGGCGCCAGCTTGGTAACCCGCGACAGCGTCCAAGTATAGTGATCGATGACCAGCTGTCCGCCGGGCTTCACCATTGTCCAAAGTGCCAGAATGCTGTCTTCCGGTGACGGCGTGTGCTGCAACACTCCCAGGCAGAGCACGAGATCGAATGAGGCAGGAGGGAACGGAATCGCGCGGATGTCCGCCTGGGCGACGCGGTAGGTCGGCTTGGCGCCGATGTTGTGGAGGTTCGCGTCCACTGCGGCGCTCAAATCGATAGCGTGCACGAGTGCACCCGCTCTCACCAGAAGTTCGGTGAAGCGGCCGGCGCCGCACCCCGGTTCGAGAACGGTCTTGCCGTCGAGAGCTGCGAGCGGTGTCCCGAGGCACCGCTCCAGCCTTGTTTCGGAAAGGTCCGCGCCGGTTCGGCTGTCGAGCTGGGTGTAGCGATGAACGTTCCACTGAAGCCCGAAGGCCGAGGCATACAGCTGCGAGGGGACGAAGCGCGGGATGCCACGCACGATCGGGACGCGCTCGCCATCGGGTCCGACGAGGGTCTCACCCTGCGGCTCGAGGGGCGCGGCCGTCCCGGGAGAAACAAACGGGACCATCGTCGACGTCACGTCACTAGCGTCCCGCCGGAGCGGGCACTGGTACGTCCTGCAGTCGGAACCCGCGTATCCCAACATTCCGGCGGACGGTGTCCGCCACGCCCTCAGGGCGTGGCTCGTCCCGCAACAGCTCCAACCTGCCGTAGCGCTCGGCGATAAACCATCCTGCGACTTCTTCGTACGAGTGCCGGTGTGCGAAGGGCGGCGTGAGACGGTCCCGCGCGGCGTGGAGCGCCTCGTTCCATGTGTAGGTCGCCGTGTATTGGCGCCCCATCTTGCGTCGTCGGTAGAAGTTCTGGTACAGCATGTAGAGCGGCGTGGTCGGCAGCAGCACCGCCGTTTGCACCGACGCCGGGAGCCGTGACAACACCGGCCGCACGGCGCGCTCGACCGCCATGATGGCGCGCCGGAGCGGGGTGAGTCGTTCTTGCTCGTGAGAATACAGCCACACATACAGCATCCCCTGCGTCGGCTTCGGCAACCGGGCGATTTCGCCAAACGCGGCGCGTGTCGAGTAGGTGTGATGCAGTACGCCGTGACTGTACACCGCGTCGTAGGTATTGGCCCGGAACGGTGGTGCGAACACCGAGGCCTGGACAATGTGCAGGCGCGGATTCGCGCCAAAATAGTGGCGGGCCTGATCGACCGCGTACGAGAGGTCCATGCCGACGAGCTCGCAGTCTTCGGCGCGCGACAGCGCGTCGGCCGTCCCGCCGATCCCGATCCCCACCTCCAGCACGAGGCGATGCTTCAACTCGTGCTTGGCGACACCCAGCTCGAACCGCTTGACCCGCAGCATAGTCTCGGGGGTCGTATCCCAATAACTCGAGCCGCTCCACCGGTAACCGGTCCACTCGGTCGAGAAGTTGCGCAACACTCCGGCCTCGCCAGGCGGTGGCTCGCTCGCGGGCAGCGTGTACCCGCTCAGTTGCTCGGCGATCCACTGGGCGTGTTCACGCGCGTGGACACGCGCCACTTCGGTGGGATACGTCAGCAGCCGCGGGACGCCGTTGTGGATCGGATAGTAGCAACGGCATCGTGCACAGATCAGCGCGCCGGCGACGACCTCGATCTCGATTTCGTCGGTCGGGTCGATCGGGGCGGTCGCCTCGAGCACGGCCAAGTCGGCCGGCGCCACGGGCTGCTGGAGCGAAACCGCGGCACGCAGCTCCAGCTTGCCGCGGCAGAGTGGGCAGGCCAACCATCGAAGTAACCGTTTACGCATGCTACAACCTCCGTGCGAGCGGTCTCATTTGAAATCGAAGGCGCGCATCCACATCTCCAGGGCCAGCACCCGGAACAACCCGAGGTAGGACTCCTCGTTCGCGTCCGTCGCGTGCGACGAGCCGTACCAGCGCCGCAGCGCTGCGGCGTCCACGTACTTCTCGCAGCGCAGGGTGTCTTCGATCAGCTCCGTCACTTGCGGGCGGAGCTCCCGCGCCAGCCAACGTCTATCGGGCGCCGCGAACCCGAGCTTGGTCTTGCGTCGCCGCACGACGTCTGGGAGCACACCGCGCATCGCCTCGCGGATGGCGAACTTGCTCCAGCCGTTCTGTATCTTGAGGTGGTCCGGCAGCGACACGCCATAGTCCACGAGCTGGTGATCGAGCAGCGGCACCCGCGCCTCGAGTGAAAACGCCATCGAGGAGCGATCTTCCATGCGGAGGAGCAACGGCAGCGTGTCGATGAAGATGTCGTCCACCTGGATCCGCTGCATCAGGGTGGCGGCGGATTCGCCTGCGCCTGCGCTCGCGGCGTAGCGCCACCAGCGCGTCGCGGGGGTGCTCTCGGCGCTAATCGCTCGGTCCCAGTCTGCCCGCAGGGCGCCCTGCAGCAGCGCGTCCACGCCGAACAGCCGCCGCAGCTGTTTCGGCAGGTACCGATATCCCCGGCGCAGGTCCAAGACATAGAGGTCTCCCTGGGCGAGCGTGGCGCCGACCTCGCGCGCCATCCGCACGAGATGGCCGGAGCGCAGCAGGGAGGCCAGGTAGGCGTATCGGAACTTGGCGTAGCCACCGAACACCTCGTCTCCCCCCTGGCCGTCCAGCAACACCTTCACACCGGCCTCTCGGGCCGCGCGCATGACGCACCACTGCGCGTAGTAGCTGAGCGATGGGAAGGGCATGTCCTGATGCCAGGCCATACGGGGGAACGCCTGCCAAAAGTCCTGAGCGGAGGGGAACACCAGGTGAGGTTCGGCTCCGACGGCGCGCGCCACCGTCCCTGCATACTCCCGCTCGTCGAGCTCGGGGTAGTCCCAGCACGACGTGAACGTGAAGAAGCGGTCCCCCAAGGCCGCCGCCGCATCGGGCTGCTCCCGCCAGATCTTGCCGATCAGGGACACGACCGTGGACGAGTCGATGCCACCGCTCAGGCAGCTCCCCGCCCGAACGTCGCTGATGAGATGCGAGCGGATCGTGCTCGTCAGCAGTTCGCGCAGTCCCTCGAGCCGCGTGCGGTCGGGGATGCCGTTCGCCGCCTGCGGGGCGAGCTGCCAGTAGGGGCGCACGTCGACTTGCCCTCCCAGATCCACGGTGAGGCGGTGGGCCGGGGGCAACGCCTTCACGCCGCGCAGCAGCGTGCGCTCGCCGTAATCGCAATTGGCGTGAAGGAGAAAGGCGATTACCGCGTCGTCGTCGACAGCGCGATCGAGCCCGGGGCAGGCGAGCAGCGCCTTCATTTCCGATGCGAAGGTGAACGTCGCCGCCGAGGTGCCGTAGTAGAAGGGCTTGATACCCAGCCGATCCCGGGCGCAGAACAGCCGCCCGCGCGCACCGTCCCAAATGGCGAACGCGAACATTCCCTGCAGGCGCGCGAGGCACTCCTCGCCCCACGCGAGGTACGCCTGCAGCAGCACCTCGGTGTCGGTCCGCGTCTTGAACGTGTAGCCGCGCGCCTCGAGCGCGGCACGGAGCTCGCGGTGGTTGTAGATCTCGCCGTTGAACACGATCCAGCAGCGCGCATCGCCCGCCGTCATCGGTTGCAGCCCGCGCTCGGAGAGATCGAGGATCGCCAGCCGGCGGTGGCCGAGCGCCACTCGCACGCGAGCCCGGCCATCCCAATGACGGGTGTGCGGCACCAGCGCGTGGCAGAACCCGCCGGACTCGAGCCATGACAGCAAGAATCCTTCGCCGTCCGGGCCGCGGTGCGCCTGGCGGTCGGTCATCTCTTGCAGCAGGTCGAGATCGACCGGCCGGTCCTGAAAGCTCACGATGCCTGCGATGCCGCACATGTGCAAAGGTCTCCCCTGCTAGTGTTCGTCCAGGGCCGCGAGCACCGAGCGATAGATCGCGATCACTCGTTGGGTGAGCAGCCGCTCGTCCAGCTGGCGCGCCGCCTCCCGCCCCAGCCCCTCCGCCCGCGCGCCTCGCGCGAGGGTGCGCTGCAGGGCCGCCGCGATCGTCACCGGGTTGTCGTCGGCGCACACCTCGCACCCCGGGATGCCCTGGAGGCGACAGGCCACGTCGCCCACCGCCACGGACACCACCGGGAGATCGCAGGCCAGGGCTTCCTTGACGGCGTTGGGAGAGCCCTCCTGCAGCGAGGTGAACACGAGCGCGTCGCTCGCGTTCATGTAGAACGGCATCGCCGCGTGCGGCGCTCTCCAGGCGATCACCAGCTGCGCCGATACCGAGCCGTTGAGAGAACGCACCGCCTCTCGGGCGAGGGCGTACCGCTTGCGGGGATCGGCCGGGTCGCCCACGAACAAGACGAGGTGGCCCTCGCGGGGCAGCCCGAGGTGGCGACGCGCCTCGTCCCGCGGGATGCGCCGGAACAGGTCGAGATCGATGCCGGACGGCACGACGTGGACCGGCCCCGCGTGATCGAGGTAGTGCGTGAGATGCTCAGAGACGACGATCGTGGCGTCAGCCTTGCGCGCCACCAGCCGGGACAGCCGCTGCAGCAGGCGGCCGACCGGCGTCGTGCGGCCCTTGCTGTCGCGGATCCCGAACAGGTCGTCGCCCCGAAAGGTCACCACGAGCGGCAGGCGCTTGGGCAGGGCGAGCAGCCCGCTCTGGCCAAACTGGGCGTGGACGATATCGTAGCGCTCTCGGGCCAGCCGGCGCCGCAGACGGACCCAGGCGGCGAGATAGCGGAGCGGGTGTCTCCCGCCTCGGAAGGTGAAGACCTCGAGGCGCACGCCCGCGGCGCTGAGAAACCGGGCCTGGCGCGCAATGAAGTGCGCGGTGTGGCCCGGCTCGCTGGGCCATTCGCTCGTGATCATGAGGACGCGCAGGGCGGGCCCGCCGTTCGGCGGAACGCTCATGTCCGCTCGCTGGGCACGGGCCGCGGCACGTCACCGACCGCCGGCGCGCTGCGATCGAGGCGCTCCAGGTACTCGATGAAGTCGTTGTCGATCTCGCGCTTGTCGAACAGCCGCTCCGCTGCGTGTCGCCCGTTGGCGCCGAGCTCCTGTCGCAGCGCCGCGTCGCCGGACAGCGTGCGGAGGGCGTCCACGAGCCCGGGACCGTCTCCCGGTCGCACGACGATGCCGGCCCGATGCTCCCGCACGATCGCAGCCGGCTCGCCCTCGGCGACGACCACGACGGGACGGCCACAGGCCATGGCTTCGTACAGTTTCGAAGGCGTGGCCCCCGGGAGGTGCGTGGCGAGCGGGACGATCACGATGTCCGCGGCCGCCACGAGCGGCGGGACTTGGTCGCGCGGGCGAGGCTCGAGAAACCGCACGTTGCCCAGTCGCCGCTGGCGCGCCTGCTCCACCAGCCTGTCCTTCGCGGGACCGTCGCCCAGCAACACGAGCCGCAGAGTGGGGTGCGCGCGCAGCGCGTCCGCCGCGTCCAGGACCTGATCGAGCCCCTGGGCCAGCCCGTGCAGACCGGCGTACAGCGCCACGCACGCGTTCGCTCCGTTGGCGACCAGCGACCCCCGCGCCGCCGCCGTCCGTCGCTCGGGATGGAACGCGCGCGTGTTCACGCCGTTGGAGAAGTGATAGGTGCGGCACCGCGGAAACCGCGCGGCGATGTCCGCCACGATGGCCTGCGTCTGCCCCGTCACGAGCGCGGCCTGCCGGTAGCAGAGGCCCTCGAGCCACGCGCCGAAGCGGTGACCGAGGCTGCCGGGTCGGAGAATCCCGAGCCGGATGGCGCTCTCGGGCCAGAGGTCAGACACGTTGAAGACCATTGCCGCCCCCGTGCGCCAGCTGAGCCACAGCCCGGCGAGCCCCAGAAACAGGGGTGGGCTTTCCACGAGGAGATACTCGCAGCGGCGCAGCAGCAGGCTGCCGGCGGCCGTCGCGGAGCAGAGGAAAGAGAAGTAGTTCGCCAGCCGGCCCAGGAGATCCGCGCGCTGCGTCGGGAAGATGAGGGTGCGGATGATGCGGACCCCGTCCCGGGACTCCCGTCGCAGCACGCCACCGTACCCCGGGTGGATCCTTCCCACCGGGTAGCTCGGCATCGCCGTCAACACCGTGACCTCGTGCCCCCGCCGCACCAAGGCGGCCGCGAACTCGGAGAGCCGCGCCTGCGGGGCGCCGATCTCGGGCGGGTAGTACTGCGTCAGGATCGTGACCCTCACGGCGCCGCGCTCCGGTGGCCGTTGG
>QHUL01000070.1:39507-51938 GCA_003222115.1 Gemmatimonadota bacterium | reverse complement strand
CTGTCCGAAGCCGAGCAGCATGACGTCCGTCCGCGTGCGGCGCGTCATCGCGCCGCCGCCGATCTTGGAAAGCTGGAAGGCGTCGTGCACCATGCGTTGCGCGCGCGCGGCGTCGCGCGCGTCCACGACGACCGAGATGTTCAGCTCGGACGAGCCCTGGGCGATCGCGATGACGTTGATCCCCGCCTGCGCCAGCGCCCCGAACACCCGCGCCGCGATCCCGGGCGTCCCCGCCATCCCCAGCCCGACGACGACGAGCGTCGCGACCCCGGGGCGCACCTCCACGCCGTCGATCTCCCGCCGCGCGATCTCGCTCTGGAACTCCTCGATGAGGCTCGCGCGGGCGCCCTCGGCCGCCGCTTCGGGAACGCCGAAGCAGATGGAGTGCTCCGACGACGCCTGGGTGATGAGCGAGACCGAGATCCCCTTGCGGTGGACGGCGGCGAAGGTGCGCGCCGCGATGCCGGGGACGCCCAGCATCCCGTTTCCCTCCACGGTGAGCAGCGCCTGCCCCGTCACCGCGGAGAGCGCCTTCACGGGATAGGCGTCGAGGGTGCGGCGCCGTGAGATCTCGGTCCCGGGCGACGACGGGTCGGCGAAGGACCGGATGCGGATCGCGATGTTGCGCTGCCCGAGAGGGATGAGGGCCCGCGGGTACAGCACCTTCGCCCCGTAGTAGGCGAGCTCGGCGGCCTCGCGCACGTGCAGCTGCGGCACCACGCGGGCGTCGGGCACGACCCGCGGGTCCGCCGTGAGCAGGCCCGGCACGTCCTTCCACAGGGCCACGTCCCGGGCGCCGAGCGCCCGGCCGAGCAGCGTGGCCGTCAGGTCCGAGCCGCCCCGGCCCAGGGTCGCCACCTGGCCGTCCGGGGTGGCCGCGAGGAACCCCGGCACCACGGGGACGGCGCCGCGCGCGAGCAAGGGCCCGAGCACCTTGCGCGCTGCCCGGTCGGTGCGGACGAGGTCGGGCGAGGCGTGGCCGAAGGTCCCGTCGGACTTCACGACTTCCGGCGCGTCCACGAACTGCACCGCTCCCACGCCCGCCTCCCCCAACGCCGCCGCGAACAGTCGGGCGCTGAGCCGCTCTCCGCGCGCAACGAGATAGTCGGTCGTCCGCGCCGTGAGCTCGCGCACGATCACGAGACCGGCCGCGATCTGCTCGAGCTCGGCGAACGCCTCGTCGATGAGTCGCAGCAGCTCGTCGCGGCGGGGGCCGGGCGGGAGCAGCGCCTCCACGGCCGCGACGTGGCGGGCCCGCGCTGCGGCCGCTCCGGCCCGCACGAATTGCGCGTCACCCTGCACGGCGCGGGCGGCGATCTCGAGCAGGGCGTCGGTCACCCCCGCCAGCGCCGACACCACGACGACGAGAGGGGCGTCGCGGTGACCGCGCACGATGTCCACGGCGCGCGCCATGGCAGGCCCGTCGGCCAACGACGCGCCGCCGAACTTGTGGATCTGGGGCGGGAGGGAGGAGCGGCGATCGACCACGGGGGAGAAGAGGCCGCTCAGCCTCCGGCGATGGCCGGCACGACGGTCACCTCGTCGCCGTCCTGCACCGGCGCCTGGAACCCACCGCGGAACCGGCTGTCCTCGTCGTTCAGATAGAAGACGACGAAGGGGTAGGGGTTCCCCTGCGTGTCCCGCAGTCGCGGGGCGAGCTGGGGGTAGCGCACGGCGAGATCGGCGACGACCTCGCCCAACGTCCGGCCGCTCGCGGCGACCGCCCGCTGCCCGTCGGCGTATCCGGCGAGCACGGTGGGGATGTTGACGGTGATCGGCATGTCACGACCTCCGGGAGGGAATGTCCTGGGGCGTCGTCTCGTAGCCGCCCACGCGGCGCGCGACGCCGAACGTTTCTGCGGCGACGCCCTGCTCCTGCCAGGCGCGCGCCATCGCCTGCTCCACGGCAGCCGCCCGTTCGAACGGCGCCACGGCCACGATGGCGGAGCCCGAGCCCGACAGCGTCGCGCCGAACGCCCCCGCCCCCCGCGCCGCGGTGACCACCGCGTCGTAGTGGCGCACCAGCGAGCGGCGGTACGGCACGTGGAGCACGTCGTCGAGCCCCGCCGCGAGCAGCGCGGCGTCGGCGTGCGCGAGCCCGTGCACCAGCGCGGCGCTCCGCGCCGCCGCCGTCACGGCGGACCGGTGTGGCACCACGTGCGGCAGCACCGCCCGCGCCCGCTCCGTCTCGACGCCGAAGTCGGGGACGGCGAACACGAGCACGAGCGACGGGTGCACCGGGAGCGGGGTGCAGGCGAGCTTCCCCGCCGCGCCCCGCAGGACCAGCGTCGCGCCGCCGTAGATCGCGGCCGCGACGTTGTCGGGATGGCCTTCCAGCTCGGCGCAGAGCGCGGCGAGCGCGGCGTCGCTGAGGTCGAGCGCCAGCAGGCCGGCGGCGGCCGCGGCGCCCGCCACCACCGCGGCGGCGGACGAGCCCAGGCCGCGGGCGATCGGGATGTCGGAGCTCGCCTCGAGCACGAGCCCCGGCGGAGGCTCGCGTCCCGCCGCGCGGCAGGCGCTGCGGAAGCCCTGGTACAAGAGGTCGCGCTCGGGCGGCAGGGCGAGGCCCGCCAGCGCGCCGCGGCGCTCGATCGTGATCGGTGCGGCGCGTGATTCTTCCCGCCGCGCGGCGACCCGGATCCAGCGGTCGATCGCGATCCCGACGCAGTCGAAGCCCGCGCCCAGGTTGGACGTCGATCCCGGCACGCGGACGGTCACGGCGGCGCTCATCGGGCTCCGCTCTCCTCCACCAGCGCCGCCACCTCCCGCAGCTTCGGTGCGATCGTCGGACCCTCGGGCAGCACCCCGCTCACCGCCTCGACCGTCTTGAGACCATGCCCCGTGATGCTCAGTACCACTTCGTCTTCCGGTCCGAGGCGCCCGGCGCGCGCCAGCGCCAGCGCCGCCGCGACCGTCACGCCGCCCGCCGTCTCGGCGAAGACGCCGGTGTCCTCGGCCAGCACGCGGATGCCCGCCACCAGCTCCGCGTCCGTCACGGCCTGCGCCCAGCCGCCCGTGGCACGGATCGCGCGGGCGGCGAACATGCCGTCCGCGGGGTTGCCGATCGCGATCGAGAGCGCGATGGTCTTGGGGATCTCGGGGACGATGCGGTCGTCGCCGCGCTCCACCAGCCGCACGATCGGCGCGCATCCCTCCGCCTGGGCCCCGAACAGCCGCGGCGGCTCGCCCGTGACGAGCCCGGCCTCCCGGAACTCGCCGAATCCCTTATGCAGCTTGGTCACGAGCGACCCGCCCGCCATCGGCGCCACGACGGCGCTCGGCAGCCGCCACCCGAGCTGCTCAGCGATCTCGAACGCCTGCGTCTTCGAGCCCTCGCCGTAGTAGCTCCGCAGGTTGACGTTGACGATTCCCCACCCGAAGCGGTCCGCCACCTGGGCGCACAGCCGGTTGACGTCGTCGTAGGTGCCGCGCACCCGCACGAGATGCGGTCGGTAGACGCTCGTGCCGACCACCTTCCCGGTTTCGAGCTCGTGAGGCACGAAGATCCACGCCTCGAGCCCGGCCCGCGCGGCGTGCGCGGCGACGGCGTTGGCGAGGTTGCCGGTCGACGCGCACCCCACGGTCTCGAGCCCGAAGGCGGCGGCGGCGTTGAGCGCGGCAGCCACCACCCGGTCCTTGAAGGAGAGCGAGGGATGCGAGACGGTGTCGTTCTTCACCCAGGCCCGCGCCACTCCGAGGCGGCGGGCGAGCCTGGGGGCTTCGAAAAGCGGCGTGAACCCCGTGTCCAGCGAGTGAACGATGTCGCCCTCGAAGGGGAGCCACTCGCGGTAGCGCCACAGCGAGGGCGCCCGGGCCGCGATGGTCGCGCGGTCGGGAAGCGCGCGGGCGGGATCGTACACGGGGTCCAGCGGGCCGAGACACTGCTCGCAGATCGCGACGGGCGCCGCAGCGCGGTCGGCGCCGCAGCTCCTGCAGCGGAGCGGTCGGGCGCGCGGCGGGGAGCGGGGGGCGGGCGTCAGCGCGGAGGCGAGCGTCGAGGTCATCGGGTCACCAAATAAGAAGCCCGGGCAACAAATGCCGCGGGCGGTCGCTTTTTAGCACCTTGTTTAACGTGGCGGCAATACGCGGCAAAGCACCACGAATCATCGGTTGTCGACGGCAACATATCGCGAGGGCTCGGGCGCCGCAAGGACGGCAGGAGCCGCGTCGGCCTACCTGGTCGGGTGGGGCGCGACCCACCCTGCACCTGCCTTGACACGCATCGTGGTGCGGTCTAACCTACGCGGACCAACTGATCGGAACGTTGTCGTGAATCAGCTCGTGCTCGTCGTCCTCCTGCTCGTCCTGCTGCTGAGCATTACTGCTCAGGAGGGGTCGGCGGCGCGCGCCAGGGTTGCGATCGAATAAGCGATAGAGTAGTCGTCGGAGTCGAGCCAGCGCCGCGGACCCCAAAGGTTCGCGGCGCTTTGCTTCACCCATGAGGAGCCGCCATGGAAGAGAACGTCGTGAGGATCTTCGACACCACGCTGCGCGACGGAGAGCAGGCCCCGGGCAACGCGATGACCCCGGAGGAGAAGCTCCGCCTCGCGCGCCAGCTGGACGCGCTCGGAGTGGACGTGATCGAGGCGGGGTTCCCCGCGGCCTCGGACGGGGACTTCCGCGGCGTGCGCGCGGTGGCGGAGGAGGTGCGCCGCCCCGCACTCGCGGCGCTGGCGCGCTGTCACGACCGCGACATCGACCTGGCGGGAGAGGCGCTCGCGCCCGCGGCGCGGCCGCGCATCCACGTGTTCATCGCGACGTCGGACATCCACCTCAAGTACAAGCTGCGGATCGACCGCGACGAGTGCCTGGAGCGCGCGCGCGCCGCGATCCGTCGCGCCCGGCGCTTCACCGACGACGTCGAGTTCTCGGCGGAAGACGCGAGCCGAACCGAGCTCGACTTTCTCTGCCGGGTGATCGAAGCGGCGATCGCGGAAGGCGCCACCACCATCAACCTGCCCGACACGGTGGGCTACGCGCTGCCGGTCGAGTACGGCGCGATGTTCCGCGCCGTGCGGGAGCGCGTGCCGGACGCCCGCGGCGTCGCCCTGAGCTGCCACTGCCACGACGACCTCGGGCTCGCCGTGGCGAACTCGCTCGCGGCGGTCGAGGCGGGCGCGACCCAGGTCGAATGCACGGTGAACGGCATCGGCGAACGCGCGGGCAACGCCTCGCTCGAGGAGGTCGTGATGGCGGGGCGCGTCCGACCCCGGTCCGTCTCATTCCGTACCAACGTCAATACGCGGGAGATCTTCCGCACGAGCCAGCTGCTGTCGCACCTCACGGGCGTCTTCCCTCCGCCCAACAAGGCCGTGGTCGGCCGCAACGCGTTTGCGCACGAGGCGGGCATCCACCAGCACGGCATGATGCAGAACGGCTTGACCTACGAGATCATGCGCCCGGAGGAGGTCGGCATCCCGCACTCGACGCTCGTGCTCGGGAAGCATTCCGGCCGCCACGCCCTGGAGCGGCGCTACCGCGAGCTGGGCTACGACCTCGACGAGCAGGCGCTGGAGGGGTTGTACCGGGAGTTCACGGCGCTCGCCGACCGTAAGCACGAGATCCTGGACGAGGACCTGCTCGCGCTGTTGCACGAGAGCTTCCGCGACGTCCCCGAGGCCTACCAGCTGACGTTCCTGCGGGTGTCGTGCGGCATGGCGTCGGCCACAGCGGAGGTGGCGCTCGCGGGGCCCTGGCACCGCGAGCGGAGCGGCAGCGGCACAGGGGACGGCCCGATAGCCGCGACCTATCGCGCGATCGGCGAGGTCGTGGGGCGGAGCGTGGAGGTCGTGAACCTGTCGCTGCGCTCGGTCACCCCGGGCAAGGACAGCGTGGGGCACGTGTTCGTGCAGGTGCGGGTCGACGGCAAGACTCTGACCGGGCATGGCGCGTCCACGGACATCGTCGAGGCGAGCGCCCGCGCGCTGGTCCACGCGCTCAACAAGGCGGACCACGCCGACAAGCTGGAGGCGACGTCGTTGAACAGCGTCTACCTCTGGGGCGTGTGAGGGCGGCATGAGCGAGACCCTCTCAGGCGCGCAGATCCTCTGCCGGACGCTCGTGGAGGAGGGCGTGCAGTACCTCTTCGGCTACCCCGGCGGGGCGATCATGCCCTTCTACCACGCACTGGGGGACTGCCCCGAGCTGCGGCACATCCTGGTAAGGCACGAGCAGGCTGCCGCGCACGCGGCGGACGGCTATGCCCGCGCGAGCGGCCGCGTGGGTGTGTGCGTCGCGACGTCCGGCCCCGGGGCGACGAACCTCGTGACCGGGCTCGCGACGGCGCACATGGACAGCTCCCCGGTACTCGCGATCACGGGGCAGGTGTCGCGCCCGATGATCGGGCGGGACGCCTTCCAGGAGACGGACGTCATCGGCATCACGCTGCCGATCACGAAGGCGAACTGGCTGGTGCAGGATGCCGCGGAGCTCGCCGACACCGTGCGCGAAGCGGTCGCCGTGGCGCTGGACGGCCGCCCCGGACCGGTGCTGCTCGACGTGCCGAAGGACGTGCAGAACCAGAAGGCGGAGTACCGGCCCAAGGCTGCGGCACGCCAGCCCAGCCCCACGCCCCACGCCCCGTCGTTCGCGGACGGGGTCGCCGAGGCCGCCCGTCTGATAGCCGCGGCCCAACGCCCGCTCCTGATGGTCGGCCACGGGGTGATCCTCGCCGGCGCCTACGCCGAGATCCGCACGCTCGCCGAGCAGACGGGGATCCCCGTGATCACGACGCTGCTCGGCATCAGCGCCTTCCCCGAGTGCCACCCGCTGCACCTCGGCATGCCGGGGATGCACGGCGAGGTGCACGTGAACCGTGCCATTCAGCAGGCGGACCTGATCGTCGGGATCGGCCTGCGGTTCGACGACCGCGTCACCGGGAACACTGCGGCCTTCGCGCCGCGCGCGCGCATCGTGCACGTGGACCGTGACCCCGCCGAGATCGGCAAGAACGTGAAGGTGACGGTGGGCATCGCGGGTGACGCGCGCGACGTCACCCGGCGACTGATCGAGGCGGTGGCGCCGCGGCGCTGCGACGCGTGGTGGGAGGAGATCCGCGGGTACATGCGGGTGCGCGACGAGTCGTGGCGCGACGGCCTGTCGCCCGAGGCGATCTGCCGCGCGCTGTTCGCGGTGACGGGAGAGCACTGCAGCGTCGTGACGGACGTCGGCCAGCACCAGATGTGGGTCGCGAAGCTGTTCCCGTATCGGCGCCCGAACGGCCACGTCACGTCGGGCGGCCTGGGCGCGATGGGGTTCGCCGTGCCGGCGGCGATGGGCGTCCACCTCGCGCGGCCGGACGAGCCCGTGTGGGCGATCTCGGGGGACGGCGGCTTCCAGATGAACATGGCCGAGATCGCGACCATGGTGCAGGAGGGCCTCGCGGTGAAGATGGCCGTCTTCAACAACGGCTATCTCGGGATGGTGCGGCAGTGGCAGCAGTTCTTCCACGGGAAGCGCTACTCCTGCACGCCCATCTGGAGCCCCGACTACGTGAAGCTGGCCGCGGCGTACGGCATCCCCGGCTGGCGTGTCGAGCGAGCCCGCGAGCTCGAGGAGGTGTTCACGGAGGCGAACGCCGTGCGCGGGCCGGCGCTGGTCGAGCTCGTGATCGAGCAGGAGGCGAACGTGTTCCCGATGATTCCGCCGGGGGGCTCGCTGTCGGAGCCGATCGAGACGGCCCCGGCCGCGGCGGCCACCTGACCGGCGCGATGGCGGAGCCGACCCATGCGCTGTCCGTGCTGCTCGACGACGACGTGTTCGCGCTCAACCGAGCCGTCGGCGTCGTGCGGCGCCGCAACCTTCCCATCGCGAGCATCGCGGTGGGCCCGTCGCACATTCCCGGAGCCTCGAGGCTGACCGTCATGATGCAGACCGACGACGCCGGTGCCGATCGCATGGTGAAACAGCTGCAGAAGACCTACGGCGTGCGCGAGGCGGAGCTGCTGCGCGCCGCGGACGCCGTGGCCCGCGAAGTGGCGCTCGTCCGGGTCCACGCCCCGGCGGAGGTCCACCAGGAGCTCACGGAGATCGCAGAGCTGTTCAAGGCCGAGCTGGTCGACGAGGGGCCGGACGTGTTCGTGCTCCAGGTCGCCGGGGCGGCGTGGTTCATCCTGTCGTTCATCCGGGCGCTCGAGCGCTTCGGCATCATGGAGGTGGCGCGCAGCGGCGCCGTGGCCGTGCGCAGCGCCGCCCCCCCCGTCCCCTCATCTCCCACCTCTACGTCCGCCACGGAGACCGTGCTATGAAATCGCCCAGTGTGCGCATCTTCTACGACCGCGACGCCGACCGCCGCCGCTTGGACGGCCGCACCATCGCCATCATCGGCTACGGCAGCCAGGGCCACGCCCACGCCTTGAACCTGCGGGAGAGCGGCGCCCGCGTGGCCGTGGGCCTGCGGCCGGACGGCGCCTCGTGGCGCCGTGCGGCGGTGGAAGGGCTCGACCTGCGGCCCGTTGCCGAGGCGGCAGCCGCCGCGGACATCATCATGATGCTCGTCCCCGACCAGACGGCCCGCGCCGTCTACGAGGCGGGCGTCGCCCCGGCGCTCGCGCCCGGCAAGACCCTGATGTTCGCCCACGGATTCAACGTGCATTTCCAGGAGATCACCCCGCCCGTGAACGTGGACGTCTCGATGATCGCGCCGAAGTCGCCGGGGCATCTGGTGCGGAGCGAGTTTCAGGCGGGGCGCGGCGTCCCGGCGCTCGTGGCCGTGCATCAGGACGCGAGCCGGCACGCCCTCCAGGACGCGCTCGCCTATGCCTCCGGGATCGGCTGCACGCGGGCGGGCGTGATCGAAACGACCTTCCGGGAGGAAACGGAGACCGACCTCTTCGGCGAGCAGGCGGTCCTGTGCGGCGGCGTGACCGCGCTCGTCAAGGCGGGGTTCGATACGCTGGTCCAGGCGGGCTACTCGCCGGACCTCGCGTACTTCGAGTGCATGCACGAGCTGAAGCTGATCGTCGACCTGATGTACCGCGGCGGCTTGAAGTTCATGCGCCACTCGATCAGCGACACGGCCGAGTACGGCGATTACACGCGGGGGCCGCGCATCATCACGGACGAAGTGCGGGAGGAGATGCAGGAGATCCTGGCCGAGATCCGGAGCGGCAGCTTCGCACGCGAGTGGATCGACGAATGCCGCAACGGGGCGAAGCGGTTCCAGGCGCTGCGCATGCGCGAGAACGACCACCTCATCGAGCGCGTGGGCGCGAAGCTGCGGGCGATGATGCCGTGGTCGGAGGAGGGCAAGGCGCAGGCCGCGGGCGACGGCGCGCCGGCCCGCGAGCGCGCCGGGGCCGCCGCCGCGGGATGATCCCCCGCACCCTGTTCCAGAAGATCTGGGACGCGCACGTGGTGCACCGGCTCCCGGAGGGGCCGGCGCTCATCTACGTCGATCTCCACCTGGTGCACGAGGTGACCTCGCCGCAGGCGTTTGCGGGCCTGCGCCTCACCGGGCGGCGTGTGCGCCGTCCCGACCTCACGATCGCCACCGTGGACCATAACGTGCCGACGGGCGACCGCCTGGTGCCGATCGCGGATCCGGTGGCCGCGCGCCAGCTCGAGGCCCTGGAGCGGAACGCCCGCGACAGCAGCGTCGAGCTGTTCGACCTGCGCTCGCCCCACCAGGGGATCGTGCACGTCATCGGCCCCGAGCTCGGCCTCACGCAGCCGGGGATGGTGATCGTGTGCGGCGACTCGCACACCTCCACGCACGGCGCGTTCGGGGCCCTCGCGTTCGGCATCGGCACGAGCGAGGTCGAGCACGTGCTCGCGACCCAGTGCCTCGTCGCGTCGCAGCCGCGCACGCTCGAGGCGCACATCATCGGGCGCCCCGGCACGGGCGTCGCCGCCAAGGACCTGATCCTCGCCTTGATCGGGCAGATCGGCACGGCGGGTGCGACGGGGCACGTGATCGAGTACACCGGGGAGGCGATCCGTGCCCTCTCGATGGAAGAGCGGATGACCGTGTGCAACATGTCGATCGAGGCGGGGGCGCGGGCCGGGTTGATCGCACCCGACGAGACCACGGTCGCCTATCTCGCGGGCCGGCCTCGAGCGCCGCAGGGCGCGGCGTGGACGCGGGCGGCGGAGCAGTGGAAGCGGCTGCGGAGCGACCCGGGAGCGGAATACGACGTCGGCGTGGCGCTCGACGCCGCGGCCGTCGCTCCGCAGGTGACGTGGGGCACGAGCCCCGGCATGGTCAAGGACATCGCCGGGCGGGTCCCGCATCCCTCGGACTTTCCCACGGCAGCGGAGCAGCGGGCGGCGGCGCGGGCGCTCGAGTACATGGGGCTCGCGCCGGGTATGGCGCTCGAAGGGCTGCCGGTCGACCGCGTGTTCCTGGGCTCGTGCACCAACGCCCGCATCGAGGATCTGCGGGTCGCGGCGCGCGTGGTGCGCGGGCATCGGGTAGCCCCGCACGTGCGCGCCCTGGTGGTTCCGGGGTCGCAGCAGGTCAAGGTCCAGGCGGAGCGCGAGGGACTGGACCGGATTTTCCGAGAGGCGGGCTTCGAGTGGCGTAACTCGGGGTGCTCGATGTGCCTCGGCATGAACGCCGACATTCTGCAGCCCGGCGAGCGCTGCGCCTCGACCTCCAACCGGAACTTCGAGGGGCGGCAGGGGCGGGGCGGCCGTACCCACCTGATGAGCCCGGCGATGGCGGCGGCCGCGGCCGTCGCGGGGCGGCTGGTGGACGTGCGCGGCTGGACGCTTGCCGACCTGCCCGGCTCGCTGGAGCTCGCGTCCTGATGCAGCCGTTCGTCCGGCACGTCGGCAAGGCCGCAGCGCTGCCGCGGACCAACGTGGACACCGACCAGATCGTTCCAAAGCAGTTCCTCAAGCGGCTGGAGCGCACGGGGTTCGGTCCCTCCCTGTTTCACGATTGGCGCTACCGGCCCGACGGCGCTCCCAACCCCGACTTCGAGTTGAACCGGGCGGAGGCGCACGGCGCCACCGTGCTCGTCACCGGAGCCAATTTCGGCTGCGGGTCCTCCCGCGAGCACGCCGTCTGGGCCCTCGCCGAGCACGGGTTCCGTGCCATCGTGGCCCCGTCGTTCGCCGACATCTTCTTTGCCAACTGCTGCCAGAACGGGCTCCTGCCGGTGCGCCTCCTGGCGCGCGAGGTCGACGAGCTGTTCCGCCGCTGCCGGGCCGCGGGCGGCGAGTACTGGCTGACGGTGGATCTGGAGCAGCAGCGCGTGGAGGACGGGTTGGGCTTCACGGCGCCCTTCCCGATGGATCCCTACCGGCGGGAGATGCTGCTCCGCGGGCTCGATGAGATTGGCCGCACGCTGCTCGAGGAGCCGCGGATCGCCGAGTACGAGCGCCGCCGCGCCGCCGGGACCGCGCCATGAAGGAATGGACCATCGCCGTCCTGCCGGGCGACGGGATCGGGCCCGAGGTTACGGCGGAGGCGGCGCGCGCGCTGGAGGCGGTGGCGGAGCGCTTCGGGCTCGGCCTCGTGATGAGCTGGTACGCCGTGGGAGCGGCGGGGGTGGAGACGGCCGGGGATCCGCTGCCCGAGGAGACGCGCGCCGCCGCGTCCGGAGCCGACGCCGTCCTGCTCGGCGCCGTGGGCGATCCGGCGTTCGATCACGCGCCCCGCCATCTCAAGCCGGAGACCGGATTGCTCGCGTTGCGTGCGCTGCTCGGCGTCTACGCGAACCTCCGCCCGGTGACGATCCATCCGGCCCTCGCGGGCCGCTCTCCCGTGAAGCCCGATCGCCTGCGCGACGTGGACTTGTTGATCGTGCGCGAGCTCACCGGCGGGCTGTACTACGGGGAGCCGCGCGGGAAGAACGCCCTCCAGGCGGTCAACACGCTCGCCTACTCGGTCTCCGAGATCGAGCGCGTGGCGCGCGTCGCGTTTCAAGCCGCGCGCCGCCGGCGCCGGCTCGTCGCGTCGGTGGACAAGGCGAACGTGCTCGAGGTCTCGCAGCTGTGGCGGGAGACGGTCACGCGGATCGGGCGGGACGAGTATCCCGACGTCCGCCTCGAGCACCTGTACGTGGACTACGCCGCGATGCGCCTGGTCGCGGAGCCGGCCGCGTTCGACGTGCTGCTCACCGAAAACACGTTCGGCGACATCCTGAGCGATGAGGCGGCGGTGCTCGTGGGGGCGCTCGGCCTCCTGCCATCGGCGTCGCTGGGCGCGGGACCCGGATTGTTCGAGCCGATCCACGGCTCCGCGCCGGGGATCGCGGGGCAGGGCGTGGCGAACCCCATCGGCGCCATCGCGTCCGCGGCGATGCTGCTGCGCCACGGGCTGGGGCTCGCCCAGGCGGCGGACGCCGTGGAGGCGGCCGTGCGCGCGGTGCTCGCCGGAGGGGCGCGCACCAAGGACATCGCCGCGCCCGGCGAGCCGGTGCTCGGCACGCGCGAGATGGGAGATCGGATCGTGGAGCTTGTGGGGAGTGAACCGACGGGCAGAT
>QHUL01000070.1:0-39497 GCA_003222115.1 Gemmatimonadota bacterium | reverse complement strand
TACTTCGAAGACTTTGGCGATGTGCGCGATGCCATCGCCCGGGAGAAGCAGCTCAAGGGCTGGGTTCGCTCACGAAAGATCGAGTTGATCGAAGAGAAAAACCCCACGTGGGGGGACCTGGCGGCCCACTGGTTTCCCGAACCTCCGCGTCCACAATGACCTCCCCCCCTTTTTTTCCCAAAGGCGCCCCGCGGCTTGTCATCCTGAGCGAGCGCGCGGAACGCGCGCGACGCGAAGGATCTGATTGCGGTTTACGAAAACAGCAGATCCTTCGCGCCTTCGGCGCTCAGGATGACAGGCTCGCTCGCTCCGCGAAAGCAAGAAAAGGACGCGAAGGATCTCAGGGCCCGTCCGTCACCGCCCCCCGACTCGCACTCGACACGAGCTTCGCGTACTTCGCGAGCACCCCTGACGTGTACTTCGGCGCGGGGGGCTGCCAGCGGCCGCGGCGCCGCGCCAGGAGCTCATCCGGCACGTCGAGCTGCAGCAGCCGCCGCTCGGCGTCGATCGTGATCGCGTCGCCCTCTTCCACCAGCGCCAGCGTCCCGCCCGTCGCCGCTTCCGGCGCCACGTGGCCCACCACGAGGCCATAGGTGCCGCCCGAAAATCGCCCGTCGGTGATCAGACCCACCGCGTCGCCCAGCCCGGCGCCGATGATCGCGGACGTCGGGGAGAGCATCTCCCGCATTCCCGGCCCCCCTTTCGGGCCTTCGTAGCGGATCACGACCACATCCCCCGCCCGGATCCTCCCCGCGAGGATGGCGTCGAGGCAGGCTTCCTCCGAGTCGAACACCCGCGCGGGTCCCGTCATCGCGAGCCGCTTGGCGCCGCTCATCTTCGCGACGGCCCCTTCGGTCGCGAGATTGCCCCGCAGGATCGTGAGGTGGCCCCGAGCATAGACGGGCCGGTCCCAGGGGCGGATCACCTCCTGGTCGCGCCGCGGCTCCGCCGGAACGTCCTTCAGGATCTCCGTCAGGGTCTGGCCGGTGATCGAGCGCGCCTCGCCGTGCAGCACGCCGTGGGCGAGCAGCAGCCGCATGACCTGGGGAACGCCCCCCGCCCGGTGCAGGTCCGTAGTGACGAAGCGCCCGGACGGCTTCAGGTCGCACAGCACCGGCACGCGGGCGCGCATCGCTTCGAAGTCGTCCAGGGTGAGCGGCACCTGTGCCGCGTGGGCGATGGCGAGCAGGTGGAGCACGGCATTGGTCGACCCGCCGATCGCCAGCGTCACCGCGATCGCGTTGTCGAACGCCTGGCGCGTGAGGATGTGCCGCGGCCGGAGGTCGTTGCGGATGGCCCGGACCAGGACCTCCGCCGAGCGCGCGGCGCTGTCCGCCTTCTCGGCGTCCTCGGCCGCCATGGTGGAGGAATAGGGGAGACTCATCCCCATCGCTTCGAAGACGGAGGACATCGTGTTGGCCGTGAACATCCCTCCGCACGAGCCGGCGCCCGGACAGGCGCGCCGCTCCACCTCGAGCAGCTCGGCGGCGTCGATTTTCCGGGCGCTGTACTCGCCCACCGCTTCGAACACGCTCACCACGGTGAGGTCGCGGTCCTTGTAATGGCCCGGCTTGATGGTGCCGCCGTACACGAACACGGCCGGGATGTTCATGCGGGCCATCGCGATCATCGCACCGGGCATGTTCTTGTCGCACCCGCCTACGGCCAGGAGGCCGTCCATGCACTGGGCGTTGCAGGCGGTCTCGATCGAGTCGGCGATGACCTCGCGCGAGACGAGCGAGTACTTCATTCCCTCCGTGCCCATGGAGATGCCGTCGCTGACCGTGATCGTGCCGAAGGTCTGCGGCATCGCCCCGGCGGCCTTGAGCGCCGCCTCGGCGCGCCGGGCCAGCCGGTCCAGCCCCACGTTGCACGGCGTGATGGTGCTGTGGGCGTTGGCGACGCCCACGATGGGCTTCTCGAAGTCGCGATCCCCGAACCCCACGGCGCGGAGCATCGCGCGGTTGGGGGAGCGCTGCACTCCTTCCGTGATGGTGCGGCTGCGCAGTTTCCCGCTCATGGCGAATAAGCTAACGGCGAATACGAAGCCCCACATCACCGCAGGTGATGTGGGGCTTGCCGCTCGAACAGGCGGCCCTCAGCTCTCGACGATGATCAGGAACTTCGACGTTTTCCAGAACTCGTCGGGGTCGGCGATCTTGAGGCGGTCGCCCGTGATCTCGCCGTGGTCGCCGGGCGGGGTGGCGAGACCCCGCACGTCCTGCCGCGACGCGATGCGGTACGGCTTATCGTCCGGGAAGGGGATCTCGGTCACCTTGGTCTTGTCGATCGCGTGGAATGCGGCGGGGTCGAGCTCCCGCGCCGGCTGGAGTGTCTGGCCCGACTTCCACAGGACGAAGAGGAAGCGGCTGCCCCCTTCCTTCACGATGATGCCGCTCTTCAGCAAGTCGTCCTTGGTGCCGATCACGTAGTAGACGGTGTTCAGCTTGTCCTGCAGCTGGTTCACCGAGTCCACCAGCGCGACCTTATCGGCCGAGAACTGGTTGATCTGCTCGGTCAGCTGGTCGATCGTCTCCTTCTGGGAGGCGATCACCGTCTGGTAATTCGTGACGGTCTCCCCGAGCGTGGCGCGCAGGCTGTCCGAGAGCGTGCTGAGCTCGCTGATCCGCTGCTCGCTCGCCTTCAGCTTGGCGTCGCTCGCGTTCACCTTCTCGGTGATGAAGCGGACCCTCTGGATCAGGCTGTCGCGCGACGCGCGCAGCGGCGACTCGCGCGACACCCGCAGCTGCTTGATGGGTGCGCGCACCTTGGCGAGCTCGGCGCTGATCTCGCTCAAGAACCGCGACTGGTCGGCGAGCTCCTGGACCATCCGCTCTCGTTGCTGAGCGACGAGGTTCAGCGAGTCGAGCCTGGCCTGGACCTCGGGCGCGGGACCTTGTTTGCAAGCGACCGCGGCGGCGAGTGCCATAGGCAGCCACGCCCGGCGCGCCGCGGAACGGCTGGTGTGGAACATGTCTACCCCCTCGCGCGCACGGCGCGCGAAGCTGTGGGGTGCTTGACGGACGGAGAGGGGCACCCTGTTGCCCTCTTATGCGGTTCGAACTCTAACCCGCCGAGTGCCGTGACGCTCTTGAGGAGGACGATGCGACTCGACGAGCGATCCATTCCTCGTCCCATCAAGTTGGAGCGGCAGTTGCCAAGGCCGGTGTGACGGGGGTCACCCGGCTGGGGGCACGGTCGGCGCTCGCCGCGCCCCGGGAAGCCGCTCTCGTACCCCACGGCGCGCCAGACGTTTCCCGGCGCCTGACCCAAGGTTGAGTGACGGGCGCCAATCGTGTTTCTTATGCGGTATGAGCGGAACCGGGCAGGATCGGCTGCTGCTGCTGGTGCGGGTGGCGCCCGAGGTGGCGACCAAGGCCCGACGCACGCGCCGCCGCTTCCAGCAGCGCCTCACGGAGAACCTGCGCGACGCGCTGCGCACGGCGGGGTGCGCCGCCAGCGTGCGCGACCGCTGGGGTCGTCTGTTCGTCGATGCCGGTGACGCGTCGGCGGCCGGGGTGATCGCCACCGTCTTCGGCGCGGCGTCCCTGTCGCTGGTGGAAGCGCGCTGCCCCGCCACGCTCGACGAGATCGTGCGCGTGGGCGAGCAGGTGTACGCCGAGCGCGTGCGCGGACGGACGTTCGCGGTGCGGGCGCGCCGCAGCGGTCGTGAGGCGTTCCGCACCCGGGACGTCATGGTGCAGCTCGGCGCCGCGTTGGACCGCTACGGCGACGTGAACCTCGACCACCCCGACGTCACGGTGTTCGTGGAAGCGCGGGACGGAGAGGCGTTGTTCTTCAGCGACCACGTGGCGGGCGCGGGCGGCCTGCCGCTCGGTGCGGAAGGGCGGGCCGTCTGCCTCTTCTCGGGCGGGTTCGACTCACCGGTCGCTGCGTGGCTCCTCCTCAAGCGCGGTGTGGCGCTCGACTACGTCTTCTGCAACCTGGGCGGCGAGGCGTACGAGCGGTCCGTCGTTTCGGTGGCGAAGATCTTGGCGGACCGCTGGAGCCACGGCTACCGCCCGGTGCTCCACGCGATCGATTTTACGCGGCCGCTGGAGGAGCTGCGGCGCGCCGTTGAGCCGCGCTACCGGCAGGTCGTGCTCAAGCGGCTGATGTACCGCGCGGCCGAGGCGGTGGCGCGCGAGCTGCGGGCCACCGCGATCGTCACCGGAGAGTCCGTGGGCCAGGTGTCCTCGCAGACCCTCGACAACCTTCGGGCGATCGGCGAGGCGACGACCCTGCCGGTGCTCCGGCCGCTCATCGGCTTCGACAAGATCGAAATCATCGCGCGTGCCCGCGCCATCGGCACCGCCGCGGTGAGCGCCCACGTGCGCGAGTATTGCGCGATCGAGCAGGGCCGCCCCGTTACGCACGCGAGCCCGCAAGCCGCGGCGGACGAGGAGTCGCGCGTGAACCTCGCCGTGCTCGACGAAGCCGTGGCCGCGCGCAAGCCCCTCGACCTGCGGGCGCTCACCGCGACGGACCTCGTCCAGCCGTACCTGTTCGCGGCCGACATCCCGGACGGCGCCGTCGTGCTCGACTGCCGGGAGCCGCAGCAGTACGAGGCCTGGCGCTGGCCGGGGGCGGAGCGCTGGGATCCGGTCGACCTCGCCGAGCGCTTCCCCGCGCTCGACAAGACGCGACGCTACATCCTGTACTGCTCGCTTGGCCTGCACTCCGGATATCTGGCCGAGGCGATGCAGCGGGCGGGATACGAGGCCTATTCGTTCAAGGGCGGGGTGCGGGGGCTGCAGGCGTACGCCCGCGGCCGCGGTATTCCGGTCACGACGATTCAGGCGGGCTAGGGCGCTCGCAGGTCCGCGCGCCGGAAGCAGCTCACCAGGTGGTCGTTCACGAGGCCCGCCGCCTGCATGTACGCGTAGCAGATCGTCGAGCCCACGAACTTGAACCCCCGCTCCTGCAACGCGCGGCTCAGCCGGTCCGACTCCTTGGTGCGCGCGGGGATCTGGCGCAGCGTCTTCCAGGCGTTGTGCTTGGTCGCCCCGCCGACGAATTCCCACACGAACGCATCGAAGGAGCCGGCCGACTCCCGCAGCTCGAGGAAGACCCGCGCATTGCGCACGGCCGCGTCGATCTTCTGCCGGTTGCGCACGATCCCGGGGTCCTTGAGGAGCCGGCCGATCGTGCCCGCCCGATAGCGCGCGATCTTCTCCGGATCGAACCCGTCGAAGGCGCGGCGGAAGCCCTCGCGCTTGTTCAGGATCACGGCCCAGGAGAGCCCGGCCTGGAACCCATCCAGCAGCAGGAACTCGAAGTGGCGGCGGTCGTCGTGCAGCGGGACGCCCCACTCGCGGTCGTGGTAGGCGATCATCAGGTCGCTCGATTCGGCCCAGCCGCAGCGGTCGGTCATGGGCGGGGAATCTAGCGGCCCGGTTGACCTTCGTCTCCCGGGGTTTATCTTCGCCGACAGTCCATGGCAGCCCCAGGCGCGCGCGCCGGCGGGTACGGCCCGCGCCATTTTCATCTCCGGGAGCAGCGTGTTGTGAAGGCAACCGACATTCGCCGCGGCCACGTCGTCCTCATCGACGGCCAGCCCTGCCGCGTGATGGAATTCACCCACCGCACGCCCGGCAACCTGCGGGCGTTCGTCCAGCTGCGGCTCCGCAATCTGGTCACGGGGAACACCTTCGATACGCGGGTCAGCGCCACCGACTTCCTCGACGAGGCCCGGCTCGACACCAAGGAGCTCCAGGTCCTGTATCGCGACCAGTCCGGCGTGCACGTGATGGATACGCGCACCTACGAGCAGTACTCCCTCGACGAAGAGATCGTGGGCGACGCGGGGCCCTGGCTGCAGCCGGAGATGGTCGTCCAGGTCGAATGGCTGAACGGCCGCCCCATCGCGATCGATCTTCCCACCGTGATCGAGCTCGACGTGGTCGAGACGTCACCGGTGATGCGCAGCGCGACGAAGACGGCCAGCACGAAGCCCGCCAAGCTCTCGAACGGCGTCACCGTACAGGTGCCCGATTTCATCAGCGAGGGTCAGCGCGTGCGCGTCGATCCACGGGAAGGCAAGTACCTGGAGCGGGCGAAATAGCGCTCGAAGCGGAGCAGCTCGAGTTCGTCGTCGGGGAGCGCGTGGGTCGGGTGTCGGCGCTGCTGCAACGCCCGCCGGACGCCCGGCTCCTGTACGTGCTGGCCCACGGCGCGGGGGCGGGCATGCGTCATCCCTTCCTCGCATCCGTCGCACGCGCCCTGGCCGGGCGAGGGATCGCCACCTTGCGGTACCAGTTTCCGTACGTGGAGGCGCAGGCGCGCCGCCCCGATCCTCCGGGCGTGCTCGAAGCCACCGTCCGCACGGCCGTCGCCGCGGCGGCCAGCGCGGCGCCGGGGCTGCCGCTCGTGGCGGGGGGAAAATCCCTGGGCGGGCGGATGACCTCCAACGCGCAGGCGAAGCAGCCGCTGCCCGGCGTGCGCGGGCTCGTCTTCCTCGGCTTTCCGCTTCATCCCCCCAAGCGCCCCGGCGACGCCCGTGCCGAGCACCTGAGCGCCGTCCAGGTGCCGATGCTGTTCCTTCAGGGGACCCGCGACGATCTCGCCGAGCTCCGGCTGCTCGAGCCGGTGTGTCGCCGCCTTGGCGACCGCGCGACGCTGCACGTCGTCGAGGGAGCGGATCACTCGTTCAGAGTGCTGAAGCGCTCGGGCCGGAGCGACGAGGAGGTCGTTGCGGAGCTCGGGGACGCCGTGGCAAACTGGGCCCGGGATGTCGTCCACGTAGGCTGAACACGGGAGACGCGATGCCCAACTACTGGCTCCTCAAGACCGAACCCTCCGCCTACAGCTACGACCGCCTGGAGCGCGACGCAGGCGCGGTGTGGGACGGCGTGAAGAACCCCGTCGCCCTCAAGAATCTGCGCGCCATGCAGCCGGGCGACGCTGCGCTGATCTACCACACGGGCGACGAAAAGGCTGCGGTCGGCGTCGCCGAGATCGTGACCGCCGCCTACGCCGATCCCAAGGCGCGGGACCCGAAGCTCGTGGTCGTTGACCTGAAGCCCAAGGGCAGGCTGCCCCGGCCCGTCCCGCTCGCGGACATCAAGGCGGACCCGGCGTTCAAGGACCATCCCCTCGTGCGGGTGGGGCGCCTCTCGGTCGTGCCGCTGACGGCGGCGCAGTGGGCGAAGCTCCTCAAGATGGGCGGCAGGCCCTGACGTGACATCGGGCGAGCGCCTGCGGATCACGTACGAGCTCGGTTGCGCGCCCGGCGAGGATCCCGCAGCCCGGGCGCGGGACATCGCGCTCGAGCAAACGGTCGAGCTGCCCCCCGAGTGCGTGCCGCCCGACGTCGCCGCGCGCATGGTCGGCCGCGTGGAGGCGCTCGCGCCGCTCGCAGAGCGGCGCTGGCGCGTCGCGATCTCCTACGATCCGGCCACGGTCGGGAGCGAGGTCCCGCAGCTCCTGAACCTGCTGTTCGGCAACATCTCGATGAAGCCCGCGATTCTCGTGACCGGGATCGAATGGCCGGCCCCCCTGCTCGGAGCGCTCGGCGGGCCGCGGCTCGGCATCGCGGGCATCCGCGCGCTGTGCCGCGTATCGGAGCGGCGCCCCCTCCTGTGCACGGCCCTCAAGCCGGTGGGGCTCTCCGCCCAGCAGCTCGCGGAGCTGTGTTATCGGTTCGCGCTCGGCGGGATCGACATCATCAAGGACGACCACAACCTGGCCGACCAGCCGACGGCCCCGTTCCGCGAGCGGGTGGCGCGCTGCCAGGAAGCGGTGTCGCAGGCGAACGGGGAGACCGGCGGCCATAGCGTCTACTTCCCCCAGCTCGCGCGGGGCTCCCCAGCGATCCAGGAAGATCTCGCTCTCGCCCGCGAGGCGGGGTGCCGCGGCGTGATGGTGAGCCCCGTCATCGTGGGGCTCGACACGGTCCGCTGGCTGGCCGCGGCTTCGGGGATGGCGGTGTTCGCGCACCCCTCCATGTCCGGCGTGTTCTTTCAGCCGGGCCACGGCATCCTCCCGGAGATCCTGTACGGTGAGCTGTACCGGATCGTCGGGTCGGACGGGGTGATCTACACGAACGCCGGGGGACGGTTCGACTTCTCCCAAGCCACCTGCGACGCGATCAACGCCAATCTGCGCAAGCCGCTCGGTTCGCTGCGACCGGCCTTCCCCGTGCCCGGCGGCGGCGTGGACGTGGCGCGTGCCCCCCATTGGGTCGAGCGTTACGGCGTGGACACCATCTTGCTCATCGGGGGCAGCCTCTACGCTCAAGGTGACCTGACCCGAGCGAGCAGGCGGCTCGTCGACACCATCAGGCGGGTGTGCGATGCGTGATCGGTCGAAGGTGCTCAAGGCGCAGGCGTTCCGCTGGCAGGGGGTCGAAGTGCGGGAGTACAAGGCCGACGGCGCCCCGTACAAGGACGTGACGCGGCAGACGGTGCTCGGTGACGGGGAGGGCGAGGCGGACCTCACCTTCCTCACGCGCTATTTCGAGATCCAGCCGGGAGGGTACTCGACGCTGGAGCGGCACCGGCACCCCCACGCGGTAGTGGTCATCCGGGGCCGCGGGCGGGTCGCGCTGGGCGAGCGTACCTACGACCTCGCCCCGTTCGACTGCGTCTATGTGGCGCCCGGCGCAGTCCACCAGTTCGAGGCGTCGGCCGGAGAGCCACTGGGGTTTCTCTGCATCGTGGATCGCGTGCGGGACCGGCCCGAGCTGGTGACCAGGGAACCGTGAGGCTCCACGTCGGCACGTCCGGCTACAACTTCGCCGAATGGAAGGGCAGCTTCTACCCGGAGAAACTGCCCGCGGCGCAGATGCTCTCCTACTACGCCGAGCGCCTCGCGACGGTGGAGATCAACTACACCTTCTATCGGATGCCGAGCCCGAAGACGATCGCGGGCTGGGACGCTGCCACGCCCCCGGGCTTCACGTTCGTCCTCAAGGCGCCGCAGCGGATCACCCACATCGCGCGCCTCCGGGACATCGACGATCCGTTACGCTATTTCCTGGAGCTGGCCCGCAAGCTCGGCACGAAGCTCGGTCCCGTCCTGTTCCAGCTGCCCCCCAACTTCAAGATGGACCTGCCCCGGCTGGGCGACCTCCTGACGCAGTTCCCGCCCGACCTGCGCTGCGCCTGGGAGTTCCGCCACGAGTCCTGGTTCTCCGATGACGTGTACGACGCGCTGCGGAAGAGTAACGCGGCGCTGTGCGTCGCCGACACGGAGAACGGCACCACGCCGCTCGTGGCGACGGCGAGCTGGGGGTACTTCCGGCTACGCGATGAGGGCTATGCGCCGGACGATCTGGCGCGCTGGGTCGAGACCGTACGGCGGCTCGGCGCCGCCTGGCAGGACGCCTACGTGTTCTTCAAGCACGAGGAGTCGGGCATCGGCCCCAAACTGGCGCAGCAGTTCCAGCAGCTGCTCGGGCAGTGAGAGGGTGGGCCGGCGCCCCGCGAAGCGACTGTGTGCTTGTCGCGAAGCGGGGTGCTGGCCCACCCTCTCATCTTAATCCGAGTCCTCGCTGAGCCCCTCGCGCCGCTCCAGCAACTGCTTCACGACGAATCCGAGGCTGGCGCCGAAGCCCGCGCTCGCCAGCCCGAGGAGAAGTTTTCCCGTCACCACCAACGCGGCCATGTGCCCTGTCTCCTGCATGATGTCCTGAACGAGAACGCCCCCACCGTTTTTTGGGATCGACGGTGGGGGCGGGGGGGCGTTGTGTCAGCCGAAACCGATCAGCTGCTACAGCCTAGCTACCACGCATTCGATCACGCGACGCGCGCATACACACTCCTTGGCGTACCCCGACGATGGGGCCGCGGTTCATTCGCGCTCGAGCGGGTAGAGCAGACTGCTTCATGGATGGACCATACCCAGCCCAGTTCCGGCCGGTCAACGCCCCGATCGGGTGGGCCTGATCGGGTGGTGCGGCCCCGGGCCCTACGGGCCGGCGGTCAGCCGCTCGTAGCTGGAGAGGTGTCGCAGCGCCGCCGCCTTCTTGCCGAGGCGCTCGTACAGCCGCGCCACGTTGTAGTGGGCGTCCGCGAGGCGGGGTTCCACCGCCAGCGCCGCGCGGTAAGCTTCGATCGCGTCGGTCGGCCGGTTCAGGTCCTCGAGCGCGATCCCGAGGTTGAACGCCGCGGTCGCATGCTCGGGACGCTCCCGCAGCGCGAGCCGGTAGTGGCGCTCGGCCTCCTCGACGAGCCCTTGCTCGTGGAGCAGCCGGCCCAGGTTGACGTGGGCATCCGCATGGTGCGCGTCGAGCTCCAGGGCACGCCGGTACGCGTCCCGTGCCTCCCCGGGCTCGACCGCCTCGAGCTCGAGGCCGAGCTCGTACCAGTCCTCGCCGTCTAGGTCGCTTTCGGCCGCGCGCGCCGCCTGCGCGGTGCGCCGCGCGATCGGCGCCGCGCGGGTCGCCAGGTCCGAGACTGCGAAGTCGAGGTGTGTCTGCCCCGATTCGGGATTCCACGCCGTGGTTCCGTCGCTCACCACGATGCGGTCGCCCTCGGCGACGATGCGCAGCTCGGCGAGCGAGCGGCCACGCGGCAGCTGGTGGCGTAGGTTTTTCAGCGCGCCGCGGATGCGGCGGGCGGGGATGCGGGCCGCCACCAGCGCCTTGGCGGTCCGCAGGATGACCAGGTCCTGGAACGAGAACTGCAGCTTGCGCCGCGCGCCGCGACCGGGGGCAGGCGTCAAAAAACCGTCGCGCGCGAACGCCCGCACCTGCGCGACGGTCAACCCCAGCAGTCTGGCGACGTCCTGGGAGGAGTATCCCTTCATCCGCGAGCGCTAGCCTCGCGCACCTCCCACCTTGCGCTTGGCGACCGGCGCCGCCTTCGCCGCGGGCTTCTTCTCGACCCGCCTCGCCGGCTTACGCTCGCCCGCCGTCCCCTTCGCTTTGAGACTCGCCTTGAGCGCCTCCATCAGGTCGATGATCTTGGTCTTCGGCGCCTCGGTCGGCTCCTCGGTGATCTCCTCGCCCTGCACCTTCCGCTCGATTTGCTCGAGGATTCGCTTGCGCACGTTGTCCTCGTACTTCGCCGGTTGGAACGCGTCAGAGGACGTCTGCTCGACGAGCTGCACGGCCATCTGGAGCTCGGGCTTCTTCACTTCAATCTTCGGGATCGGGACCTCCGCGATGCTGCGCACTTCGTCGCCGTAGTGCAGCTGCTCCATCACCAGGCCGTTCGCCTCTGGTCGCACGGACACGAGGTACTGCTTGCCGCGCGCCGCATACTGCCCAACCGCTGCGCGGTCCGTCTGCTTGAGCGCCTCCGCCAGCAACCGGTAGGCGCGCTCACCGCCCTTGTCCGGTCCGAGGAAATACGACTTCTCGACGTACACGCGGGCGATCTGGGGAGCCGGCACGAACTCGGCGATCTCGATGGCGCCGGTGCCCTTTGGCTCTTCGAGCTTCTTGAGCTCTTCTTTGGTGAAGGTGACGTAACGTCCGTCCGTCAGCTTGTACCCCTTCACCGTCTCTTCCCGTTCGACGATCTCGCCGTCCTTGGAGCAGATGTACTGCTGCTTCAAGCGAGACCCGTCTTTCCCGTGGAGCATGTTGAACGAGATAGCCGCCGACGGCTCGCCGGTGGAGAACATCTTCACCGGCACTGAAACCAGGCCGAACGACAGGGTCGCCGATCCGATGGGATGTGCGCTCATGGTCTTGGAGTGCGCTCGTGAGGGTCCGATGATAAGATTGCACCTCTATGGCCGTAAAACGGAAGCCCGGTCCTGATCCGCTCGGGACCTACCGCGCCAAGCGGTCGCTGGACCGCACGCCGGAGCCCGGTGCGGCCGCCCCCGTCGCGACCCCCTCCGCCGGGGGCCTGTTCGTGGTCCACATGCACGCGGCGCGCCGGCTGCACTGGGACCTGCGGCTCGAGATGGACGGCGTGCTCAGGTCGTGGGCCGTTCCCAAGGGGCCGTCCCCCAACCGGGCCGACAAGCGGCTCGCCGTACTCGTCGAGGACCACCCCCTCGAGTACGGCGACTTCGAGGGGATCATCCCGGAAGGGAATTACGGCGCGGGGGCGGTGATCGTGTGGGACCGGGGGCGCTGGGTACCGCTCGAGGATCCGCACGAAGGGTTGAAGAAGGGGAAGCTGCTGTTCGAGCTGCGGGGCTACAAGCTCCACGGCAAGTGGACCCTGGTGAAGCTCAAGAAGGGCGAGAAAGAGTGGCTCCTCATCAAGGAGAAGGACGGCTACGTCGCGGACGACGGGGCGCTCCCGCCGCAGTCGGTGCTGTCGGGCCTGACCGTGGAAGAGCTCAAGGCGGGGGCGAACCGCGCGGCTCCGGCGCTCGAGCTGCTCGCCCGGCTCAAGGCGCCGCGCCGCGCGGTGCGCCCCGAGGAGGCCGAGCCGATGCTCGCCGAGACGCGCGAGCGGCCGTTCACGAAGCCCGGGTGGCTGTTCGAGCTCAAGCTCGACGGCTACCGCGTCCGGGCGGCGCGCCACGGCGGGGAGGCGCAGCTCATCACCCGCAACGGGCACGACATCGCGGAGACCTTCCCGGAGATCGCGCGCGCCCTCGCGGCCCTTCCCTACGACGACGTGATTCTCGATGGCGAGCTGGTCGTGCCCGACGACGCGGGCCGGCCCAGCTTCCAGCGGCTCCAGAACCGCGCGCGGGTAAGCCGCGCGCTCGACGTGCGCCGGGCCGCCGTCGAGACGCCGGCCCTGCTGTACGCGTTCGACCTGCTGGCGTTCGCGGGTTACGATCTGCGGCCGCTCCCGCTCGAGCGCCGCAAGGCCGTGCTCGAGCCCATCGTGCCCGCGGTGGGACCCATCAAGTACCTCGAGCACTTCGCGACCGACGGCGAGGCGCTGTACGCCCAGGTGGTGACGCTCGGTCTCGAGGGGATCGTCGCGAAGAAGGCGGACGCCCCGTATCGCGCCGGCCGCTCCCCCAACTGGCTCAAGATCCGCGCCGATCGCACCGACGACTTCGCGGTGGTGGGCTTCACCCGCCCCAAGGGCTCGCGCTCGGGGTTCGGCGCGCTGGACCTGGGCGCCTATCGGGACGGCAAGCTCGTGTACGCGGGCCGCGTGGGCAGCGGCTTCACCGCGGCGCAACTCAACGACGTGAGCGCGGCGCTGGAGCAGGGAATTCGCCCCAGGCCCGCGTTCGCCGGGCCCGCGCCACAGGACCCCGGTCATAGCTGGGTCGAGCCGACGCTCGTGGCGGAAGTGCGGTATAAGGAATGGACCGACGAGGGTCTGCTCCGGCAGCCGGTGTTCATGCGATTCCGGGATGACAAGCCGGTCACGGAGGTCGCGATACTGGGAGCGGGGGGCGGGGAGCGGGACCTCGAGCTGCCCGCGGAGAGTACCGCTCCCCGCGCCCCGCTCCCGAAAGAAGTGAAGTTCTCCAACCTCGACAAAGTCTTCTGGCCGGACGACGGGTACACGAAAGGCGATCTGATCGACTACTACCGCGCCATTTCCCCCTGGCTGTTGCCGTATCTCAAGGACCGGCCCGTGGTGATGACCCGCTACCCCGACGGCATCACGGGCAAGTCCTTCTTTCAGAAAGACGCCCCGGCGTTCGCTCCCGACTGGCTGCGCACCGAGCGGATGTGGAGCGAGGACACGCAGCGCGAGATCGACTACTTCGTATGCGACGATCTCGAATCGCTCCTGTACCTCGCCAACCTGGGCACCATCCCGCTGCACGTGTGGGGCAGCCGCACCACGAGCCTCGAGCAGCCCGACTGGTGCATCCTCGATCTCGATCCCAAGGAGGCGCCCTTCACCCACGTCGTCACCGTCGCGAAGGCCGTGAAGCGGCTGTGCGACGAGATCGAGCTACCCTGCTTCATCAAGACGAGCGGCTCGACCGGCTTGCACGTGCTGCTGCCCCTCGGGAGACAGTGCACCTACGAGCAATGCCGGCAGCTCGGGGGGCTACTCGCGCGAGTCATCGCGACTCAGCTGCCCGAGATCGCGACCATCACGCGGCAGGTCGGGAAGCGGGGCGCCCGCGTCTACCTCGACTACGTGCAGAACGGTCACGGGCGGCTGCTGGTGGCTCCTTTCAGCGTGCGGCCGCTCCCGGGCGCCCCTGTTTCCACGCCCCTGCTGTGGCGGGAGGTGGGCCCGAAGCTCGACATCCGCCGCTTCACGATCCGCAGCGTGCCCGCCCGCATGCAAAAGCTGCGGGATGATCCCTTGCTGCCGGTGCTCGACGCCAGGCCCGACCTGGTCGCGGCCCTGGAGCGCCTCCACGCCCGGCTGTAGGTTTCCCTCGACAGGAGGCCTTCGCATGGGCAAGGGTGATCGCCGCAGCAAGCGCGGCAAGATCTATCGCGGCACCCACGGCAATACGCGCAGCCGCAAGAAGGAAAAGGCGAGGAAGAAGCGGAGGCAGGGGCGATCCGCGGAACCGCAAGCCCCGGGAGCGGCGGGTTGAGCTCTCGACGCGCTCACCAGGTGCCCGCGTGCAGCCTGCTGGCCCTCGTGTTCGGCCTCGGCGCGGCCGCTCCGGCCGCCGCGCAAGACCGCGCGGCCGCCGAGCCCGCCGACCGCTGGCAGATCATGCTCCGGGACGGGTCGACCCTGTGGGATCTGCGCCTCGTGACCCTCAACGGGGACACGCTCGTGTTTCGGGGCAACGACTCCATCCTGCGCTTCCCGCTGATGCGCGTGGACGAGCTGCGGCTTGTGCGGAAGGCGACCCGCTCGATCACGCCGGAGGCGGGCCGCTACGGCGGCGTCCTCGACGGCGCGGACGACGAAGTGTATCGCCTGACGCTGTTCGACCTGAACGAGCGCCGCCAGGTCCTGCAGCAGATCCTGCGCGCTCACCCGCCCACGGAGCAACGGTAGCGGACCGCCGGATTCTCCTCGCCGACGCCGACGCGTTCTACGTCTCCGTCGCCCGCCTCGTCGATCCGGAAGGGGCCGGCAAGGCGCCCCTCCTGATCGTCGGTGGTTCGGCTGAGCGGCGCGGCGTCGTAACGTCCGCGTCGTACGAGGCACGGGCCTACGGCGTTCACTCGGCGATGCCCATGGCTCGGGCGGTCCGGCTGTGCCCGGGAGCGAAGGTTGTGCCGGTGCCGTGGGAGGCGTGCGCGGCCAAGGGTCGTCAGGTTCGGGAGGTGCTGTTCCGGTTCACGCCCGCGGTCGAACAGGCGTCGAGCGATGAGTTCTACCTCGACCTCACGGGGACCGACCGGCTGTATCGGGACGAGTCGCTTGCGGACACCGCCCGGCGCATGCGCGAGGCCGTGATTGGGGAAACGGCGCTCTCCCTCTCCATCGGGGCGGGGACTTCGAAGCTCGTGGCCAAGCTTGCCGCGGGGCTCGCCAAGCCGCGCCCGGGTGCGCCCGGCGCGGGCGTCCACGTGGTAGCGCCGGGCGCCGAGGGCGAGTTCATGCGTCGCTTCGCGCTCGCCGACATCCCCCTCGTCGGCCCCAAGTCACAGGCGCGCCTGGCGCGGTTCGGGCTGCGCACGGTGGAGGACGTACTGCGGCACGATCGCCCGACCCTCGTCCGCTGGCTGGGCGAGCGGGAAGGGCAGTGGCTGTACGAGCGGGTGCGCGGCGTCGATCGCTCGCTGGTGGAGCCCGATCGTGAGCCCAAGTCCATCAGCCGGGACGAGACGTTCCCTCGGGATCGCGACCGAGACGACGCGCTCGGGGCGAAACTGCTCGCGCTGTCGGATCGTGCCGCGGCCGACCTGCGCGACGCGGGGCTCTTGGCGCGCACGGTGACCGTCAAGATCCGCGACGCCGACTTCACCACGCGGCAGGCGAGCCGCACCCTCCCGGAGCCCGTAAGCTCGGATCGCGTGGTCTACGCGGTGGCACGTGAGCTGCTCGCGCGGCTGCGGCAGGCACGGCGCGTGCCGGCTCGACTGCTCGGTGTCGGGTTGTCACAGCTGGTCCGGCTGGAGGTCGCCACGCAGCCGTCGCTGTTCGAGTCGCCCGAGCCCGCGCGCGAGACCGAGCGCGACCGGCAGCTCGCGCGCGTGATCGACCAGGTGCGACAGAAGTTCGGGCCGGACGCCCTGGGCCGGGGAGGGACGCGGGAAAACGCGTAAGGAGGCCGGTGAGAGGCCGGGGAAGGGGGAAGAGGGAAGGGCCCCTTCCCCCTTCCCCCGCTGTTCACCGCCCTGTTTCTACATCGCTCCCAGGATCTGCGCCGCCTTCTTGAGGTCGCGCTGCTTCACCCACAGGATTGCGGCCCATCGCCCCATCCCGCTCGTCACGGCGTCCACGGCCGTGACGTTGATCTTCGCGTCGCCGAGCCGCGTCATCGTGTGGTACAGGGCGCCGACGCGGTCGTCTCCCTCGATCAGGAAGCACTTCTTCGGCCCCTTGAGCTTGATCTTCGCCTGCTTCGCCGCCGCGACGAAGGCGGCCCCGTCTGCCGGCACGAAGTCGGCCTGGGACTTCCTCGCGCTTGGGAACGCGGAGAAGGCCAGGAGGTTGACACCGGCGTTGCGCAGGACGGCGAGCAGCCGCGCGCCTTCGCCGGCTTTGTCGGGCGCCATCGTGTAGTAGTAGTCCACCTGCCGGATCATGTCGGGCATGCTGCCTCCTTGAGGTCCCACGACCTCCTTGATTGTCCGCGACGGTGGCAGGAACGCAAGCCCGGGCAACTGCCTTGAATTGCGGGCCTTATGTGGCCTCCCCGCATCACCCGAGTCCCGTCCAACGCGCGCCCGCTCCCGTTCGTAACAGGAAGGGTCGCCGGCGCGACTCGCTCTAGTGGACGTGTCGTGCCCGTGTAAGATAGAGCCCGTTATCCCCGTTCCCCCGCTGCCCGCTTGCTACAGGAGGCCGCAATGCCCCGTTTCTCCCGCCCTCTGGTCGCGTTCCTGGCCGTGATGCTCGCCCTTTGCGTCGCGCTCCCCGCGGCCGCCCAAGGACGCCGCCGGGGCGGCGCGCGGCCCGAGTCCGCGAAGCCCGAAGCGACGGCCGCCGCCCCGAGCGCCGACTCGCTCAACAACCTCAAGTTCCGCAACCTCGGCCCGTCAGTAGGGGGCGGGCGGGTGACAGCCGTGGCCGGCATCCCGGGAGACCCGAACACCTACTACGTGGGTGCGGCGGCCGGCGGCGTGTGGAAGACGACGGACGGTGGGAACTCGTGGGACGCGGTGTTCGCGGACCAGCCGACGGCTTCGATCGGCGCCGTCGCACTCGCGCCCTCGAACCCGAACCTCGTGTGGGTCGGGAGCGGCGAGGCGAACCTCCGTAACGACCTGGTGGACGGTCGCGGCGTGTTCTTCTCGCCCGACGCCGGCAAGACCTGGCAGTTCAAGGGCCTGAGCGACGTGGGTCAGATCTCCCGCATCGTGGTCGATCCCACGAACCCCGACATCGTGCTCGTCGCCGCGATCGGCCACGCCTGGGCGCCGAACCCGGAGCGCGGCGTGTTCCGCACCGCGGACGGCGGCAAGACCTGGCAGAAAGTGCTGTTCGCGAACGACACGACCGGGGTGTCTGATCTGGTCATGGTGCCCGGCAACCCCCGGGTGCTGTTCGCCGCGATGTGGCAGGCGGTGCGCCATCCCTGGGAGCTCGTCTCCGGCGGCCCGGGGAGCGGGATCTACCGCTCCAAGGACGGCGGCCTCACGTGGGACAAGCTCAAGGAGGGCCTGCCGCCGGGCCTCATCGGGCGGGTCGCGCTGGCCGTGGGCCCGACGAATCCGGGCCACGTGTATGCGCTGATCGAGTCGAAGCAGGGGATGCTGTGGGACTCGAAGGACCAGGGGGACCACTGGGCCAAGGTGTCCGACTTCCACGGCCTTTCGGCGCGACCGTTCTACTTCTCGCTGATGCACGTCTCGCCGGTGGACGACCGGAAGGTGTTCTTCTCGTCCTACCTGCTGCTTCGCTCCGACGACGGCGGCAAGACGACGACGCCGATCGACCGCGGCGTGCACGTGGATCACCATGCGCTGTGGATCGACCCGCAGAACCCCGACCGCATGATCCAGGGGAACGACGGGGGCGTGTACGTGACGCAGGACGGGGCGAAGAGCTGGCGCTCTCTCAACAACTTGCCGATCGAGCAGTTCTACATGGTCGCCGCGGACAACAACATCCCGTACATGCTGTGCGGCGGGTTGCAGGACAACAACGCGTGGTGCGGGATGTCGAGCGGGCCGGGAGGGGGGGGAGGGGGCGGCGGTGGGGCGGGCCTCGGAGGCGCGCTCACCGGGGCCGAGTGGTTCACGGTCGCCGGGGGAGACGGCGAGTACGCCGTGCCCGCGCCGAGCGACTCCACCGTGCTCTACGTCGATTCGCAGAACGGCAACGTCACCCGCGTCGATCTGAAGACCGGTGTGACGCGCTCCATCCGGCCGTACCTCTCGGGCGTGCAGGAGAGGAAGCCCGCGGACCTGCAGTACCGCTTCAACTGGACGACGCCGATCGACGTCTCACCCACCGATGCGAACGTCGTCCTCTTGGGCGGCAACGTCGTGTTCAAGACGACCGATGGTGGCGAGCGATGGGCGGCGATCAGCCCCGACCTCACGCGCAACGACAAAGCGAAGCAAGTGACGAGCGGTGGCCCGATCAATTACGACATCTCGGGTGCCGAGACGTACAACACGATCCTCACCATCAACTTCGCGCCCACCGACGGGAACGTCATGTGGGCGGGCTCCGACGACGGTCTCGTGCACGTGACGCGCGACGGCGGGAAGACGTGGACCAATGTCGCCGGCCGGTTTCCGGGTCTCGCGCCCAATGCGGAGGGGCGCGTGTACCAGATCGGTGTGTCGCCGTTCGACGCCGGCACGGCCTATCTCGCCGTGGACCGCCACCAGCTCGACGATCGGCGGCCGTACGTGTACAAGACGACGGACTACGGGAAGACGTGGACCGACGTCGCGCGCGGCCTGCCCCAGGACGTGCCGGCGCGCGTGGTGCGCGAGAATCCCAACCTGCGGGGCTTCCTGGTGCTTGGCACCGACGCCGCGCTGTGGTACTCGCGGGACGGCGGTGCGACCTGGAAGCCCCTGAAGGCCGGCTTCCCGACGGTTCCGGTCTATGACCTCAAGTTCATCAAGCGCTCGCACGACCTGGTCGTGGCGACCCACGGTCGCGGGCTGTTCGTGCTCGACAACATCGCGGCGCTCGAGCAGCTGACTCCCGAAATCGCGGCGTCGGACTTCCACGTCTTCGGCACCCTGCCGGCGCAGATCCGCGTGCGCCCGCGGCGCCTGGGCGTCGCGCCGTCGCGGTTCTCGACCCCCAACGCGCCCGCCGGCGCCGTGATCGACTACTACCTGAAGACGGCGCTCGATACGAGCGCCGCCCAGGCCGAGGGGGGCGAGGCTGGCGGGAGGCCGCGGCGTGGCCGCGTGATCGTCACCGTCACGGATGCGAAGGGCGACACCGTCGTGGTGGACTCGGGTGGGCCGGGGAAGCAGGGCGTGAACCGCTACGTCTGGAACCTGCGCTACGCGGGACCCACGCGGCTGGCGTTCGAGAAGCCGACCGGCGCGGAGGAAGAGGAGAACCCGTTCCGACAGGCCGGCGGGCCGCGCGCGGTCCCCGGGACCTACGCCGCGACGTTGAGCGCCGGCGGCAGGACGCAGACCGCCACCGTGACCGTGGAGCCCGACCCGTTCCTCGGGGGCGACCCGGCCCGGTTCGCCGCCCAGCTCCGCAGCGGGCTCGAGTGGCGTAACGCGGTGTCGGCGCTGAACGAGATGCTCAATCGCATCGTGAGCCTCGAGACCCAGCTCAAGAACGTGCAGCAGGCCGTACGCGACAACGTCAAAGGCGACAGTAGCCGCACGGCTCCGGTGACGCGTGCGGGACGTGACCTCGGCCGGAAGCTCAAGGAGCTGAAGGACAGCCTCTACAATGCCGACGTGCAGCGCGACGCGGGCCAGGACGACATCCATTACCTCAACCGCTTCCAGGAGCGGCTGCAGGGGCTCGGTTTCGGGATGGCGTTCGCCTACGCTCAGCCGCCGAGCGAGGTCGTCGCCCAGCGTTTGAAGGACCTGCGCGCCCAGCTGGACGGCTACCTGGCGCGCTTCAACGAGCTGCTGCGCACGGACGTCGCGGCGTTCAACAAGGCGGCCCTCGGCGCCGAGGCGCCGACGCTCGTGGCGGGCGCGCCGCTCGAGGTGAGGCCGGTCGCGCTGAGATAGACGAAACCGCCGCGGGCCGCCGACCCGTACGGACGCTGGTGGCGGCGAGGGAGCTGGAGCTCGAGGCGCTGCGCGAGTGGGCGCGGCTGGAGGCGCGGGCGCCGCGCGCGCTCGCCCGCACCCGCGCCCGCCACCGACCGTCTCTTGTCGCTGCGACCCTCGCGCTCGCCGCGAAGCTGCTGCTGCTCGCCGTGCTACCGTTCGTCATCCTCATCCGGGTTGCTGTCTTTCTTTACGCGGAGCAGCGCTACGCTCCTTGGCTGGCTATCGTCGGCGGCGTCGGGGCGACCCTCGTCCTCGTCACGCTGTACGCCTCGTGGCTCGCCCACAAGCTGACGGGCAGCCTGCGCTTCTGGGCCATGGCGCGCGCTGTGGCCCTGCCACTCGTGCTGGCCTACTGCGGCTACGCACTCGCCTACCTCTCGGCCGCGAACGCCAAATCGGAACGCGTGCGGGCCTACTACACCTCGCTTCACCCGCTGCTGCGGCTCGCGCTCAGCACCCTCATCCTCGCGGACCGGGACATCGTGATCACCGATCTCGCCCGCGGGCCCGCGGACTACTCGGACATGGGGCTGGCGACGAACCACGCATCGCCGCACTACAGACAGCGGGACGGCTACGGGCACGCGGCGGACCTTCGCACCGCGGGAAGGGGTGAGGTTAGGAACCGGCTGGTACAGCTCTACTTCTGGATCATGGGGTTCGTCACGCTGCGACACGTCGGTACGGCAGATCATCTGCACGTCGAACTACCGGTTCGCGCATTCGCAGCGGCGCTGTAGGTTCCGCCTGTGCCGTTCACCCGCGAAGTCATCCGGGAGTCGGTGGAGCGCGCCGGCGATGAGCACTGGAAGGCGCTGCGGGACCATCACGAGGACGCCTATCCCGCGAGCCGGCCCACGCCGGGCGACGTGTGCAAGGCGGAGGCGGAGCGGCTCAACGAGATGGGCCTGGGCGACGCGAAGGAGTTCGAGCTCGTGGAGACGCGGGTGGAGCGCGTGGGCGACAAAGTGCGGCTCACGCACGTCTTCACCTACAAGCCGCTCCGGCTGCGGCTGCTCACGGAGCCCTTCACGGGCTACGGCTGAGCGTGCCTCCCCAGCACGCTTCCCGGACGGCCCGTGCCCGGCTGTTCGAGGACATGCACCGGGGGGGCGAGCCGTTCGAGTACAGCCGCCGCGCCGCCGAGGTTCTCCGCCACCGGTTCATCTCCGACCTCGTGCGGGCGCTCGCTCCCCGGCCGGCCCGCCTGCTCGATGTGGGGTGCAGCGAGGGCCAGCTGACCCTGCACCTCGCCGCGATGCCGGAGATCGTCGTCGCAGTGGACCTCTCGCGTGCCGCGGTCCGGTCGGCGCGGGAGCGTCTGCGGAGCGGGGGAGCCGGGGCCCGGTTCGTGGTTGCGGACGCGACGGCGCTGCCGTTCGGCGCGGGCCGGTTCGACGTCGTGGTGATGTCGGACGGACTGCACAGCTGGCAGCTGCCCGCCGCCGAGCGCCGGGTCGCGCTCGCCCAGGCCGGTTACGTCGTGCGGGCGGGAGGCCACGCGGTACTCACCGAGTACCTGCAGCCACGCGCGTTCGCCGAGTTCGTCTCCGAAGTGCGGGCGGGCCCGTTCCAGGTGGTCGCCGTGGAATACCTGCACGACCGCCTCTGGTATCGTATCGAGTCGTGGTTCAAGGCCGTGCGCGACTGGCGGTGGGTCGGGCGGCTGTTCGGGAGCGTGCCCGTGGCGCGCCTCCTCGGTCGCGTGGCGCGGTTGTTCGGTCGCCGCGGGTCCCGCCACATCTGCGTCGTGGCTCGACGGGCGGCGACGGACTAGGTCAAGGGCCGCCGCCGGCGGGCGCGACCGCCTCAATGGGCTCCGGTGCGGGCGCCGGCGCCGCGTGCGGGACCACCTTGCGAACTACGAGGCGGTAGCGGTCCCACGCGCCGAGCACCTCGCGGGCCCGCGGGCTGCCGGTCTTGGCGAGATGCTGGTGGACGAGCTCGAGCACGGCGCGTTCGTCCGCCTCGGCGAGGGGCTCCACTCTCACCATGTCGAAGTTGCAGCGCGCCGAGAAGGTCTCCGTCTCGTCGAGCACGTATGCCACCCCGTTGGACATGCCGGCGCCGAAGTTCCGGCCCACCGCGCCCAGCACGAGGACGACGCCGGCGGTCATGTACTCACAGCAATGGTGCCCGGCGCCCTCGATGACGGCCAGGGCTCCCGCGTTGCGGACGGCGAAGCGGTCGCCGGCGCGTCCGGCGGCGAACAGCATGCCGGCCGTCGCGCCGTAGAGCGCGGTGTTGCCGAGGATCACGTGCTCGTGGGTCGCGCCGGCGTAGAGCGCGTCGCGGAACGGCCGGATCACGATCTCGCCGCCGCTCAGGCCTTTGCCGACGTAGTCGTTCGCCTCGCCTTCGAGCGCGAGGTGCACGCCCCGGACCAGGAACGCGCCGAAGCTCTGGCCCGCGCTGCCGCGGAACCGCAGCCGTACGCTCCCCTCCGGCAGCCCCGTGCTACCGTGCCGCTGGGCGATGCGCCCGGCGATGCGCGCCCCGGCGGTGAGGTGGTGGTTCCCGATGTCGTACACCCCCGCGAACGGTCGCCCGTTCTCCAACCGGGGCCCGAGCACGCGCAGGATCTCCTCGTCGAGCGACTCCACACCCGGCCGGTCGTTGCGCTCGATCGTGCGCCGGCGTGGCTCGCCGCCAGGTGGGGAAGGGGGGAGGGCGAGCAGGGCCGAAAGATCGAGCATCTGTGCGCGCGGGACTTCGGGCCGGTCCACGCGCTCCAACAGGTCCACGCGGCCGATGATCTCGTCCAGGCTCCGCGCACCGAGCTCCGCGAGGATGCGCCGCACGTCTTCCGCGATCCAGGTGAAGTAGGCGACCACCTGCTCCGGCGTGCCGCGGAACTTCGCCCGCAGCTCGGGCCGCTGCGTCGCGATGCCCGTCGGGCAGCTATTGAGGTGGCACTGCCGGGCCATGGCGCAGCCGATCGCCACCAGCGCGGCGGTCCCGAAGCCGTACACCTCGGCGCCGAGCAGCGCCGCGACCACGACGTCGCGCCCGGTACGCAGGCCCCCGTCGGTGCGCACCTCGATGCGATGGCGCAGCCCGTTCTCGATCAGGATCGCCTGGGTCTCCGCGAGGCCCAGCTCCCACGGCGAGCCGGCGTGCTTGATCGAGGAAAGCGGCGAGGCGCCCGTGCCGCCGTTGTGCCCCGAGATCAGGACATAGTCGGCGTACGCCTTCGCGACCCCCGCGGCCACGCGCCCCACCCCCGCCTCGGCGACGAGCTTCACGCCGATCCTGGCGCGCGGGTTCACCTGCTTGAGATCGTGGATCAGCTGCGCCAGATCCTCGATCGAATAGATGTCGTGATGCGGCGGCGGCGAGATCAGCGGCACGCCCGGCACCGAATGACGCAGGCGCGCGATCAGCGCCGTCACTTTGTGCCCCGGCAGCTGCCCGCCTTCCCCGGGCTTGGACCCCTGGGCCATCTTGATCTCGAGCTCGTCCGCACGCACGAGGTAGTGCGTCGTCACGCCGAAGCGCCCCGAGGCGATCTGCTTGATCCGATTGTCGGCGCGGTCGCCGTGCGGCAGCGGGGCGTAGCTGTCCGGGTCCTCCCCACCCTCGCCGCAGTTGGAGCGCGCGCCCATCCGGTTCATGCCGATAGCGAGCGTACGGTGCGCCTCGGGCGACAGCGCGCCGAGCGACATCGCGGTCGAGACGAAGCGGCGGCGAATCGCCTCGGCCGGCTCGACCTCATCGAGCGGCACCGGCGTTCCGGCCCGGATGGTGAGCAGATCCCGGGGGCTCGCGGGCGGGCGGGCCAGGACTCGCGCCAGGAACGCACCGTACGCCTGCGCGGTCCCCTGCGTGATCGCCTCCTGCATCGAGCGCACGAGTGGAGGCGACCACCCGTGGTCTTCCCCGTCCCGCCGGTAGCGCACGCGCCCATGGTCGGGCAGCGGCGCCGGCTCCGCGGCGGCGGGCTCGGAGGGGTACGCCGCGCGCTGCCGCGCGAGAATGTCCTCCGCGATCTCCGCGAACCCGATGCCGCCGATGGTCGAGACGGTGCCCGTGAAACAGCGATCCACCACTTCGGCCCCGAGCCCCAACGCCTCGAAGATCTGGGCCCCGCAGTATGAGGACAGGGTCGAGATCCCCATCTTCGAGAGGACCTTGAGCAGCCCCTTTTCGGCGGCCGCGCGGAACTTCATCTGTCCCTCGCCCCCGGGGCACAGTGCCTGCACCGACGCGAGCGCGAGCCACGGGTGCACCGCCTCGGCGCCGTAGCCGATCAACGCCGCGAAGTGATGTACGTCCCACGCGTCCCCCGCTGCGGCCACGAGCCCGACCCGGGTGCGCAACCCCTTGCGGAGCAGGTGCTGATGCACGGCGCCGACGGCGAGCGCCATCGGGATGGGCGGGTGGTCGCGATCCGCGTGGTGGTCGCTGAGGACGAGAATGCACGCGCCGTGGCCGGCGGCCCGCCCGGCCGCGCGGCACAACTGGTCGAGGGCGATGCGGAGCGCCTCCGGCCCGCCGTCCGGGTTCCACAGGGCCGGGAGCGTCACCGCCTGCACACCGGCCACGTTCCAGAGCGCGGCCATCTCCGCTTCCAGGAGGACCGGATGCTCGAGGCGCACCAGCCGCAATCCCGTTGGACGGTCGACGAGCAGGGAGCCGCGCCGGCCGAGGTGCATGCGCAGCGACATCACCAGTCCCTCGCGCAGCGGATCGATCGGCGGGTTCGTCACCTGCGCGAAGCGCTGGCGTAGGAAGGCGTACACGCTCTGGGGCAGGTGCGACAGCGGGGGAATCGGGGTGTCGTCCCCCATGCTCCAGACCGCATCCTGCCCTGCGTTCCCCATCGGCTCGAGCACGAAGCGCAGATCCTCGAACCCGAAGCCGAAGGCGAGCTGGCGCTGCGCGAGCTCCGCCCGGCCGAGCGGCGCCGTATCCGGCGTGACCGCGGGTCGCAGCGGCCGCACGGCCCGCGCCCCCCAGCTCGCGTATGGCCGCCGCCGCGCCACGTCGTGCTTCGCAGCGGCGTTCCGGATCACGGCCTTGCGACGCGTGTCCACGACGAGCAGCTCGCCCGGGCCGAGGCTGCCGCTCTCCACGACCTCCGCCGGGTCGAGGTCGACGAGGCCCACCTCGGAGCCGGCGATCACCAACCCGTCCCGGGTGATCTTATACCGGCAGGGGCGCAGCCCGTTGCGATCGAGCGCCGATCCCGCGAGCACGCCGTCCGTGAACGCCAGCGCGGCGGGCCCGTCCCAGGGCTCCACCAGGCACTCGTGGAACTCGTAGAATCCACGCAGCGCCGCCGGCAGCTCCACGGCGCCCTCGTGCGCCTCTGGCAGGAGCATCATGAGCGCGTGCACCGGATCGCGACCGGACCGCACCAGCAGCTCGAGCGCGTTGTCGAGACTCGCCGAGTCGCTTCCCTCGGCCCAGACCACGGGTTTCAGGCGGTCAACCGCTTCGCGCCACACGGGCGAGGCGAGGACGGGCTCGCGCGCGCGCATGGCGTTGCGGTTTCCCCACAGCGTGTTGATCTCGCCGTTGTGCGCCAGCACGCGGAACGGCTGGGCCAGCGGCCAGCTGGGGAGCGTGTTGGTCGAGTAACGCTGGTGGAACACCGCGATCGCCGTCTCGAACGCGGGCGATCGGAAGTCGCGGAAAAACCGGGGGAGCTGGGTCCCGGTGAGCAGTGCCTTGTAGACGACGGTGCGGCATGACAGCGAGCAGGCGAAGAAGGGGTCGAGGCCCTCGTCTGCTACGCGGCGCTCGATGGTGCGCCGCGCGAGGTAGAGTGCGCGCTCCCAGGCGTCCTCATCCGCGCGGCCGCCGTCCACGGGCGCGGCGACGAAGGCCTGCCGGATCGCGGGACAGGTGGCGCGCGCCGAGGCTCCGAGCAGGGTGGCGTCGGTCGGCACGTCGCGCCAGCCAAGCACCGGCAAGCCCTCCTCGCGGAGCACGGCCTCGATCACGCCCGTGGCCCGCTCGAGCGCGGCCGCCTCGGGGGGGAGAAAGAAGACGCCCAGCGCGAAGCGCTGGCCGGCCCCGAGCGGCAGGCCGAGTCGCGCGGCCTCCTCGGCCAGGAGTCGCCGAGGGATCTGGGTCAGCAGTCCCGCGCCGTCGCCCGAGTTGTCGGTCGAGGCAGCGCCGCGGTGCGCCACGCGGGCCACGGCCTGCAGCGCGCTGGTCAGGATGTCGTGCGACTGCTCACCGGAAGCCCGCGCCACGAACCCGACGCCGCAGGCGTCGTGCTCCCGCCAGGGGTCGAGGTCCGGGGCGCGGCGGTGCACCCAGAGTGATCGGTCGCCGTCCGGCATCGCCTCTCCTCGTGCGTGACGCAAACAGAAAGGCCCGCTCCGTGGGGAGCGGGCCGGGTCAGGTGGTGGTGCTCTGCACGCTATGCCGCCCGGTCGCTCCCTCTCGCGGGACAAGCCGGATTGACGACGATAGTCGCGACGATCAGCCGAGCGTTCATGCGCACCGGAGGCCACCCCAATGGACTAACCCGAAAGTATTAATTATGCAACCTGCAGTATAAATATACCGTGCTACGCGACGTGTCAAGGGGTCGGCCCGAGCAAGCGCTGCAGCTCGGCGAACGGCACGACGAGATCGGCGAGCGTGGCGTAGGTGCCCTGCTCGCGCAGCTCGCGGGCGGCGCGGGCCAGCAGCCCGAGCGTCCCCTGTATCAGTCGCGGGCCGAGGCTCGCGCGTCGCACGCCGAGACGCTCGAGCTCGGGGATCGACGGCGCGCCCGGCCCGGCGATCACGTTGAGCGGGCCCGCAATCTCCCGGGCAAGTCGCCCGATGGTCTCGGCGTCGCCGACGTGGGGCACGAACAGGCAATCGGCGCCGGCCGCGCGGTAGGCGTTGGCGCGCCGCACGGCCTCGGCGAAGCGCTGCGCCGGCGGGAGCGCCGGGAGCTCGAAGGCGTCGGTGCGGGCGTTGATCACGAGCGGCACGCCCGCCGCGCGGCCGGCCTCGCGTACCGCGTGGATCCGCTCCACGTGCAGCGCCACGTCCACGAGCCGGCCCTCGTTCGTCCCGTCCTCGAGGTTCAACCCGACGGCCCCCGCCGCGATCACTCCGCGCGCCGTTTCGGCCGCCGCTTCGGGACCGGGCCCGTAGCCCGCCTCCATGTCGGCGGTCAGGGGGACGCGCACGCGCGCCGCGATGCGCGCCACCATCTCCAGCATCTCCCCCCGGGTGATGCGTTCGCCGTCCGCGTAGCCGAGCGCCCACGCCACGCCGGCGCTCGACGTGGCGAGGGCGGGGAAGCCAGCCTGCTCCAGCACGCGGGCGCTCGCCACGTCCCACGCGTTGGGGAGCACCAGGATGGCCGGACCCTGGTGGAGGCGGCGGAACAGCTCGGCCTGGTCGCGCAGCGTGCGGGGCGTCATCAATGCGAAATGATACAGCGGAACGCGCCTTCGCACGACGCTCGGCGGCTGGTAAGTTGATCCCGTGGCTGTGAGCGACGGTCCGGGCCCCGCCCTCCCCCCCCGTGACCAGGTGCGCCTGGCGCGCGCCGGGCTCGCCGTCCTGACGCTGATCAACCTGTTCAATTACCTCGATCGCTGGGTGGTCGCCGCGGTCGCCGAGAGCATCAAGCGGTCCGAGCTGCGGCTCTCCGACACCGAGCTCGGCGCCTTGATGACAGGTTTCATCATCGTCTACACCCTCACGGCGCCGGTCTTCGGCCGGCTCGGCGACACGCGGTCGCGGCGCGCGCTTATCGCGCTGGGCGTGGCAGTGTGGAGCGTGGCCACGGCGCTCGCCGGATTCGCGCGCGGCTTCGCCTCACTGTTCCTGGCGCGCGCGACCGTGGGCATCGGCGAGGCGGCCTACGGCACGATCGCACCCAGCCTGCTCGCGGACTACTTCCCGCGGGAGCGGCGTGGGCGCGCGTTCGCCGTGTTCTTCGCCGCGATTCCCATCGGCTCGGCCCTCGGCTACGTCGTGGGAGGGCTCGCGGATCACATCGTTGGCTGGCGCGGCGCGTTCTTCGTCGCGGGCGTCCCTGGTCTCCTGCTCGCCGCACTCACGTTGCGGCTGTGGGAGCCGCCCCGCGGCGCGCAGGACGAGGCGGTGCCCCTCCCATCCCCGGGCGCTCGCGACGCGCTGGTGGCGCTGCTGCGCAACCGGACGTACGCCCTCACGGTCCTCGGCTACGCGGCCTACACGTTCGCGCTGGGCGGCATCGCTTTCTGGATGCCGTCGTTCCTGGAACGCGTACGCGAGATTCCCCGGGCGCAGGCCACGGTGCAGTTCGGGGCAATCGTCGTCGTGACGGGGTTCGTTGGCACGTATGGCGGCGGCTGGCTCGGCGACTACTGCCTGCGATTCTCGCGCCAGGCCTACCTCTGGGTCTCCGGGCTCGCGACCCTGCTCGCCGCGCCGCTGTTTCTGCTCGCGCTCGTCGCGACCCGACCCGGCCTCTTTTGGGCCGCGATGGTCGCGGCCGAGGTGCTGATGTTCATTTCCACCGGCCCGATCAACTCGACCATCGTCAACGTCGTGTCGCCCGCGATCCGGGCCACCGCCGTCGCCCTGAGCATCTTCACGATTCACACGCTCGGGGACGTCCCGTCGCCGGCACTCGTGGGAATGATCTCGGACGCGCGGTCGCTCGGGGAGGCGGTATTGATTCTGCCGGTCGCGACGCTCGTGGGCGGGCTGATCTGGACGTATGCGGGGGCTACTGCGCAAGAGCAGCATCAAGGCGCAAGTCTCAAGTAGAGTTGCCGGACGCCATGACGCCAAGTGGTTGCCAGTCGGTTAGCGACGAGGTGGCTCCGCTGGGTCGGCCATCTTTCGGAGCAGCCCGAACACCGTTCTAGCGCATTCGTCCCGTGCCGCTTGAAGTTCCACGATGTCGCTTGCCTGCACGAATTCGAGCGCGAGCGCCAGGTCGATGATCGCTTCTATCTCGTCAAGAGACGCGCGAGCCATGTCCAGATATCTGCGGAATTCACGACGTCCTCGGCGGCTGGCACCCTCGGCGATGTTGAGGACGACGCTGTAGGACGCTCGCCTCCACTGCGCTGCTAGCTCATCGTGGTCACCGGGAGGGAGTCGGTTGATAGCGGCCCTCGAGAGCACGGCGAGCCTCCGCGCGTGCTGCCAAGCCTTGAGGTTCTTGCGCAGGCCGGTGCCGATTCTTGCAGCTGCACGCTTGCAACCACTTGGCGTCTTGGCGTCTTGGAACGTCACGTCCGACTTGTTGCTGGGTACTTGGCCTAGACCGCGGGTTCCTGCTGTGTCAAACAGTGTATCGTGCCCAATCCCCACACGAGATCCGCGGCGTGGATTCCCACGACCGCCCGGTCCGTGAACAGCTCGGCCAACACGCCCAGGGCGGCGCGGTCGTTCGGGTCGTTGAACGTGGGCACGAGCACCGCCGCATTGCCCACGTAGAAGTTCGCGTAGCTCGCGGGGAGTCGCTGGCCGTCGAAGTGGAGCGGCGCCGGCATGGGGAGATCGACCACCTCGATCTTCGCGCCGTCTTCGAGTCGCATCCCCGCGAGCCGCTCGCGATTCTCCTCGAGCGGCCGGTGGTTCACGTCTCCCGGGTCGTGCTCCCGGCACAGGACGACGGTGCGGGGATCGACGAACCGACACACGTCGTCCACGTGCCCGTGCGTGTCGTCGCCTGCGATCCCCTTGCCGAGCCAGAGCACGTTGGTGACCCCCAGGGAGTCGCGCAACGCCGCCTCGAGGTCGGCGCGAGACAGCCCGGGATTGCGGGCCTGCACCTCCCGATCGAGCAGGCACTCCTCGGTTGTGAGCAGCGTACCGCGGCCGTTCACGTCGATGCTCCCACCCTCGAGGACCACGTCGCGGCCGGCGCACTGCGCTGGGAACAACCGCAGCTTGCGCCGGCGCGCGACGCGCTCGGGGACCTGATCGTCTTTCTTCCAGTCGGGGTATTTGGCCCAGGCATTGAAGCGGAACCGCACGATCGCGACCTCCGCAGGGGGCCGGACACGTCGCACGAACATGGGCCCGAAGTCGCGCGTCCACCCGCGGTTCGTCGGGACCCGCAGGAACTCCACGCGAGCTCGGTCCACGCCGGTCCGCTCCAGTACGCGGCGCGCTTGGCGCTCGTGCTCTCCCGACTGCACGAGGATCCGCACCGTCTCGCCTGGGGCAAGCTTGCGCACGATCTCCCCGTACACCCACTGGATCGCGGCGAGCTTCCCCGGCCAGTCGCTCGCGTTGTGCGGCCAGCCGATCCAGGTGGTCGCGTGCGGCTCCCACTCGGCGGGCATAGAGAAGCCGAGTGCGGCCGGTGCGGCGCGGTCAGCCATCAGCTGTCAGCGATCAGCGGCGGCGCGTTATCCAGGAAGCGCTCGCCGATCCCCGCGTACGCGTCGATCCGGCGGTCGCGCAGGAACGGCCAGCTGCGGCGAACCTCCTCGATACGCGCGAGGTCCACCTCGGCGACGAGGACCGCTTCGCGGTCGCGCGGCGCCTCCATCACCACGACGCCGAACGGGTCGGCGAGGAACGACGAACCCCAGAACTCGATGCCGTCCGCGCGATCACCGCCGCCCTCCGCGGGCCGCTCGTGCCCGACGCGGTTCACCGCGGCGACGAAGAGACCGTTCGCGATCGCGTGAGAACGCTGGATCGTGCGCCAGGCATCGAGCTGCTGGGCGCCGTGCTGCTGCCGCTCGCGCGGGTGCCAGCCGATCGCCGTGGGATAGAAAAGGATGTGGGCGCCCTGCAGCGCCGTGAGTCGCGCGCCCTCCGGGTACCACTGGTCCCAGCACACGAGCGTCCCGATCCGCCCGACCTGCGTGTCGAACGTGCGAAACCCGAGGTCTCCGGGCGCGAAGTAGAACTTCTCGTAGTAGGCGGGGTCGTCGGGGATGTGCATCTTGCGGTACAAGCCGACGAGGCGGCCGTCCGCGTCGATCACCGCCGCGGTGTTGTGGTACAGTCCCGGCGCGCGCCGCTCGAACAGGGGCGCGATCACGACCACCCCCGCCCGCCTGGCGACCTTTCCCAGCGCCTCCGTGCTCGGCCCGGGCACAGGCTCGGCGAGGTCGAACAGCGCGGCGTCCTCCACCTGAGCGAAATAGCGCGAGCGGAACAGCTCGGGCAGACAGACGAGTCGCGCGCCCTGGCGCGCCGCCTCCTCCACGCGGTCGATCGCGTGCTGCAGGTTCTCGTCCGGATCCGCGGACATGGCCATCTGGACGAGCCCCACGTTGTACTTCGCCGGTGGCCGGGCGTCGGTCATGGGACAGAACAGTACACGGGCGGGTGGCCGAGCGACAGATCGTTACACCGCGTGCGCGGTAAACGCCGCTAGCGCTTCGACAGGTCCGTGTAGAGAGTCTCGACGAAGCGATCCGGCTTGATGAACCCGCCGCCCCACGTGGCGTCGTATTCCTCCGTCGGCTTCGCGGCCTTCACCTGCTCCAGGGTCTTGCCCTGGCGCACCAGCTTCCGCACGCGGTCGCGGATGGTCGCGAGCATGTCGCGGTACGCCTGCAGCTCGGCGCGGCCGGACAGCTCCCCGTGCCCGGGGATGAACCTCGTGCTCGGGTCGGTCAGCGCCAGCACCTTGTCGGCCGCCGCCACCATGCCGTCCACTGAGCCCCCGCTCGATAGGTCGATGAACGGGTACCCATATCTGACATAGGTGTCGCCCATGTGGACGACGTTGGCGTGGCGGAACCAGATGATGACGTCGCCGTCGGTGTGTGCGGGAGCGACGTGAAAGGCGTTGATCGAGTCGCCGTTCAGGTAGAAGCTCACTGCGTCGGTGAAGGTGACGATCGGCAGCGCCACCTCGGGCGACGGCGGCACCTTGCGGTCAAACGCAGCGACGAACTGTTCTACGCTGAGCCGGTGCCGCACGTTCTCGTGTGCCACGATCACCACGCCGTCCTTCGCCATGTTCTCATTGCCGCCGGTATGGTCCCAGTGCCAGTGAGTGTTCAGCAGGAAACGGATCGGCCCCGAATTGATGGCAGCGACAGCGGCCTTGATTTTGGGGGTGAGGGGTGCGAACTGGTCGTCAATGATCACGACGCCGTTCGGCCCTGCGGACACGCCGATGTTCCCGCCGGATCCCATCAGCATGTAGACGCCGTCGGCCACCTTCACGGTCCGGATCTGGACGGTGTCGAAGTTCTGCTGAGCGGGAGCGGGTTGCGCGAGCCCGGCCAACAAGAGCAGTAGGCCGGAGGTCGCTCCGCGGGTCGTCATCGTGCGCTCCGGGAGGTCGGGGGCGTGAAACATATCATTATCTTTCTCCCATGCACCGCCCCCTGATCCGGTGCCTCGCCCTGCTGGCGCTGCCCGTCACCGCGCGCACGATGCCGGAGGTCCCCATGGCGTTCACGCTTTCGAGTAGCTCCTTCCGGGAAGGCGCCCCCATCCCGGCCAAGCACACGTGTGACGGCGCCGACGTGTCGCCCCCGTTGGCGTGGAGCGGCGCGCCGTCAGGCGCCGCGGGCTTCGCCCTCATCATGGACGACCCCGACGCCCCCGCCGGCACCTGGGTGCACTGGGTCCTGTACGATCTCCCCGCGCGCGCGAGCGCGCTGGCCGAGAACGTGGCCAAGACGGAGACCCTCAAGGACGGGGCGGTGCAGGGGAGGAACGACTTCCCGCGTACGGGCTACGGCGGGCCCTGCCCCCCGCCCGGCAAGCCGCACCGCTATTTCTTCAAGCTGTACGCGCTGGACGCGGCGCTCGGCCTCAAGCCGGGCGCGACGAAGCAGGAGCTGGAGCGGGCCATGCAGGGACACGTGCTCGCCACGGCGCAGCTGATGGGGACGTACGCAAGGGCGAGGAAGTGAGAGCACTGCTCGCCCTCCTGGCCTGTGTGGGCGTGGGGCGTTGGGCGTTGGACACTCGCTCGGCCCACGCCCCACACCCCACGCCCCACGCCCCGCCGTTCGCCGTTGTCGTCCTCCCACGCGCCGTGCGGGACTCGATGCGCGCCCGCTGGGAGGAGAACAACCGTCACTGGGACGAGCTCTCTGACGTCAACACCCTCACCCAGATGCTCGGCACCGGGAAGCCGACGCAGCGCGAGTACCTCGGCTGCCTGTGGGGCACGATCTCCCGCGACACGCTCTGGATCCGTGGCGCCAGCGCGGCGCACGACCTGAAGCAGCTGCAGTTCGCCGTCGCGGGCAGCTGCGACGGCGTGGCGCAGTTCGTCGGCACCTGGCACACGCACCCCTACCGGGCCGACAGCGGGGGCCGCGCGCTCAAGGAGCGCGAGCTGTCGCGCCGCGACCTGGAAACGTTTGCCTCCGCCCGCGACCTCGTGACGATCGTCATGTGGGACTCGGACTCGCTCGACGCGGCGGCCAAGCGTCGCGACGGGACGTTGCTCCACCCCGTGCCGCTCGCCGTGCGCTAGCGCGGCGGCGCGATCGCGGCGTCGAAGGCTCCCGTCAGGATCCGATTATTGCGCTTCACCTGCACCCAAAGGCGATACTCCCCAGGCTTGGGGAAGGCGTACGGGAAAGAGACGACTCCCTGCGCGCCGGAGCTCCAGTTCGCACCGTGAGGTCCCACTCCCCCCTCCCCACGCATTTGCTTCTCGAGCTCCGTGAGTCGCCTGCCGAGCGCGCCGCGTACCGTGTCACCCCGCTGCCGCAGCAGGAATGCCTGCTGGCTCGCGAGCGCGATCGTGCCTGCGGGGTGCAGGTGCACGAAGACGCTGCCGTCGTCGCGCACGATCATCGCATGCGCGGCCATGCCCATGTAGGATTCGAGCGTCGCCGGCTCACGGGCGGGCGTTCGCACGACGAACCGGAGCGGCGCCTCCACGCCCGCAACGAGCCGCGCCTCCCCGCGCTCCCACGTCATCGTGGATCCATCTTGCAGGCGCGCGACGGGCCGCAGGCTGACCGCTGACAGCTGACGTGTGTCAGCCAGCCAGGCGTCGTCGGCGTCGCTTGCGCGCCACCTCCCCGAGGGCGCGCCGAGCGCCATCGTCGCGACGAGCGTCTGTGCAAAGCCGCTCTCGTGCACGATGTCGGCGTACACGCGATACCGGCCGGCTGGCAGCGGCGGCAGGTCGCTCTCGAAGCGGCTGGAGTCGACGGGGAGGGGATGGAGATGGGCGAACGCGTCGAGAGAGTCCCGCACGAGGAACAGGTGCATGAGGTGGCCGTGGTCCGGGATCAGCGGGGTCCACCGGCGTTTCGGGTTCGTCCAGGTAGTGTCGTCGATCGCGAGCCGCAGCACGCGCGCGCCCCGCACCGAGGCGGTGACGTGGAGCGGCCGGTAGAGGCCGCTTGCGTACTCGGCGTCCACGGCGCTCCACCAGGCGCGGCCGCCCACGAGCGCGAGGGCGATCGCCGCGGCGCTCCCGAGCATGGTGAGCCGCGCCCGCCAGGTGCGGCGGCGGTCGGGTACCTGGCCCGGCGCGAGCACACTCTCGCGGACGGCGGCACCGATGATGGTCAAGGCGCCGACCGCGAGCAGCGCCCCGAGGACCGCGAGCCCGATCCCGAGCGGCCGCTGCAACTCCAGCCGCTGCGTCGCGACCGCCTGGACCGGGACCAGAGCCGTGCCCGGGCCGGCGTCCCCCTCGACGGTGACCTGCACGCTGTACGAGCCGTCCTGCATCAGCCAGAGGGCGGTGCTGTAGAGCGTGGTGTCACCGGGCACGCGACCGGCGACGTCGGGCGGCGGCGGGGCGGCCGTGCGCGGGTCCCAGAAGATGGGAAGGACGAGCACCCGGCGGGCGCTCGGGCCTCCGAGCAGGCGCACCGTGATCTGCGCGAGCCCGGGCACCACGCCGGGGTTGCGAACGATGACCCGCACGACGTAGGCGCCCGCCGCGCCTTCGAAGTAGGTGTCCGGGCTCCCCACGTGCGCCGACGTCGCGAGGAAGATGCCGGCAAGGAGGAACGTGCCGCGCGTCACCGCTTGACCCGCGCCATCCAGTTCCCCCACCACAGCCCCACCCGCGCCGCGGCGATGGCGAAGAGCGCCGCGATTGCGAGCGCCGCGGGCGTGATGGGATCGGTCTGGAGCCTCCAGTAGCGGTAGCGCCACGGGCCGAGCTGGCTCGAGTAGTCCCACTGGTCGGCGCCGAAGAAGTAGTTCCGGGCGTACGGCGACAGCAGGAAGTCCGCGAAGAACCATTGGGTCGCCAAGAACACGGCGAGGAATGCCACGCCCACGAACACCGACAGTTGCCAGTCTCGCTCGGCGCCGAAGCGGCGCATCAGGAGGTCCAGGGCGGCCGCCGGCACCACGAGCAGCAACGGGAACGGCGGCGGAGTCATGTGGGTGACGGCGTTGAACACGGGGGCGAGCTTCGGCGTCGCGGGAAAGAGCTGCAGCACCCAGATCATCAGGAGTGTGACGCCCATGTAGACAGCGGCCGCGGCGGTGGCGGGCCAGCGGAGCCGCGATGCCCGGCCGAACGCGGCGAGGTAGAAGGGCCCGCCGACGGCGGCGATCTTGTAGTAGAGCGCGTTGTGCGCGTGGTTCGGGAAGCCGACGTACTCCATCCCCATCGTCACCCCGTTGAGGAGGATGATCCCCGCTGCGTAGGCATACAGCAGTTGGAAGGCGCGGCCCGTCCCCGTCCTCGTCCCCGTCGCTCCCGCTTCGCCTGCGGCGCGGTTCTGCAACGCCAGTACCATCAGCAGGGCGCCGAGCTCGATGCCGACGAAGCCGAGGGCGAGGAGCGTGTGCGGCGGGCTGATGATCTTGACGTCCAGCCCATAGGCGTTGTGCCACCAATTGTCGAACGGGGCGGAGGCGATCATGGCGATCGCGCCCCAGATGCAGACCCAGGCGCCGAGGGGTCCGCGGAACCCCCAGAATGAAACGCCCGCCGCGCGCTGCTCCGGTGTGCCGGCGAACGTCGTCTTGAGGACGAGCCAGCCGCACGCAGCGCCGGCGAGCGCGCCGCCGAGATAGATCGCTAGGTGGGCGGGCGTCCAGAAGGTGTCTCGGCCGATGGTGCGGTGCCACGAGATGTCCCAGATCACCCCGACCACGGCGCTGGTGGCGGCGACGAGGACTGCGGCCACGTACCAGGGCACGCCCCACGCGCGACCCTCGTCGCGCGCGCGCGCGGTCGATGCAGCGGCGACAGGCACGGCCACCGAGCCTCCTTGCCAGCGGAGTCCGGGAGGCCCATTATCGGGGCCGTCCCGGCTGCCATATCTAAGGTATATCGCCGCAGGCCGTCTTGACTGCGCTGGCCAGGAGACGTCGCTTACACCGTACCCGCGGCGTCGGCGCCGGTTGACCGGCCGCGTCACAGCACCACCTGACGATCCCCACAGGAGGCAGAGTCAAAGTGAGAACCTGGACTACGCGGCTGACGCTGGCACTCGGCACCGCGGCACTACTGTGTAGCGCCGCGCTCGCCCAGACGGCCAGACCGACCGTGAAGATCACGACGCCCAGCAACGGGGCCACAGTCACCGGCCCGGTGAAGATCACGCTCAAGGCGAACGGCGTCGAGATCGTTCCGGCGACCGATGAGCGACCGGGAACGGGACACCATCACCTGTTCGTGGATCGCGACCTGACGCCTACGAACGATACGATTCCACGTGGCGTGACCGGGATCCTCCACCTGGGCCGGGGGCAGACCGAGTTCGTGTTGGATTCGCTAAAGCCCGGTCCCCACCGGGTGATCGCAGTCGTCGCGGACTGGAAGCACGTTCCCTTGAAGCCACTCGTCGTCGACACGGTCCGATTCACGGTGAAGTAAGCGCCGCACCACACCCCAGAGGTGACCCATGGCGTGGACCCAAGCGTACGACCCGTTGCACAGCTGGATCCTTTCCACTCTGGTGGCGGCCTTACCGATCCTGGTGCTGTTCGGCTTGCTGGCCGGGCTGAGGGTGAAGCCGCATTGGTGCGCCATGGCCGGCGCCGGAACGGCGGTCGTGGTGGCCGTCACGGTGTTCGGGATGCCGTTGTCGCTGGCGGGCATGAGTTTTGTCTACGGGGTCGGATTCGGCGTCCTCAAGATCGCCTGGATCGTGCTGGCGGCGGTCTACCTGTACGACGTCTCCGTGTTCACGGGGCAGTTCGAGATCATGAAGGAGTCGGTGGCGGGGATCACAGCTGACCGGCGTCTGCAAGTGCTGCTCGTGGCGTTCTGCTTCGGCGCCTTCATCGAAGGCGCAGCGGGATTCGGCGCTCCGGTGGCGATCGCCGGCGCCTTCATGATCGGGCTCGGGTTCGCGCCGTTTCACGCCGCCGCGCTCAACCTGCTCGCCAACACGTCGCCGGTAGCGTGGGGCGCCATTGGGACACCGGTGCACACGCTGGCGGCCGTCTCGGGTCTGCCGGAATCGGACTTGAGCGCGATGATCGGCCGCATCCTTCCCATCACGGGGATCATCGTGCCGTTCTGGCTGGTCCGCGCGATGGTGGGGTGGAGCGAAACCTTCGAGGTGCTGCCCGCCATCCTGGTGGTGGGGGTGTCGTTCAGTGTGACGCAGTATCTGTGGTCCAACCACGTGGACTCGAACCTCGTCGACATCGCGGGCGGGGTCATCTCCCTCGTCGCAACGGTGCTCTTCCTGCGCTTCTGGCAACCGAAGCGGATCTGGCGGCTCGAGCACGAGCGCGCAGCGACGGCTGCTGTGCCTGGCGTGCGTCGGCACACGGCGGCTCAGATCCTCAAGGCCTGGATGCCGTTCGCGATCCTGTCGGTCTTCGTGCTCGTGTGGGGTCTACCGGCCGTCAAGGGGGCGATGAACCGAGCCACCACTCCGGTCTGGGAGGTGCCATTTCTGCACAACGCGGTCAGCCGCGCGGCCCCCGTCGTGACCAAGCTGACGCCGGAAGCGGCGCGATACGACTTCAACTGGCTCTCGGCTACCGGGACCGGCTGCTTCTTCGCTGCGATCGTCGCCGGGCTGTTGCTCGGGGTGGGGCCGGCCCAGCTGGCGAAGATCTTCTGGGCCACCCTGAAGCGCATGAAGCTCGCCGTGCTCGCGATTTCCTTCATGTTGGGTCTCGGGTTCACCACCCGCTACTCGGGACTCGATGCGGTGCTGGGGCTGGCGTTCACGCGGACCGGCTGGCTGTTCCCCTTCTTCGGCACGTACCTGGGCTGGCTGGGCGTAGCGCTGACCGGCAGCGATACGTCGTCGAACGCGCTGTTCGGCAGCCTGCAGCGGATCACCGCGCAGCAGCTCAACCTCGACCCGGTGCTCATGTGCGCCGCGAACTCGGCCGGCGGCGTGATGGGCAAGATGGTGGACGCGCAGTCCATCACCGTGGCGACGTCGGCCACCAATCAGGTGGGGAACGAGGGGACGATTTTTCGGTGGGTGTTCTGGCATTCGGTCGCCCTGGGCGCGGTCGTCGGGGTGATCGTGTTGCTGTACGCCTACGTCTTCCCCGGCGCGGTGCCGCACGGCCTGACGATCGTGAAGTGATAGTCGATGCGAGTAGGGGCGCAGCATGCTGCGCCCCTACCGTTCATGCTGCGCCCCTACCGTTCGCTCAACCCCTGGCGCCTGCCCGCACCGCTGCCGGCTGCCAGATGCTGATCTTGCGCGTCTCCGGCATCAGGAACAGGCTCAGCAGGAACGCCACGGCCGGCACCGCAATGGGATAGACCAGCGCGCGGCCCAGGCTCTGGGACATGGATAGCCCCCCCGCTTGCGCGGTCACGTACGCCGCGGTCGTGATGACGGGCACCAGCCCCCCACCCCAGCCGTTGCCGATGTGATATGGCACCGACACCGACGAGTACCGGATGCGCGCCGGGAAGTACTCGGCGAGGAACGCGCCGATCGGGCCGTACACCATGCCCACGTAGGAGACCATGATCGCGACGATCAGGATCGCCAGCGGGTAGTTGATGTTGGCCGGGTTGGCGGCGTTGCCGAGGGCGTTGTAGAGCGGGTAGTACGTGACGGCCGCGAGGAAGAACCCGGCCAGGATGATCGGTTTCCGGCCGATCCTGTCCGAGAGCCAGCCGAAGAAGATGAGTGACGGGGTAGCGAGGAGCAGCGCCGCGCCCGTGATGAGGGCGGGGTGCAGGACGTCGGGCTTCTGCACCTGCTGGATGAAGTAGAGCGCCCAGAACTGACCGCTGTACCACACCACGCCCTCGCCGATCACGACGACGCTGGCGATCAGCACGTATCTGATGTTCTGACTCCAGAAGGCCTCGCGCCACGGATTGGCCGCCGTCTGTCCCTTCGCCTTGATGGCCTGGAAGATCGGCGTCTCCTGGAGCTGCAGTCGGATGTAGATGGCGATCGCGACCATGAGCAGCGAGAGCAGGAACGGGATGCGCCAGCCCCACGCGTTGAACGCTTCGGTCCCCAGCGTCTCGCGCGTCACGATGATGACGACCAGGGACACCACGATCCCGAGCGTAGGCGATGTCTGGAGCCAGCCGGTG
>QHUL01000003.1 GCA_003222115.1 Gemmatimonadota bacterium | reverse complement strand
TTGTCGAAGAGATCGTTCGGGTTGTCGGTCGAGATCCGCCACGCGAGGGGAGTCCCAGGCACCCCCGGGGTCTGGCTGCCCGCGATCCAAACCTTCGGCTCGAGATTGCCGCCGTGGACGATGAGCGGGAGGTCGATGTCCAAGCCGCCCGCCCGCTCGACGCCTTGGCCGCGCGGTCCAGCGTGGAGCGTCCCGATGGCGCCGACGTAGGAGCGGGCGAAGAGGTCGTGCTGGACCCGCACGACGGCGTCGTTGGCGTTGTCGCCAGCGCCGGTCTGCGCATCGAGGAGGCCGACCTTCCACGGCCCGAGCCGCCCGTACACGCGGCCACCGGCCAAGATGGGTACCGGCGTACCGCTCGTGTCGAGACCTACTCGGCGCGAGTAGAACAACTGCACCCGGCCCGGCGTCCCCAGGTCGAGCAACCCGCTCGATTCAAGGAAGAACCCGCGCTTCTCGGGGAAGAAAAAGGGAAACCGGGTGAGGTTGATGACCTGCTGGTCGGCTTCCACCTGCGCGAAGTCGGTGCTGACGGTGACGTCCGCGGTCAACGTCGGGGTGATGCCGAGCTTGGCATCGACTCCGGCCTTCGCCCCGACGAAGCCGGGCGTCGTCTCTCCACCGACGCTGTCGTGTTCGGTCTCCACGGCTCGGCCGAGCGCATACGGGTACACCTCGAGATCGTGCGGGCGGTGGAGGGCCCCGAGGTCGGTGATCGCTCCTTCGTTGGCCAGGTGGTAAAGCCCCTGTGCCCTGCCGTACGAGCGCCAGAGATCCTCCTCGTTCTTCCGGCGGATGAAGCGGCGGACATTGAACCCAAACTCCGCGTTCGTCCCCGCGTGAAACCGCAGGGCGAGGAGCGGGATGCGGAACTCGGCCGTCCATCCGGCGCTGTCGCGCGAGACGGCGACGTCCCACACGCCGTTCCAGTTCTCGTTCAAGTCGTCGACGCCCGAGAACTGCGCGTCCCACATCGCCCCGTTCGGGTTCGTCCCGAACACGAAGGCACTGCGCCGATCGTCGAAGCTGTCGATCAGGAGGCGAACGTTGTCGTCGCTTGAGAGATCGGCGTCCCGGCGGAGTTGGCTGGCCCGCACGCCGCGCATGTTCGAGTCGTCGCAGCGCACCGCGATGTAGAGGGCTGCGGCGTCATGGGCGACCTTGACGACCGTGTGCTCCGTGGCGGAGGACCCCTCCAGGGGTTCCCGCTGGCGGAAGTCGTCGATCGAGTCCGCCGTCGCCCAGAACGACTCGTCGAGCCTGCCGTCGAGCGTCACTGCGGTGCGGATCGCGGTGGCGTGAACGGTCGCGCGGCTCGCGGACCTCCCCCTCCCGCCGCTCGTGTCGAGCGCGCTCATCTGTTGGGCTGCGGCCGCCCTGGTGATGAGAGCGAAGCTCGCCAACGTGACGGTCACGCGCGTGAATGTGGTCACGGCCCCGGCCGTTGGAGGGCAGCGTACAGCGCGTCGTAGAGAAAGGACGCCCGCTCGACGGTGTCGCCATCGTCGCGCGCCACGAGCGGGAAGCCTCGGGAGATGGCGAGGAGGCCGGCCGCTTCCGGCACTCCGGCGAGTCCTTCCTTGAAGTCGGCGCTGTGCACGATGCGGGCGAGCGCGCCGAGCGCCGGGTCGTCGGGGCGGTGTTCCTGCACCAACGCTTCGAACGAGCAGCGGCCTCGGTCATCCTGGTGCGGATACCGGGCGCCCGGAGCGTCGAAGCCGATGGCGCCGGTGCGGCGCTCGACCTCAGCCACGTCACCCGGTTCGACGAAGGTGAACGTGGCGGCCGGATCGATGAAGCGCCGGATCAGCCAGGCGGTCGCCGTGCGATTGACGCGGATCTGCCGTCGCGTCACCCACTGCACGGGTCCACCCCCAAGTCACCCAGCGGCCGGACCGACGCCCTGCAGCACCAGCCCGACGAGCCCCGCCGCAAGGATGAGCACCGGCTCCGGGATCTTCTTCGGGGCCAAGAGGAGCGCCAAGGTCGCGAGCGCGATAAGGATCGTCGGCAGGTCCAGGAGCGACCGCCGACCGAGGATCACGGCGGCACCGGAAATCGCCCCTGTGGCCGCCGCCGTGACACCGTCCACGAACGCCTTCACCTGCTTGTTCTTCGCCACTCGATTGAAGTGCGGAGCGGCGAGGACGACCACGAGATACACGGGGAGGAAGACCCCGATGGCGGCCAAGGTCGCACCGACCAGTCCCGCGACGAGGTAGCCGATGAACGCCACCGTGATCACTACAGGCCCAGGCGTGATCATCGAGACGGCCACGGCATCGATGAACTGCCGCTCTGTGAGCCAGTGGAATTGTTGCACCACACCCCCATACAGGAACGGCACGATCGCGAGCCCGCTTCCGAAAACGAACAGCCCGGCGCCGGCGAAATACGCCAGGATCTTCCATAGTAAGCCCACCGCCAACGGGCCGCCGACACCGGTCGCGAGCCCGGGCGCGGCGGGCAGGAACGCAAGGGCCCGGGTCGCCGGAGCGGGCTGCCGCCTGCGGAGCAGCATCGGGACGAGCCCGCACAAGAGGAACACCCAGATGATCTCAGACTCGGTCCAGGCAGTCACCACCCCGCTCGCGGCGAAGAGCGTCCAGAGGAGCCGATCTCTGCCGAGCGTCATGCGCACGAGTTTCAGCACACTGCGGGCGATGATGGCGATCACCGCGGCGCCGATTCCGTAGAACAACCCTTGCATCCACGGCAGCCCGCCAAAGCGGACGTAGAACTCCGAGAGGACAAGCACCATGAGAAACGAAGGGCCGATGAAGGCGAGCGCGACGAGGGTGGCTCCGAGTCCGCGGTCCCGCACCCAACCGAGGTACATCGCGAGCTGCGCAGCGAGGGGCCCCGGGGCGAGCTGAGCCAAGGCGAGACCCTCTCTGTAGTCCTGGGCGCTGATCCAGCCGCGCTGCTCCACGAGATCCTGGTGCATGTGCCCGGCGAGCGCGATCGGACCTCCGAAGCCCAGGGTCCCAAGCTTCAGGAAGTAGAGGACGAACTGCCAGAGCGAGCAGCTGGTCGGCGCGGCCGTCTTCACCGCTTGCCCTGCAGGCTTAGCCCCGCCCGGTGAACTCCAACCTGGGTCTCAGGATGGAACGTCAGCAGGTGGCCTCTGCCCCGTTTGGGAGAAATGAAAGTGCTGGTCGGTGGTTCAAATCCACTCGCCCCGACTGTTCGCAGCATTCACCCTAGCGGATCTCCGGCCCGCCGCGCCGGTCGTCCACGACGAAGCGGTCGCGCGCCGGCATCACCACGCCCGGCAGGGTGCGCCCGTCGATCACCGCCGTCTCCTCGATGATCTCGTTGCGCCACAGCAGGTACGCCACGAGGCCGTACACCTCGTCCGGCGTAAGCGATCCCGGAGCGCCGAGCGGCATCGCGCGGTGGATGTAGTCGTACAAGGTCGTCGCGTAGGGCCAGTAATTGCCGATCGTCCTACCGGGGGCTCGGTCGCGACCCACCAGGCGATCGAACGGGCCCTCCGTCCCGCTCGGCCCATGGCAGGCGGCACACTGGCGCGCGTAGATCTTCGCGCCCCCGGCGGGCGTACCGCTGCCGGGCGGGAGACCGTCCCCGTCCGGCATGACGTCGATGTCCCACGCCTTGATCTCTGCGGCAGTCGCCGCACGGCCCAACCCAAACCGCGCCGGGAGACCGGACCGGGGCGCGCCTTGCTTCGCGCTCGCGTACACCGCCGCGAGCGCGGCCACGGCGACGCCGATCACTGCGGCGCGTCGCATCACACCTCCAGCCCCCAGTGCACGGCGCCGTCCCCGCGCACCCGCCAGGCCCGGATGTTGTTGAAGTGGTACGGAGCGCCGGGACCACGCACCTTGCGGAGCTCGGCGAGCGTGGGCTGCAGGTAGCCCGTCTCGTCCACTGCGCGGCTCATGAGCATCGCCTCGCGCCCGTCCCAGTTCCACGGGAGGCAGAATCGCGTATGGCACTTCGGCAGCACGGGTTCCTGCAGCTCGGCAGCCGCCCAGGTCTTGCCGGCGTCGGTGCTCACGTCCACGCGGGTGACGCGGCCGCGGCCGCTCCAGGCGAGCCCCCTGATTTCCCACCACCCTCGCTCCGGCAAGGTCGCCGGATATGCCGGAGACGTGATGATCGACTTGGCGTCCATCACGAAGCTGAACATGCGCGCGGTCCCGTTGGGGAGCGGGTTGGTGTACTTCGCGGTCTCCTCGCGCGTCATGAACGGCCGATCGGCGAGCTCGATGCGGCGGATCCACTTCACGTTGGCGCTGCCCTCCCAGCCCGGCACGAGGAGCCGCGCCGGATAGCCCTGCTCGGGGCGAAGCGGCTCGCCGTTCTGGCCGTAGGCGATCAGCGCGTCGTCCCAGGCTTTCTCGACGGGGACGCTGCGGGACATCACGGCGGCGTCCTCTCCCTCGGCGAGGAACCACTTGGCGCCCGGCTTCACGCCCACCTCGCGGAACAGGGTGGCGAGGGGAACGCCCGTCCATTCACTCGTGCTCGTCAGGCCGTCGATGATCTGGGGGGTGAGGTCGGGTCGCGGGCCGCGGTAGGCCGCGGCGCCGTTTCCGGAGCACTCGAGGAAGTAGAGCCGCGAGACCGCCGGAAATCGCCTCAGCGCCGCGAGGTCGAAGACCGTGGGGCGCTCGACCATGCCGTGGATCAGGAGCTTGTAGCGGTGCGGGTCGATGGCGGGGACGCCGGCGTGATGGCGCTCATAGTGCAGGTCCGACGGGGTGACGATGCCGCACAGGTCCTGGAGCGGCGTCAGTGAGCTTCCCTGGTTCACTCCACTCACCAGGCGCCGCGGGCGCTCGAAAGGTGAGCGCTGGCCCAGCGCCGACAGGGGGCGGCCGGGCACTTTGGTGGGGTCCGGTGGCACCTGGATCTGGGTGAGGGCGACGCGCTGCAGCACGGCGATGCCGACAGCGCCCGCGGCGCCGGCGAGCAGACGCCGGCGCGACAGGCTGACCCGGCTCATGAGCCTCCTTTCTCCGACCGTGAAGGCATAGCGAGAAAGCGCACCGCCTCGGCGAGTCCGGGCAGGTCCGGGTCGGCGCGATGCCAGATCGCCCGCAGGTCACCGTAGGCGCGGGCCGCCGTCCTCCGGTCCCCGGCCGCCGCCGCCGCGCGGCCGAGGCCGAGCAGCGACCTCGCGCGCTTGGGGGCGAGGCGGAGCGCCCGCGCACACTCGACCTGCGCCTCCCGCGGGCGGGCGGCCTGGAGCAGGACCTCACACAGCAGCTCGTGGGATGGCTTGACGATTGCGGGCGGCCCGAACTCGAGCGGCATCGCGTCCTCGAGCGCCGTCGCCTCCCGCAGCAGCGCGACCGCGTCGTCCCCGGCCCCATCCGCCTGCCGCAGCAACGCCCGCAGCTCCTTTTCGAGGATGCTCGGCACGCGGTCTTTCTCCGGGCCGGTGTCGATCGCGGCACGCATCTGACTGAAGGTCACGAGGTCCGCCAGGTTGCGCTCGGCGCCCGCGCGGTCGCCACGCTTGACGGCGCTGAGCCCGAAGACGAACGCGTCCACCGCCTTGTCCCTGAGACGCGCTTCGGCGAGATCGATCTTGCCCCCCTGCAGAGGCCCACCGTCCCAGCGCTCGGTGTTCACGACGTAGTCGGCGCGCATCAAGGCGAGCTCGGCGCGTTGCCGCGGCCGGCTCCAGTCCATGTTCTTGTGCATCAGGTTGAGGTGTCGCAGCGCGTCCCCGTACCGACCTTGCTGCAGATAGCCGTAGCCCAGCCAGGCGGTGTAATGGTTGGCCGTCCAGGAGGCGCGGTCGCGCCCCGACGCGAGCTCGTTCTGCGACACTACCTCATCCCACATCCCCAGCGCGAGGAAGATGTGGGTGGTCATGTGCTGCGCGTGCGCGGCGTCGGGCGCGATGTTGGAATACGCCCGGGCCGCGGGCAGACCGAGAGGCGCCCGGATCGGGTCGTCGTAGCAATGGATCAGGAGGTGCGCCGCGCCCGGGTGGTTCGGGTTGTCCCGGAATACCTTTTCGGCGATGGCGGCGGCCCGCAGGTAGGTCGGCACGTCCCGCACCCCTTGACTCAGGCCGAGCAGGGAGAGCGCGTAGAAGACCTGGGCTTCGCGGTCCGCGGGGAAGCTCGCGACCAGCCGCTCCAGGGCGAGCGAGTACGCCGTGTCTCGCTTCGTTTTCGAGCCGTCGCCGTAGAGGATTTCGACGGTTTCGAGATACGCCTGCTCCCGGGGCGTAGGCGCCTTGGCGCGCCGGGCGGCGGGCGTCGGGCCGAGGCGCTGGAGGGCTGCGCGGGCGGCGCTCAGGTCCTGCTCGTTCCAGATCGGATGCGTGTAGGTGAGCGCCTCGCCCCAATAGGCGAGGGCAAATCCGGGATCGAGGCGCTGCGCCTCGCGGAAAGCCTGCGCCGCGTCCCGGTACTCGAAGCTGTGCAGCAGCAGCACACCGCGGATGAACTGCGGCTGAGCCACCGGGGCTCCCGACGTGGGGAAATCGATCATCCCGAGGCGGGACGTCTGGGCCGACAGCGGCGGGCCAGCGGCGAGGAGCGCCAGCGCCGCCCACACGAGCCCCGGGATCGCGCGTCTCATGCGGCAAAAAGTACACGGAAAACCGTTTCGACGCGCGTCAGCTCGCCGTCAGCGCTCAGTACAGATAGGCCACGCCCAGGGCCAGCGTCACCTGATCCTTCTTGCCAGCGAACGCCGCGAGCGTCGAGCGGTCGTAGCGCACCTCGGGCCGGACCACGGCGCTCGGCCAGGCGCGGATGTTGAGCGTCGCCGTGCCGCTGCCGAATCGCTGCCCCGCGTTCGCCGGGTAGCCGACCAATCCATTGAATGTGCTCCGGGCGCCGTTCTCGTCGTTCACGTAATCGGCACGCAGCGCCAGGCCGAGCGACGAGGTGAAATCGTACGTCACCCAGCCCCCGAGTGCCCACCACTTCGCGTCTTGGGTCGGATCCGGCAGGGCGGCGTTGGCTTGCTCCGTGCCGTAGTCGCCCTGAACCCACACCGCCGCCTTGCCGAGCTTGCGCCAGAGCAATCCCTCAACGCCGTACCGGTTGGCGGTGTTGTTCCCCGCCTCCTCAGGCCCCCAGAACCCCACGATGCCGATCGACGTGCGTGCATCCGGATACACCCCGAGGCGTCCCATGAGCGACTTGTGGGTGTTGTTGTCGGAGACCTGGTCCCAGCCGTTGATCACGCGGAACTGCGCGTCCACGTAATTGTTGAACTTCGTCTCCACACTCACGCCGGTGCCGGTGAAGTTCTCGACGTAGATGAATTGGTTGCCCTCGGACCAATTGGGGTTCACGTAGGTCTCGATCACCTCGAGCCCCATGAGCGTGGGAATTCGCCCCACCTTGAACTGCAGCCCGTTCCCGCTGGCCGTGGGGACGTTCAGGGTCACGTAGAGGTGCGGCACGTCGGCCTGAGCCCCGAGGTCGAACCCGTTGGACTGGATCACGGTCGCGTCCTGGCCAACGAGCAGCTCGGCGTGGAATCCGGCGCTGAACCTCGCCGCGTCGTAGGGCTTGTCCAGCACGACCGCCAGCGCGTTGAGCATGAAGCGGTTTTGCAGGCGATCGTACAGCCGCCCGACGATGGCCGTGTCCCCGACGCTCCGCCCCGAGTAGGCGTACGACCCTTCGGCGAAGCCGGTGAGCTTGAAGCCCGCCGGCAGCGGCGCCGGATCAGTTTTCGTGGCCGCCGTGTCGGGGGACGCGGACGTCGCAGCCTGGGCCGCGAGCGGTGCCGGCGCGAGCAGCCACAGGGTGCAGCGGGCGACGCTGGTGATGCGTTTCATGGCTCTTCCTCCAGTTCACGCAGGTTCCGGCTCCAGGTCCCCCGCCCTGAGCGAGCCAGCGGCCGGCTCGCTGAGGATGACGGCCGTGGCGACGTCGGGCGTGTCCGGGTAGGCCAGCGCGCCCATCTCGGGCAGGTCGAGTCCGAGTTCTTCGACTTCGGGCGCGACACGGTGACCGCCGACCACCAATGCGGTGACCTTGTAGGCGACCAACGCCATCACGCCCACGCCGGCGAAGTTGGCAAGGCCGCCGATGCACTGCGCCACGAACTGCCCGGGATCGCCGTAGAAGAGCCCCCGCACGGCTCCGTTCACGCCGTTCCAGCCGTCCCCGTAGGTGCCGTCGGCGAGCAGGCCGAGCGACAGGATGCCCCACAGCCCGCACACCCCGTGCACCGAGATCGCCCCGACCGGGTCGTCGATCCGGAACGCACGCTCGATGAAGAACACGGCGGCGCACACGAGCACCCCCGCGATGCCGCCGATCAGCACCGCCGACGGCGCGGTGACGAAGGCGCAGGGGGCCGTGATCGCGACCAGTCCCGCGAGCGTCCCGTTCGCCAGCATCGAGGGGTCGGGCTTGCCGTACTTGCGCCACATGTAGAGCATCGCGGTGACGCCGCCCGCCGCGCCCGCGAGCATGGTGTTGGTCGCGATCACCCCTATGCGCAGGTCCGAGCCCGCGAGCGTCGAGCCGGCGTTGAAGCCGAACCACCCGAAGGCGAGGATGAACGTCCCGACCAGCGCCATCGGGATGTTGTGCCCCGGGATCGCGTTGGCGGTGCCGTCAGCGTTGTACTTCCCGCGACGCGGCCCGAGCAGCCAGGCGGTTACGAACGCCATCACCCCCCCGGTCATGTGCACCACAGAGGATCCCGCGAAGTCGACGTGCCCGTGGCCGAGCCCGACGTTCTTGCCGAGCATGGCGAGCCAGCCGCCGCCCCAGGTCCAGTTGGCGTAGATGGGATAGATGAAGGCACCCACGAAAACGCTGAACACGACGAACGCGGCGAACTTCCACCGCTCGGCCAGCGCCCCCGTGGGGATCGTAGCCGCCGTGTCCATGAACACCATCTGGAACAGGAAGTAGGCGAAGACCGGCGCGGTGTAGGCGACGCCGGTGAGGAAGAATCCGGTGCGGCCGAACAAGCCCCAGTCCTTACCGCCGATCGTGAGCGAGACTTCGTGCGCCAGTTTGTCGTAACCGCCGAGCGTCCCCAGCGCCCCCACCCCGCCCGCCTGGAGCGCGAACCCGACGGCCCAGTACGCCAGCATCGCGATGCCGTACACCATGAAGTTCATGGTCATGGTGTGGGCCGCGTTCTTGGCACGCGTGAAACCGGTCTCGACCATCGCAAAGCCGGCCTGCATGAACATCACGAGAAACCCGGCGACGAGGGTCCAGACGAAGTTGATGGCGACCGTGTTCGCGGCGGCGGCGGCGCTCGCGGCCTGAGCGAGCGAGTCCGCGACGGGTGCTGCTTGCGCCGAGAGGGCCAGCGGCCACGCCAAGCTGATCGTCATCACGGCAGTCTCCAGGTCAGGGGTGCAATACTGTCATGCAATTCGTGCAGAATATGCACGATATTGATGACACTCTGCCATCACCTGACCGGGTTAATACGAATGGGTGTACTGCTAATCGTGCCGTTTATGCACGAATTGACTGACAGCTCAACGATGGGAGAATCGGCCACCCAACGGGACTCGGTCGGGACGCCAAAGCCGCAGGGTGTGGCCTATGGGAGGTGTGGTTGATGGGAATGGGGCTGGGCGCGACGCAGCGGGCAAGCAGCTACTGGGCACCATCATGACACTCCGGTTGACCAGGTTAGGTTAACTTCCTGCACCGCAACCCGCGCCAGTAGCTCAGCTGGATAGAGCGTCGGCCTCCGGAGCCGAAGGTCCCGCGTTCGAGTCGCGGCTGGCGCATCGAGTTGACTTTTCGCGGTCCCCATGCGATCCTTCGTGCGAGCGAAAGGGCCACGGCACGGTGCCGTGCGCTGAACACCAGAGACTGATCGCAGGACCTGGGCTGTCGCCCAGGTCTTTCGTCGTTTCTGGATCGGCACTCGCAAGAGAGCCCGGCCGCTCACCGGCGGCGCAGCGACAACGACTCGCCGCCGGGAACACCATTACGTCAGGAGTAACACCAGATGGAACGCATCACGGGTACCGTGAAGTGGTTCAACGATGCCAAGGGCTTCGGGTTCATCACGCCCGAGAACGGTGGCAAGGACTGCTTCGTGCATCACACCGCCATTCAGGCGCAGGGCTTCAAGTCCCTGGCCGAGGGCGAGCGGGTTGAGTTCGAAGTCGTGCAGGGCCAGAAGGGCCCGGCGGCGCAGAACGTCGTGAAGCTGTAACCACGCACGGTTCCTAAACGATGCGGCGCCCCGCTATGCTGGGCGCCGTTTTCGTTTCCCGGCCTGTGTTGGGGGCTACTCCTCTTCTTCCGCCTCCGCCTGCTTCAGGCCCTGCCGCAGGGGGTGCCTTCGCGACAACATCACGAACGTGACGATGGCTCCAACCAGGTTCCCGCCCAGGATCCGGACCCAGGCGAGCTCCCCCAAACCGACCTGCGAGAGCAGCACGGTGAGCATGACGAACCCGAACTCGAGGATGAAGAAGGCGAATGCGGCGCCGAGCATCAGGCTCGGCTCGAGGGCCGCGCCGTGCACCACGGCGACCGCCGCCACGCCGTACGCCAGGCAGAGCGCGTAGTGCAGAACCGTGAACAGCCGAATGCCGCCCAGTACCGTGAAGGTCCGGAACGGCTCACCCGCGATGGCGTCGACGACAGCGATCCACACCCAGATGCTCGTGGCGACGATGAGGCCGAGGATGACCCCCTCGCGCACAGAGTGGCGCCGCCGCGGTGCCATGGTCCAACTCCCGTCGGTCAGAACCCTACCGCCAGACCCGCCCGCGCTACGCTCAGCTGCAACGGCGCCGGGATCTCCCCCGTCCCACCGGGGTTCGTCTTCCGGTCGACGCGCTGGAACTGGTAGTGCGCCAGGGCATGGACCCGGCTCGCCAGCCGCAGGTCGAGCCCGAGGCCCAGGTCGAGCGCGAACGGCGCGTGTCCGCCGCCTGAGAACTTGGCGGCCGCGAGATAGTTCGCCCGCAACGAAATGACCGCACCCGGGCCGATCTCGTACGCCGACCGCGCGCCCAGCCGGAGGGCGCCGAGCGACTGCGCCTCGAAGTCGTCCGAAGGCGAGCGCCGGGCGAGCCCCACTTCGAGCGACGCATAGGGTGAAACCGCGTATCCGATCCAGGCATCGAGCTGCGTTGCCTTGAACCCTGCGGGCGCGCTGCTTCCGTTTGTCGGATCGAGGCTGAGCCGGACCACGGCGACCTCCGCGCTGAACTTGCGCCACTGGGCCGTGGCGGTGCCGCCGTAGCCCCACCCGCTGTAGCGGAGGCCTGCGTCCACCTCCTTGTAGTCCGCCATCACTCCTTGCGCCCCGATCGTGACGTGCTGGGCGCCGGCGGCACCAGCGGCGAGCGCGCCCCATACCACCGTGAGGACGACGAGCCGGGTCACTGGCCCCCCGCAGCTTTGGGCAGGGGCACGACCGTGAGCTCAACCTGCTGGCGGCGGGTGACGTTCTCCTTGGCGATGTCGGCGTTGCGCCGCGCGATCTGCTCCCGCAGCAATCGGTTGTAGAGGATGTTGCCCTCCGCCGGCCGGGGGGCGGGCTTGCGCAGCGTCATCACGACCCCCGCGAGCAGCGCCGCCGCCCCCACGACGCTGATCTCCCGCCGGGATGCCGTGCCCACGGCGCCCCCCTCGAGCCCGAGCGTGCCCACGAGCGCACCCCCCGTATAAAGGAAAGCGAGCCCGAGGGGCCGCCAGCTCTGCGGCGGGATCTCCGTCTCCGAGAGCTCCTGGTAGCCGGGCAGGCTCGTGACGTGCCCCGCGGTGTCCACCGACCCGTAGCTGACGCGCACCCCCTGGGAAGCCGAGAAGCTGTTCTGCCCGGCGGTTGCTTCGACCACGATCTGCCACGTGCCCTGAGGCACCGGCTCGCCGCTCCGCAGCACGGCCGGCCAGCGCAGGCTCACCGTCCCCGTGACCGCGGACGAATCGATGAGGAGGCTCGTCGCACCGCTCAGGGCGCGGACGCGCACGCGGGCGGGGCTCGTGATGGTGAAGCGGATCGGCACACCGGCGCCGGCCTGGCCGCCCACGAACCGCACGCTGTCCACCTTGAGCTGGCGCACGACCAGCACTTGCCCGAGAGCGAGCAGGAAGGCGCTCGTGATCTTGGGCGAGATCTTGGTCGGGTCGAGCTGGCGGTCGGGATCGACGAGAATCGCCTGCTTGAAGGCGTCCACCGCCTTGAGCGCGGAGTCCATCGCGCTGTACGCCGATCCCAGGAGCTCGTAGGCGCGCCCCCGCTCGGCGCCGCCCAGCGGCTCGCGCAGCGATCGGTTCGCCAGTACGATCGCCTGCGGGAAGTTGAGCTGGTCGTACGCTTGCAACGCCTGGCGCAACGTCGGGCTGCGCACCGCCTGCGCCCAAGCGGGTGTCGCCGCCAGGACGAGCGTCACGAACCACAGAGTCCCCCGCGTCCCCCCCGTCCGCGTCATGGCTGCTCCTGGATGAGCGTGTAGCGCTTGGTCACGGTGTTGCCCGCATCCACCTGCACGGTCTCGTTCTGCGTCCGGTAGCCAGCGCGCTCCACGCGGATCGCGTGGCGGCCCGGCTTGACGCCGTAGCTGAAGAGCGGCGTGACGCCGATCTCCACGCCATCGATGTACACGGTGCCGAACGGGTCGGCCGCGAGCGTGAGGTAGCCCTGCGCTTCCGCGGCAGCGGGCGGCGGCGCCTTGTCTCGCTCCCGCTGCCGCTCGTGGCGCGGCGGCGTGGCAGACGGCACGGCCACGCGCACCGTCTCGACCGCGGGCGTCGTGGGCCCGCTCGGTGGCGCTTGGCTCTCGCTGGACGGGGGCTCCGGCTTGGAGCGCCCGAGCAGGAAGTAGCCCCCTGCCCCGAGCGCGCCGAGCACGGCCACCAGCCCGGCGACCAATCCCGCCCGCGATTTCCGCGGAGCCGGAGGAGCGCGCCGGGCCGCGGGCTTGGGACGCGCCGCCACGGGCAGCGGGGTCGTGGGCGCTGACGTCACTTCGGTCGGGGTGTCGGCGGTCACGACTCGCGGCGTCCTGGGCGCCCTCGGCGTGGCACCCCCGGCGGGCGCCGCCACCGGCTGCTCCGGCCACACGGCGGTCGCGAATTGCTCCATCGTGGGGAAGCGCTGCTCGGGCTCCTTGGAGAGAGCGCGTGCGATCGCGGTCGACAGGAAATCCGGGACGTCGGCGCGCCGCGTCTTGGCGAGCGGCACCTCCTCGAAGATGTGCTTGTAGAGGATCGTGTGCACCGAGTCGCCGCTGAACGGCAGCTCGCTCGTGAGCATGCGGTAACCGACGATCCCCAACGAGTACTGGTCCGCCCGGCCGTCCACCGTCTGGCCCTTCGCTTGCTCGGGCGCCATGTAGTGGGGCGTCCCGATGATCATGCCGGTCGCGGTGAAGCCTGTCGCCGCCTGCAGCGCCTTCGAGATGCCGAAGTCGGTGAGCATCACGCGACCGTGATGGTCGAACATGATGTTCGCCGGCTTCACGTCGCGGTGCACCACGCCGCGCTGGTGGGCGTGCCCCAGCGCGCAGGCGGCCTCCCACAGCACACGCTGGATGTGGTCGAACGCGAGGGGCTGCCGCTTCTCCAGGAGGTCCTCCAGCGACGTGCCCGAGATGTACTTCATCACGAAGTAGTTGAGCCCGCCCTCGCTCTCGACTCGATAGATCGGGATGATGTTGGGGTGATCGAGCTTGGCGGCGGTCTTCGCCTCCTGCTGGAAGCGGCGCACCACCTGCTCGTCCTGCGCCACATCCGGGGGGAGGACCTTGATCGCCACCTCGCGCTCGAGGGTGAGGTCGTGGGCGAGGAACACCGCCGCCATCCCGCCCTTGCCCAGCAGGCGCTCGATCTCGTATTGCCCCTCGATCAGCC
>QHUL01000002.1 GCA_003222115.1 Gemmatimonadota bacterium | reverse complement strand
GGCCGTCAGCAGCTCCTCCACCTTCGCTACCCACGGCTTCTCCCCCGCGATCGCCTTCAGGGCCGAGCCCCGGATCACCGGAATGTCGTCCCCCGGATACTCGTACTTCGACAACAGCTCCCGCACCTCCAGCTCCACCAGGTCCAGGAGCTCCGCATCGTCCACCAGATCGCACTTGTTGAGAAACACGACGATCGCCGGCACGTTCACCTGCCGCGCCAACAGGATGTGCTCCCGCGTCTGCGGCATCGGCCCGTCCACCGCCGACACCACGAGGATCGCCCCGTCCATCTGGGCCGCCCCGGTGATCATGTTCTTCACGTAGTCCGCGTGTCCGGGGCAGTCCACGTGCGCGTAGTGGCGCGCCGCCGTGGCGTACTCCACGTGGCTCGTGGCGATCGTCAGGATCTTCGTCGCATCGCGCCGGCCTTGCGACTCCGACGCCTTCGCCACCTGATCGTAGGTCACGTAGGTCGCGAGCCCCTTCTCCGCCGCCACCTTCGTCAACGCCGCCGTCAACGTCGTCTTGCCGTGGTCCACGTGCCCGATCGTCCCCACGTTCACGTGCGGCTTGGTGCGCTCAAACTTGGCCTTGGCCATTGCCCCTCCTTATCCTTTCACTTTCGAAACGATTTCCTCCGCCTTCGATTTCGGCACTTCCTGGTAGTGGCTGAACTGCATGCTGTAGATGGCGCGCCCCTGGCTCATCGAGCGCAGCGTCGTCGAGTAGCCGAACATCTCGGACAGGGGCACGCTCGCGGCGATCACGTGCGCGTCGGCGCGCTGCGTCATGCCGCCGATCTTGCCGCGGCGGCTCGAGAGATCGCCCATCACCTCGCCCATGTAGTCGGCCGGCGTGACGACCTCGACGTCCATCACCGGCTCGAGCAGCACGGGGCTCGCCTGCCGGGCGGCCTCCTTCACGGCCATCGAGCCGGCGATCTTGAACGCCATCTCGCTCGAGTCCACGTCGTGGTAGGAGCCGTCCACGAGCTCCACCTTGACGTCGACCATCGGGTACCCCGCGAGCACGCCGCCCTCCAGGGCCTCCTTGACGCCTTGCTCCACCGGGCCGATGTACTCCTTGGGAATCGCGCCGCCCACGATCTTGTCCTCGAAGATGAAGCCGGAGCCCGGCTCCCCCGGCTCGAGGTGGATGACCACGTGGCCGTACTGACCGCGACCGCCCGTCTGGCGAATGAACTTCCCCTCCACGTACTCCACCCGCTTGCGCACCGTCTCGCGGTAGGCCACCTGCGGGCGGCCGACGTTGGCGTCGACCTTGAACTCCCGCTTCATGCGATCGACGATGATCTCGAGGTGCAGCTCGCCCATCCCGCTGATGATCGTCTGGGCGGTCTCGGCGTCCGTGTGCACGCGGAAAGTGGGGTCTTCTTCGGAGAGCTTCTGGAGGGCGATCGACAGCTTGTCCTGGTCGGCCTTGGTCTTGGGCTCGATGGCGACCGAGATGACGGGCTCGGGGAACCGCATCGCCTCGAGGATGATCGGATGGTTCGCATCGCACAGCGTGTCGCCCGTCTTCGTGTCCTTGAGCCCGATGGCCGCGGCGATGTCGCCCGCGCGCACCTCTTCCAGCTCCTCGCGCTTGTTGGCGTGCATCTGCAGCAGGCGCCCGATGCGCTCCCGGCGATCCTTGGTGCTGTTGTACACGTACGAGCCGGCGTTCAGCACGCCCGAATAGACGCGGAAGAAGGTGAGCTTCCCGACGTAGGGGTCGGTCATGATCTTGAACGCGAGCGCCGCGAAGGGCTCGTCGTCCGCGGCGCGCCGGGTCGCGTGCGTCGCGTCGTGGTGCGGCAGGTGGCCCTGGATCGCCGGAACCTCGACCGGCGAGGGCAGGAGATCCACCACCGCGTCGAGCAGCGCCTGCACGCCCTTGTTCTTGAAGGCGGCGCCGCACAGCACGGGCACGACGTGTCCGGCGACCGTCGCCTTGCGCAGCACCGTGCGGATCTCGTCCTCGGTGAGCTCGTGCTCCTCGAGGTACTTGTGGAGGATGGCGTCGTCGTGCTCGACGACCGCCTCGAGCATCTGGTGACGCAGCTCGGCGACCCTCGGCTGGAGCGCGACCGGGACCGGCCCCTCGACGTACTTCTTCCCCAGGGACTCGTCGTCGTACACGATCTCCACCTGCCGGACCAGGTCGACGATCCCGGTGAACAGCTCGCCCGAGCCGAGCGGGAGCTGGATCGGGACGGCCTTCGCTCCGAGCCGCTCGCGGACCATCTTGAGGCACTGGTCGAAGTCCGCGCCCACGCGGTCCATCTTGTTGACGAAGATGATGCGCGGCACACGGTAGCGGTCGGCCTGACGCCATACCGTTTCGGTCTGGGGCTCGACGCCGCCCACCGCGTCGAGCAGGGTGACGGCGCCGTCGAGCACCCGGAGCGAGCGCTCCACCTCCACCGTGAAGTCCACGTGCCCCGGGGTGTCGATGATGTTGATGCGGTACTGATCGCCACGGCGCGGCCAGAAGCAGGTGGTGGCGGCGGAGGTGATCGTGATCCCCCGCTCCTGCTCCTGCTCCATCCAGTCCATCGTGGCCGTCCCCTCGTGCACCTCGCCCAGCTTGTAGGTGCGGCCCGTGTAGTAGAGGATCCGCTCGGTAGTCGTCGTCTTCCCGGCATCGATGTGGGCCATGATGCCGATGTTCCGAATGTGGTCGAGCGGTGTCGTCCGTGGCATTGCGTTCCTCTGAGTACGGGCGCAGCACGCTGCGCACCTGCAGCAAAAACGCGGGGCGACCAGGCGCCCGCCGTTGGGCCGGTCTCGCTCCGCCATCATCCGGGTAGGGGCGCAGCGTGCTGCGCCCCTACGGCCTAGGATGCAGGATCCCTTAGCGCAGGGTCCCGAAGTTGTCGGTCAAAAGGTCACCACCGGTAATGCGCGAAGGCGCGGTTCGCCTCCGCCATCCGGTGCGTGTCTTCCTTCTTCTTGATCGTTTCGCCCTCGCCCTTCGAGGCGAGGATCACCTCGGCGGCCAGGCGCTCCGCCATCGTCTTTTCGCGCCGCGCACGGCTGAACACGATCAGCCACCGCATCCCGAGCGCGGTGCGGCGCTCCGGCCGCACCTCCACCGGCACCTGGTAGGTGGCGCCGCCCACGCGGCGGGACTTCACCTCGAGCGCCGGCTTCACGTTCGACAGCGCCTGCTTGAAGACGTTCACCCCCGGCTGCCCGGTACGCTGCTCGACCAGGTCCATCGCCTGATAGAAGATCCGCTCCGACAACGACTTCTTTCCTTGCCGCATCAGGTTGCTGATGAACTTCGACACCGTCTGGCTGTCGTAGCGCGGATCGGCCGGCACCGACCGCTTGATCGCCTTCTTGCGCCGGCTCACGTCGCGGCCGCCTTGGGCCGCTTGGCGCCGTACTTGGAGCGCGACTGCTTGCGCTCGTTCACGCCCGCGGCGTCGAGCGTGCCGCGGATGATGTGATAGCGCACCCCGGGCAGGTCCTTCACGCGGCCGCCGCGAATCATCACGATCGAGTGCTCCTGGAGGTTATGCCCCTCGCCCGGGATGTAGGCCGTCACCTCGAACCCGTTGGTCAGCCGCACCCGAGCCACTTTCCGCAGCGCCGAGTTCGGCTTCTTGGGCGTCGTGGTGTAGACGCGGGTGCAGACGCCGCGCTTCTGCGGGTTGCCGCGCAGCGCCGGCGCCTTCTCCTTCTTCTCCACGTCCTTGCGCCCCAGCCGGACGAGCTGATTGATGGTCGGCATACGCCCCAGGCAAAAGTTGCCAAATAGACTCACAAAATAGACCAGCCATTGGACTTACGTCAACCCCGGCGGACCGGCGAGACGCTTCGGGGCCCGGTTGCGCCACGCGATGGTCAGCGCCTCGCGAACGGCGTTCTTGCTCGCCGTCCGCAAGCGAACGTTCGTAAAGCCCGCGCGACCCCAAGCGCCCTTCACCGGCGCGAACGTCGCCGGCTGGGTGCGCACGAACAGCTCTTGTTGCTCGGGTGTGAGCTTGACCATCCCCAACCGCTGCGCGGATAGGCCAGTGTCGCGAAGATCAAGGCGATGGCTCGGAACTCACGGGCCGTCATGGGCTTGTACCACCCACAACACGAAGAGCGCCACTGGGGGGCATCGGCGCAGCAGGTTATGCTCAAGCCGTCCCCCAACTCGGAGCTAACCAATGGACGAGACGTTTGACCGAGGAGTCGTGGTGGTGCGCGGCAGCGCAGCCGGGTTCGCGCAGGAGATCACAGCCGGTCGCCATCGCCTCCTGGCGGACGAGCCCATCGCCGACGGCGGCACCGATACGGGGCCCAGCCCCTACGATCTCTTGCTGGCCGGGCTCGGGGCCTGAACGTCAATGACCATCGCGCTGTACGCGCGACGGAAGCAGTGGCCCCTGAACGACGTAACGGTGCTCCTGCGGCATTCGAGGGTGCACGCCGAGGATTGCGCCGACTGTGAGACAAAGACAGGAATGCTCGACTTCATCGAGCGGGAGATCGCACTGGACGGTCAGCTTTCGGAAGAGCAGCGCGCCCGGCTACGGGATATTGCAGAGCGCTGTCCCGTTCACCGCACGTTGACCTCCGAGATCAAGATCGAGACCCGATTGAAAGAACCCTAGCCACGACCGTCACCTGAGAATCCTCGATCACAAGACGCTGCCCATGGCCGACGAAGCGCGTGACTACTTGCTCCGGCAGTTCGAAACGGCGTGGCGGCTCACCAGCTTCCATCTCGACGGACTCGCCACCGAGGAGTGTGTGTGGCGTCCCGCTCGTGAAGGGTTGCACGTGCATCGAGGCCCTGATGGCAGGTGGCGCGCCGACTGGCCGGATCGCGAGGGCTACGACCTCGGTCCGCCGAGCATCGCGTGGCTGACGTGGCACCTCGGCTTCTGGTGGTCCATGGTGCTCGACCACTCGTTCGGCGACGGCGCCCTGTCACGCGAGCACGTGCTGTGGCCCGGCGACGCCGACGAGGTCCGCGCGTGGCTCGGTCGCCTCTGTGGAGAGTGGCGAGCGGTACTGGAGCGGGTTACCGCCGACGACCTGCGATCGACACTGCGAACCCGCTGGCCGTTCCAGGACCGTCCCTTCGGTGACGTCGTCGCCTGGGTCAATGTCGAGCTCACGAAGAATGCCGCCGAGATCGGCTACGCACGCTTTTTGTACGCCGTGCGCGCCTAGCTGAGGTCGCCGTCAGCTTCAAACGCTGGTTAGGGATGGCTCTTACGCTCGAGCCGGCGCCAGCCGGCTGGTCAGCTTCAAGCCGCGGTCAGGCGGCGCCGACATACGGATAGATCTCATCCGCAATCCAATAGAACGCGACGGCCAGCGCCAAGAGTGTGCCGCACAGCCATAGGACGAAACGCCGCTGGCGCCACCCTGTCCCGAAAGCGTCCTGCAAGGGCAGATCGACCAGGTACGCGGCGCTATAGCACAGATTCGCGAGAACTGCCAGCACTGTCAGCTGGAAGAGATGTTGCAGGGATAGCGCCGGGCGGAAGTGAGGCCAGGTAAAGACGACCCAGGCGACCGCCTCGAGGCTGAGCGCCACGTTGTACCAGAGGCGGCGCGGCTCCCAATACCTCAGTGCGTCGCGGAGGCTGTCACCTGACACTGTCACACTCCGGTGCGCCGCGTTAAGGCGAGGCCGGCAGCCGCGGCGAGTGCGACCACAAACGCCGGCACCGCCGTCACGACCGGCCATGCTAGGAGCGCGAGGGTGTGGGAGTGTTGGTGGACTGAGGCGGCCTGCGCATGAACGTTCGCCGCGACCGCGAGAGCGAAGGCCCCGATGGCGACAGCCAACGACGCGTGTAGTGCTGTTGTCCCAGGCGAGCTACGCAGCCGAATGTGTTCGTACGCTATGTGCGCCGCGAACGCAGCGGCGCTGATCACCCACGCGGCCAGCCGCCACGTTACTCGTATCTGATGGGACGCAGCCCGATTGGCGAGCGCCGCGAAGGTGAGGCCGGCGACAAGGTACACGACGCCCACAAAGAGCACAGCCCGGAGCCATCGAAGACGAACGGATGCGTCCATGTGTGTGGCCTAACGGACAGCGCTTAAGCTGCGGCGGGCTGCGGCCGCAATCAAGACAGACTGCTAGTTCCTCAGAAGCTGGTGCGCACGAAAGAACGCCCACATCTGAGCCGTGGCGTCGATGCTGCGGCTCGTGGGCCCGACCCACCATTCCGGCAGCGGTTTGCCGCCAGGCCAGGAGTGGCCTCCTCCCCGGATGGTATAGAGCACCACCGCCGCGTGGTCAGCACAGTTCGGGTATTCGCGACGGGTGACGTCCGCAGCTACTGCGGAATCGACGGGGTTCGTTCGGCACCGGTTTCTATGAGCCCAACTCGCCACCCAAGCCCGGACGGGAGGAAACATCACGGTCACGGGGCTGAACGGATCACCCAATGGCCCTCCCTGGTAGGGTACAATTGGATCGGCGGTCCCATGAAACGCAATCATCGGCACCGGTCGATGGTCTGTACACCAGCTCGACGGCAAGGATTGCGCAGCCGCCACCATCCCGACCGCGGCGATCCGGTCGGATAGGGTGCAGGACAGCACAAACGCCATGCCTCCGCCAATGGAAAGCCCATTGGCATAGATCCGCGTCGGGTCGATGTTGTAGGCCGCCTCCAGCGTGTCGATCAACGCCGAGATGAATCTGACGTCCCGCATGAGACCGGCCCCCCGGTCCACATGCCAGATTTTGGGCACGCCGCTTCCCGCCGGGTAGACGACAATGAACCCCTGCTCATCGGCCAGCCGGTTCCACCGGCTCACGTTCATTTGCTGGGCCGGCCAGCCCGCCGCGCCGTGCATGCTGATGACGAGCGGCGTCGGCCTGGCGCGGTCGTAGCTCCGTGGGACATAGAGCAGGTACGTGCGCTCGCGGCCCGAGGAGATGATGGCGCCGTTGGTCCGGTCCAGGACGTGGATCGAGACGACAACTATCAGGACCAGCACCAGAGGCAGGCCGATGATAACGAGCACCGCGCCGATGACCAGCTTCCTGGTATTCATGGCGCGGCGCGAAGCTCATCGAAGCATGTCACGGCAAGCGCGTGTCAGACAGCCGCGACACCGTCACCCCGAACATGCAGCGAACGGAACAACACCCGGCCGGCGGCGGCCACATCCTGAACCGCACGATCAAACGCGGCCTGGTTGGCCTTCGAGGGATGGTGGAAGCCGCTGATCTTGCGAACGAACTGCAGGGCGGCGTCGTGCAGCTCAGCGTCCGTCGGAGGATGGTCAGGGTGACGCAGGCGTTTGATGTTCCGACACATTGTTCCCTGCCTTGTCTGAGTTGTCTCTAGCTGCCAAGCTGCCGCTCGTCCCGTGCCTTGCTGAGTAAACGCTCAGCGAAATCGAGCCGCTCCTGCGTGTCTGCTTGCTCCTGTTGGAGGTCCCGGACACCGCGTTCCAGCGCCTCGAGCCGCGCAGTGACGTCGGCCGATGGTGATTCTGGACGGCCGGTCCAGAGACGAGCGACCTTGACAATCGTCACAGCGGCGGTCCCCACGACTGTCACGAGCGCAACGAGAAACACAGCAGGGTCCATGTGACCTTCCTCCGAATCTTCAGCGCCACAGCTGGATGCCCACGACTCCGTAAGTAGGCGGGCGGTCGAGTCACACGCGCCTGCGCAGAAAAACATGGGTCGCGCGATCGCCGGCAACGTGCTTCACACATTCGTAGCCCAGCACGGGCAGATCTAGGCGCCCCTTGAATCCGGGACCGCCGTCCATCGCACGAACTTCAGGGCCCGTGTTAGGCAGCGCCGGCCGGCGCGGCGCGGAACCCCTTGTCGGCGGCAACCGCCAGCCAGATGAAGAGCGCCAGCACCAGGGCCTGCGTGATCGCAAAGGGCGGCTCGGACTGAGTCGGTGCGGCGACGAGCAATGCCGGCAGCCTCCGGAACAGCTGCACGACCAGCACGAAAGTGTTGAGGTACGTGGCGAGGACGACACCGACCGCATAGATCCGGCGCCATGGTCCCGCGAAATGCTTGACGTAGTGCGCGACGATCACGACCGGCAGGATCACCAGCGACACGATCCCCACGGCGTGGGACGGCAGGAACGTGACGAAGGGAAAGCCGAAACCGGTGGCACTCGTCGCGACGGTCGTGACCAGGAAGAGCACGGCCCACCGGTCGAGTCGTCTGCCGCCGGCGAGCCCCCCCGCGACGACGAGGCCCGTGACGATGCCGACCACACTCAGCAACACGTGGATCAGCGTGAACGTCGGCAGGCTGAAGATCATAGGCCATCCTCGTGAAGGGCTGCCGAATCTACCATGCCTTCATGGCGCTCGCACTCTGTAGCAGGGGGCCATGGCCGCTGCCCCGCCCTATTTGGCGGGGTGCCATTCGAACGAGTCCCGCGCCCTGTACAAGGTCTCCCCGCTCCCGGTACGAACCGTCACCACCGCAGACACGACCGCGGCATCAAGTCGGTTAGTCACTAGTCGCGTGAGGAACTTCCCGTCGATCGTGACAGTGCCCACCTTCGGGTCGTCGCAGCGAAGGTGGACATTTTGTGCAGTGATTTGGGCCTCAAAGCAGGGCACGGTCGTCTGGGCAAAGGTGACAAGAGCCTCCGGACGGAGGCTGAAGCCGGTGAATCGGAAACCATTCACTGTAAAGGGATAGCCCGGAACGTAGTACCCCTCGGCGTCTGCCTGAAGCGGCGACTTCCGCGGCTCCACAACCGGTGGTGGCAAAGGCTGTTCAGCCATTGGGGCACTCGGCGTTCGCAGCCGGAGCACAACGAGAACCGCACCGGCGAGGCCCAACGCGAGGAGTAGCAGGCGACGATTTCGGCGCATGACCATGTGGTTTGTGCCCTAGGAGCGCGGTACCGGATGGTCGGTGAGCACCGGCAGAAAAGGTATCCACGGCCCGACCTCATCTCGGTATTGCTTCGCCATGACTCTCGCTACCTGAGCCAGATGCCCTAAGTCGTGCACAACCCATGCTGCCAATAACTGGCGGAGCGTTACACGTCCCAGACTCGGATGTTCACCAGGAAGATCGAGTTCGGTCGCCGTAAGTTTCCAGGACTCGAGTTCCCGTAGATTGACAGTGCGCAGTCGCGCAAATTCGGCGAGGAGTGACTCCGGGGCCCGTCCCACGTTGCGCGCTTGGTGGCGAAATCGATCGTATGGCTCGAAGCGAAGATTCGGCCCGTTGGCGAGAATGATGCGAGCTCGCGGAATCCAATCGGTTTCCTCGCCGTCGATCAGATGCCCTACCACATCGAACGGGCTGAACGTTTCGGGCCCCTCGTTCCCCCGCATCCAATGCTCGCTGAGACCATCGAGCAGCGCCCGGAGCGTGGCGGGAGAACGTCGCAGCACTTCTATCGCTAGGTCCAGGTCGAAATCCATAGGGCTACGCGCCCCCGAATCGTGTGTCACGCCTCAATCTTGTAGATCTCGCGCCGACCGTGGTCGACGAGATCGTGATACCCCTTCATTATGCTCTCGAATTCCTTCATGTCTTCGCTGTTCTGGGCACCGCCTTGCAGCATACGCTCGAACTCGGCCATGTTCCCCACCTCCATCTCGGCTACGAGCATCCAGTACCGGTCGGCGCAGACGTCGGTCATGACACACATCTTGGGCATGCCAACCTTGGCGCTCAGCTTCGCCATCGCGAGGAACTTCTCGACCAAGGGCCGTACCTTCCCAGGCTTGCAGTACATGATCTCGCGAATGAGGAGCATGCGGTTCTCCCGTGTGTGGGGACGGATTGGCGACTTGCCCTAGGACTTCGCTTTCTTCGGAGATTTCGACTCGCCAGAACTGTTGAGGGCGACCGCTTGGCGAACGAGCGCCTTGAAGGCGGACTCGTCAACTTCTTCTCCTTCGTGGATGTCGATCGCGCGGCGTGCGTTTCCCTCGAGACTCGAGTTGAAGAGACGGGCCGGATCCTTCAGAGACGCGCCCTTGGAGAAGGTAAGCTTCACGACATTCTTGTAGGATTCGCCAGTGCAGATGATGCCGTCGTGCGACCAGATCGGAGTGCCCATCCACTTCCACTCCTCGACGACGGCCGGGTCTGCTTCCTTGATGAGCGTGCGCATTCTGCTGAGGGTTTCCCCGCGCCAGTCGCCGAGTTCGGCGATTCTTTTCGAGATGAGCTCCGATGCCGACTGGCCTTGGCTCGCGCCCGACTTTTTCATGTTCTCATCCTAGAAGGTCCAGATATACTCAAAGGTGGCGCCGTCTAACGGATCGCGCTAAGCTGCTGCTGCTCCACCGGCGGGATCACGCCCCGAACTGGCGGAGGTGGTGATCGAGATGCTTGTACAGCATGACACCCCAGCTTCGTCCCGAAATGCGGCCAAAGACCCGGCTCGCCGGCCACTCAGCCGCCGGTCCACGATCAGAAAAGCGCCTGATCAGTTCGCGTAGCCGGCTGACGTCGGCCTGCCACGTCGTGGGACGCGTGGCCAGAAACTCCGGCGGGCTTTGTCCCTTCCCTTTCGGCCAAGGCACAACGTGGATCGCCAACCAATTGAATGGCGCGTGGGCAAGCGGTCCCGTGGGTGGTCCCGTCTCGAGCTCTCCGAGCCCTTGGCGAAGGTCGCAGCTCACGTGGCACACCATCTCTGGAGCCGTGAAGCGACCCCACAGAGGCTTGCGATCCGGGGCTAAGCGACCGATGCGCTCGAGAACTTCATGGCGACGCTGGGCGTCGAATAGTGAGGGCATTGCCCGCCTTTGTGTGGAACTGGGGAGCAGCCTACCGGCTCGCGCGTAAGCTGCGGCGCGCTGAAGAAGGATTCATTCCTTAATCTACGCGCGCCGTCAGCTTCAAGCGGTCACGATGGCTCCACCTTGCGCACGAGACCCTTTGGCGCCCGATTGCGCCACGCGTTAATCAACGCTTCGCGCACGACGGTCCGCCGCGCCGCTGCCAGCCGCACGTTCGTGTTGCCTGCTCTGCCCCAACCCCCCTTCACTGGCACGAACGACTTGGGCTCCGTCCGCACGAACAGCTCCTGCTGCTCAGGCGTCAGGCAAACGACGCCCCATCCTGACTGAGGATAGCCAAGCGTGGCGAAGATCTTCCCGGCGACCCGAAAATCGGGGTGCCCCATGTGCGCGGCTTCCGCAACTTCGGGGAGGCTCAAAGCGAGGCGGCGGAACTCATTGGCGGTCATGGGAGCCTGGTGCACAGAATGTGAAGGTGCTCGTGCAGCGCGTGTTAGGCAGCGCGCGATCCTAAGTCACCTTGATGACGACCTTGCCTCTTGCGCGCCCCGTTTCGAGGTAAGCCCAAGCCTCTTTGGTGGCTTCGAACGGGAAGATCCGATCCATCACCTGCCGGATGATGCCAGATTCAATGAGGGATGTGATCTTGCTCAATTGCTCGCCGTTCGCTCGCATGAAGACAAACGAGTAGGTAACGCCGTGGTGCTTGGCCTTCTTCCGGATGCCGAAGCTCAAAAGGCGCATGCCTTGTTGCAAGAACCAGTTCGACCCGTTCTGCTTAGCGAACGCTACATCCGGCGGACCGGAGATGGAAATGAGCTTTCCACCGGGCTTCAGCACCTTGACGGACTTTTCGAGCGTGTCCTTGCCAAGACTGTTCAGGACGACGTCGTAGCCGCTTAGGACCTTCTCGAAATCTTCTTTCTTGTAGTCGATGACGACATCCGCGCCGAGACTCTTGACCAGATCGACATTCGCTGTGCTCGTCGTAGTCGCCACCGTTGCGCCGATGTGCTTTGCCAGTTGAATGGCGAATGTGCCTACTCCACCGGAACCCGCGTGGATCAGGACTTTTTGGCCCTTCTTCAGGTTGGCGCGGTCAATCAATACTTGCCAAGCTGTCAGACCCACCACAGGGATGGACGCTGCCTCTTCCATGGTGAGATTCTTGGGCTTGAACGCCACGTCAGCTTCATTCATGGCGATGAATTCCGCGAACGTCCCGATCCGGTCCTGACGCGGCCGCGCATAAACCTCGTCGCCCGGCTTGAACCGTCGCACTTTGGAGCCGACACGGACTACGACCCCGGCCACGTCGTTCCCTAGAATCAGCGGCAAGCGATAGGGGAGAATGAGTTTGAACTCGCCGTGCCTGATCTTGGAATCCAGCTGGTTTAAACTGGCTGCGTGGACCTGGACCAGTACATCATCGTCCCGGACTTCCGGTTCCGGCATTTCGCCGAGACGTACCGCGCTCTTGCTCTTGTAACGATCGACGACGAATGCCTTCATGGCCTTTCTGTCAGGCAATGGGGTCCTTGAGCTGCTGCCTAACGGATCGCGCTTTAGCTGCGGGCGACTCGCCCGCCGGCGCAAGACCATGTGGCCCGCCCGGTGAATCACGACCACCCCTGAACCACGGATTCGCGACGAGATCGTGTCGACGATTGCACGAATCACCGGGCTGTCACGATCCCCGACCAGTAGCAAGGTGCGCGCCCGAATCGTTGAGAGACGGCCCAGCGCTGAGGGGTCAGCTGGGCGCTCAAGGTCGCCATGTCGAAACAACCCCATCCAGTGGGTCGCGTTGTCGGCAGCGATCGCTCGGAGTCGTTTGGCGAGCCGAGGTTCTTTCATCCCTGGTCGCATGTAGTCGGAGGTGAGCCAGCTCATGGCCATCGCGACAGAGTCGTTGGCGTTGCCGGCTCGGCGAGCAGCAATTAGCCAGGTAGTGTCCTCAGCGGACCAATCCCGCCACCCGCTAAGACCTGGACCAGCAAGAAGCAGCTTGTCGACCATCTCGGGATGGTCGAGCGCGAAATCGATCGCGATTCGGCCTCCAAGCGACAGACCAACCAGCGATGCGTGCTGCACGGCGAGATGCTGCAGGAGGGCGTAGAGATCAGTCTGGGCTTGGAACGCCGTGTCGGCGGGACTCGAACGGCCGAACCCCCGGGCATCGTAACGGATGACACGAAAGTGAGATGCCAGAACCGGCAGCTGCTCGTCCCACATTCGGCGATCGAGATTGCCACCGTGGAGGAGGACAACCGTGGGACCGGTGCCGATCACCTCGTAGTAAAGCCGCCCGCCAGGGACCGCCGCAAATCCTGTGTCGGCGGCTGGCACGGGCGAGGGTCGCTGGTCACGCGGGCGGACCGGGACCACAATGAATGCCAGAAGGGAGCCACTTAGGAGCAATCGGGGCCGGCGCACTCGTTTTCCTGGTGGGGCCGCCTAACGAACAGCGTTAAGCTGCGGGCGCGCCGCCCGCAGCAAGAGCGTAGGGCCGCACTCCGGCGCGCCCGACAGCTTCAACCCGTAGTTAGGCGGCGCCGTAGTACCCATTGCCAAAGCCACTGGCGCTAGCGCTTGCCCACAGCGAGCCAAGGCATGCCGCGGTAGGAATCCGCCACCACCCAAGCGCCGGCCGTCAACGCCCAAGAGACGACGAACTCGCTCCAATCCGAGGCGCTGGGTCCTGCTGCCACGATGGGTACCCACACCAGCAGCGTGAACATGCCCAGCTGCAACACCGAGAGCATGGCTGCCAGCCGTGCATACACCCCGATGAGCACCGCTAAGCCCGCAGCGATGAAGGTACAACCAAAGAAGTACGCCCAGGCCAAATGCCATGGCAGCCAACCAGGCACCATCGATGTGGTTCTCTCGATATAGGTGAAATGAGCTATGCCGAAAGGGATCAAGGCCAGGCCGTAGAGTGCCCCCGCGATGCGGAGCCCGGTGTCGCCGGTGGCGAAACCGAGGCGCTGCCCGTCACGGTCGCCGGCGAACCAGACGTACAGAACCCAGGCGGCCGCCACCATCACCGCGGTCTTACAGGCTGCCCAAGTAAGCTGCATCCCGGGATCGAGGAAGAGCTGGGGCACATCTAGCAGCAGTAGCCAAGCGAGGAGAAAGCTGAGCAGCACGCGGGAAGCGACGGCGGCAGCGCGCTGCCAGAGTAGCCCGATGCCGGATACCAGAGGGACGATGGCGGAGAGATAGACCAGTACATCGCGCGCGGGCACAGCTTTGGGCACGGGCAGCCATATCGGGGTGAAATCGCTTTTGATCAGGCCCAATATTCCGAGGGTGATCATCGTCGCAGCAAAGACCGCATGACCCCAGCTTGCGACGCGCATGGCCCTTTCCCCAGTGCTACTCCAATTCATCGATCCCCTTGCTGCATATTCAACCACGACCTAGCAGCTTCTGAGTCTCACGCGGTGCGGCTGCGGGGCTGGTGTTCTCATGATCGAGATGATGACGGCTCGCTTGAGGCGTGAGTATGGCTCTCTGAAGGGTGATGGAGAGGCAATGGCGGTCCGAGTGCCGCCTAACGGATCGCGCTTAAGCTGCGGGCGACTCGCCCGCCGGCGCAAGGTGAAGCGGACGAACAGTCCGTGCCCGCTAGGGCACAACACTCCGTTTCCCTTAGAGCGATCACCGCCCGCCAGCTTCAAGCGCTTGTTAGGCGGCATCATCCCTCGTCAGTGCCCCCACTGGTACCGTCCCTGGCATGAGCGCCGCCCCAAGTAGGGCAAGGAGAAGGCCGCACAAGGCACCGGCCAGACCTAGGACAGTGAAAAACGGTACTCGAGTGATCGCCGGAGCTGCGCCGCCATAACTGGCGAGCGTGAATACGAAGCACAGGACGAAGCCATAGCCGGCGCCAGCAATGACAGCCCCCGCCCTCTTGGCTCGGTACCCCAGAGCGAGGCCCGCGAGTCCCCAGGGCACAAGGGTCCACCAGTGAAGGAAAAGGGCGTGCGCCGCTGCCCATCCGAGAATGAGCCCAAGGACGACGCCAGTAGCGAGTCTTCGCATGGTGCCCCTGTGATGCCGCCTAACGGATCGCGCTTAAGCTGCGGGCGACCCGCCCGCCGGCGCAAGAGTAGTGGACGAACGTCCCGTGCCCGCCAGGGCACAACACTCCGGTTCCACTAAATCGATAGGCGCCCGTCAGCTTCAAGCGCTTGTTAGGCAGCGGCTCAGCAGTGCCCATCGGACAGAATCACATCGACGGGTGGCACCAACCGCCAGCCCTTGCCCGAGCGAACAAGGATGTAGGTCATCTCGTGCTCCCAGAAATTGAGACCGCTCTGGCGCTCGGTGCAACGTGACCAAGTGACGGCAGCTCGCGTAGTATCCCCGGCGATCCGTACGTCACTCACCGAGACGTGCAGGAGGTGAGGTGCGTGCAGGGGGCCGACGGCAGCGGCGAGGGCGTTGGGGTGGCGCAACCTCAGCTGACCGGCAACGATCGGTGTCCAGGCGGAGCCTGCGGGCCCAGCCAAGATAAAGGGGGGCCGGTGATCGCCGGGTCTCGTTGAATCGTTAGCGAGCAGGTTCGCCAGCGCGGTGGCAAGGGAGGTCGTGTCAGCAGGAGATTGCGCGCAGAGCAAGGGCCCGCTTGCACCGAGCGCCACCGAGAGAGCGAGCCACCGTGACAGAACCGGATGCCACTGAGTCATGAAAACTCGTCGCTGCCTAACGGATCGCGCTTAAGCTGCGGGCGCTGCGCCCGCAAGCGCAGCGTTCGTTCTTTCGGTTCACAGCAGCCAGCTGGCGCACAAATGGAATTCTACCTCACTTGCGCGCGCCCGTCAGCTTCAAGCGCTTGTTAGGCCGCACTTGCTTGGCGCGTGACAGCAGGAGTTCGTAGTAGACGAGCGGCGTTCCGCGGTATGTCACACGGCCACGGTTCACGAATCCGCATTTGAAATAGAACGCCGCCGCTCCCGCAGGCGCGCCGTACGCGTCTAGCCGGATCGCGTCGCCGGGCCAAGTCTCGGCCAATCGAATGGCCTGGTCCATACAGACTCGGCCAACCCCCTTGCCCTGCCAGGCGGGCGCTACGGCCATATCTGTGAGATACAGGGGGCGCCGGCAGGGAGTGAAATACGTGGCGTCGATCGCCCACGGCTTCTTCGTCGCCAGACGGACAACGGCGACGATGCGCCGCCCGGCCCAGCCGACGACAAGCTTGGCATGACGCATTGAGCTGCGAACACCACGCTCGGTCACCTGGCCCGACCAATGCCCTTTGCCGAAACGTGTCGTAAGGTGATTCGCCGCCGCGTTGCGTAAGGCCGCGATGGCTGCCGCATCCGATTCAACAGCCTGAGCGAAGGTCACACGCATGTGAAGCCCGGAGGAAAGGCAAGTGCGGCCTAACGGATCGCGCTTAAGCTGCGGGCGACCCGCTCGCCGGCGAGACGACAGTACGTGCCCCGTCAGGGGCACAACACTCCGCTTCCTCTAAAGCGATCACCGCCCGCCAGCTTCAAGCGCTTGTTAGGCCGCCGCCTACCGATGGGGCGGCTGAAGCTGACGAGCCCACTCAATATCCTTCCGAAGCTGTGCTGCATGGTGTTCGACATTTGCCAGCGCTGCCCCGACTCGAGGATCCTTCCGCGCGTCCCGGCGCAAGTCCTCGATTATTGCCTCCGCCTCGTGAAGGTCGTCTTGTGCCCGTCGGTAGAATTCGCTAGCCGCCGTCGTGTCGGTCTGTGCGCGATTCCGAAGCGCTTCCCATTCTGCCTGGAGGCGGCTCTCGTGCTCAGCAATGAGGCGCTCGGCACCAATGGGATCTCGTCGCTTCATCTGATCGTACTTCTTGATGAGCGCAGTGGTCTCGCGAACGCTTTGAGGCAAGAGGCCTAACGGATCGCGCTTAAGCTGCGGGCGACTCGATCGCCGGCGCAAGGGTGTGGGACGAAGTCTGTGCCCCGCCAGGGGCACAACACTCCGCTTCCCTTAGAGCGATCATCGCCCGTCAGCTTCAAGCGCTTGTTAGGCAGCCGGCGTCTCTGAACTGGACCTCTGATCGCGGTACTCCATGTACTTGAGTGATCCAGCACCTGGCCTAAAACCGAGCTGCGCGTAGAGTGGCGCCGCGTCGCGCGTGAGCAGACTGACCCGTCGTAGCCCCTGAAGCTGCGGATGGGCCAGCATGGTCTCAGACAACCATCGGCCGATGCCCTGGCGGCGATAAGCCTCAGCGACGACGACGTCCGTCCAGTAAGCGTAGGTCGCGAGGTCGGTAACGGCACGCCCGAACGCGATCAGGGTTTCACCGTCGAAGACGGCGAAGCAGATGGAGTTGTCGATGGCCCGGGCGAGTGCCTCGGGTGTGAGCGAACCGCCCCAATAGGTCGTGCGGAGCAGTGCGAGGACGGCAGAGGGGTCGAGGCGCCGACGATCCGTGGACAGGCGGAGCGTGCCCCGTTGGGCCTCGATCGGCACATCCTGCATGAGCTCGCTATCCTTACGTGGAGCCGGCTGCCTAGGGGCACAACACTCCGCTTCCCTTAGAGCGATCACCGCCCGTCAGCTTCAAGCGCTTGTTAGGCTGCACCGCGAGGCTTCGGGGCGAGGGCTGCGGCAGCACCCGGCATGATCCGGTCGGGGTTACACCATCCATCAATCCACCGATAAAGGCCTGCGATAAAGTCGAAAACCCCGAGTACGCTTGCTGCATAGTCATCATCGACCTGATACCCATGAAAAATGGGGTTTCGGACTTCCCGATACGCAATGCGAGCGTCTTCCCAAAGGCCAGGGGAGGTTCGCTGCAACGCATAATCCTCTGAGGCCAGCGCCGGGACTCTGCTGTAGTAGTTGTCGGGCACACTCTTCCCGCCCAGCTCGAACGGGTTCATAAGCGTGTCGACGAACCCTTCGTCAAGACCGCGGGTCCGACCTACCTCGACGTATGCAGCGCCCACGACATACGCCTCGATACCAGAGAATGCTCGCTGCAGGATGAGCGTTAAGAACCCAGAAGGCGGACCATGCCAGATGAATAGTGGCGTCCCACGGGCGCAGGTCGTGGGAAGAAGTGTCGCAGCCGGTCACGGAACTCGGGCTTGGCAATGAGCCAGTGGTAGGCGTTGAACTCGCGGCGAAGCGCGAAGATCGGCAGGTTCCCGAGCTTGAGACCGAACCGTTCGCAGCGGCGTTCCATTTGACTTGGTTTAGGGCGGTGCAGCCTAACGGATCGCGCTTAAGCTGCGGGCGACCCGCCCGCCGGCGCAAGGCCGTTGGACGAAAGTCCGTGCCCCGTCAGGGGTACAACACTCCGCTTCCACTAAACGATCAGCGCCCGCCAGCTTCAAGCGCTTGTTAGGCAGCATCCGGTCTACTTACAACCAGCGTGGGACCTGAGACTGATACGCCCGATAGGCGTC
>QHUL01000069.1 GCA_003222115.1 Gemmatimonadota bacterium | reverse complement strand
CGGACGCGGTGCGCATCCTGCACGAGATGGCGGACGCACTCGCCTATGCCCACGCCGAGGGCGTGATCCATCGGGACGTGAAGCCCGAAAACATCCTGCTCGAGGGCGGGCATGCCGTGCTCACCGACTTCGGGGTGGCGCGGGCGCTGGTCGAGTCGCGGAGTGGGGGGCGGTTGACGGACACCGGCCTTGCGCTCGGGACACCGGGCTATATGAGTCCCGAGCAGGCGGCGGGGGAGCGGCACGTGGATGCGCGGGCGGACGTGTACGCGCTGGCAGTCGTGGGCTACGAGATGCTGGCGGGGTTTCCGCCCTTTGCGGGGCCGACGGCGCAGGCGCTCATCGCGGCGCATCTCACAGCGACGCCGAAGCCGTTGACCGACACGCGGCCCGAGGCGCCGCCCGCGGTGGCGAACGCGATCGCCCGGGCCTTGGCGAAGGATCCCAACGCCCGGCTCCGCACCGCCGCCGAGTTCCGGGACGCCCTCGGCGCCGGGCTCGCCCACCCGCGCGACCAGGCGCTCCGGAGAACCGGCTGGCTCGTGGCAGCGGGAGCAGCGATCGTCGCCGTCGCGCTCGGCGGGGCCTTGATGTCGCGGTCTCGCGGCGCGGTGGTGGGCGTCGACCCCAAGGTCGTGGCAGTATTTCCGTTTCGAGTGGCCGGCGCCGAGGCCGCGCTGAGCTACCTGCGCGAGGGGATGGTGGATCTCCTCGCGGCGAAGCTCACCGGGGAAGGCGGACCGCGGGCGGTCGATCCCCGAGCGGTATTGAGCGCCTGGCGCCGGGCGGGCGGATCCGCGGCGGACGACCTGGCCGAGGAGGCGGCGCTGCGAGCCGCGCGCTCGCTCGGTGCCGGGCGTCTGATCGATGGGGGGATCGTGGGCACGCCCACTCACATCACGCTGACCGCGCTGCTGCGTAGCGTGCCGGGCGGCGTCACTCGCGCGCAGGCGAGCGTGGAGGGCTCGCCCGACAGCCTCGCCGCGCTGATCGACCGCTTGACCGCGCAACTCCTCGCCCGCGGGGCGGGGGAGACGGAGCAGCGCTTGCCGTCGCTCACCACAACCTCGCTTCCAGCACTGCGCGTCTACCTCGCGGCAATAGGGCTGACGTCCGCGTCGGGCTGGATCGGGTCCACTGCCTACCCGCGTGGCATTGCTCTCGCGTGGGCCGCTCGCGACCGGTTGAGCGAACGGGACCGGACGATCCTGGCCGCAATCGCCGGGCCTCATTATCCAGATCCCTCTTCGGAGCTAGAGCGTCTCGCCGCCCGCGAGCGCGCCGTCGCCGCGATCCCCGACGGGGCAGACGCATGGTACTGGTTCGGTGATCAGTACTTCCATTGGGGGAGCGTGCTCGGCCTGAGCGACGGACGCCAGCGAGCGGCCGCAGCGTTCCAGCGCGCACTCGAGCTCGACTCGACATTCGCCGGACCGCTGGAGCACCTGGCGGAGCTCGCTGCTGGGGAAGGAGACACGGCGGCCGGCCGCCGTTTGCAGGCCGTGGCGTGGGCCGCGGACTCCACCGGAGATCTTGCGAAATATCTCTCCTGGCGCGTGGCCGTCACCGCTGGTGACAGCGGCACGGTCGCGGCGGTCCGCTCAGAGATGGATCGGATGAAGAGCTTCTTATTCAACTTCTCCACCATTGCTCAGTTGGACGGGGTGGCCCTCCCGGACGCCGAGCGCGCGGTAACCGTCATGGGAAACCAGGCCAGCACTCGCCTGGAGAGGCAGGTGGCCACGCTCACGCGGGAATTCTTGGCCCTCAACCGGGGCCGTCCCAGCGTAGCTCTCACGGCCACCGAGGTGCTTCGCGACGTTGAGCTGAACCCGCACGGCCACCTCTGGCGCACGATCCTGGACGCATTGTACTGGGATGGCGACACAGCCGCAGCGGTCCGGGCTGCACGCGAGCTCGCCAGATCCGCCGATCGCCCGCTCGCGCACGACGTGGCCGAGCGCAGCAACCAGTACAACGACATGTTCGTGCTCGAACAATGGCGCCTGGCGCACGGTCAAATAGGGACGACCGCTCGCGCCATCAGCGAGCTGCGCAACTCGGCCTCCCCAAGGGACTCCGCGTCAACGGTGGCCCTCAACGTGGTGCGAGCCGCGACCCTCGACGCCATGCTTGCCGCCGCCCAGCACCGGGCCGACGCGTCCGCATCCATCGAGCACCTCGACTCGATCATGCAGACCGGGCCTGCTGCGTTCTTTCCAGCCCACGAAGAAAAGAACCTGGTGGTCGCACGACTGCGCGAGACGCAGGGAGACCTGAAGGGAGCGCTGGCCGCCGTGCGGCGCCGCGTGTATTTCCTGGGGCCTGCGCTGTACCTGTCGACCTACCTGCGCGAAGAAGGCCGCCTCGCCGCCTTGACAGGCGATCACCAGGGCGCGATCCGCGCCTACGAGCACTACCTCGCGCTGCGCTCGGATCCGGAACCATCACTGCAGCCCGAAGTGGACCGCGTGCGCGCCGAGCTGGCGAAGCTCGTGGGCGAACCGAAACCCTGACTCTTGAGGAGGGACACGATGCTATCGTCAGCGGCCTGTTGCAGGACGCTCCGACGATCCTGTTTCAGGGCGTGCCTGTGCTGATCACGATCGCCTACGTCCTCCACAGCTTCGTGCCGCCGCTCGCGCAATTCCACCAGCGGTACGGCCAGGGGCTGCACGGCCTGTTCCGGGTCGTGTTCTTCGTGCTCGCCGGTGCCTACCTCGCGATGTCGCTCGCGAAAGAGCACGCGGGCTGGCCGGCGCACTTCCACGTGATCGTCGCGCTCGTCGTCACGGGAGGGCTGCTCTATTGGGGGCAGGGGCGCGGCACCAAGGCCGAGCGGCTGCCGTTGCTGCTGCTCATCTGCGCGGGCGTCCCCACGATCGCGTATTTCCTCGACGCGGTGCACGCGGGTGAGCTGATGTACGGCGGCTGGGTGTTCACGGCTGGCTACTTCGTGGCGGCGGCGGGCGAAGTCCAGGGGCTCCGCGCGGCGCCCAAGATCGCGCACGGCGGTTGAGTCAGGGCCTCCCGCCCGCCTCCCACACCAGGTCCGCCACCTCGGCGACGGTGCGGGCGTGCAGCATGTCTGTGTCCGCGGCGACGCCCACGGCCACGATGGGGTGAGGCGCACGGTTGAACGCACGGCGGTAGTCGGCGAACGGGTCGCGGCGCTCGAGGTGCCACGACCCGTCGGCGTCCGCGGCACGCCGACACACGACGACCAGGCGGGCACCGCTCGTCCAGCTGCGGAACGTGTCGCCCACCGGCTCCCGATTGCCCCAGCTGTAATAGATCATCCGCCCGTCGTCGAACGCGACGAGCACGCGCGCCGGGCTGTCGTCGTGCTCGCGCTCGTGCAGCGCCGCGCCGGGGAGCGGCGTCGCGGTGCGCCACCGCCACATCACGACGCCCGCCTCGGGCCGCAGCGCGCGGTGTAGCCGGTAGGTTGCGAAACCCGCGCTGCCGTTCGTCTCGGCCCGCAGCGCGCGCTCGGCCGTCACCCGAAACGCCGCTGCCTCGGTTCCCTTCGGGCGATCGAGCCGCCACCCGGTGGGGAGGCCGGGCCCGGGCGGCGCGCCGGCAAGGTTGGTCAGGACCTGCAGCGCGAGCAGTGCGGTCATCACATCGGCTCCTCCGCGAAGTGGCAGGCGGCGAGCTGGTCGGGACCGACGACGCGCAGCGCGGGCGGCTCGGTGCGGCAGCGGTCGTTCTTGCTGGGGTGGGGGCAGCGCGGGTGGAACGGGCAGCCCGGAGGCGGGTTGGCGGGCGACGGTACGTCACCCTGCAGCACGATGCGCTGCCGCGAGACCCGTGGGTCGGGCACGGGTACGGCGGAGAGGAGCGACGCGGTGTAGGGATGCCGGGGTGCGCGATACAGCGTCTCCGCTGGCCCCTGTTCCACGATCTTCCCCAGGTACATCACGGCCACTTCGTCGGCGCTGTGCCGCACGACGGCGAGGTCGTGGGCGATGAAGAGATAGGTGAGCTTCCGCCGCTGCTGCAGCTCGTTCAGCAGGTTCAGGACCTGGGCCTGCACGGACACGTCGAGCGCGCTCACCGGCTCGTCCAGCACGAGGAAGCTCGGCTCGACCGACAGGGCCCGGGCGATGCCCACCCGCTGGCGCTGCCCGCCCGACAGCTCGTGGGGGTAGCTGTCGGCGAAGGCGGCGTCGAGCCCCACTTCCTCGAGGAGTCCCGCGATTCGGCGGTCGATCTCCGGGCCGCGGGCCAGGTGATGAATCACGAGCGGCTCACGCAACGCCTGGCGCACGGTCATCCGCGGGTTGAGCGAGCCGTACGGATCCTGGAACACGATCTGCATGCGACGGCGCAGCGCTCGCAGCTCCCGCGGGCGGCAGGCGAGCACGTCGACGCCGTCGAGTACGACGCGGCCGGCGTCGGGCTCGATCAGTCGGAGAATCGAGCGTCCCACGGTGGACTTGCCGCAACCCGACTCCCCCACCAGGCCCAGGGTGCGGCCGGCCGCGATGCGTAGCGAGACGCCGTCCACCGCGCGCACCGGCCGCCGCCGGCGCGCGAGCGGCCACGGCCCGCGATCGCCGGGAAAATGCTTCACGAGCCCGTCCACCTCGACGAGCGGCGCGACGGTCGTCACGCCTGGCGGGTCCGGCGCCGGGGCTCGGTGAGGAGCCAGCACCGCACCGCGTGGCTGCCGGGCTCGCCCCGCCCCGCGTCAAGCAGCGGCGGCTCCTCGACGGTGCAGCGGTCCCACGCGTACGGGCAGCGCGGGTGGAACCGGCAGCCCGCGGGCCACGCGCTCGCCGCGGGGACCTGGCCGGGGATGGTGTGCAAACGCCCCCGCACCTGGCTCACCCGCGTGTCAATCCGGGGCACCGCGGCCATCAGCCCCTCCGTGTAGGGGTGGAGCGGGTGCGCGAACAGCTCGGGCGTCGCCGCGGTCTCCACCACCTGGCCCGCATACATCACGACCACGCGATCCGACGTCCCGGCCACGATTCCGAGGTCGTGCGTGATCAGCAGGACCGCCATGCCGAGCTCGGCTTGCAGGCGGTCGAGCAGCTCGAGGATCTGGGCCTGAATCGTCACGTCGAGCGCCGTCGTCGGCTCGTCGGCGATGAGGAGCTTGGGGTGGCACACGAGTGCCATCGCGATCATCACCCGCTGGCTCATGCCGCCCGACAGTTGGTGCGGGTAGTGATCCACGCGCTCCTCGGGATCGGGGATGCCGACGAGGCGCAGCATCTCGATGGCGCGGGCGCGCGCCCGCTTGCGGGGCAGCCGCTGGTGCACGATCGCGGCCTCGGCGATCTGGTCGCCCACCGTGAACACGGGGTTGAGCGACGTCATCGGCTCCTGGAAGATCATCGCGACCTCGTTGCCGCGGATGGCGCGCAGCTCGGGGGGGCGGAGCGTCAGCAGGTTCCGCCCCTCGAATTCGATCAGGCTGCCCGAGAGGATGTGCCCCGGCGGCTCCGGGATGAGGCGCAGGATCGAGAGCGACGTCACGGTCTTGCCGCACCCCGACTCCCCGACGATGCCGAGGGTCTCGCCGGGATGGACGTCGAAGGACACGCCGTCGACGGCGCGCGCCGTGCCGCCGCCGCGCTCGGTGACGAAATACGTCTTGAGATCGCGCACCCGCAGCAAGGGCTCCGTCACGCCGTCTCCCGGCCGGGATCGAGGGCATCCCGCAGCGCGTCGCCGACCGCGGTGAGCGCCATCACGACGACCGCGATGGCGAGTCCCGGAAACAGCGAGGTCCACGGGGCAGTCGCGAGCTGATCCTTGCCGTCGGCGATCATGTTCCCCCAGCTCGGGACCGGGGACGGCACGCCGATGCCGAGGAACGACAGGCTGGCCTCGAGCAGCATGACGCTGCCGATGCCGAGCGCGGCGGACACGATCAGCGGGGCGGCGACGTTGGGGAGGACGTGGCGCAGGATGATGCGTGCCGGCCGGGCGCCGAGAGCGCGCGCGGCGGCGACGAACTCGCGCTCGCGCAGCGACAGGACTTCCGCGCGGACGAGGCGGCTCGTCCCGAACCACCCGGTCAGTCCGATCACGAGCACCAGGGCGCTGACCGGCAAGCGCTCCCACAGCGCGACGGCCATCAGCAATACGAAGATGCGTGGGATCGACAGCCCCACGTCCACGAGCCGCATGAGGACGGGGTCGACCCAGCGCCGGGCGTAGCCCGCCACGGCGCCGGCGGCCGCGCCCACGGTCAGGGCGACGAGCATCGCGAGCGCCCCGATGCCGAGCGACACCCGCGCGCCGTACACGAGGCGGCTCCACACATCGCGACTGTAGAGATCCGTCCCGAGCGGGTGGGCGAGCGACGGCGGCGCGTCGCGCAGCGCGACGATCTCGGGCATGCTGGAGGGCGGATAGGGCGCGACGAGCGGCGCCGCCACGGCCACGGTCGTGAAGAAGGCGAGCACGAAGAGGCCGCCGGACGCTGTGGCGTGACGGAAGAAGCGGCGCCCGCGACTGCCGCGGGCGGCCAGCCGCCGCGCCTCGCCCACCGCCGCGAGGGCCACGGCGATCGCGCCGAGCAGGGCCAGCCAGGCCCGCACGTTCACGCGGCGCTCGTCCGGATGCGCGGGTCGGCCGCCGCGTACAAGAGGTCGGCGAGCAGGCTTCCGAGCACGACCATCCCGCTCGCCAGCATCGCCGCGGCGGTCACCACAGGGTAGTCCCGTCGGAAAATCGCCTCTGCCGCCAGGCGGCCCATGCCCGGCCACGCGAACACCGTCTCCACGAGCACGGCGCCGGTGAGGAGAAACGGAAACGCCAAGCCGAACAGCGTGACGAAGGGAAGCAGCGCGTTGCGGAGCGCGTGTCCCAGCACCACGCGGCGCTCCGGGAGTCCTTTCGCTCGGGCAGTGCGGACGTAGTCCTGGCCCAGGACCTCGAGCATCGCGGCCCGCTCGAAGCGGGCGGTGGCCGCCGCGCCCACCAGGCCCAGCGTGCCCGCGGGGAGCGCGAGGTGCCACAGCCGGTCGGCCACACGGCCCGCCCACGGCAGCGACTCGTGCGTCACCACGTCCACCACGCCCCCGACCGGGAACCAGCGCAGCCATTGCCCGAAGACGACCAGCAGCAGCAGCCCCAGCCAGAAGGTGGGCACCGAATAGAGGAACAACGTGGCGTTGCCCAGGGCGACATCGCCGAACCGGCGGGCTCGCGCCGCCTGGTAGACACCCAGCGCCAGACCCAGCACGAACTCGATGCACAAGGCGGCGCCGGCCAGCGTCAGCGTGTTGGGCAGCGCCTCGGCCAGCGCGTCGGCGACGGGGCGGTGGAGCGCGAACGACTCGCCCAGATTGCCACGGGCGATCTCGCGCAGATAGCGGACATACTGCTCCGACAAGGGGCGATCGAGCCCGAACTGGCTCCGCAGCCGCTCGAGCACGGCGGGATCGACGGGCGTCTCGGCGGGCGGCAGAAACGGCGTTCCCGGAGCGACATGGACCAGGACGAAGGTGACGGTGACGACCGCCCAGACGATGGCGATCGCGGCGGCGACGCGCCGCACCAGCCACGCCGTCACCTAACGCTCCACGCGGTCGCGATCGATCAGGCGATCGGCGGGGATGCGCCAGGTGCGGAGCAGCGCCAGCCACGAGTCCGGCCGGATCGTGACGTCGGCCACCCGCCGGTGCACGGCCGCCACGCTCTGCGGGGCGAACAGAAAGACGGCCGGTGCGTCCTGGTTGAGTAGCTCGATGGCCTGCCGCCAGGTGCGTTGCGTCGCCGCGCGCCGGCCCGCGCCGGCGCTCGCCCGCTCCACCAGCCCGTCGAACGCCGGGCTCACGTAGCGCAAATAGTTGGAGCGCCCGATCCCCTCCCGGGTCCAGGTCTGCGCGATGGACGAGGTCGGCGTCGGATCGGCGTTCCAGGAGATGAGCAGGGCGTCGAAGCGCCCCGCGGCGGCCCGCTGGGCGAAGACGCTGGGCTCCACTTCATCGAGCTCGACCTCGGCCCCGAGCGACCGGTACTGCTCCTGCAGCAGTCGGGCGTACTGGCGACGCACCGCGCTCGTCGTCGGCACCATGATGCGAAATGCGAGCCGGTTGCCCTGCCGCTTCCGCACGCCGTCGTGATCGGAGTCCCGCCAGCCGAGCCGAGTGAGCAGCCGCGACGCCTGGGCCGTGTCGGAGGGCAGCATCCGCGTCTCAGGATCCCAGATCCACCAGAGCTGCGGCATCGGCCCCGGTGGGACCCTGGCGGCGTCGCCCCATACGTTCTGCAGCAGTCGCTCCCGGTCGACCGCCATCACGAGGGCGCGCCGCAGCTCCCGCTCGCCGAACAGCGGATGCGGCCTGCTCGAATCGCCGTTCGCCGCCAGGTTGAACCCGAGGTAGGCGTACGTCGCGCCGCGGTAAGGGTAGAGGGTGAGCTGCGGGGCGCCCTGCGCCCGCTTGAGGTTGTCGGGCGGGCCGAGCACCTCGATGGCGTCCGCCTGGTCGGCGACGAGCTGGGTGACGGCGACCTGCAGGTCCGGCGTGAGCCGCCAAATCACCCGCCGCAGGTGCGGCCGTCCGAGGAAGAACGCCGAGTCCGCCGCGAGCTCGAGCTGCTCCCCCGCTTTCCACGACACGAACCGGTAGGGGCCGTCGCCCACCGGCCGGCGTCCGAAGAGGGCGCTGCGCCACTGGTCCCTGGGGATCGCCCGCAGCAGGTGAGCGGGCAAGATCCGCAGATGGTACACGGCGTCATAGAACATCTCGGGATAGCGCTTCCGGAAGCGGAACACCGCGGTGAGCGAGTCCCGCGCCGTGACGGCGCTGATCGCGCGCACGCCCGAGCGGAAGGGCGAGTTCACGGCCGGATCGTTGTAGGCGTCGAACGTGAAGGCGACGTCGAGAGCGGTCACGGCGCGGCCGTCCTGCCACCGGGCCCGCGGGTCGAGATGGAACACCAGCGTGACCGAATCGGCCCACTCCCACCGCTCGGCGAGCTGCGGCTGGAAGTCCTCGTCGCCGACGGTGTTGGTGGAGAGCCCGATGTCGGCGAGCTTCAGAAACAGCTGATCGGCGACGGCCAGGCCGACGGCCGAGGTGATGACCGGAGGGAGCAGGGACTCGGGCTCCCCCGCCGTGGCGATGACGAGCGTCCCGCAGTAGTCGCCCGTGCACCCCTCGCGGTGCGCGCAGGCGACGAACAGCAGGACACTGAGTGCGGTGAGACGGACGGTCGCGGACGGGGACGCTCGGACGGCGTGCGGCGCTCGCATGGTGCCTAAGATTCTACCGGCGCGCTAGCGGCGCCAGGTCCAGGCAGGGTCGGAAAAGAATGAGGTCAAGGGCGGTAAGGGGCGGTAAGGGGCGGCAGCAGTCACGGCGTTGCCCCAGGACTGCACGACCGCTCCGGCGACTTCGTCGAATGAGACGGGCCGGCCCAGCACCGCGGCCAACGTCGTTCCTCCGCTGATAGCCGATGGCTGACGGCTGATGGCGCCGATGATCTCCTGCGACCCCTCGAGCAAGATCGAGCCGTGCTGCAGCAACGCCGTGCGCTGACGCACCTGGGCCGACCCGACGAGCTTCCGTCCGCCAACGACGACCTCGCCACCCGCGGGCCTCTCGAAGCAGGCCCCGGATCCGTCGGACCCTAAAGGACTCCCTGACGGTCGCAGTGGGACGGTCGGACCGTTGGGGGCCAGCGTGGCCTCGACGCCGAGAGCCCGCAGCGCACGCGCCAGCCACTCGTGGATCCGGCGGTAGCTCTCACGCGGCGAGCCGAGGGCGCCGACGGGCGCGGCCACGGCGTAGGTCACTTCGTGCTGGTGCCACACCGCGCGCCCGCCCGTCGGCCGGCGCACCACGTCGAGCCCCAGCCGCGCGATCGCGGCCCGATCGTAGCGGCGGGTGGCGGGCTCGTTGCGGCCGAGCGAGAGGCAGGGTGGGTCCCAGCGGTACAGCCGCAAGAACGCGCGGCCGCTCTGGTCGGCTTGCTCCAACAGCCATTGGTCCAGCGCCATGTTCTCGGCGCCGGAGCGGCCGATTGAGTCGATGGAAAGTTGGAAAGTTGGAAGGTCGGGTACACCTTCCAACCTTCCAACCTTCCGACCATCCGCCTTAGTCAGCAGCGACGGCATACGCTTCCACCGGGGGGCACACGCACACGAGATTGCGGTCCCCGTACGCCCCGTCCACGCGCCCGACCGACGGCCACACCTTGTGCTGGCGGGTCGCGGGAGCGGGGAACGCCGCCCGCTCCCGCGGGTAGGGGCGCTCCCACTGGTCGGCGATGACGTCCTCGAGCGTGTGGGGGGCGTTGGTCAGCAGGTTGTTGCCGGGCGCTTGGCGGCCCTCCTCGATCTCCCGGATCTCCTCCCGGATCGCGATCAGCGCGTCACAGAAGCGGTCCAGCTCCTCCTTCGATTCGCTCTCGGTCGGCTCGATCATCAGCGTGCCCGGCACGGGGAAAGACACCGTCGGGGGATGGAAGCCATAATCGATGATCCGCTTGGCGATGTCGTCCACCTCGATGCCCGCCGACTGCTTGAAGGGGCGCGTGTCGATGATGCACTCGTGCGCGACGAGCCCGTTGGGCCCGGTGTACAGCACGCTGTAATGAGGTGAGAGGCGCTTGACGATGTAATTGGCGTTGAGGATCGCGAGCCTCGTTGCCTCGACCAGCCCCTCGCGGCCCATGAGGGCGACGTAGGCCCAGGAGATCGGCAGGATCCACGCGCTGCCCCATGGCGCCGCCGACACGGTGCCGCAGGGGCTCGTGCGCCCGAGGTGCACCACGGGGTGGTCGGGGAGGAACGGGGCGAGGTGCTCGGCCGCGCACACCGGGCCCATCCCCGGGCCGCCGCCGCCGTGGGGGATGCAAAACGTCTTGTGCAGGTTCAGGTGGCAGAGGTCGGCGCCGAAGTCGGCAGGTCGGCACAGGCCCACCTGCGCGTTCATGTTCGCCCCGTCCATGTACACCTGGCCGCCCTGCTCGTGCACGATGCGGCAGATATCGCGAATCGACGTCTCGAACACCCCGTGCGTGGACGGATAGGTGATCATGATGGCGGCGAGCCGGTCCCGGTGCGCCGCCGCCCGCTCCCTCAGGTCCTGGAGGTCGATGTTGCCCCGCGCGTCCACCCGCACGGGGACCACCCGGAAGCCCGCCATGACGGCGCTGGCCGGATTGGTGCCGTGGGCCGACGTGGGGATGAGGCACACGTCGCGGTGCCCTTCGCCGCGGGAGGTGTGGTAGGCGCGCACGACCAGCAGGCCGGTGAGCTCGCCTTGGGCTCCGGAATTGGGCTGCAGCGACACGGCGGGGAACCCCGTGATCTCCGCCAGTTGCTGCTCCAGCTGGCGGAACAGGGTGCGGTAGCCCTGCGCCTGCTCGCGCGGGGCGAAGGGGTGGAGCCGGTTGAACTCGCGCCAGGAGAGGGGCGCCATCTCGGTCGTCGCGTTGAGCTTCATCGTGCACGAGCCGAGCGGGATCATGGCGGAGGTGAGCGAGAGGTCGCGCGCCTCGAGCCTCTTGATGTAGCGCAGCATTTCCGTCTCGGACCGGTACTTGTGAAACACGGGGTGCGTGAGGTACGGGGACGTGCGCCGCAGCCCCTCCGGTATCGCGGTGTCCGCTCTGGCGCCGAGATCCTCGACCATGAACGGCAGCACCTCGTTGAGCGAGAACACCGCGACGAGGTCAGCGAGATCGCCGAGGGTCGTCGTTTCGTCGAGGGAGATGCCGATGCGGGTGGGGGAGACGGTGCGGAGGTTGGTGCGGCGGGCGCGGGCGGCGTCGATCAGCCGCGACAGCGCCCACGACTCGACCTCGACGCACAGGGTGTCGAAGTACGACGGATGGACGATGCGGTAGCCCAGCCGGCTGAGCGCGGCCGCGAGCAGCACGGTGAGGGTGTGCACCCGTTGCGCGATGCGGCGCAGGCCCTCGGGGCCGTGATACACGGCGTACATGCTCGCCATCACGGCGAGGAGCACCTGCGCGGTGCACACGTTGCTCGTGGCCTTCTCGCGCCGGATGTGCTGCTCGCGCGTCTGCAGCGCCATCCGCAGCGCGGGGCGGCCGGCCGCGTCCTGGGACACGCCGATGATGCGTCCCGGGAGGTGGCGCTTGTACTCGTCCCGCGTGGCGAAGAACGCCGCGTGCGGGCCGCCGTAGCCCATCGGCACGCCGAACCGCTGGCTCGACCCGATGGCGATGTCGGCGCCCCACTCGCCGGGCGGCTGCAGCAGGGTGAGGGCGAGCAGGTCGGTCGCGGCCGTGACGAGCGCCCCCGCGGCGTGGGCCGCCGCGCACACGCCGGCGTACTCCGCGATCGCGCCGTCGGTGGTGGGGTACTGCACCAGCGCGCCGATCACCCCGGGCGTGAAGCGGAACCGGGCGGGGTCGGCCACCTGCACCTTGAGCCCGCGCGCCCCGGCGCGGGTCTGTAGCACGGCGATCGTCTGGGGATGGCAGTTCTCCGCGACGAGGTAGACCGGCGTCGCGCCCACGGGCACCGTGGTCACGCTCTGCGTGAGGTGGACCGCTTCGGCCGCCGCGGTCGCCTCATCGAGCAGCGAGGCGTTGGCGATCGGCAGGCCCGTGAGGTCCGCGATCACGGTCTGATAGTTGAGCAGCGCCTCGAGCCGGCCCTGCGCGATCTCCGGCTGGTAGGGCGTGTACGCCGTGTACCAGCCGGGATTCTCCACGATGTTGCGCTGGATCACCTGCGGCGTGAAGCAGGGGTAGTATCCCATCCCGATGTAGGAGCGGAACAGCTGATTCTGGGCCGCGAAGCCTCGCAGCGCCTGCAGGACCTCGCGCTCGCTCCGGCCGGGGGGAAGGTTGAGCGGCCGGGACAGCCGGATGTCGGCCGGGACGACCTCGTCGATGAACTCGTCGAGCGAGGAGTAGCCCAGTGTCGCGAGCATGGCCTCCGTCTCGTCCGGGCTCGGGCCGATGTGGCGCGTCACGAAGCGGTCGGTGACGAGGAAGGCGCGCGCGATCTCTCGGGTGGTCTTCATGGTCGGCGGATGACGCTACGCTCCGATGTGCTTCTCGTATTCCTCGCTGCCGAGCAGCTGATCGAATTCACCGGGATTCTTGATCCGCAGCTTGATCATCCATCCCTCGCCGTACGGGTCGCGATTCACGAGGGCCGGATCCTTGTCGAGCGCCGTGTTCACCTCGATCACCGCGCCGCTGATCGGCGCGAACAGCTCCGACACGGCCTTCACCGCTTCGATCGTCCCGAACACGTCCATGCGGCCGTACGCGGTTCCCACCTTGGGCAGGTCCACGTACACGACGTCGCCCAACTCCCCCTGCGCGTAGTCCGTGATGCCGACCACGACGACGTTTTCCGCGTCGCTACGCCTGACGTATTCGTGTTCCTCGGAGTAGAGCAGGTCGTCGGGGATTCGGGCCATGCGCCGGCGCGCTCGTTTCAGGCTCGGGGAGGGTCGGGGCGAAGGTTACGGACGCCGCCAAGGCGTGTCAAGGCAACTGCTTGGCCCGCGCCGCCAGCACGTCGTACAGGCGGCGCGCGTCGGCCTCCAGCTCCTCCAACGTGCCTTTGTTGTCGATGACGTAGTGGCTGCGGCCGCGCTTGCGCTCCGCGGGCATCTGGGCCGCGATCATCCGGTCCGCCTCCTCGTTCCCCAGGCCGCGCATCGCCCGCAACCGGGTGCGCCGCAGGGCAACCGGCGCGTCCACGAGAACGACCACGTCGAACTCGGCCGGGTCGAGCACCTCGAACAGGAGCGGGATGTCGTTCACGACGAGCAGGTCGCCGCGCGAGCGGGCGGCGCGGATCAACTGCGCGCGGCGCTGCCGCACCGCGGGGTGGACGATCGCGTTCAGCGCCGCAAGGGCGGCGTCGTCACCCATCACCTTCGCTCGCAACGCGGCGCGATCGAGCGAGCCGTCCCCAGCCAGCACGTCCGCGCCGAAGCGCCGGGCGATCGCGGCCAGCACCTCGCCCCCGGGCGCCTGCGCTTCGCGGGCCAGCGCGTCGGCGTCGATGATCGTCGCCCCCCAGCGACGGAACAGGTCGACCACGGTGGACTTGCCGGAGGCGATGTTGCCGGTGAGACCGACGTTCAGCATGAGACGTCAGACATCAGACATCAGATCTCAGCACGCTGATGTCTGACGTCTGATGTCTGATGTCTCTACAGCAGGGCCGTCTGGTCTTCATCGCGCTTCGGGACTCTGTGGCAGTGTCGGCATCTCGCCTCGTACGACTCCCGCCCGCCTACCATGATCGTCGGGCTGTCCCAGGGGGCGGGCTTGCCGTTGACGAGACGCTGGTTCCGCGTCGCCGGTCCCCCGCACACGACGCAGATCGCCTGGAGCTTGTCGACAATCTCGGCCGCCGCCATCAAGATGGGCATGGCGCCGAACGGCTCGCCCCGGAAGTCGCTGTCGGTGCCGGCGACAATCACCCGCACTCCCCGATCGGCCAGCGCGTTGGCGACGGTCACGATGCCGCCGTCCAGGAACTGCGCCTCGTCGATGGCGACGACCTCGGTGTCGGGCCGCACCTGCCGCATGATCTGGTCGGCCGAGTCCACGGGCGCCGCGTCGACCGTCAGGCCATCGTGGCTGGTCACGGAGTACAGTCCCGCGTAGCGGGCGTCGAGGTGGGACTTGAAAACCTGGACCTGCTTGCGCGCGATCACAGCCCGCCGCACGCGGCGGATCAGTTCTTCGCTCTTCCCCGCAAACATCACGCCTGAAATGACTTCGATCCAGCCCGGCCGCGTCCCGTGAAACATCCGCCACCCCTGATCGCAGGTCGTAACTCGTAAGCCGCAAGGCGTAAGGTTGCACGCGGTTCCCAGGCCGAGCACGGCGTGCTTGCGGCTTACGGCTTGCGGCTGGCAACGGGGTGGAAGGGTAGTTTCTCCGGGGGGATGGGTCAAGGAAGTGCCGGTATCTTGCGGATTTTCTCGGCATACCCCCATATTGTGCCGGGATTCCGGGCTTTTCGGGCGCCCCCCCCGAGAAAAGGGGCGAAACATCAAGGCTTTCTCCGGCCCTAGTCCTCCACAAGGAGATAGCGTGAACAAAGCTGAGCTGACCGCGGCCCTGGCCATGCGCACCAAGATGTCGAAGGCCGACGCCACTCGCACGATCGACGCCCTGTTCGACGACAAGGGCATCATCGCGGGAGAATTGAAGAAGGGTGCGAAGGTGCAGATCACCGGATTCGGCAACTTCGAGGCCCGCAAGCGCGCCGCGCGCATGGGGCGGAACCCGAAGACGGGTGGGACGATTCAGATCAAGGCGTCGATCGCTCCCGCGTTCCGCGCCGGCAAGCAGCTGAAGATGGCACTGAACAACAAGCGGTAGGCGTCACACACCGGAGGTCGCAGTCTCGAGGACGCGGTATACGGGCCGCCCCGCTGGGCGGCCCGTCGGCGTTCTCAGGTCTGCCGCTCGAGCCGCGCCACGGCACGGCGCCCCTTGATCGACACTCCCGTGAGATCCCGAACGACCCGCTCCGCGACCGCTGGCGCCACGTCGATCAGGCAGAACGTCTCCCGCAGCTCGATGCGACCGATCGCTTCCTTCTCGATTCCGACTTCGCGAAGCAACGCTCCCACGAGGTCCTTGGGTGCCGCCCGGTCCTTCTTCCCTACATTGACGAACACCTTCACCCACGCGGCGGGAGCGGGTTCGATCGCTACGCCTTCGCGCTTCCCCCTTCCCCCTCCGCCCAGGATCGCGAGCAGGGCCGCCGCGACCTCTGCCGGATCATGACGCTCGAACAGTGGATCGAGCAGCGCGAGCTCGGCGTCCACGCTCCTATCAGTGAGGATCTGCGCCACGCGCTCCCGCAGGTCGGCGGCGCGGTCCTGTGCGCGGTCCGCCGAGGTGGGGAGCCGCAACGGCGTCAGCGGACGGGCCAGGGACTGGACATAGGGTAGCTGCGCCGCCGTGGGAAACAGGACCGGCGCCCCCAAACGCGAGAGCGCCGCGAACTCCGCGCGCGTGGGGAGCAGCACACACAGCACGGCGTCCGGCGGGTCACCTTGCGCCGCGACGGGACCGCCGCGCCAGATGTAGGGGCGCCTCGGGTCGAGCGCGTCGAGCGCGTCGCGCAACGCAGCCGGACGGCGCGAGGGCGAGACGACCACGTAACGCGCCGGCCCCAGGGCCGGCAGGGGCCGCCCGCTCTCGTCCACCGAGGGCGAGCCCTCGACGTGCGCCCGGTGCGCGTGGCGCTCGAGGAAATCCCGCAGCGCGGCCGGATTCCAGCTCAGGATGATGCGGCGGGCCTGTTTCGCCTCGCCCAGCAACGCGTCGAGGGCGGCCGCGTGCTCGCCGGCGAGGAGCGTTTCGGGCCAGGCGACGACAACGGCGTGCGCGGTCTCGAGCTTGAGGGTGGAACGGCTGACGAGTGCAGCGAGGTCCTGGACCGCGCCGGCGAGCACGTCCACGCCGCTGTCGGTGAGGGTGCGGGCGGCGCGGCCTAGGGCGGTGACGGCGTGGACGCGGACGTGAGGGGGAGGCGCGGACGCCCACGCCGTCGCGGCGACGTCATCGGCGCACATGACCACCACGGGTGGGTCGGCCCCGGGGCGGCGCCCGGGCGTCAAGGGTCCCACGAGCTCCCACGCGGCCCCTGCCTGCTCCGGCTCGGGGGGCGCCACCAACACCACGGGGCGGCCGCGCCCGAGCGCGGCCTTCGCCTCATCCAGCGTCACACGGCCTCGATTGTCAAAGAGGTGCTGCGCCGTCGCCGGGATGCTAGTTTGAGGCGGGCGAAAAGGCAACGACCACGTGACGAGCCTGCGGCGCGCCTGGCACCAGCTCCTCTCCTCCTGGTACACGCGAGCACCTTGGTGGGCGGCGCTGTACGCGCGCTGGGGCCTGGCGCCGGTCGGGGCCGCCGTCCTCCCCTGGGCCGCCCCGCGGGTGCCCTTTCACCACGGTCGGATCGCGCTCGTCACGGCGGCCGGCGTCCACCCTCGCTCCGCTCCGCCCTTCGACATGGAGAACCCGCGAGGCGACGCGAGTTTTCGGGAGATTCCGGGCGACGTCGCGGCGTCTCAGCTGATGATCACGCACGACTATTACGACCACGCCGCGGCGGACCGGGACGTCAACACGGTGTTCCCGCTGGAGCGGCTGCGTGAGCTGGCGCCGCTCGGGGTCCGGGTCGCGCCGCGGCACTTCGGGTTCATGGGCCACGTGCTGGATGCGGAGCGCGAGCGGCTGACGCGGGAAACGGCGCCCGAGGTGGCGCGGCGGCTCGTCGCAGACGGCGCGACCCACGCGGTGTTCACACCCGGCTGAACCACCTGCCATCAGTCCGTGGGATTGATCGCGCGCGAGGTGGAGCGACACGGCATTCCCACGGTGGCGCTGTCGGTGCTCCCCGCGGCGACCGCGAACACGCCCGCGCCCCGCAACGTCGTGGTGCGGTTCCGCCTGGGACAGGTGCTGGGGGAGCCGGGAGCGGTGGTGCAGCAACGCCGCGTGCTGTGGGACGCGCTCGGGGCGTTCGCCGTGATCACCAGGCCGGGAGGGGTGATCGAGCTGCCCTATAGATGGAAGCGGAGCACGTACGTGGATCCGCTGGCGCGCGGCACCGGCGTGCCATGACCTCGGCCCGCAGACCGTTGCGCGCGGAGACGGTGCGTGGGTATCGTGGCGCATGACCCAGGGACTCTCCCCCAACCTCCAGCACCTCGAGACGTCGGCCACGATCGCGATTTCGCAGGAGGCGAAGCGGCGCCGGGCGGCAGGCGAGGACGTCATCGACCTGGGCGCGGGCGAGCCGGACTTCCCCACGCCGTCGATTCCGGCGGACGCCGGCATCCGGGCCATCAAGGAGGGGAAGACGCACTACCCGGCGACGGAGGGGATCCTCGAGCTGCGCGCCGCGGCGGCGAAACACCTGTCCCTCTTGTCCGGCGGGCGGCCCGTCAACGCCGATCACATCGTGGTGTCCAGCGGCTCGAAACAGTCGCTCTTTAACGCGTGCTTCACGCTGTTCGGGCCCGGGGAGGTCGTGGCGATCCCCGCCCCCGCGTGGGTCTCGTACCCGCAGATCGTGCACCTCGCCCGCGCCCGTCCGGTGCTCGTGTCGGGGGACCCCGAGTGGAGCCTGAAGCTGAGCGTCAAGGATCTGGACCGGGTCGTGCCCGGCGCGCAGGGGCTCATGCTCTGCTCGCCCTGCAACCCGACGGGCGGCGTCTACACGCACGGGGAGATCAGGGCCATCGCCGAATGGGCCCGCAAGCGCGGCGTGTGGGTCATCGCGGACGAGATCTACCGCCGCATCCACTACGGCACCGGTCCGGCGCCGTCGTTCTTGGACCTGCCGGACGAGCTGCTGGAGCGGGTGGTCGTCGTCTACGGCGTCAGCAAGGCGTACGCGATGACCGGGTGGCGGATCGGCCTGGCGCTCGCCCCGGGGACGATCGCCAGGGCGATGGCGGCGCTGCAGTCGCACACCACCACCGGCGCGAACCACCCCGCGCAGTACGCCGCGGCGGCGGCCCTGGGAGACGAGCGGGTGGAGCACGACGTGACCCGCATGGTGGCCGAGTTCCGGAGGCGGCGCGACCTGGTCGTCGGCCGGTTCCGCCAGGAGCTCCCCGGGATCGAGTTCGTCGAGCCGCTCGGCGCCTTCTACTTCTTCTTCCGCGTCGACTCGCTCGGGGGGACGAGCGGCACCGAGTTCTGCACCCGGCTCATCACGCAGTCCGGCGTGGCGCTGGTCCCCGGCGCGGCGTTCGGGGACGACCGCTACGTGCGGCTGTCGTATGCGGCCGCGACGGACGGCATCGTGAAGGCCCTGGATCGCCTTGTTACGTTCGCGAAGAAGCTGGGGGATTGATGGGACGGGGGACGTGGGACGGGAGACGGGTCCTGCACGAGATCGGCCCTGACTGCGGGTAAAGGGTTCTCAGTCTGACGATCGGTTCCCCAGATTTCCCGGGTGAACAAGCTCAATTCCCTCGAGGCATGGAACTGCGGGCGGGAGCTGTCTCGCCGGGCCTATCGTTTGACGCTGCACGCGCCTCTCAGCCGGCACTTTGGACTGTCGGATCAGATTCGCCGCGCTTCCGCGGCGGTTCCTGCCAACATCGCTGAGGGATACGCGCTCGGAACGACCCCACAGTTCGTCCGGTTTCTCCGGATCGCGCTGGGTTCGGCCACGGAGTTATGCACTCATCTTGAGTTGGTCGCTGATTTGCACCTTGCCGCGGCCACCGACGTGCAAGACTCGTTGAAGCTTGCCAATCGAGAGGTCGGATTGCTGATCGGACTGGTATTTACCCTACAGCGTCGTCGGGAGTCACCCCGTCCCTCGTCCCCCGTCCCTCGTCCCCGTTAGAGCTTGGCCGCTCTGTGAGATAGAACCTCGATGTTGCGTTCGGTCATCACGCAATCGTCCTCGATCCGTACGCCGAACTTGCCGAGCTGGTAGATCCCCGGCTCGATGGTGAACACCATGCCGGGCTCGAGCGGCGTGGCGTTGCCTTCCACGAGGTAGGGGGGCTCGTGACCGTCCAGGCCCATGCCGTGGCCAAGGCGGTGGGTGAAGAAGGGGCCGAAGCCGCCCTGCGCGATCACGCGGCGCGCCACCCGGTCCATCTCCTGGCATGGCGTGAGCGGGGGCTGCTGCATGGCGGCCGTCTGCGCGTCGTGCACCAGGTTGAACACCTGCGTGAACTCCGGCACCGGGGAGTCCCCGAACCACGTCGTGCGCGTGATGTCGGACGTGTAGCCGGCGACGCGACATCCGCAGTCGATCAGCACCACCATCTCCCGCGCCAGCGTCGGGCCGCCGGGCCCGCCGTGCGGCAGCGCGCTGGAGGGCCCGAACTGGACCAGGCCGCCTCCCTCGGCGCCGCGCTGCCGCATCTCACCCGACAGCAGCTGGGCCACCTCCCGCTCGCTCGCGCCCGCCGCGAGCTTCGCGAACGTCGCGGCGATCGCCGCCTCCGTGATGTCGATGGCCTGACGGATCAGCGCGACCTCTTCGGGGGATTTGATGATGCGCAGCCGATCGGTGATCGGGGCGGCATCCGCGAATTTCCCGCCAAGGGCCTCCGCGAGCCGCAAGGCGACGGCGTAGGCGGTGGTCGATTCCAGCGCCACGGCCCGCGCGCTGAGCCTCATCTCCCGGACCGCCTGCCGCACCAGGCGGTAGGGGTCGTCCTGCTCCTCCCAGCCGCGGGTGGCGGCCACCACGCTGTGCTGCCGGATCCGCTCGACCTCGAAGCTGGGGCAGACGATCGTGGGGTCGCCCCTGGCGGGGAGGAGCAGCGCGATCAGCCGCTCGCTGCGGCCGGGGTTGTAGCCCGTGAGGTACTCGTAGTTCGTCCCCGGCGTGGCAATGAGGAGATCGGTCTTGCGCGCCTGCAGCTCCTGCTGGGCCCGGGCGAGCCGGCGGGCGAAGACGTCGCGGGAGAGGGCGGGCTCCTGGGTGGGGGCAACGCGGAACGTGGAACGCGGAACGCGGAACGAGTCGTCCGGCTCCCAGTTCCGCGTTCCGACTTCCGCCTTCCGCGTTGGCCACGCCGCCGCGACCGCCCCGGCTACCATCAAGAACTCCCGCCGCTCCATCGTCCTAGCCCCCCTCGGAGGTGGCGCCTATATTACCCCCCCTCCCGTACCACAGGAAGGCGACGTCCGCATGAGCTTCGAGACACGCATCGAACCACTCGACGGGAAGCTCCCCAAGGTCAGCTATCGCTGGGACCCCGAGACCGACATTCTCTCGGTGGCCTGCAAGGGCGTGGCGAAGGCGAGCGGGCTCAACGGGACGGTGGACCTGGAGGGCGACGACGGGTCCTTCGTGCTGCTCGACGTGGCGGGCGGCGTGCTGCGCGGCGTGGAAGTGGTCAGCTGGCCGGACGACGTCCGCACCGTCGACGCGCTGGTGGTGCCGGAGCCCACGAAGGAAGGCCGCGTCGTCTTCGCGAGCCGCAAGTCGCAACCGAACGTGGCCGCGGTTGAGGTGGACACGGCGCTCACAGTCGAGAAGAACCACACCGAGTCCGTGCTGCACATCCGGGTGGGGCGAACGCGCGCCGCGATGGTCGTGCGCATCGCCGACCACGTCCTCGTCGAGCTGGACAAGCAGTCGCGCCTCGCCGGCTTGTGGTTCTTGGAGGTGCCCCCCTTCCCGAACGTCGAGGTCACCGCCTGAGCGTGGACGAGCGGCTCGCGCGCTACACCACCGAGCTGTTCGCCCCTGAAGATGCTGTCCTCGCCGCCATCCGGGCGCGGCACGAGGCGCTCGGCTTGCCCGCCATTTACATCTCCGCCGACGAGGGGAAGTTGCTCCACGTGCTGCTACGCGCCGTGGGCGCGACGCGCGTGCTGGAGCTCGGGGCGCTCGCGGGATATTCCGGCGTGTGGCTGGCCCGCGCGCTGCCGCCGCACGGTCGTCTCACGACCATCGAGAAAGACCCGCGCCACGCCGCGTTGGCGCGCCGGGCCTACGCCGAAGCGGGCGTGGCGCCGCGAGTGCAGCTGCTCGAAGGGTCGGCACTCGACCTCCTCCCCACGCTCACCCCTGGGTTCGACGCGGTCTTCCTGGACGCCGACAAGGCGCCGCTGCCGCAATATTTCGAGTGGAGCCTCAAGCTGCTGCGTGACGGTGGGTTGCTGCTGTGCGACAACGCGTTCTTCCATGGCGCGGTCGTGGATCCCACGGACACGAGCCCGGACGCCGAGGGGGTGCGCGCCTTCAACCGCCTGGCGGCGACGGACCCGCGCGTCGTTGCCGCCGCCGTGCCGATCCGGGACGGCCTCGTGGTGGGCGTGAAGGTCTCCGGATGAGCGGTCAACTCCCGCGGCTCGAAGGACTTGCGGTGCCCGACAAGTACGATCGCCTGCTCCAGCGGATCCCCGATCTGTGGTGGGGCAGTGCGAGCCCTCTTGCGGGGTTGCACCAGCTGAACGTCGCCCGCGTCGCGTACTTTCGGAGCGTGCTCGGCGGCTTCCGGGGGAAGCGCGTTCTGGACGTCGGCTCGGGCGGCGGCATCCTCGCCGAGTCGCTCGCGGCGGAAGGGGCCAATGTCACGGGGATCGACCCGTCGCAGAAATCGCTGGCCGTGGCCCGCGAGCACGCCGCGCAGTCCGGGCTGACCATTGACTACAGATCGGCAACCGCCGAGAGCTTGGTGGCGGGCAACTTCGCCGGCCACTTCGATCTCGTCTTCGCGACCGACGTCCTGGAGCACGTGGACGACCTCGAGAGCGCGATCGCCGGGATCTCCCGCGTGCTGGCACCGGGCGGCGGACTCGGGTTCGTCACCCACAACCGCACGATCGCGGCGTTCCTGCGGCTGATCTGGGAGGAGGAGTACGTCCACCAGACCTTGCCCCAGGGGTTCCACGAGTTCGCGCGGTTCGTCACGCCGGAGGAGCTGGCGGAGCGGCTGGGCCGGAACGACCTCGTGGTGCAGGAGATGAAGGGGTTTCCCCAGCTGACGGACGATCTCAGCGTGAGCTACATCGGCTGGGCGCTGCGGACGCGATGACGCCGCCCCGACGTTGGACCGAGGCGATCGTCGCCGCCGGAGCGGTGCGGGCGGCCTACGTGCCGGAGGCGAGCACGGGTCGCAGCGACGCGCTCGAGCCCGCAGGGGCGGAGCTGGTGGAAGGAGCGGCCCTCGAGCTGCACCCGGTCCCCCTCGCGGCCGCGCCGGGCCCCGTGATTTCGTTCCTGGACGGCATCCAGCGGTGGGCCGTCGTAGGCTATGACGGCGCGACGCCGATCGTGCGCGCCCACGTCGCGGCGGCCGTACGGCGGCGCGGGCCCGACCGCCGGCCGCGGACCGCGGACGAAGCGACGCGCGAGCTCGTGATCACCCGGCTCGCGGCCCTGTCTGCGCCCGTGCGCCGCGCGCTCGAGGAGGCCGGCGTGGAGATCGTCGATCTCGCGGCGGACGAGACGGGGCAGCCGGGCAGGGCGCTGCGCGCGGCGCACGGGCGCGTGGATCGCGCGCGCGAGGACGTGGAGCGGGAGCTGGGTGAGCGTTGCGCCGGGCGGCTCGGCCCGGAGGAGTGGCTCGTCGTGGACGGCCTCCTGTCCGAGTCCCGCGTGCTCGCCGAGCATCCACGGGTGCTGGGCGTGATCAAGAGCCACGGCGCGCAATACTTTGAAGGCGCGGCGCTCGAGCGCGCGCTCACCGTGCCGGCCGACCACCGGACCAGCGCGTTTCGGCCCTTGGGGCACCAGCACCAACCGGTGTACTCCTGGTATCTGCGGCTGTGGCCGTGGCAGGGCAACGACCTGCTCTACGGGCTGCTCCGTATCGAGGCGCGCCCCCACCCCGCGAGCGTCGCGCAGGCCACGGCGCTGTCCGGATGGCTGCTGCGCGAGCGCGCCCCGGTCTCCACGCCCGACGCGCGCTGGGACCGCCTGTTGTATCCTATACACGACGTGGAGACCTACCTGCGGAGCCGCGCGCCAAGGGACCTGCTCCCGGCGGCCGGGTCCCGCCTCCCGAAGACGGGGTCATGATCGACAAGAGCCGTCCTATTCCAGTCGGCCGCGTCGTCGCCACCGAGCTGAAGCCGGCGACGCCGCACCAGTTCCACTTCTGGACTGCGAACGAAACCACCATCGGTATCGGGGCCATCGTCCGGGTCGAAGCGTCGGAGCGTGGGGCGTTGGGCGTAGGGCGTGTAGTGTACGGCGTCGTGACGGACGGGTTCGCCTATTCGGACCTGGCCACTCCGCTCCACGACGTCGTGGGTGCCGAAGGGGACCCGGCGCGCGCGGCGGAGGCGCCGACCGTGCGCCAGGAGATTCGGCTGTGGACCGCGGCGGTGCTGCGGCAGATCCCGGAGGAGCCGCTCCAACCCGTGCCGCTCGGTCAGGTGCACGTGGCGGGCGACGCTGACGTGGCGCAGGCCCTGCGGATGGATGCGTATGTGGGCGGAGCGCAGCCCACGCCGATCCCGATCGGCCTCTACACCTCGGGCGGACTGGAGGCGCCGGTCTACCTCGACGCCGACTTCCTGCTGGGCCCCGAGGCGGCGCACTTGAACATCTCCGGTGTCTCGGGGCTGGCGACCAAGACGAGCGCCGTCGAGTTCCTGCTCGCGTCCGTGTTCCGGCATTTTCCCGCCCACAAGGGACGCATCGCCGCGGTGTGCTTCAATGTGAAGGGGCCCGACCTCTGCTTCCTCGACCGGCCGGGCGAGCTGGACGCGGAAGACCGGCGCCGCTACGCGCGGCTGGACGTCGAGCCGCGCCCGTTCGAGCGCGTGCGCTACTTCGCGCCGTTCAAGGCGGACGGCGTGAACCTCAACACGCTGCGCACCCATCCCGATCTGGTGAGCGACGTGGACGCGCTGGTGTGGGGCCTGCAGGAGGTCCTGGACTTCGCCGAGGTGCTCCTCAACCGCGACGACATCGACGCCAAGGCCGACGCGTTCATCGACTTTCTCGCCGACCGGGTGCTCAACAAGGAGTTCGACGACGGCTTCGGCCGGCAGCACCGCGTGCAAAACTTCGCGGATCTCGACGCGCTCTTCCGGGCGATCTTCGACGGGCTCGAGGCGACGGGACGGAGCGACATGTGGCGCACCCATCACATCGCCACCATCCGCAAGGTGCGCAACCGCCTCGCCAACATCTCGACCCGCTGCAAGGGGCTGGTCACGGACGACGGCCCCTCGAACGATCTGCCCTGGGGCGAGCTCCAGGACCGCACGGTGTACGTCGTGGACGTGGCAAACGTGGACCCACTCGGCCAGGACCTCGTCTTTGCGCGCGTCGTATCGAAGCTGCGCGAGCACCTCGAGCGACGCGACCTGGGTGTGGACGCGGTCGTGGTGTTCGTCGACGAGTTGAACAAGTACGCCCCCGCCGACGGTCCCGAGACGTACGTGAAGAAGATGCTGCTCGACATCTCGGAGCGGGGACGGTACCTGGGCCTGGTGCTGTTCGGGGCGGAGCAGTTTCGCTCGCAGGTGCACCGGCGCATCGTGGGCAACGCGGGCACGCTGGTGTACGGTCGCATGGACATGGACGAGCTGGCCACGCCGGGCTATCAGGTGCTCTCGCCCGCGACCAAGATCAAGCTCGCCACGCTGCCGATCGGTGAGCTGATGGTGCGTCACCCGCACTTCACCCAACCCATCTTCGTGCGCTTTCCGCGGCCCGCGCCGCTGCGCGGCCGGGACGGCGTGGAGCGCTTCCCGCCGGCGGCCGACCTGCCGTTCGAGGACGCCGTCGTCCGCCAGTTGGTGCAGCTGGATCGGCGCATCCGGCCGAACCAGGTCAAGGACTTGATCACCGATCGCACGGCGGAGGATGTACGGCGCGCCCTGGCTGGGGTGCGGCGCGCGCGGCCGGAGGACGCTCTGGCGTATTTCCGGAAGGCGCTGGGCACCCGCATCGCGCCGGCGGCGCCGCGGCCGCGCCACGTCGTGCCGCCGCTCAATCCGATATCGGAGGAACCCTACTGATGCCCGGAGCGCTCATGACCGCCGCCCGCCCCTTCGCCCTCGCCGGCCTGCTCGCCTCGACGGGCTGCGACAGGGCGAGCGGGCCCAAAATCGCGCTCCGGTTCCATCCCCCGGCGGGCGCGGCCTACCGCTACCGGCTCGAGCAGCAGAACTCCATCAAGTTCGAGACGGGGCCGATGGCGCGGATGCCGGGCCAGGCGTTCACGATGCGGATGTACTACACCCAATCCGTGGCCGGGCCGACGGAGGGGGGCATCGGCGTCACCGTGAAGTTCGACTCCACGACGCTCGAGTCGCCGATGATGGGTCCCGACGCGATGAAGCCGGCCCTCGACCGGATGCGCGGCCTCACCAGCACGATCGTGTACGACGACCGCATGAACGTCGTGCGGGCCGAGTTCCGCGGGGTGGCCGGGACGCCCTCGCCGATCACCGACCAGATGGCGAAGAGCGTCAAGAACATGGCGTTCCCGCTGCCCACCGAGCCGGTGGGGGTCGGTGACTCCTGGACGTCGGAGACGGAGCTGCCCATCTCCCAGATCGTGAGTACGAGCGCGCCGCTCAAGGCGAAGAGCAAGTTGACCGTGAAGCAGCTCCAGATCGCGGGCGCCGACACCACCGTCGTGCTCGCGGTGGAGACGTCGTTCCCGACCGACCCCGTCACGGTCACCCAGCAGGGGCAGACCTCCACGCTGCGGTTTTCCGGCACGCTGACGGGCGAGCGGCAGTTCTCGGTGTCGAAAGGGGCACCGCTCGGCTCGACGATGAGCGGAACGATGCGCATCACCGCGAGCGGGGGTCAGCTCGGCCCGGCCGGGATGACGATGGCGCTGGAGCAGAGGACTTCCCTCGAGCTCACCGACCGAAAGTGAGCCCGTGAAGCTCGCCCACCTCGCCGACCTCCACCTCGGCTTCCGCCAGTACGACCGGCAGACGGCGCGGGGCGGCAATCAGCGCGAGGTCGACGTGGCGGACGCGTTCCGCCGCGCCGTGGACGACCTCGTGGCGCAGCGCCCGGACTTGATCCTCCTCGCCGGGGACATCTTCCACTCCGTCCGCCCCACCAACCCGGCGATCCTGTTCCTGTTCCGGGAGCTGCAGCGCGTGCGCGTGGCGCTCCCGGAGACCCCCGTCGTGCTGATCGCCGGCAATCACGACACGCCCCGCTCGGTCGAGACCGGGACGATCCTGCGTCTGTACGAGGCGCTCGGGGTCGAAGTCGTGATCGAACGGGCGCGCCGCATCGTGTTCCCGAAACTGGACTGCTCGGTCCTCGCGGTGCCCCACCAGGCGCTCCTGAGCGAGGAGCGACCGGCGCTGCGGCCCGAGCGGCGTGACGCCACGACGCGCAACGTGCTGCTGGTGCACGGCGAGGTGGAGGGTGTGATCGGCGGGGACCGCAGCGCGGCGGAGTACGGCGGGGCTCTGCTCACCACCCAGGACCTCGCGCCCGCGCAGTGGGACTACGTCGCGCTGGGGCACTATCACGTGTGCCACGAGGTCGCGGCCAACGCCTGGTACTCGGGGAGCCTGGAGCACGTGAGTCCCAACGCCTGGGGCGAACTGAAGGACGAGGCAGAGCACGGCCGACCGGGAAAGGGCTACCTCCTGGTGGACCTGCCGGGGGCCCGCACGACCTTTCGGCCGATCCCCGGATCGCGGCGCCTGGTCGACCTGCCGCCGATCCAGGGGGCGGGGCTCAGCGCCAAGGAGCTCGACGCCCGCATCGCGCAGCGCGTGGCCGCGGCCGATCCGACGTTCGAGGACCAGGTGGTGCGGCTGGTCGTGTACGACGTGTCGCGCGGCACGGCGCGCGACCTGGACCACGCCGCGATTCGTCACTACAAGTCCCGGGCGCTCAACTTCCAGCTCGACGTGCGGCGGCCGGAGGAGCGCCGGACCGTCGGCGTCGGCGGCCCCGGGCGGCGCCACACGCTGCCCGACACGCTGCGTGAGTTCCTGAGCCGGCGGCCGCTCGACGCGTCGCTCGATCGGGAGGCGTTGGTCCGCCTGGGGGTCGAGTACCTGGAGCAGGTCGGCCGCGAGGCGACGGGGGAGGCGGGCTGATGCGGCTGCACCGGCTGCGCCTCGTCAACTTCCGGCAGTACGCGGACTGCGAGATCGTGGTGGGGCCCGGAATCACGGGTATCATCGGCCCAAACGGCTCCGGCAAGTCGACGCTGCTCGAGGCGATCGCCTGGGCGATCTACGGCAACGCGGCGGCGCGAGGCGACAAGGACGGGATCCGTAACCTGCGGGCGAAGCCGCGCACGAGCGTCCGCGTGGAGCTGGAGTTCGGGCTCGGGGCGCACGAGTATCGCGTCGTGCGGGGGCTCCACGGCGCCGAGCTGTACCAGGATGGCGTCGTCGTGGCGAACTCGCTCACGGAAGTCACGACCGGGCTGGAGCGCGTCCTGGGGATGCGCCACGACGAGTTCTTCAACACCTACTTCACCGGGCAGAAAGAGCTGGCGGTGATGGCGAGCCTGGGCAAGACGGACCGGGCGGCGTTCCTGTCGCGCGTGCTGGGGTACGACCGGCTGCGGCTCGCCCAGGAGCGCGTGCGCGAGCGGCGCAACGCGCTCGCGAGCGAGCTGCGCGGGCTCGAGGCGGGTCTGCCCGAGAGCGCGCGGCTCGAGGCGGAGCGCACGACGGCCGCTGCGCGGCTCGACGAGGTGCGACGCGCGGCGCAGGCGGCGGACGGCCAGCGCGCGGCGGCGGAGCGTCAGTTCGCGCGCGTGGAGCCCGAGTGGAAGGAATGGGTGGAGCGGGAGAAGCGGGTGCGCTCGCTGGACGGCGACCGGCGGATGGCCGACCAGGCCGTCACGGTGGCGCGACAGGAGTGCCAGCGGCTCGATCGCGAGCTCGCCGACGCGCTCAACGCGCGGGAGCAGCTCAAGCATCTCGGGCCGGAGCTCGAGCCGGTGGAGCGGCTCAAGCGCGAGCTGGGCGAGCTGGAGCGGCTGCAGCAGGAGGAAGCGGCGCGGCGTGCCGACGAGGGGCAGCTCGAGGAGCTGCGCCGCTCGATGGCCGCCCTGGACCGCCGCATCGACGCGCTCCGGACGGCCACGGCGACGCTCGCCGACGCGGAGCGCGAGGTGCTGGCGCTGGCGCAGCGGTTGGAGGCGGCGGAGCGCACCGCCGCGGAGCAGCGCGCGGTGTGGGTGCGGGAGAAGGAATACGCGGCGACCCGCCGCACGGAGCTGCTCCGCCAGTACGACGATCTGAAGGAGCAACGGGACAAGATCGAGCTGCTCGGGCCCGAGGGCGAATGCCCGACCTGCCGTCGGCCGCTCGGGGCGGAGCACGGTGCGGTGCTCGGCATCCTCGACCGGCAGCTGCAGGCCATCGTGGACGACGGCAAGTTTTTCCGCCAGCGGCTGGAGCAGCTGGCCCAGCCGCCCGCGGCGGTGACGACGGCCGAGGCCGAGCGGGACGCCCTGCGGGACGTCAGCCGCCGGGCCAGCGAGCGCGCCGGCGAGCTGCGCGCCCAGGCGCAGGAGCTCACCCGCGCGACGCAGGAGCGGGCGGGGGCGGAGCGGCGGGCTCGGGACCTCGAGGCCCAGCTTGGCGCCCGCCCCACCGGCTACGACTCGCAGCGCCACGACGCGGTGCGGGCCGAGCTCACCCGGCTCGAACCCGTCGTCCTCGAGGCGGCGAAGCTCGCGGCGCGGGCCGAGCGGGCGGAAGTCCTGGTGCGGGAGGCCGAGCTCGCGGAGCAGGCCCTCACGACTCACGAGCGGCGCGCGGAGGAGCTCGCTGCGGCGGTAGCGGCGGAGCGGTTCTCGGAGCAGGCGTTCGCCGCGGCGCGGGAGCGGCACGACCAGGCGGCGCGTGCGCTGCGGGAGGCCGAGCTCGCCGTCGCGGAGACGCGCGGTGAGCTCGTCGCGGCGGAGGCGGGCGTCCACGAGGTCGAGCGGCGCGAGCGGGAGCGGGCCGCCCGCGAGCGCCAGATCGCGGAACGGCGAAGCGAGGAGCGGCTGCACCACGAGCTCGACAAGGCCTTCTCCGACCTGCGGGGCGAGCTGAACGCCGCCATGCGGCCCGAAATCGCCGAGCTCGCTTCCGGCTTCCTCGCCGACCTCACCGACGGCCGCTACGAGGCCGTGGACCTGAACGACGACTACGTGATCACCGTCCTCGACGACGGCATCGCCAAGCCGGTGCTCTCAGGCGGTGAGGAGGACGTGGCCAACCTGGTGCTGCGGCTCGCCATCTCCCAGATGATCGCCGAGCGCGCGGGGCAACCGCTGTCGTTGCTCGTGCTGGACGAGATCTTCGGCTCGCTCGATGAGTCCCGCCGCCAGCACGTCGTCTCCCTGTTGCGCCGCCTGGGGGACCGCTTCCCCCAGGTGATTCTCATCACGCACATTGAGCAGGTGCGCGAAGGGCTGGACCGGGTGATCCGGGTGGAGTACGACGCCGCGCGCGGCGCGAGCGTAGTGCGCGACGACACCGCCATCCTCGGAGCGGGCGATGCGGGCGTGGCTGCCTGAGCGGCAGGTCTACGGACCCGAGCGGGCCGGCGAGCGCGACATCGACGGGCTGAACCGGGTGTTCGCGGAAGCCTTCACGGACCGCTACCGCCGCGACGGCCTGGTGGGCGTGCGCGTGCCGCAGCTCAATCCCGACGTGTGGCGCTACGCGCTGCTCGACGCGGGCGATGGGGCGATGCTGTGGCGCGACGAGACCGACCAGGTCGCGGCGTTCAACATCGCGCACCGGTCGGGGCTGGAGGGGTGGATGGGTCCGCTCGCGGTACGGCCCGACCGGCAGGGGAGCGGCGTGGGCAAGACCATCGTGCGCGCGGCGGCCGATTGGCTGATCGAGCAGGGCGTCACGACGCTGGGTCTCGAGACGATGCCGCGCACCGTCGAGAACATCGGCTTCTACGCCCAGGTCGGCTTCGTCCCCGGACATCTCACCGTGACGATGACGAACGACATCGCGACCCGCGGGCACCGCCCGCCGGTGTTGCTCTCGGCGCGGCAGGGCCGCGCGCAGACGCAGGTCCTCGATGCGGTGCGGGACCTCGTCGGGGCACTGGCGCGCGGCTGCGACTTCACGCGCGAGATCCTGCTCACGGCCGAGCTGGGGCTGGGCGACACCTCCCTGGTGGAAGGCCAGGGTGGGCTCGGCGCCATGGTGCTGTGGCACTCGGCCCCGCTCGCGGAAGGGCGGCCCAAGGACGAGGTGCGCATCCTCAAGCTGGCCGCGCGCGACGAGCGGGCGTTCGACGCCGCCATCGTGGCCGTGGAGGCGGCGGCGGCCCGCGCCGGCATCCGCCGCGTCGGCGTGCGCTGCCAGACGCGCTACACCGACGCGTTCCGCCGCCTCATCGCCCGCGGCTACCGCGTCCGCTGGACCGACTTGCGGATGACCCAGGACGGCTACCCCGAGCAGCCCCCGGCCCACGGCGTGCTGTTCTCGAACTGGGAGATCTGACCGAATGCGGAATGCGGAGTGCGGAATGCGGAGTTTCCGCGGGAACTCCGCATTCCGAATTCCGCACTCCGCACTCGCATGACCACCGGCCTCGTCATCTTCGCCGCTACCTACGTTCTCATCGCCGTTCAGCGGCTCCCCTTCGTCCACCTCAACCGACCGGCGGCGAGCCTGCTCGGCGCCGTGGCCATGGTCGTCTTCGGAGTGCTGCCGCTGGTCGACGCCTACGCCGCCGTGGACTTCGACGTCCTCGTGTTCCTCTTGGGCCTGATGCTCGTCGTCGGCTACCTCGAGGTCGGAAGGTTCTTCGAGTGGGCCGCCGAATGGATCCTCCAGCGCGCCCCGACCCCGCAGCGGCTCCTGCTCGGCATCGTGGTGGGCGGTGGCCTGCTGTCGGCGCTGTTCGTGAACGACACGATCTGCCTCGTCGTCACCCCCGTCTTGCTCGCCGCCCTGGGGCCGCTGCGGGTGCGGCCGACCCCCTACCTCATCGGGCTCGCCATGGGCTCGAACGTCGGCTCCGTGCTCTCGGTCACGGGGAACCCGCAGAACATGCTCGTCGGGATCTGGAGCGGCGCGACGTTCGGCGGGTTCCTGGTCCACATGGTGCCGGTCGCGCTGGGCGGGCTCGCCATCACGTACGGCTGGTTGCGCTGGGCCTACGCCGCGGAGTTGCGCGAGCCGTTTCGCGAGCGCCTCGCCGCGGTGCCGGTGGTTCTCGACCGGCCGCTCGTCACGAAGGGCCTGGCGGTATTCGGGGCGGCCGTCGTCGCGTGGCTCGCCGGCGGCCCGCTCCCGCTCGTCGCCATTTCGGCCGGCGCGCTCATGGTCGCGATCGCGCAGCGGGACCCAGCGTACGCCATCGACCGGGTGGAGTGGTCCCTGCTGCTCTTCTTCGCGTCGCTGTTCGTCGTGATGCGGGGGTTCGAACAGACCGGGGCGGTGGCGTGGATCGACCGGCACGCCCTCGCTCTCGTGCAGGCCGGATCGGCGTGGAGCGTGGCGGGCGTCGTGACCGGAGTAATGGCCGTGCTCTCGAACCTGATCTCGAACGTGCCGGCGGTGATGCTGTGGCGGAATACGGTGCCGCAGCTGCCCGACCCCCACCTCGTATGGCGGGTCGTCGCGATGAGCTCCACGTTCGCCGGCAACCTGCTCCTGATCGGCTCCATGGCGAACCTGATCGTGGCGGAGCGGGCGGAGACGCGGGGCGTGCACATCGGCTTCTGGGAGTATGCGCGGGTCGGCATTCCGGTCACGCTGTTGACGCTGGTCTGGGGTCTCGGGGTGATCGTGATGACGGGCTGAGCGGCGCAGGGCTCCGTAGCACGCACGCCACAGGGTTGCGGACCTTCTATGCTCGGATGACGGCTGGGCGCGGGGCCGCACCGCCCGGCACACGGAACGGAACTTGCCCGTGAACGGCCGGACCCGCTCAGGGAAGGTCAGCGTCATGAACCAGTTCCGCCGCGCCGCTCTCCTCACTGCGGCCCTGCTTCTCGCCGCATGTCAGGACACCTCGACCCCGTTCCAAGCCGGCGGGGCGCCCGCAGCCATCGGGCTGCCCGGCCTCCCGGAGCCGAGCGCCGCTCGCTACATCGTCGTGTTCACCGACGGGGTTACGGACCCGATCGGCCTGGCGCAGACCCTCGTCGCCACGTACAACGGCTCGCTGTTGCACACGTACACGGCCGCGCTCAAGGGCTTCGCCGCGACCCTGCCGGATGCTGCAGTGCCACTGCTGCGGCTGGAGCCGCTCGTGGCCTACGTTGAGCCCGATCAGACAATCCGGGCGGACGGGACCGAGGCGATGGACGCGAACGGCGACCCCTGGGGGCTCGACCGGATCGATCAGCAGGCGCTCCCGCTCTCCGGCGCGTACACCTATACGTCGGACGGCGCCGGCGTGCAGGCCTACATCATCGACACGGGCATCTGGACGCTCCACCCGGACTTCGGCGGCCGGGCCGACAACGTGTACGACGCGCTCACCCTCGATCTCGTCGCCATCGGCGAGGACTGTAACGGCCACGGCACCCACGTCGCGGGCACCGTCGGCGGGGCGACCTACGGCGTGGCGAAGGGCGTCTCGCTGCACGGTGTGCGGGTGTTAGGCTGCGCCGGAGTCGGCTTCACCTCGGACGTGATCGCCGGGGTGGATTGGGTGACGGCGAACCATCAGAGCCCGGCCGTGGCCAACATGTCGCTGGGCGGGGGCAGCTCGGCGGCGCTCAACACGGCGGTCACGAACCTCTGGAACTCGGGCGTGTTTCTTGCCGTGGCGGCGGGGAACGACAACGCCGACGCGTGCAACTCGTCTCCCGCCGGTGCGAGCGGGGTGTTCACGGTGGCCGCCTCGGAGAAGACCGACGCGAAGGCGTCGTATTCGAACTGGGGGATCTGCGTGGAGGCGTACGCGCCGGGGTCGGCCATCAAGTCCGACTGGCTCCTGGGCGCAACCATGACGCTCAGCGGCACGTCGATGGCGACGCCCCACGTCACCGGTACCGCTGCGCTCTACAAGGCCACGTTCGGCGACGCGGCCTCGGCCACGGTGTCGAATTGGATCATCGGCAACGCCACGACGGGGGTGATCACGGGCAATCCGGGCGGCACGCCGAACCTGCTGCTCTACAAGGGGGACCTCTAGCGAGGCCCTCCGACCCTCGGTCAGGACCGAAACCGGGGCGCGCCCACGAGCACGCGCCGCGCCAGCAGCACCGTGCCTGCGGCGTAGAGGATGTGGACCGCTCCGCTCTCGCTATGGGCGTGGAACACGAGCACGAGCCAGGCGCCGAGCAGGACCACCGCGGCGACGAGAGTGAGGTTCATTGTCGCTCCTTCCTGGTGTGGGACCTTCCTTGACCTTTCTTCCCGGTGCGGTATGTTCGCTTAGGGACGGGGAGCTCAATTATTGAGCCAACAAGCTCGATCGTGGACCCGGATACTGTGACCGATGTCAGGCCCCCTCGTGGGGAAGGCAGACGCCATGGTGAGGGACCAGTCATTTCTTTCGGGCTTCAATAATCCTCTCCGTTCCTGTCGTAACCGGTCGGCCGGCCCGCGTTAGGCGGTGCCGGCCGATCGCGCTTTGAGCGTCTCCCAGAAGTACTTGGGCGCCAGCAACGGCTTCCCTCGCACCACGAACCCGATCCCGAGAATCACCATCCAGAGGCCGTAGGCGACCGCCACCTGTTCCCGCCAATCCGGGTGCAGAAACTGCGCCAGCCACAGCACGAAGATGATGGTGGCGTCGAGCCAGTCGAACTCCATATTCGCGAGCAGCATCATGCCGAGCGCCGTTTGCAGGAGCGTCAGCAGGATCTCGAGACGCTGCGCGGCATCGAAGTGAAAATCCATCCAGACGCCGTGGTGGCGGAGGCTCGAGTATCCGTAGACGAGGGGGATCATCGCCGCCAGCACCGTCCACTGGTTGATGTTGCTGGACACCATGTTCATCAGGGCCATCGGCGCGTGCGTGACCCGGCGCGCCCAATAAAAGGCGGAGACCTTCTCCGGAAACTCGGAGAGAAAGGGCGCCACCCACTGCACCAGCACGAACTGGCTGACGCCGAGCAGCCCGGCGAGCGCCAGCATGGACTCGAGGAAGGGGTGCGCGCTCGCGTAGAGCAGCCCGCCGCCCGCGGCGAACAGGCCCCCGATGGCGGCCGTCCGGCGCCACCCCCGTTGGCGCACGGCCCAGCGCGACACGGCAGGGGCGTATTCCAGCTGCTCCATCTGGTGGGCCGGGTTGCGGAGCAGCACCCAGAGGTAGGCGAGGTACAGGGCGCACAGCACGAGCGCGTCCACCCAGGTGAGGCTCTGCTTGACCAGGATGACGATGAAATACAAGAGCGGCGGCACGAGCCCGACGATCTCGACGGCGTGCTCGCGCTCGAGCTGGATCGCGGGGAGTAGGGGCGCAGCATGCTGCGCCCCTACCGCCTTGTGGCGACCCGCCGTCGCGAACACCGCGTAGATCATGGGCCAGCCGAGGCCCAGCAGCAGGCGGATGGCGCCGGTGAGGTTCGCGATCGCGAGGTGGGCGCGCTCGGCGTCGCGCCCCGCTTCCCAGGCGATGACGGCTTCGACGGCGAATTCGGGCAGGGTCTGCAGCCAGGCGAGGATGGCGAGTGCGAGGCCCTGGGAAATCAGGAATTGCGCCGCTTCCGCAGCCCAGGCGACGAGGAACGCCGAACCCAGGATGCTCGGGAACGTCCACAGGGCGGACACCGCCGAGGCTCCCGCCGTGGACAGGGAAGCGAGTACCTTTAGTTTCACGTGCGAGCGAAGATAGTCCTGCCTGGGAGGCCCAACAAGACGGCCGCCGTCAAACGGATCCGCCTGTGGAAGACGGGTCGCAACTACGTGGACTACCATGAGACGTGACAAGGTGAAGTCGTCCAGCCTGCACAGCTTGCACGAGGAGCACGTCGAACCGCTGCCGGCGGCGACGGCGGCTGCGGGACGGACGCCGTTCGAGGTGCTGGTGCGAGAGCTGCTCGGGCAGCTGGGCGAGGATACCGCGCGCGAAGGTCTGCGCCAGACCCCGGCGCGGGTCGAGGCATCGCTCAAGTGGCTGACCCGCGGCTACGGCATGTCCGTGGCGGACGTGATCGGCGACGCGCTGTACTCGGAGCGGCACGACAACCTCGTGTGCGTGCGGGACATCGAGATCTACTCCCTGTGCGAGCACCACCTGTTGCCGTTTTTCGGGAAGGCACACGTCGCGTACCTCCCGAACGGGCGGCTCGTGGGCCTGTCGAAGATCCCCCGGGTGATCGAGGTGTTCGCGCGGCGGCTCCAGGTGCAGGAACGGCTCACCGATCAGGTGGCGGACGCGTTCATGGAGGTGTTGGATCCGCGCGGCGTGGGCGTCGTGATCGAGGCGTACCATCTGTGCATGATGATGCGCGGGGTCGAGAAGCAGAACTCCAAGACGGTGACGAGCGCGCTGCGCGGCGCGCTGCTCGAGGACGCGAAGACGCGCGACGAGTTCCTGCGGCTGGTGCACGGCGGCCGGGGCCTCGAGTGAGCCGGGGCGGCGCGCCGCTCGCCGGGAAGATCGCGCTGGTCACGGGCGCATCGCGAGGGATCGGGCTCGCCGTCGCGAACGCCCTGCACGCCGCCGGCGCTCACGTGGTGCGGCTAGCGCGCTCGCTCTCCGACGGCGGCGCGGAGCGCCGCACCGACCTGCGGTGCGACGTCGGGGACAGGGCCGCGGTGGAGCGGGCGGTCGCCCGCGTCGTCGCCGACCCGGGCGCCCCGGACGTCGTAGTGAACAACGCCGGGATCTTCTTCATCAAGCCGGTGGCGGAGACGAGCCCGGAGGAGTTCGCGCGCGCGCTCACGGTCAATCTCACCGCCCCGTTTCTGATCGCACGCGCGCTCGTCCCGCATCTGGTGCGGCGCGGCAGCGGCCACGTCGTGACGATCGGCTCGGTGTCCGACCACGTGCCGTATGCGGGCTCGAGCGCCTACGCCGCGAGCAAATACGGACTGCGGGGGATGCACGAGGTGCTGCGCACGGAGCTGGCGCGCACCGGGGTGCGCACCACCCTCGTCTCACCGGGGCCCGTCGACACGGACATGTGGGACCCGATCGACCCGGACTCCCAGCCCGGGTTCACGAAGCGCCAGGACATGATGCGGGCCGAGGACGTCGCCGACGCGGTGGTGTTCGCCGTGACCCGGCCCCCGCGGCTCGACATCACGGAGATCCGGCTGATGCCGACGGTCTATACGGCGCGAGGCTGAACCAATGCGGAATGCGGAGTGCGGAATGCGGAGTATGCGGGGCGAGCCGCAGCTACCTGGCCACCGGCTGGTCGCCGGCGATCACTCCGCATTCCGCATTCCGCACTCCGCACTTCTCTCCCTGCTGGCCGTGGCTCCACTCGGCACCGCCACCGCCCAGGCGCTCCCGCCCCTGCCCGACACGACCGGCTTCGGCGTGCACGTGCTCGCGCTCGCGCGGGCGCCGGACGGCGCCGTCTGGGTCGGGACCTACGGTCAGGGGATCTATGTCCTGCGGCCGGGCGCGGGGACCTGGGAGCACAGCGGCCACAACGTGGACACCGCCGCCCACTCGATCTCCTGGGACTTCGTCCAGGCGTTCGGATTCGGGCCGCGGGGCGCCATCTGGTACGGCACCGTCGGTAACGGCTGGGGCCTCTCCACGGACGGCGGCAAGACCTGGACCAATTGGGAGCTGACGCAGCTCGGCCCGGAGTGGCAGTACGTGACGCCCAACGGCATCGTCACGCGGGGCGACACCGTCTACGTGGCCACGGCGGACGGGATCAAACTGACCGGGGACCGCGGTGCGACCTGGGCGGAGATCACGGACTCCGCCGGTGCGGCGACGGCGCCGCACGTCGTCGGCCGGATCGCGAGCCAGTACGTCCTCGCGCTCGCCGCCGGGCCGGACGGGAGCCTGTGGGCGGCGCACCTGCGCGGGCTGGCGCGCTCGGCCGACGGCGGGCGCACCTGGAGCGAGTTCCCGGAGCCCTCGCCCTGCGATCCCGCCCGCTGCGTCAACCGGATCCGCGCGCTCGCCGCCGACTCGGGCGGCGTGTGGGTGGGCACCGAGCGGGGTTTGTACCGCCTCGACCCGACGCGCGGCCTCTGGGTGGACCGGCGGGGGCGCGCCAACTGCGGGCGCGGGCCCATCATCAAGAAGTGCCGCGCCGACATTCCGCCCGTGCAGCGGCTGGACCGTGCGCCGCCCCGCGACGTGTACGCGGCCACACCGGGAGGGGTGTTCCGCTACGACGACCCGCTCAGCATCTGCGATCCCGTCAGGATGGCCACCGCGTTCCTGCCCCTCTCGGCCGGCTGGTACGCCGTGGGTCGCCCCACGGGCCTGGCGAGCTGCCGCTTCGACCAGGGGTTGACGCTGGTGGGCGTGACGTACCGCCCCCCGGCGGACACGAACACGCAGGGGCTCAAGCACACGTGGTTCCAGCGGCCCATCGCCCTCGACGACCAGGCGTACATCGATCAGACGTACCGCTACGGCTCGACGATGGGTGGGGCCTTCCAGCAGCATCAAGGCGTCGAGTTCAACGCTCCCGACGGCACGCCGGTCCACGCGATCGGGGACGGCGTCGTGGTGTTCGCGGGACCCGCCGAGTCGGGCTCGCTGACAGTCGCGATCAGACACGACCGCAACCTGAAAGCTGACGGCGGACAGCGCTTTGTCTTTTCCACCTACTACCACAACTCCAAGTTGCTCGCCGCAGTGGGCGGTCGGGTCAAAGCCGGCGACGTGATCGCGAGGGTCGGCAATACGGGCCGAGCCACGAACGACCACCTGCACCTCGAGGTCCACGCGGCGGCGACGGACTCCGTGCCCCTCATCGTGGATCCGGGCGAGCGGTTCCCCCGCTACACGGCGAACCCGGAGTTGTGGATCAGCCCGTTACCCGGGACGGGCGTGGTCGCGGGGCAGGTGTGGGACGGTCGCGGGGAGCCCGTCCGGCAGGCCCGCATCTTCGGCCTGACCAAGGCCGAGCCCCAGGAGACGCCGTTCTCCTACGTCGAGACCTACGGCGAGCGCGCTCACTCCGATCCGGCGTACCAGGAGCACTTCGCCATCGGCGACGTGCCGCCCGGGGACTACACCCTGGCGGTCGTGGTGGACGGGCAGCGATTGAGCCAGCGCGTGCGCGTCGAGGCCAACAGCCTCACTTGGGTGGTCTTCGGCGGCGATGCACATTGAGCTGACGGAGCTGCTGCGCTGCCCGGAGTCGCACCAGGCGGATCCGCTCGTGCTCTCCACGGGCGAGATGGCGGGACGCATGGTGCGGACCGGGCTGGTCGGCTGCCCCGTTTGTCGCAAGGAATACCCGATCGTGAAGGGCGTCGTGTACTTCACGCGCGGGAGGGGAAAGGCGGAAGGGGTGAGGGGCGCGCGCCCAGCCGATGCGGGGACGCTCCAGGCGCTGCTCGATCTCTCGGGCCCGGGCGGCTACGTCGTACTCCTGGGCAGCGCGACACGCCACGCGGTCGGATTGGCCGGCCTGATCGACGGCATTCACTTCGTGGGTACGAACGCCCCGCCGGGCGCGGAGGAGCTGCCGGTGCTCAGCCTGCTCGAGTGCGCCACCATCATCCCGCTGCGACCGTCCATCGCCCGCGGCGTCGTCGTGGGGGCGGACCTGGCGCGGGCGCCGTGGATCGCGGAGGCGCAGCGGGTGCTGCTGCGGGGGAGGCGGCTCGTCATCGAGGACGAGGGCGCGGCGCTCCCGGACGGCGTCAGGGGGCTGGGCGCCGGTCACGGCCTCGTCGTCGGCGAAAAGAGCTAGCCTTCGATCGTGGCCGCCGTGGGATCGACCGCCGCGTATACCCCGTCGATCAGCGCCTTGTAGTTCTTCTCCACCGCCCGGCGCTTGACCTTGAGGGTCGGGGTGAGCTCGCCCGAGTCGATCGTGAAGTCGCGCTCGATCAAGGCGACCTTCTTCGGCATCTCGAATTTCGCGAGGTCGCGCAGCGTCCCCATGACCTCGCGCTCCACCTTCGCCTGCACGTCGGGCAGCGCGATCAGCTCGACCCGCGACCGGTAGGCGAGCTTCCGCTCGCGCGCCCACAGCTCGAGCTGGTCGTAATTCGGCACCACGAGGATGATCGGGAACTTGCGCCTGTCGCCGAGCACCACCGCGTTGGCCACGAACTTGTTGAGCTTCACCCGGTTCTCGATCGGCTGCGGGGCGACGTACTTGCCGCCCGCGGTCTTGATCAGGTCCTTCTTGCGGTCCGTGATCTTCAGGTAGCCTTCGCCGTCGAGCTCGCCGATGTCCCCGGTGTGGAACCAGCCGTCGGAGTCGATCGCCTCCCGCGTGGCCTCGGGCTTGTTGTAATAGCCGCGCATCACGTTCGGCCCCTTGGCGAGGATCTCGCCGTCCGCCGCGATCTTGAGCTGCACGCCGGGAATGGCCGTGCCGACGCTGCCGAGCTTCGGGCGATCGGCGGGGTTGATGGTGAGGACGGGCGAGGTCTCCGTGAGCCCGTACCCCTCGTAGATGGGCAGGCCTGCCGCGAAGAAGAACTTCGCGACCTCCGCCGAGAGCGGCGCGCTCCCGGACAGGAAGCACTTGATGCGCCCCCCGGTGCGCGCCCGCAGCTTCGAGAACACCAGCCGATCGGCCAGCGCCCGCCTGACCCGCAGCGCCGCGGGAACGGGCAGCCCGGACAGGGCGTAGCTGACGCACTCCTCGCCCGTCCGCTTCGCCCAGAAGAAGATCCGCCGCTTGAGCCCGCTTCCCGACAACGCGTTCTCGAGCACGCGGGCATACACCTTCTCGAACAGCCGCGGCACGGTGACCACGATCGTGGGGCGCACCTCGCCGAGATTCGTCGGCACGGCCTCGAACGATTCGGCGTAGTTCAGGATCACGCCCGCCTTGAAGAGCGCGTAGTCCACCATCCGCTCGAAGATGTGCGCCAGCGGGAGCATCGCGAGGCATTCGTCCCGGGACGAGATGGGGAACACCTGCAACGCCGCGTCGACGTTGGAGCAGATGTTGGCGTGGCTGAGCATCACGCCCTTGGGCTCGCCGGTGGTGCCGGACGTATAGATCAGCGTCGCGAGATCCTCGGGCTGTGCGGCGAGGGCGTCCTGCCGGAACGTCGGATACCTCCCCTCCGCGGCCCGGCCCCGCTGCTCCAGCTCGGCGAGCGATATCACCGGGCCTCGCTGCGCCTTGGGGTCGAACACGATCAGGTGCCCGAGCGTGGGCAGCGACGCCTGTGCCGCGATGAGCTTGCCGACCTGGTCGGCGGTCGAGCAGAAGGCCGCGACCGCCCCCGAGTCCCGCAGGATGTACTCGATCTGCGCCCCCGGGAGCGTGGGATAGACGGGGACGTCGGTGCTCCGGGCGCACAGGCAGGCGAAGTCGGCCAGCATCCACTCGGGCCGGGACTCCGACACGATCGCCACCCGGTCCCCCGCCCGGATCCCGAGCTCCCGCAGACCGAGCGAGATCGCCCGCACGCGCGCTTCCGCCTCGCGATGCGTGATCGCCGTCCACACGCCGCCCACCTTGGACCGAAAGGCGGCAGGACGTCCGGCGTGCCGCTCGATCGCCTCGAAGAACAGCCGCGGCAGCGTTCCCGTGCTCATGGCTGCACCACGACGACGAAACTGACCGGAGAGCCGAGCACCGGGGTTCCCACGGCCCGTGTGGCGGTTGCCTCGACGACTACGTGGTCCGGCGGCGTGCCGGGGAGAATCCGTACCTGCACTGCGGCGAGCCCCGCGCTCGTGGCCACCGTGTCGGTCGTGACGAGCGCGTAGGCGGTGGGGCTCGTGACCAGCGTCGCCGGCCCGGTGCCAGCGGGATAGGTCGTGAGGGTGAAGACGATGGGTCGGCCCGTGAGATTCACCGGGCCCGCAGCGGTCGTGTCCTGGAGCAGGACGCCGAGGGAATCGGAAAGGGAATCCGGGGCCGAGAGGGTCACGGTCGTGGGCGGCGGTGTGGCGGCGAAGACGGTGTCGGCCGCGGCCAGGACACGGACGGTGAGCAGGTTGCTCCGCAGCGCGCCGACCCGGGCCTGGAGGTGGCCCGTGCCGGAGCGCTCGGCGGCGGTCACCCCGGTGGTGGGGTCCACGACCTCGAGGAAGGCGGCCGTGTCCACCGTGGCCCAAGCGATGGCGGTGGACACGGCGTCGCCCCGGCCGTCGAGTGCGCGCGCTTGGGGGCGAAGGGTGTCGACCTCTTCCACGCTGTCCAGCGCGGCCACCTCGATCGCGACCACTTGGTTGAAGTCGGGCCCCAGTTTCCCGCACGCAGCGGCCGCCGCCAGGGCGAGCGCCAGCGCGCCCGCCCCGCGCGGGCCCCACCGGGTCACGGCGCCTCCGCCGATACTGCCTCGGGAGACCCGCCGGACGACCCGAGGTCGCGCAGGGCCTGGGTGGCGTGCTCGATCCACCTTTGCGCGTCGGGCCCCCTGGGCGGATGCGCCAGGAACGCCCGCAGGTGCTGGGCGGCGCCGTCGGGATCGCCGCGCTTCAGCAGCAGGAAGGCGAGCCCGTAGTGGGCCCCCGCCAGCCCGTTGTCGAGCTCCAGGGCCCGCCGGTAGTGCCGGATCGCCTCGTCGAGGCGCCGCGTCTTCGTGAACGCGATCGCCATGTTCTGCAGGATGCGGGCGTCGTTGGGATGGTCGCGCAGCGCCAGACGGTAGGAGGTGAGCGCCGCTTCGTAGTCGCCTTGGCGCTCGAGTGCGAGCGCTTCGTTCAAGTAGTCGAGGCGCTGGGGTTTGAGCTCATCGCCCGATGAGCCGCCGAAGAGGCGGCGCCAGAAACCCATGCGCCGAAAATAGCTTGCGGCTGCGGACGTTCGCAATGTAGCTTCTCAGCCTATGTCCCCCACGCCGCTGCGCCCTACCCCGCAGAACGTGCGCACCACTCGGCAGCCACCCCGCGGTGTCCTCCAGGTGGACTGGCCGTTCTTCGGCGAGCTGTGCCGGGCGCTGGCGCTCAAGATCTTCCGCGACTACGACCCGGAGCTCGTGATCGGGATCGCCAAGGCCGGGGCCATCCCGGGTTCCGTGGTCGCGAGCATCTTGCAGCGCGACTTCGCATCCATGACCATCACTCGCGAGGCGGGCGGGTCGCGCCCGGTCGTGATCGCGGGTCCGCCGCGCCTCGTCGCCGGGCGGCGGGTGCTGATCGTGGACGAGACCTGCGACACGGGCGACACCATGAAGCTCGCGCTGGCGGCGGTGCGCGAGCTCCAGCCCGCGGCCGTCAAGACCGCCGTCTCCTTCCGCACCGGCGACTTCAAGCCGGACTTCTACGCCCTCGAAAGCGAGAACTTCATCATCCTCCCCTGGGACCGCGAGGTGATCGTGGGTGGGGAGATCGTGATGCGGCCCGACTACGCGGAGAAGTTGCGGGAACTCGCGGAGTGAAGGACCGTTTGCTCGACGCGCTGCGGACCTCGCGCGCCGATTACACCGAAATCCGCGTCGAACGCACCTGGGGCTCGTCCGTCACGTACCGCGGGCGGCGGCTGGAGTCCGCCACGGCGACCGAGGACCAGGGCGGCTTCGTGCGCGCGCTGCACCGCGGGTACGGCTGGGGCGTCGCCTCGTTCACGTCGCTGGAGCGGCTCCCGGCGATGGTCGCCCGCGCGACCGAGCTGTCGCGCGCAATCCGGGTGGAGGATCCGATCCGCCTCGCCGACGTGCCGCCCCACGAGGCCGACGCCCTGCTCGACCTGGACGGCGACGTGCGCGGCGTGCCGCTCGCCGAGAAGAAGCGGCTCATCGAGGCCTACAACGGCGAGATGCTCGCGGTGAGCGACCGGGTCGTGGACACCCTCGCGAGCTACCGCGACGAGGTCACCGAGTACTGGTTCGTGAGCTCCGCGGGCGCGATGCTGCACGAGCTGCGGCCGGAGGTCACCCTGTCCGGGACCGCAGTGGCGCGCCGCAACGGGACGATCGAGAAAGGACTCGAGTCCATCGGCCTGCGTCGCGGCTGGACCGGAGCGCAGAGCCGGAGCGCGGGCTTTCGCGCGGCCGCGGAGCGCGCGGTCGCGCTGCTCGACGCACCCGGCGTGAAGGGCGGCCGCTACCCCGTCGTGCTCGATCCCGAGCTGGCCGGCGTGTTCATCCACGAGGCGTTCGGCCATCTGTCGGAGGCGGACTTCATCTACGAGAATCCCCAGGCGCGCGAGATGATGACGCTGGGCCGGCGCTTCGGTCGGCCCGTGCTCAACGTGGGCGACAACGGCGCCGAGCCCGGGCTGCGCGGCACGCTGCCGTTCGACGACGAGGGCACGCCAACGCAGGACACGCCGCTCATCCGCGAGGGGGTCCTGGTCGGCCGCCTGCACTCGCGGGAGACCGCGGCCCGGCTGGGTGAGCGGCCGACGGGCAACGCACGCGCGCTGTCGTTCCGCCACGCGCCCATCGTGCGAATGACCAACACGTACATCGGGAACGGGCGAGGGACGTTCGAGGACCTGATCCGCGACATCAAGCTCGGCGTCTACGCCTGCGGCGCGTTCGGGGGTCAGACGCTGCTCGAAAACTTCTCCTTCACCGCGGCCTACGGGCGCATGATCCGCGACGGGCATCAAGCCGAGCTGGTCAAGGACGTCGTGCTCGCGGGGAACCTGTTCCAGACGCTCGACCGGATCGAGCGCATCGCCGGCGACTTCCGCTGGAACCAGATGGGCGGCGGCTGCGGCAAGGCCGGCCAGGGGCCGCTCCCCGTGACCGAGGGTGCGCCCCACGTCCGCATCGAGGAGGCGCTGATCGGGGGCGACGTCCCGGCGTGATCGAGCGGCTGCTCGACGACGCCCGGCGCCGCGCGCGGGGGGCGGACGCCATCTGGCGCCGCGTGGAGAGCACCTCCGTGTCGTTCGATTGGGGCCGCCTCAAGGCGGCCGGAGCGACCGAGGAGGCGGGCATCGGCCTGCGGGTGCTGCGGGACGGCCGCGTGGGCACCGCGGGGACGACGGCCGTCGCGGCAGCCGGCGAGTTGGTCGACCGCGCCCTCGCGTCGGCCGATCTCGGCGGGACGGTCGAGCTCACGCTGCCCGGGGCCGCCCCGCTCCCTCCCGTCCCCACGCACTTCGATCGGGCCGCCGGCGCCTCGCTCGACGACCTGATCGCGATCGGCCGCGGGGTGCTCGAGCGCCTCACGCGCGACGGGTGCCAGGTGAGCGTCGGGATCGGGCGCGACATTTCCGAGACCCGGGTCGCGAACACGGCCGGCGCCCACGCGTCCTACCGGACGACCGCCGTCGGCGTGAGCGCGGAGATCTGGCGCTTCGCCGGCGACGACGTGCTGATGATCGGCGACAGCTGGGAGGGCTGCGACCTGCCCGCACAGGACCGCCTCGACGCGCTCGTGCGGTCGATCACGGACCGCTTGGAGCGGGCGCTTCGCATCGTCGCGCCGCCGGAGGGGGCGCTGCCGGTGGTGTTCACGCCGCCGGGACTCGCCGCGATCCTCCTGCCCGTCACCCAGGCCCTCTCCGGAAAGGCGGTGCTGCAGGGGATCTCGCCCCTCGCCGGCAGGCTGGGGCAGCAGGTGTTCGACCCCGCGTTCTCCGTCACCGACGACCCGCTCCGGCCCGGCCGCGCCGCGTCGCGCCCCATCGACGACGAGTGCGTGCCGTCGGCGCCACTGCCGCTCGTCGCCCGCGGCAGCGTGCGCGGCTTCATCTATGATCTCGAGACCGCGGCGCGCGCGAACACGCGCAGCACGGGGCACGGGCAACGGGGCATCTTCTCCAAACCGGTGCCGGGGTACACGAACATCATCATCGGGGAAGCGGGAAGCGGGAACGACGACGCGGTGGGCGAGCTCGGGGGTGGCCTGCTGGGCGATGTGCGAGACGGCTTGGTCGTGGACGAGCTGATCGGCGTGGGGCAGGGGAACGTGATCGGCGGGGCGTTCAGTCACCCGGTGGCGCTTGCCTATCGCGTCGAGCGCGGCGAGATCACCGGTCGCGTCAAGGATGCCGCCGTGGCGGGGAACGCGTACGAGCTGCTGAAGCGGATCGGCGGGTTCGGGACCGACGGTCGCTGGTACGGAGCGCGCCACACGCCGTCGCTGTTGCTCGAGGGGGTGTCCGTGGCGCGCCGCTAGCGCGCTATCTTCCCCCCCGCCCTCCCTCGAGCACGTCCGCGTACCCCTTTCCCCGCATCATCTGATCGTAGACGACGTTGAGCGTTTCGGGCGCGGCCGAAAGAAAGCGGCAGCGCGGGTCGTTGCGGCTGCGGCACTCCACCTCCATCACCGCGACGGTCTCTCCCGAAAGTCGGCCCAGGAAGTCGGCCAGCATCCCGGACGAGAAGAAGCACATCGGAGTCTCGGTCGTGCCGGGCTCGGCTTCGGCCCAGTCGCGCGAGTCCACGGCCAGCGCGGGGCCGAGCGCGGCGACGGTGACGGCGCCCCAGCCGGCCGCCTGGAAGAAGGCGGAGAGCACGTCGTTGAGCTGGGCGGCGTCGAGCTCCTCGGGGCGCGTGACCCCGGCCTGCCCCGGGAGCCAGGTCTGGAAGGCTCGGTAGATGCCCTCGCCGGCGGCGAACCCCGCTTGCTGGAGGATGTTGACCGCGTGATCCGGGGCGTGGCGCAGCAGGCCTTCGCGCAGCTGCCGCAGGGCGCCGCGTCCGATGGTCATTCCGTCTGGCGCGGCGCTCCGGATGGCGGTCATATGGGACGCCAACTTAGGGTTGCGCCTGCGCGCGGCGCAAGAGTTCGGCCTCGTCGATCACCGGGACGCCCAGCGCTTTCGCCTTCTCGAGCTTCGAGCCGGCATCGGCGCCCGCCACCAGCGCGGTGGTCTTCTTCGACACGCCGTCCGTGACGTGGCCGCCCGCGGCCTCGATCAACTCACTCGCCCGGGCGCGCGACAGGGTCGGGAGCGTTCCGGTGATCACGTAGGTCTGCCCCGCGAGCGGGCCGCCGGCCTCGTCGGGCGCCGCCTTGGGCTCGCGCATGTTCAGCCCCAGGGCTTCCAGCCGCTCCACGAGCTTGCGGTTGCGGGGCTCGGCGAAGAACCCCGCCACGGCCTCGGCGATCGCCGGCCCGATCCCCCGGATCTGTCCAATCTCGGCCGCCGTTGCCTTCTGGAGGCGCTCCATCCTTCCGAAGTGGCGCGCCAGCAGCCTCGCTCCCTCGGCGCCGACGTGGCGAATGCCGAGGGCGAAGAGCAGCGTGGACAAGGGTCGCTGCTTTGATTCCTCGATGGCGGCGAGGAGCTGGTCCACCGACTTTTCGGCGAACCCCTCGAGCGCGAGCAGCTGGAGCTTCTTGTTCTTCAGATCGTACAGGTCGGCCACGTCGGCGATGAGCTTCGCCTCGAGCAGCGAACGCACGCGCTCGTATCCGAGGCCGCGGATATCCATCGTCCCTCGACTCGCGAAGTGAACGATGCTCTCCAAGATGCGCCCGGGGCACGACACGTTCGGGCAGTAGACCATCACCTCGTCCTTCGGGCGCTCTACGCGCGACCCGCACACCGGGCACGTCTTGGGTGGCCCGAAGGTCTTCTTGTGCTTCCTCGGAGGACGACCGTGCGCGGTCGGGGCGCGGCCCAGGACCTGCGGGATGACCTCGCCGGCGCGCGTCACTTCCACCAGGTCACCGGGAAGGATGTCTTTCGCGGCGATGAGCTCGAAGTTGTGGAGCGTGGCGGTAGAGACGGTGACGCCGCCGATCTCGACCGGCTCGAGCACCGCGTAGGGGTTGAGCGCGCCGGTGCGGCCCACGTTGACCCGGATTTCCTTGAGCCTCGTGATCCGGACCTCGGGGGCGAACTTGCGGGCGATGGCCCAGCGCGGCTCGCGGTCGCCGATGGTGCCGAGCTCGGCGTGTAGGTCGAGCGGGTTCACCTTTACCACCACGCCGTCAGCGCCGTAGTCGAGGTGCTCGAGTAGCGGTTCGAGGTTTGCGATCTCGCGGTTGGCGGCCGCGAGGTCGGGGGTCAGCTTGTGATGGTGCTCGACCGGAAAGCCCCAGGTGGCGAGCTGCTGCAACAGGTCATGCTGGGTCGCAACCGGGAGCTTGTGACCAGGTGCTTCCACGTGGAAGCAGAAGATCCGCAGGCCTCGACTGCGCGTGATTTTGGGATCGAGCTGACGCAGCGCGCCCGCCGCGGCGTTCCGCGGATTGGCGAACGGTGGGTCGCCGGCGTGAGCCCGCTCCTCGTTCAGCTTCCCGAACCGCGACTTCGAGAGATAGACCTCGCCGCGCACTTCCATGCGCTTGGGCCAGCCGCCCCCCTGAAGGCGCAGCGGCACGTTGAGGACGGTGCGCAGGTTGGCGGTGACGTCCTCCCCCTCCACCCCGTTGCCGCGGGTCGCTCCCGTGACGAAGAGGCCGTCCGCGTAGGTGAGGCTCACGGCCGCGCCATCGATTTTCACCTCCAGGGTGTAGCCCGCCTGCCTCACCTCGGGCACGAGGCGGGCGTTCCGCTCCTCCCACTCGCCCAGCTCGGCCTCGTTGAAGGCGTTGGCGAGGGACAACATGGGGACGAGGTGGCGGTGCTTGCGGAAGGCGGCTGCGGGCTCGGTGCCGATGCGGCCGGTGGGGCTGTCCGGCGTGCGGAGCTCGGGGTGCGCCGCCTCAAGGGCCTGCAGCTCGCGGAACAGACGGTCGTATTCGGCGTCCGAGATCTCGGGCCGGTCGAGCGCGTAGTACGCGTGGTTGGCCCGCTCGATGAGCCGCCACAGCTCGGCGGCCCGGGCCGCCGGGGTGGTCACCGGCCCTTGGCTTCTTCCTGAATGACGGCGAGCGCGACACCGACCAGGCGATCCAGCTCCTCCGTGCTGGCGCGCGACAGCAGCCCCTCGGCCCAGGGCCCTTCCCGCTCGCCGAAGGCGCCGAGCAGACGCCGCAGGAACGCGAGCAAGGCCACGCGCTCGAGCTCCATGCGTCGCATCGTCTCGTCGGTCTCCCGGTGGCGCTGGGCGAGGCGCTCGTAGCGGTGGGCGTTGCGGAGCGCCTGGGCCGTGAGGGAGGCGACGACCTGCACGAAGCCGACGTCCTCGTCCGAAAAGGTGGGGCCGTCGCGGAACGTGCGCAGGAAGATCGCGCCGATGGCGGCCGAGCGCCACGTGATCGGAACCACGGTGATCGACTTCACGCGGCGGTTGATCAGCTCGCCCTTCACGTGCTTCAAGCTCGGGTCGTTCGCCGCGTCCGGAATGAAGACCGTCTCGCCGGTCTGCATGGCGCGCTTCAGCTCCGGGTAGCGCTCGAGATCGACGACGTAGTTGCGGATGGTCGGGTCCTCGTACGAGGCGACGAGGCGCACCGATTTGCCGCCGCGCTCGGCGAGGAAGATCGAGCAGCGGTCGAGCCCGAAGGCCTCGCCCAGCTTGCGCGCGATCCCCTGCAGGATGTCGATGAAATGCAGCGAGGTGGAGACTTCTTTCAGGATCTCGATCACGGCGAGGAGGTGCTTGCGCTCGCGCTCCAGCTCCGCCACGTGCGCGGCGAGACGCTCCGCTTCGGCGGCCGAGAGGGCCGTGGAGATGGTCATGGCATAGTTTGCCCGTGTGTCGGACGGTGCGTCAAGCCGCACGGCGTTGCCGCCGTTCGCGACGCGCGGTAGCTTCGGAGCCCATGCGGATCGGGCTGCTCACGACGCTGCTCGTCCTCGCGGGCGGCGGACTCGTCGCGCAGGCGCGGGCTTCGGGCGCGCCGCCGATCGGCGCCTGGCGCGTCGTGCCCGAGCTGCCGGGCATGGGCCGACCGGTGGACACCGCGGCCGTCGCGGCGCGGCGCCTGGCGCTGTTGCGATCTCTCGACCACGGCGTCGCCCTCATCCCGGCAGCGCACGAGCGCGACGTCGAGCGCGACTACATCCAGGACAACGACTTCCGCCAGAACAACACGTTCTTCTACTTCACGGAGCTCGAGACGCAGGACGCGTGGATCGTGCTGACCGCGCGCGGGCCCGACTCGGTCGAGACCACGCTGTTTCTGCCGCCGCGCAACCCCGCCCGCGAGCGCTGGACGGGGCTGCGGCTGGGACCCGACAGCACCGCCGCGCGGCTCTCCGGGATCCCAATCGTGCTGCCGACCGATTCCCTGGAGGGCCGGCTGCGGCTGGTGCAGTCGCGCGTGCCGGGGCCCGTGTACGTGCCGCTCGACGACGCCACGCGCGAGGAGCGCCGCGTCGTGGATCTCGTCTTCGCGGGCCGCGACGTGCGCAACCTCCGCCCCGTCGCCGATTCGCTGCGCATGGTGAAGGACGCCGACGAGCTGGCGCGCCTGCGCACGGCCATCGACATCAGCGTCGCCGGGCACGTCGCGGCGATGCAGGGGGCCCGCCCGGGGATGTACGAATACGAGATCGAAGCGGTGCTCGAGGCCGGGTTCCGCCGGAACGGCGCCGACCGCGTGGGCTACCCGTCCATCGTCGGCAGCGGCCCGAACTCGACCACGCTGCACTACGACGTCAACCGCCGGCAGACGCGCGACGGGGACTTGGTCGTCGTCGACGCCGGCGCGGAGTGGGGCCAGTACACCGCCGACGTCACGCGAACGTTCCCGGTGAACGGGAGGTTCACGGGGCGCCAGAAGGCGATCTACGACCTGGTGCTCGCCACCCAGCGGGCCGCCTTCGACTCGGTGCGCCCCGGCGTCACGCTGCGCGACCTCGACCGCATCGCGCGGACCTACATGCGGGACCATTCGGGTACGCTGTGCGGAGACCGCACCTGCGACACGTACTTCATTCACGGGCTGGGGCACCACCTCGGCATGGACGTGCACGACGTGAACGTCCCCGGGCGCCAGCGGCTCGAGCCGGGCATGGTGTTCACGATCGAGCCCGGGATCTACCTGCCGCAGGAAAGCCTGGGGGTGCGGATCGAAGACGACGTGCTGGTCACCGCCGCGGGCGCCGAGTGGCTGTCGGGCAAGGCGCCGCGCACCACCGACGAGATCGAGCGCCTGATGCGGCGGCGCTAGGTCTTGTCCTTCTGGCCCGCGATGTCCTTGAGATCCAGCACCGCGTCCTCCTTGTACTCGTGATCGAGCACGTCCGCGAGGGGCAGGCCGGCGATGGCGGTCAGCTGCTCCCGGGCGGCGGAGAACCTGCCCACGTCCATGTACACCTCCGCCAGCTCGAGCCGATGGAAGATGTTGCCCGGTTTCCAGGCGACCGCCTTCTCGAGGTAGCGCTGGGCGTCGGGCCAGTTGGCCTTGTCCATGAATCCGGCGCCGAACAGCGCTTTGGCGAAGAACCGCTGGATTCCAGACAACCGCTTGATCTCCGCGTTCCACGAGCCCAGCACGTGGTAGGCGCCGTCGTGGGTCGAGTCGAGCTTCACCGCCTTCATGGCTTCGTCGTAGATGATGCGGGCGAAGCGGACGCGCTCTTTACCGCCCCGCGTGAGCGAGAGGCGGCCCAGCGCGTTCGCGATCATGAAGTGCGCTTCCGCGCCGTTCGGGTTGGCCCGCACCGCCGCGTCGGCGAGCGCGCGCGCCTGCATGTACAGAGTGTCGCGCCGCTGCTTAAGGGAGTCCTCCTCGCTTTCGATCTGCTTCGCGATGTCGACGAGCGAGCGCGACGCCTTCCACAGCGCCTCGTAGCTCGTCGAGTCGAGCGCCAGGGCCGCGCGATAGTGCCGCAGCGCGGTCTGCGGATCGAGCGCCCTGGTCGCCGTGTCCCCGAGCGCGATGTGGTGCGCCGCGGTCTCGTGGGCCTGGCCCGCCAAGGGTCCGGGCGCCGCGAGCAGGGCGCACGCCAGGGTGAGGAGCCACGGGCCAACGCGCATCGACGTCTCCGCGAGGAGGGGGGCCGCTAATGTTCGTTGTGCCGCTGATCGAACGCAAGCGCGACGGCGGCGCCCTCACGCCCGAGGAATGGTCCGCCCTCGTCGCCGCCTACACGGCAGGGCGCGTGCCCGACTACCAGATGGCGGCGCTGCTCATGGCGGTCTATTTCCGCGGGCTCGAGCGGCCGGAGCTCGCGGCCCTCACGGACGCGATGCTCGCATCGGGGCAGCGCCTCGCGTTCGACGGGTGGGCCACGCCGCGTATCGACAAGCACTCCACGGGCGGCGTCGGAGACAAGGTGTCGCTCGTGCTCGCGCCGCTCGTCGCCGCCTGCGGCGTCGCGGTGCCGATGATGTCGGGTCGGGGACTCGGGCACACGGGAGGGACGCTCGACAAGCTGGAGGCGATCCCCGGCTTCCGCACCCGCCTGTCCCTGGCCGAGACCAAGGCGCAGGTCATGAAGCTGTGCTGCGCCATGATCGGCCAGACCCCGGAGATCGCCCCGGCCGACGGCAAGCTCTACGCCCTGCGCGATGTCACTGGTACGGTGGAGGCGATTCCCCTCATCGCCGCCAGCATCATGTCCAAGAAGCTCGCGGAGGGGCTCACGGGCCTCGTGATCGACGTGAAGCGGGGCGGCGGCGCCTTCCTCCCTGCCCTCAAGGACGGCCTGGAGCTCGCGCGCACGATGATCGCGCTGGGCGAGGATCGCGGCTGCCCCACGGTCGTGCTGCTCACCGCGATGGATCGCCCGCTCGGCCGGGCCTGCGGCAACTCGCTCGAGACGGAAGAGGCGATCCTCGCGCTGCGCGGCGAGGGTCCGGAGGATCTGATGGAGGTGACCTACGCCCTGGGGGTCGAGATGCTCCTCGCCGCCGGCGTCGAGAAGAGCACCAAACAGGCGCGCAAGAAGCTCCAAAGCGTGCTCGGCTCGGGTCTTGCCGCCGAGAAGTTCGAGCGGATGATCGAGGCGCAGGGCGGCAACCCCAAGGTGCTCGAGGACCCGTCGGTGCTGCCGCAGGCCCAGGCAGTGGAGATCTTCGCTGCCCGGGAGACCGGGGTGGTAACGCGGGTCGAGCCCCGCACCATCGGCCGGGCCATTGTCGCCATGGGCGGGGGGCGGCGTCAGGTGGACGACGTCATCGACCCGAGCGTCGGCTTCGTCATCACCGTGAAGCCGGGGGACAAGGTGCTCGCCGGCGAGCCCATCGCCTCCGTGTTCGCGAAAGACGCGGCGGGAGTGAAGCTCGGATTTGAGGGACTGGAGCGCGCCATCGAAATGGGGGACCGGCTCGCCGACAAGCCGCTGCCGCTCGTCTCGCATCGGGTGACGAAGGACGGGGTCGAAGAGCTGACGGCCGGTCAAAAGCCGGTGAAAGGCCGGTAAAAGGCCGGGGAAGGGTCACCCCTTCCCCCTTCCCCGGCCTTTTACCGGCCCTTTACTAGCCGGCGACCCGATCCAGAATCTCCCTCAGCTCCTCGAGATTGAACGGCTTGCGGAGCACCGGGCGCTCGGAGCGCTGCAAGGCGTCGCGGGTCCTGGGGGAGATCGAGTCCCCGGTCGTGAACACGACGTGCTGATCGAGGCCCCGGCCCTCGAGTCGCAGTGCCTCGAACAGGTCGAACCCCGTGTGCGCCTCGTCGAGGTGCACGTCCACGAGCAGCGCGTCGTAGCGTGTCCGGTCGCGGAGATGGCGCAGCGCGTCCTCGAACCCCGCGGCGCTCGTGACCCGGTGGCCCAGCCGTTCGGCCATCAGCTCCATGCCGCGGCGCACGCTCCCTTCGTCCTCGACGACGAGGATCGAGAGCGGCCGCGCCGGGCCGCGGAACCCCGCCCGCTCGGGCTCCGGTGCGGGCGCGGCCACCGTGGGCAGCTCGACGCTCAAGCGGGCGCCACCCCCCTCGAGGTTGTGCATGTACAGCCGCCCGCCCATCGCTTTCACGATCCCGAGGCTGATCGCGAGCCCCAGGCCGGTGCCCGCCTCCCCCTTCGTGGTGAAGAACGGCTCGAAGATCCGGTCCAGGATCTCGGGCGGCACTCCCGGCCCCGTGTCCTCGAACGCGAGCGCGACCTGATCGTCGACGCGGCGTGCGTATACGGAGAGCTTGCCGGGGCGGCCGGTCTGCTCGATCGCCTGCTGCGCGTTGACGACGGCGTTGAGTACGACCTGTTGCAATTCCTGCGCGTCGCCCGTCACGTCCGGCAGGTCGGCCGGCAGGGTCACTTCGACCTTGACGCGGGCTTTCTTGAGGGCGTTGCGCTGCAGGGCGAGCACCCGCTCCACGACCTCGAGCAGGTCCACGGGCTCGCGCACGCGCGCCCGCTGGCGCGCGAAGTCGAGCAGCGTCTGCACGACCCGCCCGGCGCGCATGGCCTCCATGTGGATCAACTGGCCGCTCTCCTTGAGATCCGGATCCCCCGCGCCGGTGGCGAGCAACTCCGCGAAGGCCGCGATCGCGGCCAGGGGGTTGTTCAGCTCGTGAGCGACGCCGGACACGAGGGCGCCGAGCTGCGCCAGCCGGTCCGCCTTGAGGAGCTTCTGCTGCAGCAGCACCTCGCGCGATACGTCGGTCGCGAAGAACAGCAGCTTCGCCACCGTGTCCTCGGGATCCAGGTTGTCGATGACCGCCTCCACCTCGCGCGCCGGCTCCCCCGCGAACTCGAGGCTCAGCCGGAACGCCTGGCGGCGCGTCACCGCGTCGCGCAGCGCCTTGGCGAAAGCGGCGCGCTGATCGGACATCGCCCAAGCCGCGAGCGCGCGCCCGCGGAGGGCGGGGAGATTCGGGACACCGAGCAGCGCCGCGGCTTCGGGGTTGGCGTCGAGAATCTGACCGTCCACGGTGAGCACCAGCGCCGGCGTCGGCAGCGCGGTGAACAACTGCTTGTAGAGCCGTCGCTCCGTATCGACCGCAGTCAGGAGGTGTCCGGCGCCGGCGTCCTGCTCCGCGTGCACCCGCGTTTCGCGGAAGCGCAGGATCAGATGATTCCCCGCCCCCCGCGTCACCTGGGCCTCGAACACCCTGCCCTGAAGGTCGCTCCGTCCCGGAGCGACGAACGAGCGCGTCACGCCGTCCTGGAGCACTTCCTGGAGCAGCCGCTCGATGGTGCTGCTCGGCGCGGCGGGGAACGCGAGCCAGAAGTTCCGGCCCACCATCCGGTCGGCGGGGATGCCGGTGAGGTGGGCGGCGGGCGCGCTCCACTGCGCGATCGTCCAATCCGGGGCGATCACGGCGACGCCCACGTCCAAACCGTCCATGCGGGAATGCAGGGCCATGTCCGCTGCTCCTCGCAGACACAACGGCCCCGATGGCCGATCGCGGGCGCAACGGGGCCTAACACCTCGCCAGAGAGCGAGTTAGTTCGGTCTGCTGAGTCCTACGTTTGGAACGGCGGCTGCGGAAGTCAAGGGGGGAGGGGTGTGGCAGGAACGCCATAGTGATTGTCATCACATAAGTTCTGGGCAGGCGCGGCGCGTCACACGTCGAGGTTGCGCACGAACTTCGCGTTCTCCTCGATGAACCGCCGGCGCGGCTCGACCTCATCGCCCATCAACGTCTCGAACAGCTGCGAGGCCTCCAGCGCGTCTTCCATCGTGACCTTGAGCAGCGTGCGTCTGGAGGGGTCCATCGTCGTGTCGCGCAGCTGGTCGGGGTTCATCTCGCCCAGCCCCTTGTAGCGCTGCACCACGACGTTGCCGCGACCCTCGCTGCCGTTGGAGAGACGCTTGATGTAGGAGTCGCGCTCCTTCTGGTCGTACGCGTAGTACTCCTCTTTGCCCTTGGCCACGCGGTACAGCGGCGGCTGCGCGATGTAGATGTAGCCCGCGTCGATGAGCTCCTTCATCTGCCGGTAGAAGAACGTGAGCAGCAGGGTGCGGATGTGGGCGCCGTCCACGTCGGCGTCGGTCATGATGATCACTTTGTGATAGCGGGCCTCGTCGAGCGTGAAGTCCTCGCCCACGCCGGTCCCGATCGCCGTGATCATGGTCCGGATCTCCTCGTTGGAGAGGATCTTGTCGATCCGGGCCTTCTCGACGTTGAGGATCTTGCCGCGCAGCGGCAGGATCGCCTGGAAGCTTCGGTCGCGGCCCTGTTTCGCGGAGCCGCCCGCCGAGTCGCCCTCGACGAGGAACAGCTCGCACAGCCTCGGGTCGCTGAGGGCGCAGTCGGCCAGCTTGCCGGGAAGCAGGCCGCCCTCGAGGCCGCTCCGCTTGCGCACCAGCTCGCGCGCCTTGCGGGCGGCCTCGCGGGCGCGCGCGGCGCTGAGCGCTTTGGCGATGACGGTGCGCGCCACGCTCGGGTTCTTGTCGAAGAACTCCGCCAGCGCGTCGTTCACGACGCTCTTGACGATGCCCTCGATCTCGGAGTTGCCGAGCTTGGTCTTCGTCTGCCCCTCGAACTGCGGCTGCTTGACCTTGACGTGCAGCACGCAGTTCAGGCCCTCGCGCACGTCGTCGCCGCTGAGGGTGAAGTCCTCCTTCTTGAGGAGCCCGTCCTTCTTGGCCCACTCGTTGATGGTGCGGGTGAGCGCCGACTTGAAGCCGGTGAGGTGCGTGCCGCCCTCGTGCGTGTTGATGTTGTTGACGAAGGTGAAGGTGTTCTCGCTGTACTGGTCGTCGTACTGCAGGGCGCCTTCGACCTCCGTGCCGTCCCGCGTCGCCTCGAACACGATGGGCTTCGCGTTCAGCGGCTTGCGGTTCCCCAGCACCCACTTCACGAACTCGGCGAGCCCGCCCTTGTAGTGGAAGGTCTCCTCGCGCTGCTGCCCCTTGCGCTCGTCCTTGAGCGTGATGGTGAGACCCTTGTTCAGGAAGGCCAGCTCCCGCAGCCGGTTGGCGATCGTGCCGTAGTCGAAGCGCGTCTCCGTGAAGATCTCGGTGTCGGGCTTGAACCACACCGTGGTCCCCGTGCCCTTCGCCTTGCCGACGATCTCGAGCCGCTTCTTGGTGTCGCCCCGCTCGAACGCCATGTGGTGGCGCTTCCCGTCCCGATCCACCCACACCTCGAGCTGCTCGGAGAGCGCGTTTACGACCGAAACGCCCACCCCGTGCAGCCCGCCCGACACCTTGTAGGTCGTCTTGTCGAACTTGCCGCCGGCGTGCAGCATCGTCAGCGCCACTTCGACGCCCGGCTTCTTCTCGGTCTTGTGGAGGTCGACGGGGATGCCGCGCCCGTTATCGACGACGGTGATCGCGTTGTCGGGATGGATCGTGACGTCGATGCGGGTGCAGTATCCCGCGAGCGCCTCGTCCACCGAGTTGTCCACGACCTCGTAGACGAGGTGATGCAGCCCCCGGCCCGACACCGAGCCGATGTACATCGCCGGGCGGCGCCGCACCGCCTCCAGACCCTTGAGGACCTGGATCGAGTCGGCCTGGTAGCCGCCGTTGGCCTTGTCCTTCGGTGCCGCCGGTTTTGCCTTGGCCATAACGCCTAACGTTGGAGAAGCCAGCGAATCGTCTTGATCCGTCCGGGACCGCGCCCCGCGTTGATGCGGGCCATGATCTCCGGGGTCATGAGCTGCAGCTCGTTCATCCACGCGCTCGTGGCGACGCGCACGAACAGCGTGCCGTCCGGGCTGACGCTCTCGGGGCTCGAGACCGCCGCGATCTGGGGTCCGACGAGATCCGGCCACTCGGGGATGACCTGGGCCTGCCCCAGTCGCTTGGCCAGGCCCGACCGCGCCAGATAGCCGCGCAGCGCCTCGGCGACGGCGACCGGAAACCGCTGTTTGCGCTCGTTCATGGGGCCCCTCACCAAAAGCGCCACGGGACGTTCCGTGGCGCGCCGCGGCCGGGCCGCGAGAGCCTCAGACAACCCCCCCAAAATACTCAGAAGTTGTTGTCAGCGCAAGACTTACTAAGTCGTTGGTGGGCCTCAGCGCCCCTCGAACTTGGGGGCCCGCTTCTCCAGAAACGCCCCCAGTCCCTCCTTCATGTCGCGCGTCGCGGCGAGCAGGCCGAAGTGGTTCGCTTCGAGCAGCAAGCCCTCGTCGAGCGACATCTCGAGCCCCTGGTCCACGGCTTCCAGCGCGAGCCGCACCGCGAGCGGGCCCATGGCGAGGATGGCGCGCAGCAGCTGCTCCGCTGCGGCGAGGAGCTCGGCGGACGGAACCACCTTGTTGACGAGCCCGATGCGGTGGGCTTCCCGGGCGTCGATGGTCTCGCCTGTGAGGATCAGCTGCAACGCGACGCCCTTACCGACGAGGCGCGGCAGACGCTGTGTCCCGCCGTAGCCGGGCGCGATGCCGAGCTTCAGTTCGGGCTGGCCGAACTTGGCGTTCTCACTCGCGATGCGCAGGTGGCAGGCCATCGCGAGCTCGCACCCGCCGCCCAGCGCGAAGCCGTTCACCGCCGCGATCACCGGCTTGCCACACGTCTCGAGCCGCCGCAGCACGGCCTGGCCGCGCAGCGCGCGGGCCTTCCCGTCGAACGGGCCCTGCTTGGCGAGATCCCCGATGTCGGCCCCGGCAACGAAGGCCTTGGGGCCGGCTCCGGTGAGGATCGCCCCGCGGATGACGTCGTCCGTCGCGAGGCGCTGCGCCACGTCGGCGAGCTCCGCCATCACCTGGTCGTTCAGCGCGTTGAGCTTGTCGGGACGGTTGATCGTGATCAGCGCGATGCCGTCTTTGATCTCGAAAAGGAGAGTTTGGTATTCCATGCGGAAATCCTACCACGAGAATGCGGAATGCGGAATGCGGAGTGCGGAGTGTGAATGCGGGCCTCGCTTCCCCGTGCGACCTTCCAATTACACTCCGCATTCCGCACTCCGCACTCCGCACTCCGCATTAGCTTCTTGCTCATGCCCGTCCAAGCCATCGCCTGGACCCGGAGCGGGGCCGTGCGCATCGTGGACCAGCGGGCGCTCCCCGAAGCCCACATCGAGCGGGACCTCGAAAGCGCCGCCGCGATGGCCGAGGCGATCCGGACGCTGCAGGTACGGGGGGCGCCGCTCATCGGGATCGCGGCGGCCATGGGGCTCGTCGCGGGGCTCCGGGACGAGCGTGGCGCTCCGCGCGAGCGCTTCCTGGCGCGGGTCGAGGAGCTGGCCGCCCCCCTCGCCGCCGCTCGTCCCACGGCGATCAACTTGCGGTGGGCGCTCGATCGCATGCGCCGCGTGGCCGCGCAAGCGCCCGGCGAAGGCGCCGCGCTGTGGGACCGGCTGAAGAGCGAGGCGACGGCGATCTGGGAGGAGGATCGCGCGATGTGCCGTAGCATCGGGGAAGCCGGTCTCCCGCTCGTGCCCGACGGCGCCGCGGTCCTGACGCATTGCAACGCCGGGGCGCTCGCGACCGGCGGTATCGGCACGGCGCTCGCCCCGGTCTACCTCGCCCACGAGGCGGGGCGGCGGGTGCACGTGTATGTGGACGAGACACGACCGGTGCTGCAGGGAGCGAGGCTCACGGCCTGGGAGCTCGCGCACGCCGGCATCCGGTGCACCGTGATCGCGGACGCGGCGGCGGGCGCGCTGATGCGGCAGGCGGAGGTCGACCTGACGCTCGTGGGCGCCGACCGCATCGCCGCGAACGGCGACTTCGCCAACAAGATCGGCACCTACGCGCTCGCCGTGCTGGCGCTCCATCACGGCGTGCCGTTCTACTGTGCGGCGCCGTCGACCACCATCGACGCGACGCTCGCGGACGGCGACGGCATTCCCATCGAGCAGCGCCCGGTCGAGGAAGTGAAGACGCTGGCGGGCCGGCCGATCGCGCCCGCCGCGGCGGACGCGCTGAACCCGGCGTTCGACGTCACGCCGGCGCGCTACGTGACGGGCTACCTCATGGAGCGCGGCCTCGTGAAGCCGCCCTTCGGGACCGACCCGTGAGCGCGGTGCTGGGGCTCGATCAGGGAACGACCGGCACCACCGCGCTCGTCGTGGCCGAGGACGGCCGGTTGCTGGGACGGGGCTACCGCGAGTTCACCCAGCATTTTCCGGCGCCGGGCGAAGTGGAGCACGACGCCGAGGAGATCTTCCGCGTCACCCTCGCGGCGGCGCGCGAGGCGTTGCAGCGGGCGCAGGTCGTGCCGGCGGCCCTCGGCATCACCAACCAGCGCGAGACCGTGTGCGTGTGGGAGCGGGCCACCGGGCGCCCGCTGCACCGCGCCATCGTGTGGCAGGACCGGCGCACCGCGGCACGCTGCCGGCAGCTCGTGAAACAGCGCCGCGCGGCGCTGGTGCGGCAGCGCACCGGGCTCGTCATCGATCCCTACTTCTCCGCGACGAAGATCGAGTGGCTGCTCGCCAACGTGCCCGGCCTGGAGCAACGCGTCGCGTCGGGCGACGCCGTGTTCGGGACGATCGACGCCTGGCTCTTGTTCCGGCTGACCAACGGCAAGAGCTTCGCCACGGACCACACCAACGCGTCGCGCACCATGCTCTACAACATCGCGGCGCGGTCGTGGGACGACGACCTGCTGCGGCTCTTCGGCGTGCGCCGCGAGGCCCTCCCGGAGGTGCGGAGCTCGAACGGGTCGTTCGGCGTGTGCGAGCCCGAGCACCTCGGCACCGAGCTGCCGGTCGCCGGCATCGCGGGCGACCAGCAGGCGGCCCTCTTCGGCCACGGCTGCGTCGAGCCGGGGCAGGCGAAGAACACGTACGGCACCGGGGCGTTCCTGCTCTTGAACACGGGGACGGAGCGGCCCATGTCGAAGCACGGGCTGCTGACGACGCTCGCCTGCGGCGCGCGCGGCGAGCCGGTGTACGCGCTCGAGGGCAGCGTGTTCATCGCGGGCGCCGCGGTCCAATGGCTGCGCGACGGCCTGCAGATCATCCGCCACGCCGCCGAGACCGAGCGCCTGGCGAGCGACGTCCCGGACACGGGCGGCGTGTACTTCGTCCCGGCCTTCGTGGGGCTCGGCGCCCCCCATTGGGAGCCGCGCGCGCGCGGCACGATCGTCGGCGTGACCCGCGGCACCACCCGGGCTCACCTCGCCCGGGCGGCGCTCGAGGCGATGGCGTTCAGCACGAAGGACGTGCTCGAGGCGATGACCGGAGAAGCGAAGCTTCACCTTCATGCCCTGCAGGTCGACGGCGGCGCGGCCGCGAACGACTGGCTGATGCAGTTCCAGGCGGACCTCCTGGGAGTGCCCGTGGCGCGGCCGGACGTGGTCGAGACCACCGCGCTCGGCGCCGCCGCCCTCGCGGGGCTGGGCGCGGGCGTGTGGCGCTCGCTCCAGGACTTCCTCGCCGGCCGGAAGTTCAAACGCTTTCTCCCGGGCGACGGGGCGCCGGCGGCACGGGCGCGGGAAGCCGAGTGGCGGCGGGCGGTCGCAACGGCGCTCCATTGGGCGGCGGCGGGCAGCCGGTGAACCCCCTCGTCGCCGTGATCGGCGGCAGCACCTGCACCTCGGAAGAGGCGGAATGGGCGGGCGTGGTCGGGCGGCTCCTCGCCGAGCGGCAGGCGGTGCTCCTGTGCGGCGGCTTGGGCGGCGTGATGGAGGCGGCCGCGCGGGGCGCGAAACAGGCGCGCGGGCTCACCGTCGGCATCCTTCCCGGCAACGACCGCGCCGACGCGAATCCCTTCATCGACGTCCCGCTCGCGACGGGAATGGGGGAGATGCGCAACGCCTTGATCGTGCGGGCGGCGCAGGCGGTGATCGCGATCGGGGGCGGGTGGGGGACGCTGTCGGAGATCGCCTTGGCGCAGCGGATCGGCACGCCGATCGTCGGCCTGCACGACGCCTTCCCGTCGGTGGTGGACATGCCGCGCGTGACCACGCCGGAGCAGGCCGTCCGCTGGGCGCTGGAGCAGGCGCGCGAAGGACAGGTATAATTGGGCATGAACGCCGGAGCGAAGTTCGCCATTGGGGCCGTGCTGGTCGTCGGGGCGGTGGGGTATCTCATGGCCTCGGGCGTGAAGCAGACGGGCCAGTTCTTCCTCACGCCGAGCGAGCTCTCGCAGCGCGTCGCGGCGGACCCTTCCTTTTACAACCTGGGGATGAAGGTCGGGGCGCGGGTCGTGCCGGGAACCGTGGCGCGCGACCCCGCGGCGCAGACGCTCCGCTTCCAGATCACGGACGGCAGCGCCCGCTACCCCGTGGTGTTCCATGGCCTGCCTCCCGACACCTTCACGGACAGCGTGGAGGTCGTCGTGGAAGGCCGCCTCCAGCGGGACGGGGTCATCTACGCGACGGACGTGCTCGCGAAATGCGGGTCCCGCTACGAAGCGGTCCCCAAGGCGGCATGACCGTCCTCGGCAATCTGGCGTTGTGGGTCGCCTTCCTCGTCGGGATCTGGGGGGCGCTGACGGGCTTCGCGGGCGGGCTGCTCGGCCGCGCGGACCTCCAGCAGAGCGCGCGCCATGCCGTGTTCGCGATGTGCGCCGCCCTGGTGACGGCGGTGTTCGCGCTCGAGTGGGCGCTGTTCCACCACGACTTCAACGTCGAATACGTCGCCGCCTACACCAGCCGTAATCTGCCGATCTTCTACACCTGGTCGGCGCTGTACGCGGGCCAGAAGGGGAGCCTGCTCTTCTGGGCCAGCGTGCTGTCCCTGTTCGGCTCGCTCGCTCTGACGTTCACGTCGCGCCGCCACGCGCCGCTGCTGCCGTACGTCGCGGGCGTCGTGTGCGCGGTGGCCGCGTTCTTCGTGACGGTGATGCTGTTCGCGGCGAACCCGTTCGCCCGGCTCGCCTTCACGCCGCTCGACGGCAACGGACTCAACCCCCAGCTGCAGAACCCGGGCATGGTGTTCCATCCGCCCATGCTCTACCTCGGCTACATCTCGATCACGATCCCGTATGCGTTCGCGATGGCGGCGCTGTTGTCGCGGCGGCTCGACACCGACTGGCTGGTCGCGATCCGCAAGTGGACGCTCGTGTCGTGGTTGTTCCTCTCGATCGGGCTGCTGCTCGGGATGTGGTGGGCGTACGTGGAGTTGGGCTGGGGCGGCTACTGGGCGTGGGACCCGGTGGAAAACGCGGCGCTGCTTCCCTGGCTCACGATGACCGCGTTCCTGCACTCCGTGATGATCCAGGAGAAGCGGGGGATGCTGAAGAAGTGGAACCTCGCGCTCGTGATCGGCTCGTGGCTGCTCTCCGTGATGGGGACCTTCATCACGCGCTCCGGCGTGATCTCGAGCGTCCACTCCTTCACGCAGTCGCCGGTCGGCTATTACTTCCTGGTGTTCCTCGTCGTGGCGGCGGCGGCGAGCTTCACGCTGTACGCGCGGCGGCTCCCGCTGCTCGATGCGGAAGCGCGGCTCGAGTCGATGGTGAGCCGGGAGGCGAGCTTCCTGTTCAACAATCTGCTGTTCGTGGGGATCGCGTTCTCCGTGTTGTGGGGGACGCTCTTCCCGATCCTCTCCGAGCTCGTGCAGGGGACGAAGGTCACCGTCGGCCCGCCGTTCTTCAATCAGGTCAACATCCCGCTCGGCCTCGCGCTGCTCGCCCTCACGGGGATCGGGCCGCTCATCGCGTGGCGCCGGGCGTCGCTGCCGAACCTGAGGCGGCAGTTCGCCGTGCCGGTGACCACCGGAGGCTTCGTCGGGTTGATTTTGCTGCTCGGCGGCATGCGCGACGGCTGGGCGCTGATGGCGATCGCGCTCGCCGGGTTCGTCGCGGCCACGGTCGCGCAGGAGTTCGCCCGCGGCGCGCACGCGCGCCATCGCCAGTACGGTGAGCCGTACGCACTCGCGCTGGCGCGGCTCGTCGGCCGCAACCGCCGCCGCTACGGCGGCTACATCGTGCATACCGGTATCCTCATCCTCTTCATCGCCTTCGCCGGGATGGCGTTCAAGACGGAGACCCAGGTGACGCTGCGCCCCGGCGAGCGGGCCACGATCCGGAGCCCCTACGGCTGGACCTACCGCCTCACCCACCTGGGCATCTCGCAGTACGACGCGCTCAACCGCCAGGTCACGGCGGCAACGCTCGAGGTGGAGCGCGACGGCAAGCGGCTCGGCGTCCTGACGACCGAGAAGCGCCAGCACGTGGACGGCTTGGGCCGGCCCACGTTCCAGCCCTCGACCGAGGTCGGCATCAGGAGCGACCTGCGCGAGGACCTGTACGTGGTGCTGGGCGGCGTGGTGAACGGCACCGAGCAGGCGGTGTTCCGGTTCACCATCAATCCGCTGGTGTGGTGGGTGTGGTACGGGGGCGTGGTCCTGGTGGTGGGCGGGCTCGTGGTGATGTGGCCGGGCGGCGGGTCGCCCGCCGTGAAACGGGTGCAAGCGGGGTATGTGGTGCGCTTGGTGGGGGAGCAATGATGCTGGACTGTACACGCCGCGAATTCTTCGGGTTGCTCGGCGGACTCGCCTCTGCCGCCCTCTACCGCCCTCTACCGCCCTCTGCCGCCCAAGACTCTCTCCCCGGCACCGGCCCCTCGGGCAGGCTGTTTGACCCGGCGCGCGCCGGTCGCCCGCTCCCCCCCGTGACCGCACGCGACAACGACGCTGCGATCCAGGTGATCGAGAAGCAGCTGAAGTGCACGTGCGGGTGCAATCAGGACGTCTACACCTGCCGCACTACCGATTTCAGCTGCACCACGAGTCCCGCCATGCACCAGCGCGTGCTGCAGCTCGCCGACCGCGGCCAGGACGCCCAGGAGATCATCGACCAGTTCGTGCGCGAGAACGGCGTGCAGATCCTGATGGCGCCTCCCAAGCGCGGGTTCAACCTGGCGGGCTATTTCCTGCCCACAGTCCTGATCCTCGTCGCGGCTGCGGTGCTCGTGATGGCGCTGCGCCGCTGGGCCCGCGCGGCGGCGGCGCGGCCCGCCGCTCCCGCTGCCCCGGCCGCGCTCGACGCCACCGCTGCCGAGCTCGAGCGCCTGCGGCGCGAGCTCGACAGTCTCCCCGGCTGATTCCTGCGATGCTCGAGTTCGTGGCGGGCGTGCTGCTCGCCGTCGGGGCGGTCTTCTACGTGCTGCGGCCGATCTTCCGGCCGGACCTCGCTGACCGTGAACTGCCGGGGAACCCTGAAGGACTCCCTCACGGTCGGGGGGAAGGGGGAAGGGGTAGCGAGGGGGAAGATCCGGATGATGATCTCTCCCCTCGCGCGGTCGCGTTGCGTGCGCTGAAAGAGATCGAGTTCGACCGGGCCACTGGGAAGCTGTCGGACGCTGACTACGACGCGCTGAAAGCGAAGTACGCGGCGGAGGCGTTGACGGCGCTGCGGGCCGAGGGGCCGGAGCCGCCTCCGAGCATTCCATCGCCCGTTTCTCGCGTCCCGCGACCGTCAGGGAGTCCTTCCGGGTTTCCCGCCTGTCCGGAGCACGGCCCTCGCCAGGAGCGGGATGCGGAGTTCTGCTCGGAGTGCGGCCGCCGTGTCGGATCCGCGCCGGGCTACTGCGCGCGCTGCGGGGCGGCCTTGGAGCACGACGCGCGCTACTGCCACGCCTGCGGCGCGCGCGTCGCCGCCTAACCCTTGCGTTTCCGACCGGTATCTCCTATCAGTGTCCGACCTTTCCACCGAGGGATGGCAGTGTGAGATCCGTCACGTTGCGGGTGCTGGTGGCGCTCGTCGCGCTGTCGACCGTGGCGTCGACCGCGGACGCGCAACGGCGCGCCCGGCGGGGGCAGGCGCTCATCGGCGCGCCGCGACCTTCCGTGGGTTTCCGCATCGGCTATGACTTCGACGCGGATCACACCTTTTTCGGCGGGCAGTTCAACCTGCCGGTCGGGCGTCGCTGGACGCTCGTGCCCTCCGCCGAGTTCTATTTCGGGGTGACCGGAACGCCCTACCGCCTCAACGCCGACCTGAGGTACCGCCCGCCGACGGCGTTCGGTCTGTTCTACTTCGGCGGCGGCTTCGCGTACTTCCATGCGAGCGGCGGGGGCGACGCGGGCGCCAACGCGTTCGCGGGGTGGGAGGGCCGGCGGGCGATGCCGTTCAAGCCGTTCCTGGAGGCGAAGCTCGTGTTCAGGGACAACACGTCCTTCAACGTGCTCGGCGGGCTCAGCTTCCCGCTCTAGAACTCGAAGCTTTCCATCTTCTTCAGCCCCACCCGCAGAGGAATCACCGTGGCCGCCGCGCACAGGGCCGCGGCCACGGTGAACCAGCACAGCATCCACGCGTCCACCACCACCGGTCGCCCCTCGTAGACCGCGTGGACGTACACGTAGACGGCCTGCCACAGCGCCACGATGACACCCGCGAGCAGTGCGATCGTCGCCATCATGTAGACCAACCCGCCGAACGACGTGGGGATCTGCGCCGCGTTCTCGGTCTCGAACTGGGGATAGAGGGCGCCGAAGCCGAGCGCCATCGCCGCGATCGCGAGGGTCAGGGCGAAGATCGTCGCGAGGCTCAGGATCATCATGAAGGAGGAGACCTCGAGCAACACGTCCGTGAGCCCGGTGAGGAGCATGGCCAGCACCAGGAGCGGCACGGTCCCCACCCAGTACTTGGACCAGAGGAGCGCCCGCAGATCGAGCGGGCTCGAGCGCAGCAGCCACATCTGGCGGCCCTCGAGCGAGACCGCCGGGAAGATGAAGCGGGCCGCGATCGACGCGAGCACGAACCCGGACAGGCCGAGGTTGAGAAACGACACCAGGGTCACGTAGAAGAAGCCCACCGGCTCGCCGCGATGCAGCGGCAGCGCCTTGATGTTGAACAGGTACACGACGACGAGGACGGCGAGCAGGATCAGCTGGCTCCACTGCGTGGTGTCGCGGAAAAACAGCTTCACGTCCTTGAGCACGAACTCCCGCTTCGCGACGGGCAGCGGCAGCAGCAGCGTGCCCACGGTCCAGCGCCAGAACGTGCCGCGCACGAACCGCTCCGCCCCCTCCTGCGCCTTGGTGTACCCGGTGGCGAACAGCTCCCGATGCAGCAGCCCGCCCAGGGTCACCAGCGCCGCGGCCGTGCTCCACAGCAGCAGCAACGGCAGGGGATCGAAGTTGTGTCGCAGGAAGCCCATGATCGCCTTCGCCGCCCACTCGCTCGGGAGGAACGGCGAGGTGGGCGTGCGCAGCACCGTGATGAAGTCCAGCAGGTTGCGGAACCCCTCCGGGCGCGCCAGTTGCTCGGGGCGGATCAACCGGAACAGGAGGATCACCCCCGCCGCCGCCCCGAGCGCGACGATCGACAGCAGGTCGCGCGTGCGCCGCGCGGGGAAGACGTTCACGAGCACGAGCGTGATGGCGCTGCCGGCGACGGCCGGCAGCGCCAGCATCGGCACGAGCGTGAGCACGGCGACCGGCAGGAAGACCAGGCCACCGCGGTAGATCACTCCGTACGCCGTGAGGATGGGGACCGCCATCAACGCCACCATCCACGAGGAGTGCAGCAGCGTCTCGCCCAGCTTCGCGAGATAGAGGCGCAGCCAGTCCACGGGCGCCGACACGAGGAGGTCCAGGTCCTTGGCGAGAAAGAAGCTGGACAGCGCGGTGATGACGTTCGAGAGCACGAGAATGGAGATGAAGGAGAGCAGCACCAAGCCGAGGAGCTTGCCGGCGAGCAGCGGCCCGAGGTCTTCGACGCCGCGGAAGTACTTGAGGATGCGGTACAGCACGCCGTACACGCCGGTCCAGAAAGCGAGCCCGACGAGGGCGAGGATGAGGAGCTTGCCGCTGCCGCCCCGGTCCCGCTCCTCGCGGACGCGCTGCAGCGCGGTGCGCCACTTCGGCTGGAGCACGTGGCGCAGGGAGGGCTGCTTCACCGGCCCAGCACCTCGGCGAGCTCGCGCGCCTCGACGCCGCCCGTGAGCTTGAGGAACAGCTCTTCCAGGCTCGCGTCCCCCGCCTGGTGTTGCCGCCGCAGATCCGCGACCGTGCCGCTCGCCACGATGCGGCCGTGCTGCATGATGGCGACCTGATCGCACATCGCCTCGGCGACTTCCAGCGTGTGCGTGCTCATCAGCACGGTCCCGCCTTTGCCGACGAACTGGCGGAAGATGTTCTTGAGCAGGCGGGCGGCCTTGGGGTCGAGGCCCACCATCGGCTCGTCCACGACGATGCACTCCGGCCGGTGGATCAGGGCGCTCGAGATGATCAGCTTCTGGCGCATGCCGTGGCTGTACGCCTCGACCAGCTCGTCCTTCCAGCTCGTCAGCTCGAACACCTCGAGCAGCTCGGCGATGCGGCGCTCCACGACGTCGCCTTCCTGGCCGTACAGTCCCGCGACGAACCGCAGGAACTCCGCCCCCGTGAGCTTGTCGTACACGAACGGGCGGTCCGGGATGAAGCCGAGCCGCAGCTTCGCGGCCAGCGGCCTCTGGTGCACGTCGTCCCCGCCCAGGAGGACCCGGCCCTGGCTGGGCCGCAGGATGCCGGCGATCATGCGCAGCGTCGTCGTCTTCCCGGCGCCGTTCGGCCCCAGGAAGCCGTACAGTACGCCCCGCGGGACGTGGAGCGTGATGTCGTCCACCGCTACGAAGCTGCCGTACAGCTTGGTGAGGCTCTCCAGACGGATCATAGCACCTCGAGCTTCAGCTTCCCGATCATCCGGACCAGCTCGACCTGCCGGGCGAGCCCCCCGACGACGAAGCGCAGATGCGTCGCGTCGGCGGGGAACTGGTCGAGCGTCGGGTCCACGGCGACCCAGTTGCCGAGCCACACTTCGGGCCAGGCGTGATAGTAGAAGCGGCCGTCGAGATGGACGAGGCCCGCGGCCGCGCGCGCCGGGAGTCCCGCTGCCCGCGCCAGCGCCACGTACAGCACGGTGTGCTCGTTGCAATCACCGCGCCGCGCCGCGAGCACCTGCACCGCGCTCGGCACGCTCACCGTGAGTCGCTTCTCCACGTGGCCGTACACCCAGTGGGTGAGGCGCTCCGCGACCAGCGCCGGGTCGCGCTCCCGCCCCGCGAGCTGGCGCGCCTGGGCGCGGACGCGGGCGTCGCCGCTCTGGATGAGCGGCTCGGGGAGGAGATAGGGCCGGAGCGCCGTGTCCGCGGCCGGGAGCCGGTATGCGGCCGCAGGGACTTCCTGGCGGTGCACCTCCAGGGTGTCCCCGCGGAGCCGCTGCGCTCCGCCCGCGAGATCGAGCCCCGCGAGCGACACGCCGGAGAGCCGCACGCGCAGCGTCCCCACGTCGGCGGGGGCGCTGCGGATGCGCGCCGCGATCGCCGTCGTGGCCACGATGTCGCCCGCGCGGGGCTCGGCGCTGGCGCGCGCCACGCGAGCGGTGTCGCGGCGGCGGAAGTTCTCGTAGGCGATCTCGAACGGCGACCGCTCCATCGTGAACCCCACGGGGCTCGCGGCGCGCACCACGCGGCCCTGGGCGTCGATCCAGGCGCTCGTCTCAACCCCGTTCGCCTCCTGATCGATGCGGAACGCCCGCACCGTGTCGAACCGCACGGGGACCCACGCCATCGCCGTGGAATCGTAGTCCGCGCTGTCCGCGACCACGAGCGTCGACTCCGCCGCGATCGTGACGGCGACGTCGCGCTCGGCGAGCAAGAGCGGGTCGAACGTGCGGATCGTGTAGCGGCTCCCGGACTTCAGCTCGGCACCGAAGGCGAGGCGTAACGGCAACACGGTCGGCAGCACGATAGGGCGCGTGAGCCGCACGCGCGTCGTCTGAGTGTCCCCGGCGGACACGAGCGTGATGACGAGCACACTGTCGCCCACCACGTCGCCGTGCGCCGTGAAGCGACCGATGTCGCCGTCGAATTCGGCGGTGACGGACTCGAGGCGCAAGGCGCGGGAGAGCGTGGCGTCGCTCTTCGCCGTGGTGCGGTGCAGCCTGCCCAGCGCCGAGACGTCCATCGTCAGCACGTCCTGCACGCGGATCGCGTTGGCCAGGGTGTCGACGGTGGACGAGGCGAACCCCACCTGTTGGCCGCCGAGGTCGAGGCGGTAGTACACGGCGCCGGGCGGCACCGAGAGCGCAGCCTCCGCGAGGCGCGCCCCGGTGGTGCGGAAGAACTCGCGCTTCACGAGCCACCCCAGCGACGCGCCCCACGCGGCGAAGATCGCGATCGCCCAGCCCCGGCGGGTCACGACTCCGCCGACCCCGCGCGCCGCAGCGCCCCCTCGAACGCCTCCCGGTCCTCGGGCGACTCCACGACGATGGAGACGTTCGACGGATAGGCGGCGGTCTCGGCGTGCGTCTTGAGGACGGTGACCATGATCTCGGCGGCGGTTTCGATCGAGAGGTTGCCGGCCCCGATGCCGAGCGGCGGCACGGTGAGGTGGGCGAACTCCCACTCCTGCGCCTGGTGCAGCGCCGAGAGCCAGGCCCGGGCCACGCCGGTGGCCGAGACCGGCTCCGTGTCGCTCCGAATGACGGCGTGGATCACGAACTCCGCCGGCAGGTCGCCGCCGCCGCCCGTGACGACCGCCGAACCGACCGCGAGATCCTTGTGCACCCGCAGCCGGCCCACGAACTCCGTCCCGCCCACCTGCTCCAGGCGGCGCACCATGGGCGTCGTCGGGTCGAGGCGCGTGGTGGCGGGGCGGACGATGGCGTCGCAGGCGAGAAACGCCAGATCGTCCACGACCACGCGGATCACCTGCCCGCGGCCTCCCGCGAGCGCCGGTACATCTGCGTCGCCTCGGCCGGGCGGTTCAGCCGGTCGAGCACGATGCCGCAGCCGTACAGCGCCTTGGGGTTCCCCGGCTCGAGCTCGGCCGCGCGCTCGAACGCGGTGAGGGCCCCGGCCAGGTCGTCCACGTGGTTCAACGCTTCACCCAGGTAATACCACGCCGCGGTGCGCCCCGGATCGAGCTCCACGACGCTCTTGAACTGGGCCGCCGCCTCGATCCACAGGCCCTTGCGGGACAGGACCAGGCCAAGCGTCGCCAGGGCGTCCATGTTCCCCGGCTCCAGTCGCAGCGCGCGCTCGAGATCGCGCTGCGCGGCGGTGTAGTGCCGGCGCCCACACAGCACTTCGGCCCGCTGCAGCAACAGCCCCACGTTGTCGGGCTCTCGCGCCACCAGCTCGTCGAGGCCGGGCGCCGCGGTCGCCGCCCCCGCGGGTGCCTCCCCCTCCGGCGCGGGCGGCGCGGGATCCGGCAGCTCGGCGCGGATCGGCGGTGGCAGACTCGCGCGCGCCACCTCGGCGGGCGTCGCAATCGTGCTGTTCTCGGAGAGCGACTCGGCCTCCTCGAGCAGTTCCGCCGCCACCCGCGCCCGGTCGGCCGCCGACTGCCACCGCGGCTCGCGCTTGTGGATCACCCGATCACCTCGTTCCTGAGCCATGCCAGGTAGCGGTCCAGCCCGCGCTCGATGGGCAGCGCCAGCAGCTCCGGCACCGCGTAGGGGTGCCGCTCGCGCACCGCCGCGGCGAGCGCGTCCCACCGCGATGCATCGGTCTTCAGCACCACGAGCACCTCGTTCTCCTCCCTCAGCTCACCCTCCCAGCGGTAGATCGACCGCGCCCCGGTCACGAGCGTGCCGCACGCCACCAGCCGCTCGCCCACCAGCGCCGTCACGAGCCGGCGGGCGTCCTCCTCGGTGGCGAGGGTGGTCAGCACGACCAGCGCGGCCGGCGCCATGGGGGAGGGCTAACGTAGGAAACCGGCGGGGGTTAAGCAAGAGATTGGGGAGAGTTGACCTGAGCACCGTGCGCTATCTAGGCTACGAGTCTATGTCCAGCGAGTCGCTCGTCGTCCGCGGGGCGCGCGAGCACAACCTCAAGAACATCACCGTCGAGATTCCGCGGAACGCCCTGACGGTGATCACGGGGCTCTCCGGGTCCGGCAAGTCCTCGCTCGCCTTCGACACCATCTACGCCGAAGGGCAGCGCCGCTACGTCGAGTCCCTCTCCGCCTACGCGCGCCAGTTCCTCGGCCTGATGGAGAAGCCCGACGTCGACGCGATCGAGGGCCTCTCGCCCGCCATCTCGATCGAGCAGAAGACGGCGGGCTCGAACCCGCGCTCCACGGTCGGCACCATCACCGAGGTGTACGACTACCTGCGCCTGCTGTGGGCGCGGACAGGGACGCCGCACTGCCCCCGCGACGGCTCGCCGATCGAGCGGCAGAGCGCGTCGCAGATCACCGACCTCGTGCTCGCGTGGCCCGAGGGCACGAAGATCGAGGTGCTCGCTCCGCTCGTGCGCGGACGCAAGGGCGAGTTCCGCGACGTGTTCGAGGGGGCCCGGAAGCAGGGGTTCGTGCGGGTGCGCGTGGACGGCGAGACGTACGACCTCTCGGACGTCCCCAAGCTGCAGCGCCGCCAGAACCACGACGTCGCCGTCGTGGTCGACCGGCTGGTGGTGCGCCGGGCCGAACGCGGCCGGCTGGCGGATTCGATCGAGACCGCGCTGCGCGCGGCCGACGGCGTGGTGGAAGTCGTGCAGCATCGCGCCGGCGGCCCGAAGGCGACGCTGTTCTCGGAGCGTTACGCTTGCCCCACGTGCGGGCTCTCGCTCCCCGAGCTCGAGCCGCGGCAGTTCTCGTTCAATTCGCCGTTCGGCGCGTGCCCCGAGTGCTCCGGCCTCGGCACGCGCCGGGAGGTGAACGTCGATCTGATCCTCGGCGACCCGAGCCTGTCGATCCTCGAGGGCGTGATCCTGCCGTGGGGTGAGCCGAGCGGCTACGTGCGGAAGGTGATTCTGCCGACGCTCGCCCGCACCTTCAAGTTCGATCTCAACGCGCCCTGGAAAGACCTGCCGGCGGCCGCGCGCAAGGCGCTCTTGTACGGCGCGCCCGGCAGGACGCTCACCTACCAGTACGCGAGCGAGCGGTTTCAGGGCTCGTACCAGTCGAGCTGGGAAGGCGTGCTCAAGCACGTGGAGCGGCGCTACCGCGAGACGGCGTCCGACAGCGTGCGCGAGCAGCTCGAGGAGTACATGGTGGAGCAGCCGTGCCCCGCCTGCGGCGGCAAGCGGCTGCGCCCCGAAAGCCTCTCCGTCCTGGTCCACGGCCGCAGCATCGGAGACGTCGTGGAGCTGTCGGTCGCCGACGCGCTGGCGTTCTTCGAGGGCGTCCCGCTGCGGCGCAACGGCCGCCCCGGACTCGACCCCGACATCGCGGGGCCGATCCTCAAGGAGGTGAAGGACCGGCTGCGCTTCTTGAAGAACGTGGGCCTCGACTATCTCACCCTCGGCCGCTCGGCGGCCTCGCTGTCGGGTGGGGAGGCGCAGCGCATCCGCCTCGCCACGCAGATCGGCAGCCGTCTCGTCGGCGTGCTCTACATCCTGGACGAGCCGTCCATCGGTCTCCACCAGCGCGACAACGCGCGGCTGCTCGACACCCTCAAGGAGCTGCGCGACCTCGGCAACAGCGTGCTCGTCGTGGAGCACGACGAGGAGACGATCCGCACGGCGGACCACGTCGTGGATTTGGGGCCGCGCGCCGGGCGCCACGGAGGCGAGGTGGTCGTCGCGGGCCGGCTGCGCGAGGTGCTGCAGCACGCCGACTCCCTCACGGCGCGCTACCTGCGCGGCGAGCTCCGGATCCCCGTGCCTCCGCGCCGCCGCCTCCCCGACGGCGAGCGGGCGCTGCGTGTCGTCGGCGCGCGGCAGCACAACCTGAAGGACCTGACGGTCGAGTTTCCGCTCGGGCTGTTCGTCGCGGTGACGGGCGTGTCGGGGTCCGGGAAGTCGACCCTCGTCAGCGACATCCTGTACCGCGCGCTGGCGCGCCAGTTCTACCGCGCCCGGGTGGTCCCGGGCGCGCACGACCGCATCGAGGGGCTCGCCCACGTCGACAAGGTGATCGACATCGATCAGAGCCCGATCGGCCGGACGCCGCGCTCCAACCCCGCGACCTACACGGGCCTGTTCACGCCGATCCGCGAGCTGTACACCTACCTCCCCGAGTCGAAGATCCGCGGCTACGGCCCGGGTCGCTTCTCCTTCAACGTCAAGGGAGGACGCTGCGAGGCGTGCCAGGGCGACGGCCTCGTGAAGGTCGAGATGCACTTCCTCCCGGACGTCTACGTGCCGTGCGAGGTCTGCAAGGGGCGGCGCTACAACCGTGAGACGCTGGAAGTGCGCTACAAGGGAAAGTCCATCGCGGACGTGCTGGACATGACGGTGGCCGACGCCCTCGAATTCTTCGAGAACCAGCCGCGCATCCGCGCGAAACTCGAGCTGCTCAACGACGTAGGACTGGGATACATCCACTTGGGCCAGTCCGCCACGACGCTCTCGGGGGGCGAGGCGCAGCGCGTCAAACTGGCCACCGAGCTGGCCAAACGCGACACCGGCCGCACCCTCTACATCCTCGACGAGCCGACGACGGGCCTCCACTTCGAGGACGTGCGCCTGCTCCTCGAGGTGCTGCATCGCCTGGTGGACAAGGGGAACACCGTCGTCGTGATCGAACACAACTTGGACGTCGTGAAGACCGCCGACTGGGTGATCGACCTGGGTCCCGACGGCGGGGATGCCGGTGGCACGGTCGTGGCGGCGGGCAGCCCCGAGCAGGTGACGCGGGTGAAGGCGTCCTACACGGGGCAGTTCCTGCGCAAGGTGCTGGCGGTGGCGGACTAGTCGCATAAGTTGAACCGGGAATGGAAGACATCCTTCTGATGGTGCTCGTCTTCGGCGGCGGGATCACCATCGCCCTCGCGTTCTCACCCATCGGCCGGGCGGTGAGCGAGCGCATCCGCGGCGGCCCGCCGCGGGACCGCGCCGACGCGGCCCAGCTGGACGAGGTCGTGGCCGACTTGCAGGAGGTGCGCCGCGAGCTGTCGGAGCTGTCCGAGCGCATGGACTTCACGGAGCGCCTGCTCGCCAAGCAACGTGAGGCTGAGCGGCTCGCGCCGCCGCACTGAGCGGGAGGGAGTCATGGAAGGCGTCGTCGCGCTGCTGATTCCCATCGTCGCCGTCAGCGGCTTCTTTGCCTGGATGATTGCCCTCTCCCCGGTGGGCAAGGCGTTCGCCGAGCGGCTGCGGGGCGGCACCGGGCCGTCGGGCGGCGCGGCGGCAACGGACGCGGTGCTCCAGGAGCTGGAGCAGCTGCGTCACGAGGTGGCGGAACTGGCGGAGCGGGTAGATTTTACGGAGCGCTTGCTCGCGAAACAGCGCGACGGCGAGCGGCTCGCGCCGCCCGCGTGAGCGGGCGGAAACCCCCGGTGTGGGAAAGGCGTACAGCGTCCGCATGATGCAAACGCCGCCGGCGTTCCCGCCATTCCCGGCGCCGCCGGGCCTGGACCCGAACTTCCTGATCAACCAGGTGGCGCCGTTGATTGGCTTCGTGGTGGTGGTCGTGGTCGGTGCCATGGCCTTGCGGTGGCTGTTCCGCTCACCGGTGGGCGAGGCGCTGGCGGAGCGGATTCGCGAGGGGAGCCGCCGGCGGCGGCACTGGAAGGGGCTGGGCGGGGAGTGGATGGACGCGCCGGCCGAAGGAGCCGAGGCCGAGCGCCGCGTGGCCGCGCTCGAGGAGCGGGTGTCGGCGCTCGACGGCCAGGTCGCGGAGATGGCGGAGCGGTTAGATTTCGCCGAGCGGCTGCTCGCCGAGCGGCGCGAGCGCAAGTTGGGCGCGGGTCAATGAGGATCCGCCAGCACGTCGAGGAGCACCATGGGGATCTTTGACCGTCTCTCCACGCTGATCCGGTCGAACATCAGCGACCTGATCGCGCGCGCGGAGAACCCGGAGAAGATGCTGAACCAGCTGATCGTGGACATGCGGAGTCAGCTGGCGAAGGCCAAGCAGCAGGTGGCGGGCGCCATCGCGGACGAGAAGCGGCTCGCGGCCCAGGTCGAGCAGGAGAAGAAGAGCGCCGAGGACTGGGAGAAGCGCGCGGTGCTGGCGGTGCAGGAGGGGCGCGACGACCTGGCGAAGCAGGCGCTGCTGCGGCACAACGAGCACGCGCAGGCGGCCGTGCAGCTGCACGAGACGTGGGTCAAGCACCGGGAAGAGACGGAGAAGCTGAAGCTGTCGCTGCGCCAGCTCAACGATCGGATCGAGGACGCGAAGCGCAAGAAGAACATCCTGATCGCGCGCGCCAAGCGCGCCGAAGCGCACAAACGGATCCAGGAGACGATGTCCTCGATCGGCGACCAGGGGGTGTTCGAGACGTTCGAGCGGATGGCCGAGCAGATCGAGCACGAGGAGCGCAAGCTCATCGCCGCGGCCGAGGTGCACGAGGACCTCTCCGGCGACTCGCTCGTGAAGCAGTTCCAGGCGCTGGAGGGCCGCGCCGACACGGACCAGCAGCTGCTCGCGCTGAAACAGAAGCTGGGACTGCTCCCCGCGGGCTCGCCCGCCGCAGCCAAGCAGCTCGGGAAGGGCGCGAAGGAAGCCGAGCTCGTCCAGGACGACGACGCCGAGCCGTCCCGCTGAGCACCGAGACGTCTCCCGCGCGGTCCCCGGGCGCCACGTTCGTGGCGCTCTTCATTGCCGCCCTGGTCATCTGGTTCGTCCTCCGGGTCGCGGAAGTCCTCATCCTCGTCTTCCTCGCCGTCCTCGCCGCCGTGTACTTCTCCGCGATCACCGACCAGCTCGAGCGCCGCTTCCTGATGCCCCGATGGGTAGGCCTCTTGTGCGCGGTGGTCGGCACGGTGGCGGTGATCGCCGGGGCGGGCGTGTTGATCGTACCGCCCGTCATCGATCAGACGCAGGCGCTGCTCTCGGGGCTGCCCCAGACGCTGACCGACATCCAGAACGTGATCGCCCGCTGGGCGAGCGACTATCCGGTGTTGCGGCGCACGGAGCTCGCGGACCCCCAGTCGGGCATCATCGCCCGGGTCGTCAACGACGCGGCGGACTTCCTGCGCGGCTCGCTGCTGCCCTACGTGCGGGCGGGCGGCAAGCTCTTCATCGAAGCGGCGAGCGTCGTGGTGATGGCGCTGTACCTCGCGCGCCAGCCGCGGCTCTACCGTGACGGCATCCTGTCGCTCGTCGCCCCCAAGCATCGCCACGTGGGCGCGCGCGTGCTCGACGACGCCGGCGCGACCCTCCGGGCCTGGGTCGTCGGCCAGCTGCTCGCGATGGTCGTGCTCGCGGTGTTCACCGCGCTGGGGCTGTGGGTGCTGCGCGTGCCGTACTGGCTCGCGTTCGGCATCTTCACCGGACTCGTCGCGATCGTGCCGTTCTTCGGGACCCTCGTATCCACCCTGCTGCCCGCCCTGTTCGTCCTCGGGACCGGCAATTGGCTGCAGGCGCTGGCGGTCGCGGCCTGGGGCGTGGCGGTGCACTTCTTCGAGGCGAACCTCATCGCCCCGCTCATCATGGAGAAGAAGGTCGCGCTGCCGCCCGTGCTCACGATCGCCAGCGTGCTCGTGATGGGCACGCTGCTCGGCGCCATCGGGCTCGTCGTGGCGGTCCCCGTGCTCGCCGTGTCGATCGTGTTGGTACGGCACATCGTGCAGGGCGAGCTGTACGGCGACGCGACCCACCTCGAGCCGGCCGTGCTGCGCGCGAGCGGCGAGTTCCGGGGCTCAGGCACGCTCGCGAAGACCCAAACCTCCGCGTGATGCTCACGCCCCCCCCCCAGCGCCACCGCTTCCTGATCATCGCGGACGGGCAGTTCGGCCCGCTCACATCGAAGACCGCGAACTCCTGCATCCGCTACTTCCCCGAGCGGATCGTGGCGGTGTTCGATCGCGCGCAGGGCGGCAAGACCGTCGAGGACGTGCTCGGCTTCGGCGGCCGCATCCCGGTGGTGGGAGATTTCGCGCAGGGCCTCGCCCTGGGTGCGACGGCGGTGCTCGTGGGCATCGCGCCCGCGGGCGGTCAGCTGCCGCCGGAGTGGCGCGGCTGGCTGCGGGCGGCGATCGAGCGCGGCCTTGAGCTGTGGAGCGGCCTGCACACGTTCATCGGCGACGATGCGGAGCTCGGCGCCCTGGCGCGCGCGCGCGGCGTCCGCATCCTCGACGTGCGCAAGCCGCCCGCCGACCTGCCCATCGCCGACGGCCGCGCGGCGGAAGTGGACGCCGCCGTGATTCTCACCGTCGGCTCCGACTGCAATGTCGGCAAGATGACGGCCCAGCTGGAGCTGCGCGACGAGTTGCTGCGGCGCGGCCACCGCGCGCGCTTCGTCGCCACGGGGCAGACGGGCATCTTCATCGAGGGCTGGGGCATCGCGGTGGATGCGGTCGTCGCCGACTTCGTCGCGGGCGCGGCCGAAGCGCTCGTGCTCCGGGCCGCGGCGGACGCGGACATCGTGCTGGTCGAGGGACAGGGCAGCCTCGTGCACCCCGGCTACTCGGGCGTCACGCTCGGCCTGCTGCACGGCTGCTGCCCGGACGCGCTGATCCTCTGCCACCAGGCGACGCGGGAGTGGATCGGCGACTATCACGGCCGCGAGCCCTGGGTGAAGATCCCCCCGCTGCCCGAGCTGGTCGAGCTGTACGAGCGCGCGGCCGCCCCGGTGCGCCCGACGAAGGTGATCGGGATCTGCCTCAATACGTTCGACCTGAGCGAAGCGGCGGCGCGGGCCGCGGTAGAGCGCGCCGCGCGCGACACCGCGCTCCCCGCCACCGATCCCGTGCGCTTCGGGGCCGCGCCGCTCGTCGAGGCCATCGTGCGGCGGACGAGCGCCGGCAAACGGGGGTCGGTCGGGACGCGGGCCTGATGCGGGTCCCGCGACGCTTCGATGCGCGCGGCGGTGATCCGATGCCGGTCGAAGAGCGCCGCGCCGTAGTCTCGCGGGATGTGCGCGGCGGACCGCCCCCTCCCCCTCCTGGTCGTGGCGGACGCGGGGGCGCGGCTGGTGCGCCGCGGGCTCGTGGCGCCGGGCGACGCGGCGCGCTGGCACGGCGCGCGCGTGGCGGTGTTCCGCCGCGGCCCGGTGGTGTGCGAGCTGCCGGCGGCGCGCGTTGACGCTCCTTCTCGCGCTCCCTACCTTCCCCGCGACTCACAGCCCGCGAGGGCGCACCCTGTCTGTCATCCCGGAGCTCGCCGGTCTGCGCCGCGCATGACGCTCGCGCTCTACAACACGCTGACCCGCCGCGTCGAGCCGTTCCAGCCGCTCGCGCCCCCCCGGGTCACGCTGTATACCTGCGGGCCCACCGTCTGGAACTACGCGCACCTCGGCAACTTCCGCACGTTCCTGTTCGAGGACCTGCTGCGCCGCTATCTCGAAGCGTCGGGCTACGACGTGTTCCACATCATGAACCTGACGGACGTGGACGACCGCACGATCAAGGCGGCGCGGGCCGCCGGCACCACGCTGCGCCGGCACACGGAGCCGTTCGTGCGCGCGTTCTTCGAGGACCGCGACTACCTGCGCCTCCGGCCGGCGCACGTCCATCCGCGCGCCACGGAGTCGGTGCCGGCGATGATCGTCCTCGTGCGCCGCCTGCTCGACAGAGGGGTCGCCTACCAGGGGGACGACGGGTCGGTGTACTTCGCGATCGACCGGTTCCCGGGCTACGGCCGGCTTTCCCGCCTCGACCGGCGCGAGATCAAGGTGGGCGCGCGCGTGGCGAGCGACGAGTACGCCAAGGAGGACCCGCGCGACTTCGCGCTCTGGAAGAAGGCGGGCCCCGACGACGACGCCGTGGGCGCGGCATGGGACGCGCCGTTCGGCCGGGGCCGCCCCGGGTGGCACCTCGAGTGCTCCGCCATGTCGCTGTACGAGATCGGGACGCGGTTCGGCGTGGAGACGCTCGACATCCACGCGGGCGGCGTGGACCTGATCTTCCCGCACCACGAGGACGAGATCGCCCAGTCGGAGGCGGCGACGGGGCGGCCGTTCGCGCGCTGGTGGCTGCATGGGGAGTTCCTCAACGTGCGCGGCACCAAGATGTCGAAGCGGTTCGGCAACTTCCTCGCCGCGCGGGACCTGCGGGAGCAGGGCGTGGATGCAGCGGCCGTGCGGCTCCTCTTCTGGCAGACGCACTACCGCAAGCCGCTCGACTTCACCGACGAGGCGCTCGCCGCGGCGGGTGAGGGCGTGAGGCGGTTGGGGGAGTTCCACGCGCGGCTGGCGGGAGCGGCCGGGAAAGGGAGTCGCGGGGAAGGGCGGCTCGCCGAGCTGGCCGCCGAGTTCGAGGCCGCGTTCCGGGCGGCGCTGGACGACGATCTCAACGCCCCCCAAGCCTGCGCGGCGCTGTTCCAGCTGGCGCATGCGGGCAACCGGGCGCTCGATGCCGGAGCGGGCGGAGCCGCGGCGGCGGTCGCGGCGCTCGACCGGGCGATGGCGGTGCTCGACGTACTGCCCACGCCGCGGACCGCCGACCCCGACCTGGCGCGGTGGATCGAGGCCCAGGTCGCGGCCCGGGAGCGAGCCCGTAAGTCCAAGGATTTCAAGGAGGCGGACCGGATTCGCGGGGCCCTCCTCGCTCGCGGGGTGGAGCTCGAAGACACTCCCACCGGGACCAAGTGGCGGGTCGTCTAAGTTCTTCGCGGCACGTCCCTTGCGTGAGTCGCCGCGCCCGTTTAAGCTACCAGTCTGGGAAATTCAGCGTCGACCAGCTGACGTAGCTCAACTGGTAGAGCAGCGGTTTTGTAAACCGCAGGTTAAGGGTTCGAGTCCCTTCGTCAGCTCACGTTGCCGAAGAGATGTCGTGCGCCCCGACCGTGACTGGAGGATCAACACACCCCGCGCTCCGAGAAAACGCGGGGTGCGTTGTCAGTAGGGGCGACGAGACGGGTGCGACTGGGAAAGTCGTTTGGGGGGAACGGAACCGAGGCGCTTCGTGGTGGGGTGCCCGAGTGGCCAAAGGGAGCAGACTGTAAATCTGCCGCGCTTACGCGCTACGAAGGTTCGAATCCTTCCCCCACCACTCGGCACGCGGGCGTAGCTCAGTTGGTAGAGCATCAGCCTTCCAAGCTGAGGGTCGCGGGTTCGAGCCCCGTCGCCCGCTCTGTCGCTCGCGTAGCTCAGTCGGTAGAGCGCGTCCTTGGTAAGGACGAGGTCACCGGTTCAATCCCGGTCGCGAGCTTTCGAAACCGGAAGGCCGTCACAAGGGAACGTCACGAAGGAACGTGACGGGAAGGCGTCACGCGGGAACGTATCACGGTTCTCTGTAACGGTGCTTCGGGACGACGTTTCCGTGACGATGTTCTGAAACGTTTTTAGGGGATTCCATGGCCAAAGCGAAATTTGAGCGCACCAAGCCGCACGTGAACGTGGGGACGATCGGGCACGTGGACCACGGCAAGACGACGTTGACGGCGGCGTTGACGAAGGTGGCGGCGGAGAAGGGGCTCGCGACCTACGTGACCTACGATCAGGTGGCGAAGGCGTCGGAGTCGCAAGGCCGGCGCGACGCGACGAAGATCCTGACGATCGCCACGAGCCACGTGGAGTACGCCACGGCGGCGCGCCACTATGCGCACGTGGACTGCCCCGGACACGCGGACTACGTGAAGAACATGATCACGGGGGCGGCCCAGATGGACGGGGCGATCCTCGTGGTGTCGGCGGTGGACGGGCCGATGCCGCAGACGCGGGAGCACATCCTGTTGGCGCGGCAGGTGAACGTGCCGGCGATCGTCGTGTTTCTCAATAAGTGCGATCTGGTGGACGATGCGGAGCTCCTGGACCTGGTGGAGCTGGAGGTGCGGGAGCTGTTGTCGAAGTACGAGTATCCGGGGGACGACATTCCGGTGATCCGGGGCTCGGCCCTGAAGGCGATCGCGGGGGAGAAGCCGTGGGTAGCGAAGGTGGAGGAGCTGCTGACGGCCCTGG
>QHUL01000001.1 GCA_003222115.1 Gemmatimonadota bacterium | reverse complement strand
GATGGTCGAGGCGATGAACGCGGTCATTACCGGGAAGCCGTGGACCGTGTTCGTGCCACCGCTGAAGGAGTGGGTCCAGGCGCAGGAGATGGTCGAGAACGCGCTGTCGGCGGCGCTGGCCGGGCAGAAGACGCCCGAGGGCGCGATGATCGAAGCGCAGGCGAAGGTCGTCGAGTTGTTCAAGCGGGCCGGATACATCAAGTAGCCACAAGACGGTTCGTGGAGGGCGGCGAGGCTGCCCGGCGTGCCGGGTGGCCTCGCCCACATTCCATGGCATTGCGGCGGAGTGAGCACGGGTCATGACCTGGGCGACCCTGGGGCGGGGGCGTCTCGCTTTTGCCTTGCTCATGCTGCCCGCCGTCATCTACGTCCTCACCTGGCGCCTTGCTCCCGCGCTGTACACAGTCTGGCTGAGTCTCACGCAGTACAACATCGTCTACGACGCCGCGCCGCAGTTGAACCACCTGGAGAACTATCGCCGCATCGTGCACGACAGCACCCTGGGCGAGGCGCTGCGGCTCTCGGTGATCTTCGCCGTCCTGGCCACAGCCGTTGAACTCGCCATCGGGCTTGCTGCCGCCGCCTTCTTTGACAGTGATCCGCCCGGCCGGAACCTGCTGCTGGGCATCTTTCTGCTGCCCATGATCATGGCGCCGGTGGTCGTCGGCACCGTGTGGTCCGCGTTATTTGACCGCACCGTGGGCCCGATTCCCTATCTGTTCGAACTCCTCCACGGTCCCGACGTCCAGTGGCTGGGGACGCCCGTGACCGCGATGGTCGGATTGATCTTCTCCGACGCGTGGGAGTGGGCGCCGCTGGCGGCGCTGCTGCTCTTCTCGGCCATGCAGGCCATTCCGCGCGAACAGCATGATGCGGCCCGATCGGACGGGGCGTCGAGCTGGCAGTTGTTCTTCCGCGTGGTGCTTCCGCAGATTACAGGCATGCTGGTCGTCGCCGGCGGGTTGCGGCTGATGGACGCATTCTTGGAACTCGACAAGGTGATCGTAATGACCGGCGGTGGGCCCGGCACCTCCACCCAGCTGGTCAGCATGTACGTCTACAAGCAGGCATTTCAAGCGTACGATCTCGGATATGCGTCGACCGTAATCACAACCTTGCTTGCGCTGCTGGCCGTGGCGTACGCATTCTACCTGCGCCACTACGGGCGGACGTTGATGTCGGCGCGCACGTGAGCGCATTGCGCGCCGCAGGGACGCCACCGGTCCAGAGGGCGGCCGGACGGATCGAACGGTTGCGTCGGGTGAGGTGGCGGAGGCGCTGGTCCTGGCCACACATTCTGGGGACCGCCATGGTCCTGGCCTGGACCCTTCCCGCCTTCTTCTACCTGGCACTGCTCTCCGTGAAACCGGAGCGCATTATGGTCGAACGCTCCGCCCTCATCTTCTGGCCGACGTTCGAGCGCTACCGCGACATTGTGGTCAGCGATCTGGGCCTGCCAATCTGGAACAGCCTGCTCACCTCCACCGCGGGGGCCCTGTTCACGCTGGCTCTGGCCAGTCTGGCCGCGGTGACGTTCACGTTCCTCGACTTTCGAGGCAAGGCACTGCTCTTTCTCTTGATGCTGCTCCCCCGCATGTTTCCGCCGGTGACGACGTTAATCCCGATCCAACTCGCCATGAAGACCCTGGGATTGATCGACACCCGGGCGGCGCTCATCATCCTCTTTACGGGATTCCAGATCCCCCTCGCCATCTGGATCATGCGCACGTATCTGGATGAAATCCCGCGCGAGCTGGCCGAGAGCGCCGCAATCGACGGCGCGTCGATTCCGGCCATCGTCGCCAGGATCGTGCTGCCGCTTGCCGGACCTGGGCTGCTGGCCGCGTTTATCCTGGCGTTCATCTTCAACTGGAACGAGTTTCTGTTTCCCCTCATCGTCACCAGTTTCCACGCCAAGACTGGTTCGGTCGCGATTATGAACTTCGCTGGCGGCTACAAGAAGTTGCAGTGGGGCTCCCTCGCCGTGCTGGGCGTGGTCATGACCATGCCAGTGATTCTCTTCGTGCTGGCTTTTCGTGCCGCGCTGATCCGGGGGTTCACCGCGGGCGCGCTGAAGGGGTGAGCCGTTGCCGCCGAAAAGCGCCCCCGAGTTCACCCGCGCGTGGCATAATGTCGGGGGGATGCGGGCTGTTGTGCTGAGTGGGTGAAGGTGTATGCTGCGTGTTGGTCATTACATCAATCAGTTCTTTGCCGGCATCGGGGGCGAGCAGAGCGCGAACCTGACGCCACAGGGGCGCGATGGTCCGGTGGGGCCGGGCCGCGCCCTGCACCTCCTCCTCAAGGATACGGGCGCGGTAGTCTCGACGCTCATCTGCGGCGATTCGTTCTTCAACGAACGCGCCGCCGAGGCCCGCACGGCGGTGCGGGCCTGGATGGAGGAGATTCGTCCGGATCTGGTGATTGCCGGGCCGGCTTTTGCCGCGGGCCGATATGGGGTGGCCTGCGCCGAGGTCTGCCGGCAGGCAGCCGAACTCGATATCGCTGCGGTTACCGGCATGCACCCCGAGAATCCCGGCTTGCTTGTTCACAAGCAGGCCTACGTCGTGCCGACGGGCGATTCGGCCGCAGATTTGGCGAGGGCGCTGAACGTCATGCTTCCGTTGGGACAGAAGCTGGCTTCGCGTGTGCCGGTTGGTCCCGCGGCGGTGGAAGGGTATCTGCCCCGAGGCGTGCGGCGCCCCGGCGCACGCGGGGAAATCGGCGCCGAGCGCGCCATCGCCATGCTTGTGGCGAAACTCACGGCACAGCCCTTCCAGACCGAGATCCCGGTGGAGAAGTACGAAGCGGTCCCGCCCGCGCCCCCGATCGCCGACCTGCGACACGCGACGATCGCCGTGGTGACCACTGGGGCGGTTGTCCCCCGCGGGAATCCCGACCACCTCAAACGGTGCAGTGAGACCCGCTGGGCACAGTACACGCTCGCGGGCCGTGACCGGCTCAGCAGTGACGAGTTCGAGTGTGTGCACGGCGGTTTCTTCAACCTCATGGCCAGCGAGAATCCCAACCTGGTCTTGCCGCTCGACGTCCTGCGCGATCTGCAGCGCGAGGGCAAGATCGGCAATCTGCTCGACACCTACTTCACCACGACGGGAAATGACCAGCGCTTGATCGACTGCAAGCGGAACGGGGCGGAGATCGCCGCCGCGGTGCAGTCGGCCGGCGTCGACGGCGTCCTCCTGGTGGCGACCTGAGGGTCGTGCAATCGTTGCGGGGCAACGATCTCAAAAGAAATCGAGCGGCTGGGGATTCCGGTGGCGGTGCTCAGCGCCTTGCCGCCGCTCGCGATGCAGGCGGGGGCGAACCGCGTGGTCCAGGGCGTGAAGATCGAGCACGTCTGCGGCGATCCCTCGCTGCCCCCTGACGCCGACCGCGCGCTCAGGCGCCGCCTGGTAGAACAGGCGCTGCGGGCCCTGCAGACGTCGGTGGAGCAGCCTACGCTCGTGCAGGCGGAGCGATGAGACTCGAACTCGGCACCTTTCCGGTCACCCGCCTGGCCTTTGGCTCCCGTACCGGCTGGTCGGGGGGGCAGCTCACCGTGGACCCGGCGCGGTTGGCGAGACTCGTTCTCGAAGATTCACGCATCCGCGACGTGCGGGTGGATCTGGTCGAACCGGGAGAGGACGCCCGGATCATCCACGTCCGCGATGTGATCGAGCCGCGCGTCAAGGTGATGGGCCCAGGTCACGCCTACCCAGGAATCTGCGGCCATCCACCGGACTCGGTCGGCGAGGGCGTCACCTTCCGCTTCAGCGGACTCGGGGTGCTGGTCGCTTCCGAGGTGCTCCCGCACATCCGTCGTGCGGTCAGCGCGGCGACCGACAGTCTCATCGATATGTCGGGCCCGGGCGCGGTGACCGTGTACAGCACGCTGCGGTACGTGGTCCTGACACTCGTCACGCAGCCCGATCTCGAACTGGCCGAGTGGAACGATGGGCTTCGCCTGGCCGGCCATCGTGTGGCCGACGATCTGGCATCCTCCCTGCGCAGCCTCGAACCGCCCGAGCGCCGAATCTTCAGCCTGGCCCCGCCGCAGGCGCCGCTGCCGCGTGTGGTGCATGTCCACACCCTCAACGCTTCCATGGTCCCGGACATCGGCACCGGCGTCTACGGCTTCACCCCGCACGCCCTGGCGATGTTGCTGCATCCCAACGAGATCCTCGATGGCGCGATCGCGGGCGACATGGTGGTCGGCTATCCGGGGAAGTGTACGTGGCTGCATGTCAACAACCCGGTCCTCACCGCACTCTACGCGCGGCACGGCCAAGACATCGAGTGGGTGGGGTCCATCATCGCCCGGACACGATGGGGCGCACTGCGCGAGAAGCAGCTGAGCGCCTACCAGACCGTCAAGCTGGCGCAGATGCTGCACGCGCAGGGCGCGCTGGTCACCTGGAATCACGGCGGCAACGACCTGATCGAAGTCATGTTGACGATCCAGGGCCTGGAGAAGGCCGGCATCAAGACGGCCTTCCTGACGATCGAGTCTGACATCAAGGTCGTGAAGTTGAGCCGGGAGCTCGCCGAGACTGGCAGCGACGAGCCGCCGCTCTTGTTCAGCGTGCCCGAGGCGGACGCCATCGTCAGCACGGGCACGCTGGCGCCTGGGGAGGTGTTGCCACGGGTCTCCCGCGTGATCGGCGGGGACTCGCTGGTGTTCGATCAAGAGCGGCCCGATGCGCGGACCCCAGCGGCCGGCGTACTTGACCTGGAAGCGCTCTCGGGCGCCTACTCCCCAATCTTCGGGCATTTCGACAACTACGGGCTCGGCCGCCAGAGCTACTATGATTACTAGCGCGGGCCGGGCGCGCATGTTGAGGCCATGATCCAGGAACGCCGTGCGATCGGGGTGCCGGTCATCAGGGCGGCGCGGTTCGTGCTTGCGCACGTGCCCGATCTCGTCATGTCGGGATCGAAGCCGCGGCGCGAACTGGCCCGCCAGGGCGAGGTGTTGCGCACGCAGCTCCGCGCGCACTTGCGATCCTTCCGTGACGCCGTCGCGTACCCGCCGCACCAGGTGCTGATCGGGAACCAGGTTCCAGAACTCCTCTATGAGTTCCCGCGGCCGTGGCACATGCGGCCGATGGACAATGCGCCCGCAGTCGGCGCGGCAGGGATGATCATCGATCAGGACAGCTTCTACGCCTGGCTGGCCAGAGCCGACACCGCGAACCTGATCGTTCTCGACGACGCATACGCCCCCCGTATCGCCGCCGGCCTGGAGGGCGTCCGCGTCAGCACCCGGGACGCGGCCGGTCTCGCGCGCGCGGTGTCTGCGGGAGCTGAGCCGTTCCACTGTGACGGCCATGATGGCGATGTCCGCGTGGCGGGGGTCGTGCTGCCTGGACACGAGGAGGACGAGTCCTTGCGCGCGCCGGTGCTCCTGGAGAATCTTGCCGCGAAGGTGACCGGTGCGCTCGCGTTGCGCCGCCTGCGCGACGAGGTCGCCCCGCACGAGCCGGTTGACTTCCTTCTGGGATCGGGCGAGGAGGCGGTGGGTGACCGCTACCAGCGTGGTGGCGGCAACCTGGCCAAGGCTATTGGTGAGCTCGCCGGCGTGCGCACGCCGGGCGGAGCGGACGTGAAAGCGTTCTGCGCCGGCCCGGTGCACGCGCTCATCCTGGCCGGTGCACTCATCGCAGCGGGGGTGCACCGGCGCGTGGTCGTGGTCGGAGGTGGATCGCTTGCCAAGCTTGGCATGAAATTCCGCGGCCACCTCACGGTCGACTATCCAATTCTGGAGGATGTACTCGCCGGTATGGCGATCGACGTCGTGGCCGACGACGGACGCAGTCCAGAACTCCGCCTCGACGCCGCCATGGTGCACCGGATCGAGGATGGCGGGGCGGGACACCACATGTACGGCGCGCTGGCGCAGGCTCCGCTGCGCACGCTCGGCCTACGCCTCTCGGACGTGGACCGGTTTGCTGTCGAGCTGCACAACCCCGACATCACCGAGCCGGCGGGCTCGGGCGATGTCCCGGGCAACAACTACACGATGCTCGCCGCGCTGGCGGCGCGCGCTGGCGAGATCACGCGCGAGCAGATGCCGGCGTTCGTGCGGGCGCATGGGCTACCCGGCTTCTCGCCGACGCAGGGGCACATCCCGTCGGCGATCCCATACCTCCCGCACGCGATTCTCGGACTGACCGAGGGGACGATGACCCGCGTCCAGTTCATCGCCAAAGGCAGCCTTTTCCTTGGTCGCATGACGGGGATGTCAGACGGAGCAAGCATTCTCCTCGAACGCAATGCGCAGTTTCTGCGAAAGGGGGTGACATCGTGATTGACCTCAAGGACAAGCTGGTGCTGGCGCTCGGCGAGCGCGACGGCGTCCCGGGGCCGGCGCTGGAGGCCTGTGCCGTCAGCGCGGGCGCGAAGGTCATTTACTCCGCCACGCAGTGTTTCGCTTGAACGTCGGCCGGCGCCATGGACCTGGAGGAGCAGGGAACGATCAAGCGGGTGGTGGAGGGCAGCGAGCGCAGCAGGATGGTGGTCCTGCTCGGCACGCCCAACAAGGGCAGCACGACGATGATCGCCCTCACGCTGACGCAAGGCGATCCCAGCTACGCCGGTCCCCTGGCCGGAGTCCCGTTGGGGCTCCCGATCCATCACATTCTCGAGCCGGAGGTGCGCGAGGCGATCCCAGCGGACGTGTACGCCCGTGAAATTGGGCCGCTGGAATTCGTCCTGGATGCCACGGGTATCAGCGCAGCGCTGAAGGACGTTCGTGCGCGCTAGTTGCACACCTCACCGCGTCGCCTCCTCGGCCAGGATGCGGTTGGCGCGTTCCACCGTCTGCCGCACCACGCCGCGCGGATCGGCGCCCTGGAGCAAGATCTGCTCCAGCATGTTCCGCATCTCGACTTGCACCTGGACGTAGCCGGGCGCGGTCGGACGCGGGCGCGCGAACGGGAGCTGGTCAATGCCGACCTTGAGGCTGGGGGTGGCGGGCAGGTTCAATAGCGGCGCGTACTGAGGGTTCGTCGTCGCGCTGCGGCGTACCGGCAAGTAGCCGGTCAGGCCGGCCCAGCGTGCCTGCTGCGCCGGCTCGGTCAGCCACTCCACGAACTGCCACGTCGCCTGCCGTTGGTCGGCCGCGATATCCTTAAAGATGGCGAGGTTAGCGCCACCCACCGGGACGGCGGGCCGGCTGATGTATGGCATGCGCGCCACACTGAGCGGGAACCGGATCTGCGGCTGCAGAAACCGCCAGCTCACGATGGAGCCAAACCCCATGGCCACGCGTCCTGCCGCGAAGTCGGCCTGCCAGCTCTGGATGTCGGGGTAGACGCGGGCGGTCCCTTCCCGTACCGCCCGTGCCCAGTAATCGACGGCGCGAAGTGCCTCGGGCGAGTCCAGCAACAGATGCTGACCGTCGTCAGACAGCACCTCGCCACCTGCACTCCAGATGGTGCCTTCCAGGATCCAGATGTCGGAGAGGATCAATCCCAGTCCTGTCACACGGCCGGGTTGTGTGAGCCCTCGCGCCGCTTCCAGCAGCGCATCCCATGTGGCAGGCGGTGTGGCGATGCGAGCCTCATCAAACATGGACCGGTTGTAATACAGGACGGGGTCGGAGTTATTAAACGGAATGGACCACACGGTACCGCCGATCGAGGCCAGGGTCGCCTGTCGGCGGAATACCGGCCAGAAGTCCTGCCAGTTTCCCATGTTGAGGAGCGGGTTCAACGGCAGCAGATGTCCGCCCGCAGCCAGGCGCGGGACGAGCGACACCTCGAGCTGCGCGAGGTCCGGCCGCTGGCCCGCGGCCAGCTGCGCCATGGTTTTTTGCAGCAACTGGTCGTAGTTTCCGGCGAACTCCGCCCGCACACGCACCTCCTGTTGTGTGGCGTTAAACCCGTCCACGATCTGTTTTAGCGCCTGGCCCAGCGGACCCGGCATGGCATGCAGGAAGGTGATATCTACCGGACCGGCGGCGGACGCGGCAGGCATTGTGGCCGCGAACACGGCGGCGACGAGGAGCACGATCCGCTTCATGCTGGCACCTCCCTCAGGATTTGAGACCGCTCTGCAGCGCGGCCTCCACGACCAGTCGCTGGAACGCGAAGTAGACGAGGAGCACCGGCAGCGCAACCAGGGTCGCGGCTGCCATTAGCACCGGCAGGTTGTACCCCTGGTCGTAGATGAGCGACGCTAAGCCGACCTGCACGGTGCGCATCGCGGTCGAGCCGGTGACGACCAATGGCCAGACCAGGGCGTTCCACGCACCCAGGAACACGAAGATCGCCGCTGCGGCAGCGCTCGTGAGGGTGACGGGAACGTACAGCCGCCAGAGGACCGTCCACGGGCTTGCGCCGTCAACGAACATCGCCTCCTCCAGCTCAACCGGAAGTTTGCGGAACGTCTGGCGCAGGACGAAGATGCCGAATGCACTGGCCGCGAACGGCACCACGAGCGCGGCATACGTATCCAGCCAGCCAAGCCGCTTCACAGTCACGAAGTTGGGCACGAGCAGCACCTCCCCCGGGACCATGAGCGTGCCCAGGGCCAGGAGGAACAGCCAGTCGCGCCCCGCGAAGCGCAGCCGAGCGAACGCGTAGGCGGCGAGAATCGAGGTGAGCAAGACGCTGGCGGTGGTCACTGACGCCACGACCAGTGAGTTGAGGAAGTAGCGGCCGAACGGTGCGGTCTCCCATGCAAGCCGGAAGTTCTCGAGATGGACGCTGCGGGGCCACAGCGGTCCCATGTAGACGTCGGCCTGCGATTTGACCGCGGTCAGGACCATCCAGACCAGAGGTGCCGCGAACACCGCGGTCACGAGCAGCACCAGCGTGTCCTGGACCGGCCGGGCTTTACGCATAGTGGACCCGCCGTTCGGTGATGCGCAGTTGGAGCCACCCTAATCCCAGCAGCAGCCCGAATAACACGCAGGATGCGGCCGCGGCGTAGCCCATATGGAAGAACTGGAACGCTTGTTGGTAGATGAAGTACCCGATGAGATGGGTGCGCCCGAGGGGACCGCCCTGCGTCATCAGCAGCACCAGGACGTAGCTCTGCACGGTGCTGACCAGCGACAGAAAGACGACGAGAACGGTCGTAGGGCCAAGCAGCGGGATGGTGACCCGCCGGGTCGTCTGCGAGGGTGTCGCGCCGTCCACCTCCGCCGCCTCCAACAGCTCGCCCGGGATCTGCTTCAGCCCGGCCAGGTAGAGCACCGCGGGCAAGCCCACCCCCTTCCAGACCGTGATCAGCACCAACGTGGGGAGGGCCAGGCCAGGGTCCTGCAGCCATCCAAGGGTCGGGACACCGGCCCGCTCCAGCAGGCGGTTGATCGCACCGCTGCCCGGGTTGACCAGGTAACCCCAGGCGATGGCGGTGACCGTCAGCGGCAGCACCACCGGT
>QHUL01000098.1 GCA_003222115.1 Gemmatimonadota bacterium | reverse complement strand
CCACGCCCCGAAACGCCGAACGCCGGCACCAGTCACCGGAGGCCGACTCTGTCCAGGAGCGCCGTGAACCTCGCGTCCGCCCGCAGGTCGTCCACGAGCGGCCATGTCTTGAGGTACGCCAGCCAATAGGAGCGCTCCTCGTAGGCCCGGTCGAGGCAGGCAAAAGCTTGATCCCTGTCGCCGAGCCCGGCATAGACCAGCGCCACGCAAAACGGCGGCACATACTCGTTGCCCGATCGCTGCTTGAGACTCTGCAAGACCTTCCTCGCTTCGCGCCGCTTCCCTGCCTTCGCATAGGCGTAGCCGAGCGTGGCGGTCGTGAACGACAGCCCCCCGGAAAACCTGACGGCGCTCTGCAGCGCGCTGATGGCTTCGTCGTATCTGGACAAGGCTACATGGGCTTGACCGAGCACCGTGTATGTGAACAGGTAGCGGGGATCCAGCTCGAGCGATTTCTGGCATTGGGCGATGGCTGCGTCAAACCTTCGCCCGAAATACAGAGCCCACCCTAGATTCGCGTGGCCCACGAGCGACAGGGGTGCGAGCTCCAGGGCGCGCGAGGCTTCCTCGCAACTGTCCTCGGTCCGTCCCACCGCCCACAGATAGCACGCATACCAGAAATGCGCGGTCGGATAGCCTTGCTTGAGCTCGATCGCCCGCTGGAATCCTCGCTCCGCACCCAGCCAGTCCCAATCGTAGAGCAGGCTCACACACGCGCGCGCGGTGTGCGCCTCGGCGAGGCCGTCGTCGATCCTTATCGCCGCGTCGGCAGCCGCCTTCGCAGGAGGGAACACGTCCTTCGGGGGAAGGTAGCCGTAGTACCCCAGCGCGATATAGGAGTCAGCCAACCCCGCGTAGGCCAGCGAATAGCCCGGATCGACGGCGATCGCCTGCTGAAAGTACTCGATGCCTTTCTTGAGCCCACTTGCCGACTTCCTCCTCCAGAAGTAGCGCGCCTTGAGGTAAAGGGCGTAGGCCTCCACGTTGGCCGTGCGGGGCTCGACGAGCGCGAGGCTGGGCTCATCCGTCAGCTTCACTTTCAGCGCGCTCACGATGGCCCGGGCGATCTCGTCTTGGATCGCGAACACATCCTTCATCTCCCGCTCGTACGTGGCGGACCAGAGGTGAAAGCCGTCCGCGGCGTTGATGAGCTGGGCCGTGACCCGCAGCTTGGTGTCCGCCCGGCGCACGCTGCCTTCCAGGACCGTGCGCACCTGCAGTTTCTCTCCGATCGTCCGGATGTTCTGCGTCGCGCCCTTGAAGGCGAACGAGGACGTGCGCGAGGCCACGCGCAGCGAGCCGACGGCGCTCAACGCATGCACGATTTCCTCCGTCATGCCGTCGCTGAAGTACTCATTGTCGGGATCGGCGCTCATGTTCAAAAACGGCAGCACGGCGATCGAGTTCGCGGCAGCCGGCGGCTGGACCAGCGCAGGGGCCGGCTCCGCGCCCGTTACCGTCGTGGGCTGGATCAGCGCTGCGATGAAATCGGCGGCCGTGGGGAACCGATCCGCCGGCGCCTTCGCGAGCGCTCGCGTCACCGCCTGCTCGACCCAGTCGGGCACCGTGTCTCGCACCGTGCGAAGGCGCGGGACGGGCCCGGCCGCCTGGCGGGCCAGAATCGCCCCGGCCGACCAGCCCTGCTCCGGGCTCATGTACCCGGGGGTGCCGACCGCGATGCCCGTCCCTGTGACCCTGCTCACGCCCGCCACCCCGAGCGCCCGGGCGATGCCGAAGTCGCTCACGACCGCATGACCGGACTGGAACAGGATGTTCTCCGGCTTGATGTCGCGATGCAGGACGTCGTGGCTGTGGGCGTAGTCCAGGGCATCCGCCACCTCGGCGGTGATGTGCAGCGCGTCCTCGAGCGGGAGCTGGCGCTCGCGGTTCAAGCGGCCGCGCAGCGACTCCCCCTCTACGTAGGGCATCACGTAGTACAACAGGCCGTCGGCTTCCCCGGAGTCGTGCAGTGGCAGGATGTGTGGATGGGTGAGCCGGGCGGCGATGTCGATCTCGCGCAGGAAGCGATCCGTCCCCAGGCTCGCGGCCAGGACCGGGCTGAGCACCTTGAGGGCGACCGACCGGCGGTGCTTCAGGTCCTCCGCCAGGTAGACGGTCGCCATGCCCCCATGGCCGAGCTCGCGTTCGATGCTATAGCGCTCGGCAAGTGCGACCTGGAGGCGGCCGAGCAGACCGCTCATACGGTGCAAAGATACGGCGGGGGTCGGGGGGCGGCGAGCTTAGGGCATCGGAGCCCGCCTGGGGCACGAATCGCTGACTTGCGGGAGCGATTCGCGGGCCAGCAGCACTACCCGGACGGTATCACGCGCCCGGCGCCGGTCCCAGCGCACTTCCCAGACGTACCTCTTCCCCTTCGGCTTGACAGCCCGCACCTCGACGTAGGGATCGTCGTCCCAGGCGACGGGATGCCACTCGCGATCCGAATACGCCTCGATCCGCAAGACCAGGGTGTCGGCCGGTGTGAGCCGGCCAGGATATGCATCAAGCCAACGCGCTACCACGGTGTCGCCGCGGCACGAAAGCGCGAGAAACTCCCGCTCGATTCGCTCCGGCGGCTGGCTGGCGTCGGCACGGGGCAGGATGTCCTTCGGCTCCCCGGGGTAGGCGGTAAGCGGGGGTACCGGGTTTGGAGGGCTCCTCCCAGCCATCCGCCCGAGCTCACCCGCGAGAGCGCCGAGCTGCCCAGCCAGCACAGCCGCGGACTCGGGACCGTACAGGGTCGATCCTCCTTCGTAGTCCTGAACGGCATACTCGGCGGCGGTTGTGACGTACTGGATGTATCCGTTCGCCAAACCGATGACGGCGACGCTGTCGGCGGGGAAGCGGTTGGCCCGCGCGCTGTCCTGAACGGCGCGCTTGATCGCCGCTCCGGCCACCGTCGTCACTTCGGCCGGCACCGCAGCGAGCAGCAGGTCTCCGAGCCTCACCAACGAAAGTTGGGCCACCTCGGGTAGCCCGTGCTCTCCGATGACCCGCCTTTGTATGTGCAGCGCAGCCATCAGCACCTGCTTCTTCTGCTGGCATCCCTTGGGGTGTTTCTTCGCCGCGCTGCCTCCTTCCTCGAGGCCGATCGGAAACACGCCGAACAGTTTCCAGCCGCGAACCCGCGTGGGGCCGTCCTTGGCCCCCGCGGCCACCGACGTCCCCAGTTCGGGGTGGCGGCAGAGCCCGTCGTGGCCTCGCAACGACAGCGTGCGGAACGCCACGCCGATCGACACGGTATCGGTCAGCCGACCGCCGAGCGAATCGAACAGCGCCGCGGCGCGGCGGCCGAGCGTATCGCCAACGGCGTTGACGTAGGTCCGCGCGGTCGCCAGGCAGAGGGCCACGTGGGTCCTCGGCGGGTCAAGCCAGTCCCACGGCGCCGGTGGTGTCCGCGGGCCGCCTGGGCCGAGCGTCGGGCGCAGGTCCGGGGTCCGGCACCTGGTATCGGGTGGCCAGTTGGGCGAGACATCGCCTTCGGTCCCGTTGGCCAACAGATGCACCGCTTCCGTGCCGGACGACGGGCGCCGCCGGTTCAACGAGTCGATGTGTCGCTCGACGAGGCGGTCCACGATTCCGTGGATGTCGGGATCGAGGAGCTCGTTGGCGGCCGGGTTGCCGGTGCCGTGCATAGGGAAGATGCTGAACGCGCCGGCCGGGTAATGGTGGTCATTGCGCGGGCCGCCGACTGTGTCGACGCGGATCATCGTCCAAGTGGGATCCACGGCGGTGCGCGCCGCGTCGAGGCTGTCAGGCGGTTGGGAGGGCGGGGCCCATTTCGGCTCGTTGCGCAGGAAGGCGTCGTAGCTGCGGTTGCGCGTCTGGCCCCACACCGGTGTCATGCCCCACGCGATGCGCGCGGGCCGCCGCTGCCGGTAGGCGTCGAGGAGCGCCCGGGCGAAGCGGGAGACGAGAAAATCGACCATGGCGGGATCGTATCCGGACACCTGC
>QHUL01000042.1 GCA_003222115.1 Gemmatimonadota bacterium | reverse complement strand
TCTGGAAGATGAAGGTGGGGTCCGGGGTGGTGGGGAACCCGATCACCTTCACCGGCGCGGACAACAGGCAGTACGTGGCGGTCTACGCCGGCATCGGTGGCGACTGGTTCCTGCTCTCCGGTGACGTCCGGTCCGACGATCCCGCGGACGTGCGGCCGCCCGCGGACTTCATGCCGGACATCGCGCGCTACACGAGCCAGGGAGGCATCGTATGGCTCTTCGCCCTTTAGCCGCCGCGCCGCTGCTCGCCTTGCTCGTCAGCTCGGCCCAGGAGCCGGTGCCGCCCGCCATACGCTACGAGCAGCACGTTTTCGCGGGCGGGAATCCGCCGCCCGCGGGCACTCTGCAGAATCCCTTCAAAGGGGACACGAAGTCCGTGGCGGATGGTGAGAAGCTCTTCGCCGTCTTCAACTGCGACGGGTGTCACGGGGGCGGGGCGGTGGGGTTCGTGGGGCCGAGCCTCGCGGACGGCCGCTGGCGCTACGGCGGCGCCGACGGGGAGGTGTTTCATTCGATCTACTACGGCCGGCCTCGGGGGATGCCCGCGTTCGGGGGCATCCTGCCGCCCGACGCGATCTGGCGGCTCGTGACGTACCTGCAGTCGCTCGAGCCGACGCAGGACATCTCGACGGTTTCGTGGTGAGCGCCCCAGCCGGCCTTTTCTAGGGGTCTACTCGGAGTGGTCGCTGCGCGTGGCGTTGGCGAGCGGCCGCGCACGGGGTGGGTGATGCTTGTCGCAGTAATACGACGCCAGGCGCGGGCCTTGTCTCGAGTGCTGGTGCGTCACCCAGTGCGCTGGCCGCTCGCAGTGACGGTGTGTCGCCCAGTCGTAGAAGTCACAGCGGAGCTCAGCCATCGGAGTGTCCACGCGGTCGCGCACTGCACTCACCTGACGCCCTGACCTTGTCCTATGGCGCCGCCGAGCTCGCCAGTGTCGCGTTGTGGTCGGCGATCACAGGCATCTCTTGCTGCGTGAGGTCGCGGCTGACCCAGACAACCCGCGTGCCGCACATGATCGCGTCCACCGGGTACGGCGTGGTCAGGAACGATCGCCCGTCTGAGCTCAAGACCTGGGTCCCGGGGAACACATACCAGCAGCGCTCGGCCGTCGGATGGCTATGGATCATCCCCACCGTGCCCGTCCAGCCGGCGCTCTCACACGTCTGCTGCGGCACGACCCACGTGGCGGTGGACTGTGTGGGATCCACATCCGCCGGCGCGATGCGCTGCACCACGATCGTCTGCCCCTGGACCTCCCCGATCATGCAGCCCATGAACTCGGTGGGAAACCCGCGGTATTGTAGCAGGAGGAAGCGGCGCGCTTGATCCGACAGCACGAGGACACGAGCCGCTGGCGAACGCGCGGGCTCCTGCCCGGCGGCCGACGCCACGTTCGGCACATGGCCCAGCAGCGGCATCAGCAACAGCGCAAGACCGGCAACTGCGGTGGCAGCCCTTCCCAGCTTCACGTCAGCACTCCTCTGGGCCCATGCGAGGGCCTCGGTCCCTGGATTGAGCAAACTCCGTTCCCGACGTAGTGTTGCATGTATGCGCCGGGGAAACGTCGCGGTGTGCTTGGAAGTGAAGGCGTGTGGCAGGACCGCATCGAGGGGTCGACCGTCGAGTGCACCAAAACGCGGCGTCGCCGGGGCTAGGTTGACTCGAAGTGGTTTTTTGGGAGAGGTCGACTAGGTTGTGGTGGCGACGGGGCGTAGCGCAGTCCGGTAGCGCGTCTGGTTTGGGACCAGAAGGTCGGCGGTTCGAATCCGCCCGCCCCGACTCGGCAACTCGCTGAACAGTGCTAACTCGGTGGCGAAGTCTGAGGCCTATGGGAAGACGTCCTCATCTCGCAATCGCGCTGGCTGCTGCAGCGCTGGTGCTCTCCGTCCCGATGAGCACCTGCAATTATCCGTGTGCACCGATAGATCCCTCATGCCCCAAGGACCATGCGACGGTGGAGACGGGGGGGGCGACGGTCTCGGGTACCGCAGCGACCCTTACGGGGACCGTCAACCCCAACGGCTCGCCCACTACAGCGTGGTTTGAGTGGAGCGCACTCAGCAATCTCGGTAGCTTGAGCCTGACACCACCGCAGGCAGTGGGGTCTGGCACGACCGTAGTGCCCATCAGCGGGGATCTAACCGGGCTGAGCCCTGGGACGACCTACTACTACCACGTCGTTGCCTCGAACAGCGCCGGCAGGAGCCCAGGCGCGATCCTTTCCTTCACGACCCCGTAGCCGGCGCCAAAGCCCCTCGGCGGTTAGGGTGGCTGAGGGCTGCACGTTATTGTGCGGCCGGGCCTGGGGCACTATCAGTTAGGAGAAAGCTCCCAACCCGGAATCCACAATGGCCCGTCTGTTCTGGTTGACGGTCATGGCTGCCTTCGGTGCCGCCCTCGTCCTCGGCGTCTCGTGGGTTGCCGCCTATACCGCCGTGGCCAACGTGCTCGGCTCTCCTCCCCCCGAGATGGGCACGCAGTCCACAGCGTTGCTGTGGCAGGGCGCACCCGAGCTGTCGGGGCACCCGCGCGTGTGGCGCTTCGCATTCGGACCCACCCGCATCCCCGGAGCTCCCACCGTGCGCATCTACGTCACGCCGCTCGGCCACGTCATGGAGACCCAGCCGGCCGATCTCGAAGCGCGAGTGAAGTTACTTCATCCGAACTGACAGACTGCCGGAGTGCGAATCGGCGGATATGACGCTCAAGTTGGGGGCCCTCTGGCGTCCGAGGCGGTCTGGAGGCAGGTCGGGTCCTTCCTAGCCCCCCGCCTGCATCACGTCTTGCACGGGCTGGTGCGAGCGTCGGGCGCAGACCGCCCGCCGCTACCGGCGCCCTCTGGCTGCGCTCGGTGCCCGCCCCTATGATGTTATCTGAAGGCTTCTGAGCCGCTACGTGGCCGATCTTCTCGCCCGTCTGCAAGCCGCCCTGGCTGACCGTTACGCGATCGAGCACGAGCTGGGCCGCGGAGGGATGGCCACGGTCTATCTCGCCCAAGATCTCAAGCATCGCCGCCTCGTTGCGATCAAGGTCCTAAAGCCTGAGCTCGCTGCTGCGCTCGGCCCGGAGCGCTTTCTTCGCGAAATCGAAACCGCCGCCCGGCTCAACCATCCCCACATCCTGCCGCTCCACGACTCCGGCGAGGCCGAGGGCTTCCTCTACTACGTGATGCCGTACGCCGAGGGCGAATCCCTCCGGGAACGCCTCGAGCGGGAGGGCCAGCTGCCGCTCGACGAGGCGCTCCGGATCGCTCGAGAAGTGGCGAGCGCGCTGAGCCACGCCCACAGCCACGACGTCGTACATCGGGACATCAAGCCGGAGAATATCCTGCTATCGGGTGGGGAAGCGGTCGTGGCGGACTTCGGGATCGGGCGGGCGATCACGGCCGCCGCCCGCGACACGTTGACCGGGACGGGGATTGCGATCGGCACGCCGGGCTACATGAGCCCCGAGCAGACCACCGGCGGCGCCCGGCTCGACGGGCGGAGCGACATCTATAGCCTCGCCTGCGTGCTGTACGAGATGCTGGCGGGAGACCCCCCGTACGTGGCGTCCTCAGCGCAGGCCGTCGCGGCGCGCCAATCGATGGACCCCGTGCCGCGGCTCCGCACCGTGCGAGAGAAGGTGCCGGCGGCTGTCGAGCAGGTCATCGGGCAGGCTCTCGCCAAAGTACCGGCGGATCGTTTTGCCACCGCGGCCGCGTTCGCGGAGGCGCTCCAGGCCGCCATGACGACGGCGGCGTCGCAAGCGGCGGCGCATCGCCCTCCGGCTCGGCGGGTCGTAGCGGTTGTGGCGGTCGTCGTGGCGCTCGTCGGGGCGTTCGGTGTGTGGCGCTGGCGGCACGGGCGCCCGGCGACCGCGGATGCCGTGCGGCTGGCCGTGCTACCGTTTGAGAACCTCGGCGATCCTACTCGGGGCTACTTCGCCGATGGCATGACGGACGAGGTCCGGGGCAAGCTCGCCGCGCTCGCTGGCCTCCAGGTGATCGCCAGCACCAGCTCCAACCAATACCGACACACGATCAAGCATCCGGAGGAGATCGGTCGGGAGCTGGGGGTCCGCTACCTGCTTCTCGGCCGCGTCCGGTGGACTCAGAGCGCGCGCGGGGTGAGCCGCGTGCGGGTGGACCCCGAGCTGATGCAAGTCGCGGACGTCGCGGCCCCCACTACTAGGTGGGAGCAGTCTTTCGATGCCCCGCTCACCGACGTGTTTGAGATGCAGACGAACATCGCGGGCAAGGTCGCGCACGAGCTACAGCTGACCCTCACGCCAGCCGCTCAACAGGCGCTCGCCCAGCGTCCGACCGCGAGCCTCGCGGCATACGATGCGTTCCTGAAGGGTGAGGCGGCCTCGCAGGGGAGCAACGTAATCGCCCTACCCAGCCTGCGGCAGGCCATCGGCTACTACGAGCAGGCCGTCACGCTCGACAGCGCCTTCGCCCTCGCCTGGGCTCGCCTCGGGCAATCGCGTGCATTCGCTTACGAGGGGTGGGGTAATCTCCCCGCCGATGCCCGGGCGGCCCGTGTCGCGGCGGAGCGTGCGCAAGCGCTCGCCCCGGGGAGCCCTGACGTGCAGCTCACGCTGGGCATCTACCAAGTGGAGGTGCGGAACGATTTCCTCCGCGCGCTCGAAGCATACAGGGTGGGACTCGAACGAGCGCCGGCCAACGCGGACCTCCTGAGCAGCGCCGCCGTTGCCGAGGTGGGACTCGGTCGCTTTGATGCCGCGCTCGCGCATCTCGACCAGGCGCTGAACTTCGACCCCCGTTCCGTCCACGGCATGCGGGTTCGAGCCAACACGCGTCTCATGCTGCGCCGCTGGGGGGAGGCGCGGGCCGATGCAGACCGTGCCCTCGCGCTGGCGCCCGGCAACATCTACCTGGCACAGATGAAGGTCATGACGTTTGTGGGCGAGGGAGACCTGGCCGGAGCCCGGGGCGTCCTGCGCGCTCTGCCGAAGGACACCGATCCCACGGCCGTGGCGGTGTTCATGGCGCTGGACGGGGACCTCTATTGGGTGCTCGACGACGCGCAACAGCGCTTAGTGCTCTCACTCTCCCCCGCGCCGTTCGGCGACGATCGGTCCGCGTGGGGCAGCGTGTTGGCCCAGGTCTATGCGCTGCGGGGTGACCAATCACGGGCCCGGACCTACGCCGACTCGGCGCGGATCGCGATCGAGGCGCGGCTTCGGGCCGCGAGCCTCACGGCGCCAAGCAATGCCGGGCGGCATGTCTCCCTGGGTCTCGCTCTGGCCCTTATGGGACGGAGGCCAGATGCGATACGCGAGGCCGAGCACGGCGTGGCGCTGCTGCCGGTTGGCAAGGACGACTACGTTTGGCCCTACCTCCACCATCAACTCGCGCGGATCTACGTGCTCGCGGGTGAGCCGGAGAAGGCGCTGGACGAGCTTGAACGGCTGCTGAAGATTCCCTACTACCTCTCGCCCGGCTGGCTGCGGATCGATCCGAACTTCGCGCCGCTGCGCGGCAACCCACGTTTCGACCGGCTGGTCGCCGGCCATTAGCTGCGTCCCACCAAGAGCACGTGTTGTCGGCGGCGCTCAGCGCGAGACGCCACGTGTGCCCTTCCGTCCAACCCGTGATGCGCTTCAGAGCAAACGTGTACGGTCGGCGACCTGATCGGGCGCCAACCAGTAAGCCCTTCGACGCCGCCTTCCGGCGGCGCCACTCACCGCCCGACGAGCTCCTCCACGATCCTGGTCGCGCCGTACGCCGTGCGCAGCGCCGCGAGGATGGCGCGCGCGTCCACCGAGATCGCGCGTGCCCGGTCGTCCGTATAGATGAAGTCCCCAGGCAGGGACTCGATGTTGCCGTCGAAGATCAACCCCACGAGCTCGAGCTTCCGATTCAGCAGGGGCGACCCCGAGTTGCCCCCGATGATGTCGTTCGTCGAGACGAGATCGAGCGGCGTGGCCAGGTCGAGCCCGGCCGGTGGGCGCTGCCAGCGGGGCGGCAGGCTCCACGGCGCCTGCCCGCCCGCCGCCGCGTATCGGTCGTACATGCCGTAGAAGGTCGTGAACGGCACGGCCCGCGTGCCGTTGTACGGGTAGCCGCGCACCACGCCGTCGGCGAGCCGCAGCGTGAACGTGGCGTCGGGCGGGAGTGTCTTGCCGTACACGTCGAACCGGACCCGTGCGAGCCGCGCGGCGAGGTTGTCGGCGCGCGCCGACAGGCGCGCCGCCTCCTGGCGCAGCGGTACCACCACCCGGCTGGCCCGGCGCGCGAACAGGAACGCGGCGTCGCCCGAGGCCGCGAGGTCGCCCTGGAACAAGGCGGGCACGCGCGCCGAGTCGCTGAGCGCGGTGTGCGACAAGAGGTCGGCGGCCGCTTGGTCGGCTGTCCGGCCCGCGAACAGTGCCGCGGCGAGCGTGTCCCGCTCGCCCAGCGCGCGCTTCAGGTCCTGGAACTGCGCGGCGGCGAGCAGCCGCTCGAGCGCGGCGGGCCTGTTGCCGATCGCCGCCGCGCGCTCGGCGATCTCCTTGAGGCGCTCCGGCGGGGCCCCCGCCGCCCTGGCGTCTGTGTACTGGACCGCGAGCGAGGCCCGCGCCAGTGTGCTCGAGCCGAACGAGGGGCTCGAGAGGAAGGCGTAGATCCGCCCGCCGATTCGCGTGAGGCCCGCCTCGACCGTCGCGATCGAGTCGAACAACGCAGCCCGCGCCGCGATCGGCGGCCGGCGCGCGATCTCCGTGCGGAACGCGGCCTCGCCCAGCCGGCGCCGGCCCAACAACACGGGATCGCGCAGCCCCGCGAGCTGGCCCTCGTAGGCCTTGACCGAGTTGGCGTAGCCGAAGATGTCCGTCGCGACCCGCCGCGCCGCCGCCTCGGCGGGCGCCGCGCGACTGAATGCCTCCAGCGCTGCGATGCGGCTCTTCAGGATGTCGAGCGTCGCCGGGACCTGCACGTCGCGCGTGTACTCGAGCTGCGCCACGGTCTCGAGCCGGCTGGTCGAGCCCGGGTTGCCCACCACGAAGACGGCATCGCCGTCGCTCGTCCCCGCGCGGCTCCAGCGGAAATAGCTCGGGGTCTCGAGCGGCTTGCCGGACGCGTCGTACACGCGGTACACCGAGAAGTCGAGGTCGTAGCGCGGATAGGTGAAGTTGTCGTCGTCCCCGCCGAAGAACCCCATCCCGAGCTCGGGTACCAGGACGAGTCGCACGTCGCCGTAGCGCCGGTAGGTGTAGGCGGAGTATTGCGCGCCTTCGTACAGGGACACGATCTGCACGCTGACGCTCGAGTCCCGCGCGGCGGCCGTGAGTCGCTCGCCGAGCGTGTCGATCGCCTGGTCGCGGGCGCGGGCCAGCGCCTCGTCGCCCGTCACGCCGCGGAGCGCGCTGTCCATCCGGGCCGTGACGTCCACGACCGAGAGGAGCTGCTCGACGAACAGCCCGGGCACGCGGCGCTCGTCGGCGGCGGTCGGGGCGTAAAACCCCGTGGAATCGAAGTTCTCGCCCGGCCGCATCACGCCGCCCGTGTTCTCGCGCGAGCAGTGGTGGTTCGTCAGGACGAGCCCGTGCGGGGAGACGAACGAGGCCGAGCAGTAGGTCGCGAAGCGGAGCGCGCCGAGCCGGGCGCGCGCTAGCCAGGCCGAGTCGGGCCGGAAGGCGTAGGCCTCCTGGAAGTAGTCGAGCGGCGGGTTGTCGAAGGTCCACATCTTCCCGGCATCGAAGCGCCCGGGGCGCATCGCGGCGGAGTCGAGGACGACGGCGCGGGGCGCGGGCGCGGTGGCGGCGACCCGTACGCCGGGGGCGCAGGCGGCAAAGCCTGCGGCGGATACCACGGCCGCGAGCACGAACGGGAATCGCATGTCGCAAAGCCTCGTGAGCTGAAGGGACAACCTTGGCCCGCTACCGGTGGCAGGCGCAAGGGCCTGCGGGGCTTGCCTTCGCCTACCCCGTTTCGTATAGAGAAGGTGATGCCTCAACCACATGCCAAGGAGGACCCCATATGCCCGAGCTTTGTCTGCCCGATGTCTCCCGGAACCCCGTTCTCGAGCGCCAGCTCGTCAACCGCCTCAAGCGGATCGAGGGCCACGTGCGCGGCGTGCAGCGGCTCATCACCGAGCACCAGGCGTGCGAGGACATCCTGATCCAGCTCGGCGCCGTCAAGCAGGCGATCAACGCCGCGACCCTGCAGCTGCTGGAAGGTCACGTCGAGAGCTGCATCGCCGATTCGGTCGAGAGGGGACAGGGCGCGAAGGCCCTTGCGAGCCTGAAGGGCACGGTCGCCTCGATGCTGCGTCAGGTGGGATGACGGCGTAGCGGGGGAGGGGAGTGGTTCGGCCGCCTCGGACTACTCCCCGTAGGGGATCCAGATGTTCTTCACCTGCGTGGCCTCACGCAGGAACTCCCGGCCCTCGCCCTGGTGGGGGTCGAGCCAGTCGCGCGCGTGCCATTCCGCCCACGTGCGCTTCATGTTCCCGGCCGACGCGCGCTCGACCTCCGCGGCCGCGGCCTGATTCCCGAAGTACCACATCGCGTCAACGTCGAGATGGTCCGCCAGCACCTTGGAGAGCTCGTCCTTTGATCCGGTGACGATGTTGATCACGCCGGCCGGGACGTCCGAGGTCTCGAGCACGCTGTACAGCTCCGTCGCCGCGAGCGGGTGGATTTCCGACGGGATCGCCACCACGGTGTTCCCCACCGCGACGGCGGGCGCCACGAGCGAGACGAACCCGAGCAGCGGCAAGTCCTCCGGCGCCGCGATGCCGACCACCCCGATCGGCTCGTTCATCGCGAGCGTGACGCCGCGAATCGTGGTCGGGTGGACCTGGCCGTCGTACTTGTCCGCCCAGGAGGCGTAAGTGAAGAGCCGCGAGACCGCCGCGTCCACTTCGGCCCGGGCCCGCTCCGGCCCGCAGCCCGTCATCGCGTCGATGCGCGCCGCGAACTCGTCCGTGCGGGTGGCGAGGTTCTCCGCGATGTAGTAGAGGATCTGCCCACGGGTGTGCCCGGTCGTGTGCGCCCAGCCCTCCGCCGCGCGCGCCGCCTCCACCGCGTTCCGAACGTCCTTGCGGTTCCCCTCGCCTACCTCGGCGAGCCGCCGCCCGTCCGGCGCCACGATCGCGCGCGGATACGGCGCGTCGGGGCGCGCCTGCTTCCCGCCGATGAACATTTTGTAGGTGCGATCAATCGGGGGAAGGGGGACGGGGGACGAGGGACGGGTTCTGCGGGACGCGCCCTTCGCGACGCTCCTCTTCGACCCGTCCCCCGTCCCCCGCCCCTCGCCCCATTGAAGTTTCAGATACTCCCACATTCCCTCTCGCCCCCCCTCGCGCCCGAAGCCGGACTCTCGATAGCCGCCGAACCCGCTCGCGGCGTCGAACACGTTCGTACAGTTGATCCACACCACCCCCGCTTTGATCTTCGGCGCCACGTCGAGCGCCAGGTTGATGTTCTCCGTCCACACGCTGGCGGCGAGGCCGTATGGCGTGTTGTTCGCCAGCTCGACCGCTTCCTTGGGCGTGCGGAAGCTCATCGCGACGAGGACCGGGCCGAAGATCTCGACCTGCGCGATCGTCGCCGCGGGGGAGACGTCGGTGAACAGGGTGGGCGGATAGAAGTAACCCTCGGTGGGGCAGGCCCACGACGGCTGCCACATGGTGGCGCCCTCTTCCACGCCTTTGCTCACGAGGCCGCGGATGCGCTCGAGCTGCACCGGCGCCACGATCGCGCCCATGTCGATCGCCTTGTCGAGCGGCGGGCCGACCCGGAGCTTCTCCATCCGCGCCCGCAGCTTCGCCACCAGCCGCTCGGCGACCCCCTCGTGCACGAGCAGCCGCGAGCCGGCGCAGCAGACTTGTCCCTGGTTGAACCAGATCGCGTCCACCACACCCTCGACCACGCTGTCGAGATCGGCGTCGTCGAACACGATGAACGGGCTCTTCCCCCCTAGCTCGAGCGAGAGCTTCTTGCCGGTGCCCGCGGTCGCCTTGCGAATCACGCGGCCCACCTCGGTCGAGCCCGTGAAGGCGATCTTGTCCACGTCCGGGTGGTCCACGAGCAGCGCACCGGAGCGGCCGTCGCCCGTGATCACGTTCAGCACGCCGGGCGGCAGCCCCGCTTCCGCCACGATCTCGGCGAACGCGAGCGCCGTGAGCGGCGTGAATTCGGCGGGCTTGAGCACCACCGTGTTTCCGGCGGCGAGCGCCGGGGCGACCTTCCAGGCCACCATGAGCAGCGGGAAGTTCCACGGGATGATCTGCCCGACGACACCCACGGGCGTCGCGCCCGCGAACTCGCTCTCCTGCAGCTGCGCCCACCCCGCATGGTGGTAGAAGTGGCGGGCGACGAGCGGGATGTCGAGGTCGCGGGTCTCGCGGATCGACTTGCCGTTGTCCATGCTCTCGAGCACGGCGAGGAGCCGGGCGTGCCGCTGCACCTCGCGGGCGAGCGCGTACAGGTAGCGGGCCCGCGCGTGCCCGGGGAGGCCGGACCAGCCGGGGAAGGCGGCGCGTGCCGCGGCCACCGCGGCGTCCACGTCCGCTTTGCCCGCCTGCGGCACGCGCGCGATCCGCTGCGTGGTCGCGGGGTTGATCACGTCGAACCACTCGCCGCTGGCGGGCTTCACCCAGCTGCCGCCCACGAACAGCCCGAACTCGCCTCCCAGCCCTCCCTCGCCACCGTGCTTCGCGAGCCACTCCCGGGCCTGCTTGTCCGACTCGGGCGCCGGCCCGTACGCCATCGTCTGGAAGATCTCGGAAACGGTCGTCATACCATCGGGTGGCGGTGCGCGGCCGAGTAGCGACCGGTGACGAAGTGCTCGAGCTGGCGCTCGATGTCGGTGAGCAGGGCGCTCGCCCCCAGCCGGAACCGTGCGGCGCGGAGCCACTCGTCGCCCAGCTCTTCCTTCATGAGGATGAGCCACTCCAGCGCCCCCTTGGCGCTGCGGATCCCACCCGCCGGCTTGAATCCGACGGCGTGGCCCGTCTCCTCGAGGTACTCCCGGATCTGGCGCGTCATCACGACGCCGACGGGCAGGGTGGCGTTCACGGCTTCCTTGCCGGTGGATGTCTTGATGAAGTCGGCGCCCGCCATCATGGCGGCGCGGCTCGCGCGCGCCACGTTCGTGAGGGTGGCGAGGTCGCCCGTGCCGAGGATCACCTTCAGGTGCGCGTCGCCGCACGCCTCGCGGAACGCCTTCACCTCGCGGTACAGCGCCTCCCAGTCGCCCGCGAGGGCGTGTGCGCGGGTGATCACGACGTCGATCTCCCGCGCGCCCGCTTCCACCGACGCCCGGATCTCCTCGAGCCGCTGCGGGAAGGGATTGAGGCCGGCGGGGAAGCCCGTGGAGACGGCGGCGACCGGGATACCGGAGCCCGCGAGCGCCGCGAGGGCCGTCGCCACGTAGCGGTGATAGACGCACACGGCACCGACCACGATGCCGAGCTCGGTCGCGCCCAGCGCCTCGACGAGGTCCTGGCGCACCGGGTGTTGGGCCTTGGCGCAGAGCCGCAGCACGTTGCTCGGGGTGTCGTCGCCCTGGAGCGTCGTGAGGTCGACGCAGGTGACGGCGCGGAGCAGCCAGGCGGCCTGCCATTCCTTTTTGACGGTGCGCCGGGTGGGGATGGTGGCGGCGCGCCGCTCCACCGCCGAGCGGTTCACGCGCACCGCGCGGACCCAATCGAGGTCGAGCGGGACGCCTGGGTTGCGCCCGGGTTGGGCCGACACGCGGAGCGCCCGCTCGTACTTCTGTTTGGTTTCCATCGCCCGGCTTCCAATCTAAGAGATTGGCGCCGGGGCGCAGCGGGGATCAGTTCGGCGGCTTCTCTTTCGCACTGTCGCGCTCCGCCTTGCGATCCTTCGCGGGTTGCCGCTCCGCCGCCGGCCGACGTTCGGGCTGAGGCCGCTCCGGCTCGGCGCTGGGTTGCCGCGCGGGTGCCGCGCTGGGAGCGGGGCGCTCCTTCTCCTTCGCGGGTTGCCGCTCCGCCGCCGGCCGACGTTCG
>QHUL01000099.1 GCA_003222115.1 Gemmatimonadota bacterium | reverse complement strand
GGTTCGCGCAATTCGCCCAAGAGTTCGTCGTCCGACCAGGGACTCGATTCGAGACCCACCCGATCGATCTCGAGGGAGCGGACCGCCTTCAGGAGCGACTCCTCGAAGGTCCGGCCTATGGCCATCACTTCCCCGGTGCTCTTCATCGACGTACCAAGTCGGCGGTCGACCGTCGGGAATTTGTCGAAAGGCCACCGCGGGATCTTTGTGACGACGTAGTCCAAGGTGGGTTCGAACGAGGCGAGGGTCTTGCCCGTGACGGGATTCGGGATCTCGTCGAGGCGCAGGCCAATCGCGATCTTTGCGGCGATCCGGGCGATCGGGTAACCCGTCGCCTTCGACGCGAGGGCGGACGACCGCGAGACACGCGGATTCACTTCGATGACCCGGTACTCGCGGGTCCTCGGATGGACCGCGAACTGGATGTTGCATCCGCCCTCCACCCCGAGGGCGCGGATGATCCGGAGGGCCGCAGACCGAAGGGTCTGATGGTCCGAGTCGCTGAGCGTCTGGGCAGGCGCGACCACGATCGATTCGCCGGTGTGGACTCCCATCGGATCGAGGTTCTCCATGCTGCAAATCGTGATGCAGTTGTCCGCACCGTCCCTCATCACCTCGTACTCGAATTCCTTCCAGCCGAGGACGGATTCCTCCACGAGGACTTGTTTGATTCGCGAATATGCGAGACCGAGCCCGACGATTCGTTCTAGATCCTCAGCGGTGTGCGCCACGCCGCTGCCGCTGCCGCCGAGCGTGTAGGCAGCTCGGACGATCACCGGGTATCCGGTTTCCTCAACGAACGCGGCCGCCATCGCGGAGTCGGAGACCGCTCGACTTCGTGGGATCGGCTCCCCGATCGACCGCATGAGGGACGCGAACCGCTCCCGGTTCTCGCCGGCGGTGATCGCCTCCATCTTCGTTCCGAGGAGCACCACGCCGTAGCGGTCCAGAATTCCGGCTTCGGAGAGCTCGCTGCACAGATTCAATGCGGTCTGCCCGCCCATCCCGCTCAGGATGCCTTGCGGCCGCTCCTTCGCGATCACCTTCTCGAGGAATGCGACTGTGAGGGGCTCGACGTACACCGCATCCGCCGTGTCGGGATCCGTCTGAATCGTCGCGGGATTGCTGTTCACGAGGACGACCCGCACCCCCTCTTCTCGGAGCGACCGGCAGGCCTGGGAACCGGAATAGTCGAACTCCGCGGCCTGCCCAATCACAATCGGCCCGGAGCCGATCACCATCGCGGTCCTAACGTCCTCGCGCTTGGGCATCGCCCCACCCCCGCGTCCTGGCCTACGCCTCCCGGATCTCCGCCGCGAAGTCTCGGAAGATGTACTCGTTGTCCCATGGCCCCGGCCTCGCTTCGGGGTGGTATTGGACGGAGAAGATCGGCATCTCCCGATGGGCCATCCCTTCCACAGTGCGGTCGTTCAGGTTCACGTGGGTGACCTCGAACTCCGACTCCGGAAGAGAATCCGCATCGACCGCGTAGCCGTGATTCTGCGACGTGATGTGAACCCGACCGGTGCGGAGGTCCTTCACCGGCTGATTCCCGCCGCGATGCCCGAACTTCAACTTGAACGTCTTCCCGCCGAAGGCGAGAGCCAGCAGTTGGTGCCCGAGACAGATGCCGAGTAGCGGGAGGCGTCCCGCGAGTTCCCGGGTCGTTCGCACGGAGGTCGCGACGATGTCCGGATGAGCGGGATCCCCGGGGCCGTTCGAGAGGATCACCCCGTCCGGTTTCAGGGCGAGGATCTCGTCCGACGTCGTATCGTAGGGTACCCGGACGACGTCGGCGTAGCGCTGGGCCTCCCGGATGATATTTCGCTTCACGCCGCAGTCGACCACGACGATCGTGCGCTTCCCGCGGCCGGGGTGCCGTTCGACGGTCTTGCAGCTGACCTCCGCGACGAGATTCCGGGCGTCCGGTTGCGGGGCGGCACGGACTTCCTTCGCAATCTCGTCTACTTCCTCGTCCGCCGGCACGAGGGCCGCCTTCATCGTTCCCTTCGATCGAATCCGAATCGTGAGCGCACGCGTGTCGGCACCTTCGATCGCGGGCGTCTCGTGCCGCTTTAGGAAATCTCCGAGGCCCATCGTGCTCCGCGGGTGGCTTGGAGTCGGACAAGCCTGCTTCACGACGAACCCCGTCGGTTGAATCGTGTCCGATTCCATGGCGTGCGGGTCGACGCCGTAATTCCCAATCAACGGGTACGTCATCATCAAGATTTGACCGCGGTACGACGGATCCGTCAGGGCTTCCGTGTAGCCCGTCATGTTCGTATTGAAAACCAGTTCTCCCAGAATCCGGCGACGAGCCCCGAAAAAAGGCCCCCGGGCCACCGTTCCGTCCTCGAGGACGAGGGACCCTTCCATTCGCTAGACCCCCACCCCATTTTCGATTCGGCTTATGAGGGTTTCTCTCTCGGGCGAAATCTTCGCGCGGTCCGACTCGCCTAGGGTGCCCGCGAGAGGTCGAGATCGTTCAGTCTTGCGATCACTTTGTCCCAGTGGGTTCCCCGCCAGTACACTCGACCACAGGAGGGACAGCGCCAGAACACCCGCTGCCGGGAGCGGACTCCTTCCGGCACGAAGTCCTTCACATCCTCCAGGCGGGCGCTCAGGAGGATCGCGTTGCACAGCGAACAACGGGACAGCGGATCGACGAGTCGGAGAGGAAGGGCCGATGCGACCTCGCGAATCTGGTCTTCCAAAGTGTCCGACCGAATCTGGACAGCGCCGGTGACCCGAGCGGCGAGTTCCTTGTCCCGCGTCAGGAGAATCCTATCTTCGGCACGAACGCGCTCGATGAGGGTTCGATCGGGTCCTGGTTCCGGATAGGCCGTGTCATAGCCCATGAAACGCAGCCAACGGGCGAGACTCCCAAGCATGTGATCGCAGAGGAGCTTCATGCCGCTCCCCTGGAAATCACTTCAACGAGCAAGCGCCGAGCTCGTCTCTTTGCCGCGAGAAATCGCGGGTCGTCGAAGCCGGCATTCCACTCTTTGCCGCCGAGTTCATCGGAGACGACGAGGAGACTGGCCGTTCGGAGATGACGATGCCGCGCGACCGCCCACAAAGCCGCGGCCTCCATTTCAACCGCGACGACGCCGTGCCGAACGAGATCGCGAGCTCGCGTGCGAGACTCTCGATAGACGGCGTCCGTGGTCCATGTGCCCCCGGAACGAATCGGGATGAATCCCTTCGTGGCAGCGACGGCAATCGCGCGAACGAGGCCCGCATCCGGTCGTAGCCGATCAGTTTTTCCATAGTGACGAGAGGTGCCCTCGTCGGAGACAGCAAATGTCGGCAGCACGACGTCCCCGATCCGGAGGTCGGGCAACAGGGAGCCGCACGCTCCAAAACTGAGGAACGTCCGGCAGCCAAGTGCAGCCATCTCCTCCATCGTGATTGTCGCTGCCGGGGCTCCAATCGGGGAGCGAGCAAGGGCGATCGATTTCCTTCCCGTGGCTCCCACACTCAGCCACCGATTCCAACCCTTCAGTTGCCCTTTGATAATCCGATGGAAGGCCCGAAAATCGCCCGTGCCGAACACCAGGACGCCAATTGGAGGTAGGCGCGTCTCAGCCGGGCGTAAGGCCCGAGCTTCTCGCAGGTAACGGAGAAAATGCTCCGGTCGAACAATGATATCGGACTCGCTCACCGGACCACCGCATACTCGAGGAGGGCGCCGTCCCCGAGGCGCTCGATCCGTTCCAAACGGAGACGAGGTGCCTCATCCAAGGAGGTGACACCTGGACCGCCCGCGAGGGTCGAAGCCGCGTGCCCGCCGAGCACCCGGCTGCTAACGAAGACCTTGAGCTCATCTGCGAGGCCTTTGCGGAGGAAGGACCAGATGACTGTGCTCCCTCCTTCCACGAGGATGGACCGAACATTTCGAGCCGCGAGACGATCGAGCAGGCCCGGCAAGTCCACCTCATTCTTGCCAATTCGCAAGACCTCGGCGGGCGCAAACGTCCGCTTGCATTCCTCCGACGTGACGATTAGCGTCGCGGCACTCCCATCCAGGACGTGGGAGGTTGCCGGTGTCTTGCCGTCTGAATCCAGGACGACCCGTAGCGGATTCCGACCTTTCGCATATTCTGTTTTCACCGTGAGCTTCGGATCGTCCTTGAGGACGGTACCCACGCCGACTAGGATCGCGTCCACCTTGGCCCGCAGGCGATGCACGCGACGTAGGTCCTCCTCATTGCTGAGTCGGACGCCTTTCCCGTCGGAAAGCGCAATCTTCCCGTCGACACTCATCGCGGCATTGATGACCACGCGCGGTCGCACGGCCATCCGATGGGCCGGCCGAATAACAACTTTGCGGGTTCGGAGCGAAGTTCATCTAGCGCGCCGACCTGCGAGGGCCGGCGGAAGCGATG
>QHUL01000068.1 GCA_003222115.1 Gemmatimonadota bacterium | reverse complement strand
GGCACTCCGGGCCCCAACCTGGGCGTCATCCTCGAGTACGATGCCCTGCGCGGCACCACCCGCGATTTCCACGGCGACCAGCACAGCGCCCAGGGGCCCGTCGGCATGGCGGCGGCCGTCGCGGTGGCGGAGTTCCTGTCGAGCTCCAGGACAGCGGGGACGGTGACGGTGTACGGCACTCCTGCCGAGGAGGTCGGGGCGCCGGAAGCGAAGACGACCATGTACGAGGCCGGCGTGTTCAAGGGCGCCGATGTGCTCGTCCGCTCGCATTCTTCGACCGGCACCCAGCGGTCACCCGCGGGCTTCGGGAGCTGCTGCATGAACATCGACGTCGTGCACTACACCTTCGCGGGCGCGCCGGCGCATCAGCTGCAGGCGTGGGAAGGGCGGGATGCGCTCCTGGGAGTGATCGAGCTGTTCAACCACATCGACGCCTTGCGCAAGAACTTACGGCCCGAAGCGCGGATTCAGGGCATTATCACCGAAGGGGGCAGAGCGCCGAACGTCGTTCCCGATCGCGCCGCCGCCGAAGTCTGGATCCGCTATCCCGACGAGGTCTATCTGGCCCAGGTGCGGAATCGGGTCAACGACGCGGCGCGGGGCGCGGCCCTCGCCACGGGCACCAAGGTGCGCATCGACGTCGACTCGGCCGCGCGGGACGGCATCTCGGTCGCGGCCCTGAACGACTTGGCCTTCGCGTACCTGAAGCGGCTGGGCACGACGAAAGTCGAGGAGGAGCCGGGGCGCCCGGTCCCCTACGAGGAGACGGGAACCGTGGCGACCCAGATCCCCGGCGTGGGCGTCACGTCTCACAGCTCGAACGGCGGCTACCATACGTTCGAGATGGAGGCGGACGCGCTGGGCGAGGTCGGGCACCACGGCTTCCTGGTCGACGCTCAGGCGATGGCGGCGGTGCTGTATCATTACGCCACCGACGCCCAGTACCGCGCCACCGTCAAGCGGGAATTCGACGGGCTGAAGGGACTGTATGGCGAGTACCTCGCGGCTCTCCGGGGAGCGTACCCGCTGCCCACCGTCCCCGAGCCGACGGGGAACTAAGTGACGGCTCCCTGGCACACCCTGCTCGACGTCGCGATCCGCACGACCGTCGTCTACCTCGCCCTCCTCGCCGGGCTGCGGCTCACCGGCACCCGCCAGCTGGGCCAGATGTCCACGTTCGATCTGGTGCTCCTCCTCATCATCGCGAACGCCGTCCAGAACGCGATGGTCGGCCCCGACACGAGCCTCGCGGGCGGACTCGTCGCGGCGACCGTGCTGATCGCCTGGCACCGGGTGATCGACTGGTGGCGGTTGCGGTCCCGCGGCTTCGCGAAGCTGCTTGCCGGCGAAGGCATCATGCTGATCCACCACGGCACGATCCTCGAGACGCACTTGCGTCGCGCCGGGATCACCCGCGACGAGGTGGTGCAGGCGCTGCGCGAGCACGGCGTGGCGGACGTGAAGGACGTGCTGCTCGCCGTGCTCGAGCCCGACGGGGCGATCAGCGTGATCCGCAACGACGACCTCATGCCGGGGATGAGACCCCATCACCGCATCCGGGTTATCAGGCGTGGCAGCTGACCCACCTCCCACGGCAACAACGAGTTGCGCCCGCGTCGCGGGCGGAAACGAGCGCCAAGCGGCGTGATTTCTTATCATAGAGCGGCGGCGGCGGGTCGGGATGGGGCGGTAGGGGAGCCAAAGCCACACTTCTCCAGGAGGGCAGGCTATGCAGCGGCGGATGCTTAGCTTACTCGCGGTGTGCTGTACGGCGGTCGCCGGGATCGCGGCGGCGCAGACCCCATCGGCCCGCTTCGGGCTGGGGGGCGGCGTGATCATCCCGGTGGGCAACTACAAGGACGCGGACAAGATCGGCTGGCACGGCCTGGGCATGGCGCAATTCGGGCTGCCCGGGTCGCCGGTGGACATCCGCGTCGACGCGGTGTACGGACAGACCACCCACAAGGACATCGGCACCACCCCCGTGTCCGGCAACACCAAGCTGTACGGCGGGCTCGCCAGCGTGGTCTACAACATCGGGCCCAAACTGATGGCGCGGCCGTACATCCTCGGCGGCGTCGGTGCGTACCACGTCAAGATCGACGCGGCGGGGACCATCGTGAGTGAGACGAAATTCGCGTTCGGCTTGGGGGGCGGCGTCTCGGTGGGCATGGGCCAGAGCCACTTTTTCGTGGAAGGGCGCTTCGTGAGCATCCGGGAAAGCGGCGGATCGACGAGCTTCCTCCCCGTTACGGCAGGAGTGACCTTCGGGAAGTAATCCCTTAACCGACGTGGGGATGTGGGGAGGTGGGGACGTGGGGCCCACTTCCCCACGCCCCCACCCCCCACGCAGCTAGATTTCAGCTCGCAATGGCCGACATCCAGATCAAGAAGACCGGCGAGGAGCCGGGTGCGGCGTCGCTCGTGGTGACCGTGCCGCCCGAGCACGTGCGCGAGGCCGAGGAGCGCGCCACCGCGGACTACCAGCGGCGCGCGCGGCTGCCGGGATTCCGCCGCGGTAAGGCCCCGGCGGCGATCGTGAAGAAGCAGTTCGCCGACGACATCCGGCAGCAGGCCTTGCAGGAGCTGATCCGCGAGAGCTGGAGCATCGCCCTCGAGCAGGAGAAGCTCAAGCCCATCGCCGACCCGCACATCCACAACCTGAAGTGGGAGACCGGGGCGGGAGCGCCGGTCACCTTCGAGTTCCACGTCGAGGTGAAGCCCGACATCAAGCTCGAGCGGCTCGCGAACTTCCGCCTCACCCGCACCGTGCCCAAGGTGACCGACGAGATGGTGGCGGCCCAGCTGAACGAACTCCGTGGGCAGCGGGCGCCCTGGCTGCCCGTGACCGGGGAGAAGCCCAAGCCCAGGGACCTGGTCCAGGTGACGATCGCGACGCGCGAGGGGGCCCAGGTGAAGGACCCCCAGCCCTACCAGCTGGTGTTGGGTGAGGGTCGCGCGATCCCGGAGCTCGAGCAGCGCATCATGGGCCTTCTCCCCGGGGAGACGATCGACACCATCGTGCGCTTCCCCGATGACTTCGCCGACGAGGCGAAGCGGGGCCAGACGCGCGACATCAGGGTGACGCTGCACGAGGTGAAGCGGCAGCAGCTGGCGGAGCTGGACGACGCGTTCGCGCGCGAGGTGGGCGACTTCGATTCGCTCGAGGCGCTGCGCCGGGCCGCCCGCGAGGACCTCGAGCAGGAGGCGGCGCGGGAGGCGGACGCGCGGGTGCGTGGCGAGCTGATCGAGCAGATCGTGGCGGCGAACCGCGTGGTCGCGCCCCGACCGCTGGTGGAGCGGGTCTTGTACGCGTACGCGCAGGCCTACAGCATTCCGGAAGAGCGGTGGGAGCAGTTCGCGACCGAATTCCGGTCCGTCGCCGAGGCGCAGGTGCGTCGCGACCTGGTGCTCGACGCCGTGGTGGAGCGGCACGGCCTGCGCGCCACCCCGGAGGAGCTGGACGGGCGCATCCGGGAGCTCGCCGGGCGGCGCGGCATGCCGGCCGAGCAGCTCCGGGCCTCGCTCGAGAAGGCGAAGCGGCTGCGCGACGTGGAGCGGTCGCTCACCGAGGAAAAAGTCTTTACCTTTCTCTTGTCGCAATCCACCGTGGAGTCCCCGTGACGATGAGCACGATCTACCCGCCCTACATCATCGAGCGCTCGAGCCGCGGCGAGCGAACGTACGACATTTTCAGCCGGCTGCTCATGGACCGCATCGTGTTCCTGGGCACGCCGATCAACGACGACGTCGCGAACGTCATCATCGCCCAGCTGCTGTTCCTCGACGCCGACAACCCCGAGAAAGACATCTATCTCTACGTCAACTCCCCCGGGGGGCTCGTGTCGAGCGGCATGGCGATCTACGACACCATGCAGTTCCTGCGCGCACCCGTGAACACGATCTGCATGGGGATGGCGGCCTCGATGGGCTCGTTCCTGCTGGCCGCCGGCACGCCCGGGAAGCGGCAGGCCCTGCCGCACGCCCGCATCATGATGCACCAGCCCTCCGGCGGCACGCAGGGCACGGCGTCCGACATCGAGATCCAGGCGCGGGAGATCCTCTACCTGCGCAGCAAGCTCAACGAGCTGTACGCCAAGCACACCGGCAAGGCGGTGGAGACGATCGAGAAGGACATGGACCGGGACCGGTTCCTGTCGGCCGACGAGGCCAAGGAGTACGGCCTGATCGACCACGTGATCGCCCACTACAAGGAAATGGACGATGGCAAGAAGAAATGACGCCTTGCGCGGGCGCCGGCCGTTTCCCATACTAGGGCCCGATGTCCCACGATAAGCACCTCCGCTGCTCTTTCTGCGGCAAGTCGAAGGACTCGGTCCGGAAGTTCATTTCCGGTCCGTCCGTCTACATTTGCAATGAGTGCATCGCCCTCTGCAACGAGATCCTGGCGGAGGACGAGGAGCGCGAGGTCTCCGAGGCCATCACGCAGGTCCCCACCCCGACCGAGATCAAGGAGGTGCTGGACCAGTACGTGATCGGCCAGGAGCGGGCGAAGAAGACGCTCGCCGTCGCGGTCTACAACCATTACAAGCGCATCAACTCCCACTCGGGCCGCGACAACGACGTCGAGCTCGACAAGAGCAACATCATGCTGATCGGCCCGACGGGCGTCGGCAAGACGCTGCTCGCTCAGACGCTGGCGCGCATCCTGGACGTGCCCTTCACCATCGCCGACGCGACGACGCTCACCGAAGCGGGCTACGTGGGCGAGGACGTCGAGAACATCCTGGTGCGGCTGCTCCAGGCCGGCGACTTCAACGTCTCCGAGTGCGAGCGCGGCATCGTCTACATCGACGAGATCGACAAGATCGCCCGGAAGTCCGAGAACCCGAGCATCACCCGCGACGTGTCGGGTGAGGGCGTGCAGCAGGCGCTGCTCAAGATCCTCGAGGGCACGATCGCGAGCGTACCGCCGCAGGGCGGCCGCAAGCACCCGCAGCAGGAGTACATCCAGGTCAACACGCGGGACATCCTCTTCATCTGCGGCGGCGCGTTCGACGGGCTCGAGAAGATCATCGAGTCCCGCACCGGGCGGCGGCAGATCGGGTTCACCAAGGAAGAGGTCGAGAAAGGCGTCGTGGAGAAGGTCAAGCGCAACCCCTTCGCCGACGTCGAGCCCGACGACCTGCTGCGCTACGGCCTCATTCCCGAGCTCGTGGGCCGGCTGCCGGTGGTGGTGCCGCTCGACGCGCTGGACGAGGACGCGCTCATCCGTATCCTCATCGAGCCGAAGAACGCCCTCACGAAGCAATACCAGAAGCTGTTCGAGCTCGAAGACGTGCGGCTCACGGTGGAGAAGGAAGCGCTCAAGGCCATCGCCCAGAAGGCGATCAAGCGCGGCACGGGCGCGCGCGGCCTGCGCGCCATCCTGGAAGAGATGATGACCGACATCATGTTCGAGCTGCCGAGTCGCGATGACGTCCGCGAGGTCGCCGTGACGGCCGAATGCGTCTCGGAGGGTCGGCCCCCGTTGCTCGTGACCGAGCGCGTCCGCCAGAAGAAAGAAGCCTGACCCGGGGCGCAGCATGCTGCGCCACGACTTCGTCGGGTCGTTTCCCCGCGCCGACGTCCCGCTCGATCCGTCGCTTCCCGAACTCGCCCTCATCGGCCGCTCCAACGTCGGCAAGTCGAGCCTGCTGAACGCCCTGGTCGGCCAACGGATCGCCCGCGTGTCCCAGACCCCCGGCAAGACCCGGGCGCTGAACGTGTTTCGAATCGACATCAGGAGTGGGGAGTGGGGAGTGGTAACTCCCCACGCCTTTTACTTGCTCGACCTCCCCGGGTACGGCTACGCCAAGGCGAGCAAGACCGACCGGGCGGCGTTCCAGCACCTGCTCACCGGCTGCCTCGAGCGGGCGCGACTCGTCGGGGTCGTGTGGCTGCTCGACATCCGGCGCACGCCCTCGCCTGACGACGGCGCGATGCAGGACCTCCTTGCCGCCCGGCAGACGCGCGTGCTTGCGGCCCTCACGAAGAGCGACAAGCTTCCGCGAGGCGAGCGCCGCCCCCGAGAGCGAACGCTCGCCGCGACGCTGCGACTCGACGAGGACCAGGCGGTCGTGACGAGCGCGCGGACGGGGGAAGGCGTCGCGGAGCTGCGGGAGGCGATCGAGGAGCTGATCCGGGAGACGGTGTCATGACGAGCAACGCAGTCAGGCGGTTAGGCGGTCAGGCGGTTAGAGCAACGCTCGCGCTGGTGTCGCTAACCGCCTATCCGCCTAACCGCCTAACCGCCCAAGATTCGCTGCCGATCGGCTTCGGCACGCTCAAGCGCGACGATATCATCGTACGCTTCGACACCCCGGAGCTGGAGATCCAGCTCCTCCCCCTCGAGGAGAGCGTCACTCGACTCCTCGCTCCCGACACGTACCGGTCGTTGCAGGACCTGGTGCGCTCGAAGCGAGCCGTGGTCGACGACCTGGCGCGGCGCGCCGGCGTGCTCCGGCCGGTCCTCGCCATGGTGAGCTTCTTCGGGCTCGTGCCTCAGGCGCGCTTCGTGCCGGAGGACGTGAACATCACGAGCCGGGGGCGGCTGTTCCGGCCCGTTGGGATCGTGCCGCTGTCCCCGAAGTGGGCCTCCTATCAGCTCGACGCCCGCGAGCAGGCCGTGGCGGTCTATTTGTTCGAAGAGGGGATCAGCTTCCGCGAGACCCTCACGGTCAGCTACCAGGGGCTCGCGAACGACTCCTGGTCGCGCGCGATTCTCACGCTGGAGCGCGAGCGGGCCCGGGTCATGGCCCGGGCGCAGAGCCGGCCCAATCCGTAGCGCGGTCCGGGCCGCGCGTCACCTCGTAGACCCGGAGCGCGCCCGGCGGCCTCCGGCCCGACACCAGCATCGCCGTGGAGAGCGCGTCGGCCGCCACCGGGTCCCGCGACACCACGGAGGCCTGCCTCAGGGCGCGGCCCGGCCATCCGGTCGCCGGATTCATCACGTGGCCACAGACGAGCGCGCCGTAGCGCACGACGGCTACGCTGTTGGCGGACGTGGCGAGCGCCGTGTCGCGTAGCCGCGTCGCCGCGATGACCCGACCGGGCCGATCGGGGTCCGCAACCTCCACGAGCCACCCCTCCTCTCCGGGCGGAGCGCCGATCGCCGCGCAGTCCCCGCTCACGTCCAGGAAGGCCCGTTTGATCCCCCGCGCCCGCAGCACCGCCAGGGCGCGGGCGATGCCGTACCCCACGCCGATGCCGCCGAAGTCGAGCTGGGTGTGAGCGTTGGGAAGCCGCGCCCGGTCGCCGTCCAGCTCGATCACGGCGCTCCCCACGGCCTCCCGCGCTTCCGCGATCTCGGCCGGGGATGGCCCGTTGGCGCGGGGGCGGTGGAAGCCCCAGGTCCGCATCAGCGGCTCGACGGCGACGTCGAACGCGCCACCGGTGCGGCGTCTGAAGCGCTGCGCGAGCGCCAGCACCGCCCGCAGGTCCCGGTCCACCCGCATGGCCTCGCGCCCCGCGCGGCGGTTCAGCTCGCACAGGTCGCTCGCGTCGTCGAACAGCGTGAGCCGCGCCTCCACGCGCCGCAGCTCCGCGAGCGCGGCCGCGCACGCAGCGAGACCCTCCCCTTCCGAGGGGGCGAACGTCATCAGGTGTACTGGCTGCCCCATCGCCCAGGACCAGCGCTCGATGAACCGGTCGCCGACGCCCGGCAGTCGTGGCAGCCCTCCCCACATCCCCACGACCCCGGTCCCCACGACGCCGAGAAACGCGCGGCGCTTCACCGCACTGCCTCCTCCCTGCGCACCCGGGCGAGGTCGCGCAGGATGAGGTAGGACTGGATGTAGAAGGTGAGCGCCAGCAGGGCGCTCGACGCCTCCAGCAGCCAGGCGAACCTCGGGTCGGCGTAGCGCATCAGCCACATCGCGGCGAACGAGACGAGCAGCGCCCCGAACGGCTCGGCGACGAGGAGCCGCCGCCACCGCTCCGGGAGCGAGCCGCACAGCGCCACGCCGATGCCCGTGAGGACGAAAATCACGGCCATGCTCAAGAGGTGTGTGTGGGTGATGGTCAGCATCTCGGCGAAGGATTTCGAGAACTGCATCGCCGCGGTGCTCGCATCGGGATTCGCGCCGCGATAGCGCGCCTCGATGCCCGGCGGCGTGAGTCGCGTGGTATGCCACACGTAGACGAGGGACGTGGTGTAGCCGACGAGCTGGACGATCGTGATCCACCGCGCCAGGGTGCGGAGCGGCGCGGGCACGACCCGCCAGGACGGCGGTGCGACCGCGTCGCTCATCGGATCGCTCCGCTCTCGTGCCAGGCGGTGAGCTCGGCGAGCATACGCCGCACGCCGGCGGTCACGGCGTGAACGCTGATCGTCGCACCCGAGATGCTCCGGATGTCGCGGCCGACCTGCAGCGGGTCCGCGGCGGCCTTGCCCCGGAACTGCTTGCGCCAGGCCTCGTAGGCCACCTCGCCGCCGTAGGGTTCGCGGTACACCAGAATGTCCACGTCCTTGAGGCGGTTCGCGGGGTCGATCGCCACGAGGAAGGTGATGGGCTGGTCCTTTCCGATGACGCTCCCCACCTGGGCGAAGCCGAGCAGCGAGTCCCCGGCGGAGATTCGGAGCACTGCGGCGCTGTCCACATGGAGCGTATCGACGCGGGCGTGCGGCCCGAACAGCCGGACAATGGAGGCGGCGACCTTGGTAGGCGGCGGCGCCTGGATCATGTCAGAATTGATACCCGATGCCGAGACTCAGCACGTCGGTCGCGCCGGTCCCGGCCTCGTTGCGCAGCAACTGGTAGTCGCCCTTGAACGCCGTGTTGTAGGTCGGCTTGTAAGAGAGACCGAACGTGGTGATGCGCCGCGCGAGCGTCTCGTCCCGGGCCGTGCCGGCGGGAACGGCGGCCTGCGTATCGTACCGCTCGTGCCGCACGAACGCGTTCAGCTTCTGGGACGACGCCGGGGCGAGCGCGTGAAGCAGGTTGTACGCGGCCTCGAGGTAGCCGCCGGCGATCCTGCTGCCGACCGCGCTGGCGTAGCGCGTGTTGATCGCCTCGGCATCGCTCACCCAGATGCTCGCGGCCACGGCGCGGAACAGGAACGCGCCGACATCGTAGCGGGCATCGGCCGAGAGCAACGTGATCGGGGCGGCGAACGCGCCCGTCCCAAGCGCGGGGTCGGCGTCGGCGGTGCCGCCGTACCAGAACGAGCCGCCCAGCTTGAGGCCGGGCCGTGCCCACTCGAGCCGGCCCGTGAAGGACGGGTTGGCGAAGCTCGCCTCACGGCCCTCCTGGCGGCCTTCGCGGATGCCTTCAGCGGCCGAAAACCCCGCCGCGCGCAACCCGTTCACGAGATAGACCCGGTAGCTCAAGCCCTCGGCGCCGGGGACGCGGCCGACCGCGCCTACGCCGATCTCCCGCCAGGTGGTGGGAATCACGTCGTGGTCGAAGCCCGGGCGGTCGACGCCGTTGAACGTCGGGGGCTCGTGTGTCTCGTTGATGATCCCGACGGGCGGGAGCACGAGACCGGTGCGCACCGTGAGCGCGTCGGACAAGCGATAGTCGAGGTAGGCCTGCTCCAGGGCCACCTCGCCGCCCGGCTGGGCACCTTCCAGCTTGGCGTCCTCGACCTCGAGCTCTGACCGGAAGGCGATCTGGTCGTTGAAGGCGTGGGCCAGGTAGACGACGAAGCGCTTGAGGTCGACGATCCCGGGAGTGTCCGGACCCGTACGATTGGCGTAGTGCACCTCGCCGTAGCCGCCGAGGGTGGTTCGCTCCTGGGCCGCCGCCCGCCCGGGACGCAGGGTGGCGACGGACGCAAGCAGGGCCACCAGGGCACGGCGCGCGAGCGCTCGGGACACGCGACCTCCGGCGTAAGTCAGGGAAACGGCGGTTGAGGCTGAATCGGAGCTGGCGGCGCTGAGTTGTGCATGGTTTCAGCTCGCGATAGGCGAATCTATTTGTCGGGATTATGACGGTCAAGCGAACTGTAGCATGTTGTAAGCCGAGGAGACGATGCCCCTGACGCAGACCCCGCTCCCCTTCCTGATCGCCGCCGCGGCGCTGCTGCTCGCCGCGGGGCTCGCGCTGTGGGCCACCGCCCTGAAGCGCCGCGTGGCGAAGAGCGAACGGGAGCGGCGCCGCACCGCGGATGAGCTGAACCGCCGGCTGTCCGAGCTCTTCTCCCTCCAGGAGCTCGCCTACGTGCTCTCGGAGTCGCTGCAGCTCGACCGCATCGTGGAGCAGGTCGTGCGCTACGCGATGCGCTTCCTCGACGCCCGGGGCGCGCTGCTGGCGCTCGCGACCGAGCAGGAGAGCGAGACGCGCCAGCTGCGCGTGGCGGCGGCCGAAGGCACGCTCGTTCCCCTCAAGGGGCAGTCGATCCGCGGGGACGATCCCGGTCTCGTGGCCCGCTCGCTGGGGCGCGAGCGGCTCGAGCTGGTGCGCGACTCCGGGGACGCGCCCACGGAGCTGGTGAGCGGGGTGCAGGCCGAGTCGGCAGCGGCCGTGCCACTGCGCGCCCACGGCGTGGTGGTGGGAACGCTCGTCATCGCCGACCCGCGGGGCGGGGTGTTCAACCCCGAGGATCTCAGATTGCTCTCCACCGTGGCGAACCATGCGGCGGTCGCCCTCGCCAACGCCCGCTTCTTCGAGATGGTGCGGCACGCGAAGGAGCAGTGGGAGACGGCGTTCGACGCGCTGCACGAGGGGATCGCGGTGGTGGACGAGGGCGGCCGGGTGCTGCGTGCCAACCGCTCGCTCGCGCAGATGCTCGACCGGCCCGTGGCGGCCGTCGTGGGCGAGGAGCTGCTTCCCGCGCTCGTGGGCCAGGCCACGGAGAGCACCGAGCTGCTCGCCGCCGCCCGCCGCGGAGAGCAGGCGGCCGCGTTGGTCGCCCGCTCCGACCGGCTGCAGCGCACGCTGCGCCTCAACGCGGCCCGGATCGCGGGTGCCGGCCCGGAGCGGAGCGTCGTCGTGCTCGTGGAGGACGTCACCGACCAGCAGGCGATGGAGTCGCAGCTGATCCAGAGCGAGAAGCTCGCCGCGGTGGGCCAGCTCGTCTCGGGCGTCGCGCACGAGCTCAACAACCCGCTGACCTCGATCGCCGGGCTGGCGGAGTTCCTGCTCGAGCAGCAGGAGCTGGGACCCAAGGACCGGGACCACCTGCAGGTGATCCACGAGCAGGCGGAGCGGGCGGGCCGGATCGTGCGGAACCTCCTGACCTTCGCACGCAAGGGTCCCGGCGAGCGGGCACGCGTCAACCTCAACGACGTCGTCCAGCGCACCCTGCTGCTGATGAGCTACGACCTGAAGCTCAAGGACATCCGGACCGAGAAGAACCTCGGATCCGGCATGCCGGACGTGGTCGGCGACCGCCACGCGCTGCAACAGGTCGTGCTGAACCTGGTGACCAACGCGGCGCACGCCCTCGCAGGGAACGAGGCGGGCCGCCCGCGCACCATCCGCATCAACACCTGGTTCGACCAGCGCGTGCGGCTGCGGGTGGCGGACACGGGACCCGGGATCCCCGAGGAGGTGCTCCCGCACCTGTTCACGCCGTTCTTCACGACGAAGGAGCCGGGCCAGGGAACCGGGCTCGGGCTGTCCATCACCTACTCGATCGTCGAAGCGCACGGCGGGCAGATCACGGTCGAGCGGCCTCCGGAAGGCGGTGCGGCCTTCCTGGTGGAGCTGCCGCCCGCCGGGGCCGATGTCCCGCAGCGTCACTCGGCCGAGGTGGAAGCGCCCCCCCTGCCACCCACCGCCAGGCGTACGATCCTGCTCGTGGACGACGATCCTGCCGTCCGCCGTATGATCAAGGCGTTGTTCGGCCGCGAGGGGCACACCGTGGAGGTGGCCCGCAATCCGGGGCAAGCCCTCGACCTCGCGCGCGCGCGCACGTACGACCTCATTCTCGCTGACGGCCAGGCGAGCGCGCGGGGGCGGCGGTTTGTCGAGGAGCTCGTAGAGGCGCGTCCCGACCTGCGGGACCGGATTCTCGTGGCCACCGGGGACGTGCGGCCGACGACGGAGGTGGCGCTGGGCCAGCTGGGCCTGCGCTACGTGCGCAAGCCCTTCAACCTGCGGGACCTGCGGGACGAGGCGGCACGCGTCTGGGCCGCCGCGGCGCTCTCGTAGGCCTGCGCGGGCCAACCGAACGCCGTCAGGCTCACGCCGCCGCCCGGCGCGAACTTCACCCCTTCCCGGAGCAGCAGCGCGCGCTGCAGCATGGCGCCGTGATCGCGCCCCCCGAGCGAGATCCGGCCCGCGGCGTTGATGACCCGCCACCACGGGACGTCGACGTCGCCGGGAAGCGCCGCCAGGGCCCACCCCACGGTGCGCGCCGCGCCCGGGTGCCCGGCCAGGCGGGCCACCACGCCGTAGGTGGCGACGCGGCCGCGCGGGATTCGCCGCACCACCTTGTAGACGCGGTGATAGAGCGGGTTCACGGCCGGACTGGGAAGCCGCGCCCGGCGAGGAAGGCCCGCGCCTCGCGGAGCGTGGTGCCGCGATAATGAAACAGCGTCGCGGCAAGCACCCCGTGAGCCCCCACGGCGAGCGCCGCGGCCAGGTGCTCGAGCGTCCCCGCCCCGCCTGAGGCGATCACGGGGATCCGCACCGCGCGCGCCACGGCCCCCGTGAGAGGCAGGTCGTAGCCGTTCTGGGTGCCGTCCGCATCCATCGACGTCAGGAGGATCTCCCCCGCGCCGAGCGACGCCAGGCGGCCGGCCCAGTCCACTGCTTCGAGCCCGGTGGGCTCACGACCGCCCCGCACCATGACCTCCCACCCTTCCCCCCGACCGCCAGGGAGTCCTTTAGGGTTTCCCCTTCCCTCTTCCCGGTCTTTCGCGTCCACGGCCGCCACCACGCACTGACGACCGAACTCGTCGGCGAGCCGGGTGACGAGCGACGGATCGCGCACCGCCGCGGTATTGACGGCGACCTTGTCGGCCCCCGCTCGGAGCACGGCGCGGGCGTCCGCGACGCTCCGGATCCCGCCGCCGACCGTGAAGGGGATGAACAGCGTGTCCGCCACGCGGCTCACCATGTCCAGCGTCGTGCCTCGCTCCTCGTGGCTCGCGCCGATGTCGAGAAACACGAGCTCGTCCGCGCCCTCGGCGTCGTAGCGGGCCGCCTGCTCGGCCGGATCGCCCGCGTCGCGCAGCTCCTGGAACCGCACCCCCTTCACGACCCGCCCCCCCGCCACGTCGAGGCACGGGATGAGGCGCCGCGCTAGCATACGCGCAACGCGTCGTCCAGCAAGTCCCCGCTGCCCGAGCCGAGCAGCGCCACGAGGTCCTCTATCGCACGCCGCTCGCGGGGCCAGGCGAACCGGGCCGCCGCCTGCGCGGCCGGGAGCCACTCGGCCCGGTCGTGCTCCACCGAGAGCGCGGGCCGCGCCGCGGGATCGACGAAGGCAGCGAACACGGGCACGAGCGCGACGGCGTCTCGGTCGGGCAGGTAGAAACTCTCCACGCGGCTCACGTTGTAGAGCCGCACGGGCGAGAGCCCGGTCTCCTCGTGCACTTCCCGCAGCGCCGCCTGCACCGGCGTCTCGCCCGGCTCGATGGTACCGTGCACCGTCTCCCAGGAGCCCGGGGAGCGCCCGCGGCCACGGCGCAGCACGAGCACCTCGAGGGTCGGGCCCGTGCGCCGCAGCACGTAGGCGTCCACGAACGCGACGCGCAACTCCGTCATGGCGCCCAGCCGGCGAAGCCCTCGAGCAGCGCGAGGCCCGCCGCCTGCGACTTCTCCGGATGGAACTGGACGCCCAGCACCGCATCCCGGCCCACGATGGTGGCGAACGGCGCGCCGTACTCGGCGTCGGCGAGATCGGCGGCGGGCTCGACCCCATCCGGACGGTAGCTGTGCACGTGATAAAAGAAGGCATCGCCGCCCGGGAACGCGCGGCGCAGCGCGGCATGCGCCCGGCCGCGCTCCGTCAGGGTCACCTTGGCCCAGCCGACGTGCGGCACCGGCAGGTCGGTCGCGAAGCGCCGCACCCGACCGGCGAGCAGGCCGAGGCCGGGCACGCCCGGGGCTTCGTCGCTCGACTCGAGCAACAGCTGCAGACCGAGACAGATGCCGAGTACCGGCCGGCCGCTCCGGGCGACCTCCCGCACGGCGTCCGCGAGCCCCGCCGCCACGAGCCGGCGCATGGCGGGAGCGAAGTTGCCGACACCCGGCACCACGACGCGCGGGGCGCGGCGCACCGTCTCCGGGTCCGCCGTGACGGCGGCGTCGGCCTGCACCGCGCGCAGGCCGCGCAACACGCTCGGCACGTTGGAGGCGCCGTAGTCCACGACCGCGATCATCTACAGCGAGCCCTTCGTCGACGGCACGTCCGTCACGCGGGGGTCGAGCTCGGTCGCCGCTCCGAGCGCCCGCGCCGCCGCCTTGAACACCGCCTCCACGACGTGATGCGCGTTCTGCCCCCGCAACAGATCGACGTGCAGGGTCAGGCCGCCGTGCGTCGCGAGCGCGCGGAAGAATTCGGGCGTCAGCGCCACGTCGTAGTCGCCGAGCTTCTGCCACGTCGGCGGCTCCGCGTGGTAGGCGAGGAACGGGCGGCCGCTCACGTCCACGACCACGCGCGCCAGCGCCTCGTCGAGCGGCACCGTGGCGTCGCCGTAGCGCCGGATCCCCCGCCGCTCTCCCAGGGCCTGGGACAATGCCTGGCCGAGCACGATCCCCACGTCCTCCACCGTGTGATGCGCGTCCACGCGCAGGTCGCCCGCGGCGCGCACCTCCAGGTCGTAGAGAGCGTGCCGCGCGAGCGCCTCCAGCATATGGTCGAAGAACCCGATGCCGGTCTCGACGTGCGCCCGGCCCGAGCCGTCGAGGCTCACGCGCACCCGCACCTCGGTCTCGCTCGTCTTGCGGGTCGCTTCGCCCGTACGGGTCATCCGAGGATCGCCGCCAGCGCCGCCGCCACCGCGTCCACGTCCTCGTGGGTGCCCGCCGTGATGCGGAGGCAGTTCTCGAGCCCCGGGCCGCCGCGAGACACATCGCGCACGACGATGCCGTGCTCTGAGGCCAGGCGGTGGAACACCTCCGTCCCGGGCCGGGCGAGGCAGCGGACCAGCACGAAATTGGCGGCGCTCGGGAAGGCCAGGAGCCCGGGAATGGCCCGCAGCCGCTGGGACAGGAGGTCCCGGCTCTCCCGCACCGCCCGCGTGCGCTCCTCGAGCAGCGGGGCCGCGTCGAGCGCCGCGTGGGCCGCGGCGAGCGTCAACCGGCTGACGTTGTAGGGGAGCTTCGCCTTCACGATCTCGGCCGCGACCGCGGGGTGCGCGAGCGCGTAACCGAAGCGCAGCCCGGCCAGCGACATGGCCTTGCTGAAGGTGCGCAGCACCACGAGCCGCGGCGCCCGCGCGAGCAGCGGGATCGCGGTCGGGCCCCCGAAGTCCTGGTACGCCTCGTCGAGCACGACGATCGCCTCGGTCTCGGCGAGCAGCCGCTCCGCTGCGCCCTCCGGAAGCGCGGTGCCCGTGGGGTTGTTGGGCGAATTGACGACCACGACCGGCGCCCGGGTGTCGCGCACCGCCCGAATCAGCGCGGCGACGTCGAACTCGAAGGCCGGCGTGAGCGGGACGCCGACCTGGCGCCCTCCGTACACCGCCGCGAGCAGACCGTACAGCGTGAAGGTGGGAACCGGCGTGACGACCGGCGTCCCCTGCCCCACGGTCACGGCGAGTGTCGCCTGGATCAGCTCGTTCGAGCCGTTGCCCACGAGCACCCCGTCCGGCGTCCAGCCGTGCCGTCGGGCGATCCGCTCCAGCAGGTCGCCCGGGGTGTAGGGTGGATAGCGGTTCCAGGGAGCAGCGCGCGCGGCCGTCAGCACCGCGTCCTTCACGCCGTCCGGGGCGTCGAACGGGCTCTCGTTCTGGTCGAGCTTACGCGCCGCGGCGGGGGCCGTGAGCGTGTACGCCTGTTGCGCACGGACTTCGGGCTTGATGCGGGCCAGCGCGGCGGCGACCGCCGGGGAGTCCCGGAGGGCGGCCCCGGTGGGGGCCTCGGCAGCAGGCACGCGTGTCATGGGAAACGAACCTTAGCGGCGGCGGCCCAGGACCGCTTCGAGCCGCGCCGAGAGCGCGCGAGCCCGGAACGGCTTCGTCAGGAAATCGTCGGCCCCGAGCTCGAACACCCGGACCTCGTTGTCCTCGTCGCCCTTGGCGGTCAACACGATCACCGGGATGTCCGCCGTGGCGGGCCGCGACCGCAGGTGGGAGAGCACGCCGTAGCCGTCGAGGCCGGGCATGTTGAGGTCGAGGACGATGATGTCCGGCCCCACGCGGTCGATCTGGTCGAGCGCCTGCGCGCCGTCGCGCGCTTCCGCCACGATGTAGCCGTCCCGCTCCAGCAGTTCCTTGACCACCTTGCGGAGGCTGTCCTCGTCGTCCACGAGCAGCACCTTCCGCGCGGGGAGCCCGTGGGTACCTGAGACGCGGGGCGGCGCCGGCTCCTCCAGCAGCTCGAAGTGCTCGACCACCGGCTCGGCCGCCGGCGCCACGGGGCCGGCCGAGGGCGCGCCGCGCGGCAGCTCCACCGCGCCCGGCGAGCGCCGTGACGGCGCAGGCGCCACGGCGGCCGCGACGCCCCCCTCCTCTACCGGCACGTCCACCACGCGCGTCAGCTCGTCGATCGTGGACTCGCCCCGCAGCACGTGAGCGAGGCCGCTCTCCCACAGCGACTTCATCCCGGACCGCCGCCCCGCTTCGGCGATGTGGTCCGCCGTCTCCCCGGCGCCGATGCGGCGCTCCACCTCGGGCGTCACGGTGAGCACCTCGAGGATGGAGAAGCGGCCGCGGTAGCCCGTCATCGCGCAATCGGGACAGCCGGCGGCGCGATACAGCGGCGTCTCCTTCGGCAGCCACTTCTTCAACCGCTCGGCCGGCGCCTCCATCCACACCTGCTTGCACGTGGGGCACAGCTTCCGCATCAGCCGCTGGGCGATCACTCCGCGCAGCGCCGCGGCGATCTTGTAGGCCTCGACGCCGATGTCGACGAGACGGGTCACCGCGTTCGCGGCATCGTTCGTGTGCAGCGTCGAGAGCACGAGGTGTCCGGTGAGCGACGCCTGCACCGCGATCTGCGCCGTCTCGCGATCGCGGATCTCGCCCACGAGCACGACGTTCGGGTCCTGCCGCAGGATCGACCGCAGCGCGGACGCGAACGTCAACCCGGCTTTCTCCTGCACCTGCACCTGCACGATCCCCGGCATGCGGTACTCCACCGGGTCCTCCACCGTCACGATGTTCACGCCCTCGCTCTTGATCTGGTTGATGCAGGAGTAAAGCGTGGTCGTCTTGCCCGAGCCCGTTGGCCCGGTGACCAGGACGATGCCCTCGTGGTACTCGAGTAGCCGCTTGATGTGCTCGCTCTCGACCGGGTTGAGCCCCAGCGAGTCGAGCGACTTCACGGTGGCGCGCGAATCGAGCACCCGGATCACGACCTTCTCGCCCTGCGACGCGGGGAGCGTCGAGACGCGCAGGTCGATCGGTTGCCCGTTCACCGACACCCGGGCGCGGCCGTCTTGCGGCCGGAGGCGGTCCGCGATGTCGAGCTGCGACATGATCTTGATGCGCGAGATCAGGGGCAGCCCGGCCGCGCGCGGGATCTTCATCACCTGACGCAGCACGCCGTCGATGCGGTAGCGCACCGCGACCCCGCCCTCCTCCGGCTCGATGTGGATGTCGCTCGAGCGCGAGAGGATCCCCTCGGAGATGATCAGGTCCACGAGGCGGACGACCGGCCGTTGGCTCGCCTCCGCCTCGGACGCGACCAGCTCCTCGGGCTCCGTCTCCGGGTGCAGCACCAAGTCGGCCGAGCCCTCCATCCCCTGCAGCACCTTGTCGAGGGCCTTCTCCGGCCGGTACATCTCGTCCAGCTTCTCCGCGATGCGGGACGGAGCCGCCAGCAGCGAGCGGATCTCACGCGCCGTCGCGAAGGCGAGCGCCTTCTCGGCGTCGAGGTCGAAGGGGTTCGCGGTGGCGATCTCGAGGAAGGAGTCGGTGATGCGAAGCGGCAGCACCCGGTAGCGGCGCGCCAGCTGCTCCGGCACACCCTCACGCACCTTGGGGTCGATGGTGGCGACGTCGGCGAGCTTCAGCCGGAAGCGGGTGGAGAGGGCGCTGAGGATCTGCTGGTCCGAGGCGATCTTCTCGTCGACGAGCGTTTCCCACAGCGTGCGCCCCGGCGTGGCCTTGGCCCGCAACTCGGCCAAGCGCTCGGCGCTCAGCACCCCCTCGAGGGAGTGCGCGAGCCATTCGTCGGGGAACGTCGGATCGGCCATCGGCTAGCCCGTCAAAGCTAGTCCGCAGGCCGCCGCCGTCACAAGATGCCCCACAGGTCGCGGGTGACGTCGAACGCGAGGCGGACCTGGCCGCTCTGGGCTCCCACGCCGGCCTCGAGGCGGAACACGCCGAGCCACTCGAGCGCCAGCCCGAGCGTGGTGCGCGCGCCCGGCGTCGCCGCCCAGGGCGTCCCCGCGACGGGCCGGTCGGCCCAGCCGGTCGCGACGTACGGCGCGACGGTCACGCGATTGGGCGAGCGCGCCCACGAGCCCAGCGCGATCGAGCCGAAGGGCAGGGGCACGCGCCATTCGACGTGGAGCAACGCCATGCGGCGGCCGCCCCACGCGCGAAATGCTTCACCGAGCAGCGTGCCGCGACCGCCGAGCACGAACGCGCGATGCGGCGGCAGCGCCGCGCTGGCGAGGCCGAGCTGGGCGCGCGCAAGCAGCCGCGTGGACCACAGCGGCACGAGCGCACGCCCGCCGGCCGTGGCCCGCGCATACGTCCTTCCGGACCCGTCAAGCCGGCCGCCTTCCAGCGCGGCCTCGAGGGCGAGGTCGCGCCGCACGGCGAACCCCTCGCTCTGGCGCCGCACGCCGACGCGCACCAGGTCCACGCTGGGGCCGCCGAGCGGCGGGTTGGGGCGGAAGCTGCCCGTGGCCGGCGTCGTGGCGACGGCGAGCGAGGCGACGGCGTCGCGGCTCAGCGTCGCGCTCCACTCACCGCGCGTGCCGAGACGCCGGTGGTAGGCGAGTCGCGCGCCGGTCGCGAGGTAGTAGTCCCCGTAGTCGGCGCCCAGCTCCTGGGACGCGAACGAGTTGAGCACCGGGGCGATGACCGGTTGGTCGGCCACGTCGCGCACCGCGCGATACACGCTCGCCTCGAGCGTCACCCGCCCCCGGCGCTCCGTCACCGTGACCTCGCCCTTGGGCCGGTCATCGGACGTGCCGTAGCTCGCGAGCGAGCGCAGCTCGCGCGCCTCCCCCCCGCCGCGCCACACGAACCCCGCGCCCACGGCCAGCCCCTCGACCCGGTTCGCGTGCACCACGTCGGAGAGCCCGCGCACGCCCAGGCGGCGGGGCGGCAGCCCCGAGAGCGCGCGCCGGCCCGCGATCTCCTGCACCTCGGCCCGCACGCGCTCGAGGTCACCCCGCCGCACCGGCTCGGCTACCGCCTGCACCGCCGCGTCGAGCGGCTCGGTCCAGGGGAACGAGTCGCGCTCCGCCTTCGGGACCGCCGTGATCTCCTCGCCCGCGAACCAGCTCGTCGCCAGGCCCAGGTTCAACGCGTAGCCGTCGATCTCCCACCGGCCCCGGATGATCCCGCGCGCCGGCATGTCGAGCCAGGCCGCGCGCCGCCGGATCTCGACCTCCTGGCGGAACGGCAGCCAGAAGCGGCCTTCCCACAGCGCGTTGTCGAGCGCGATGCTCACGTCCTCGAGCGAGGGATCGAGGTAGGCGCGCGGAGTGAAGTTGAAGGCCATGCGGACGAGGTCGGCCGTTCCCGCGTCGAGGTACAGCGTCCCCACGATGCGGGGCGCGTCGTAGCTCTTGGGCCGCACCGCGAGGCCCACGACCCGCACCTCGCGCTGCGGGAAGGCGATGATCGTGCTGTCGCCGAGCGCGTAGTCGTACAAGTCGGGGCCCACCGGGGCGAGGGGATGCGGGACGTCCCGCACCTCGTCCCCCTCGCCCAGCCGCATCGCCGCGCCGAAGTTGTTCTGGATGATGCCCAGGTGGTCGCGGTGGTAGCTGATGTCGGTGGGGAGCTCGGCCCGGTCGCGCCAGCCGACGATGCGTTGCTTGCTGAGTCCCGGCGCCTTCCAGTACACTTCCAGCTCCAGCTGGTCGGCCTTGATGAGGCGCGGCGGCTCGGTCAGCCCCTCGCCGAACTGTCCGAGGAAAAAGAGGAACCCGTGGGCCTGGGCCTTGTAATCGCGCAGCGCGGTGTCCGCCGCGGCCCGGCTGCGCCGCTCGATCGCGCGGCGGGCGAGCGCGAGCGCCGCCGCGTCGTTCCAGGCCTGCGCGGGGAGCGCGTCAGGCGCGCCGAGCAGAACGACGGCCCAGGTCCACGCGACCGCGACGGACGGAGCTCGGGTCGTTCGCATCCCCCTCGTGTACCCCGCAGGCCGCGGTTCCGGCCCGCGGCACGGCATGCCTGACCGTCGCGCCGAGTTTCTCGCCCGCAGCGAGCGGGGCGGCGTGGTCGTGCCGCTCACGCGCGAGGTCGTGCTCGACGCCGACACGCCGCTCGCCGCGTTCGCCAAGGTCGCACGGCCGCCCTTCGGGTTCCTGCTCGAGTCGCTCGTCGGGGGGGAGCGGTGGGCGCGCTACACCTTCCTGGGAACCGAGCCCCGGGAGGTGTGGCGCTACCGCGACCGGCGCGTGGAGCGCTGGACGCGGGAGACCGCGTGGCGGCCGGCCGGCGAGACGGACGACCCGATCGGCCACCTCGCCCGGCGCCTGCGCGAGCTCCCCGGTGTCGACGTCCCCGGCTTGCCACGCTTCACGGGCGGCGCCGTGGGCTACCTCGGTTACGACCTCGTGCGCACCATCGAGCGCCTGCCGCGGCCGCCCGCCGACTCGCTCGGCCTGCCGGACGCGATGGTGATGATCGCCGACACGCTCCTCATCCTCGACAACCTGTTCGGCCGCGCGACGGTGGTCGCGAACGTCGAAGTGCCGCGCGGGGCATCGAGCGGCGAGCGCCTGCGGCTGTACGACGCGACCGAGGGCCGCCTCGACGAGTGGGTCGCCCGCCTGGGGGCGCCGCACCCGCTCGCGCCGCTCGCGATCTCGGACGGCGTCGCCCCGGTCCCCACCATCTCGCGCTATCCGCGCGACGCGTTCGAGCGCGACGTGCGCCGTATTCTCGACTACATCGCCGCGGGGGACACCTTCCAGACTGTACTGTCGCGGCGTCAGGAGGCGGCGGGCCGGGTCGATCCGCTGCTGTTGTACCGCTACCTGCGCGCCCTCAACCCGGCTCCCTACCTCTTTTACCTCGGTTTCGACGAGTTCGCGGTCGTGGGCAGCTCCCCCGAAGTGCTGGTCCGGGTGGAAGGCGGGGAAGTCACGGTGCGACCCATCGCCGGCACTCGGCCGCGCGGCGCGTCGCCCGAGGAGGACGAGGGCCTCGCGCGGGCGCTCGTCTCGGACGAGAAGGAGCGCGCCGAGCATCTGATGCTGGTGGACCTCGGGCGGAACGACGTCGGGCGCGTGGCGCGCTACGGTACGGTGCGCGTGACGGACCTGCTCACGATCGAGCGGTACTCACACGTGCAGCACATGGTGAGCGAGGTGCGCGGCCGCCTGAAGGACGGCTACGACGCCCTGGACGTGTTCAAGGCCTGCTTCCCGGCGGGGACGGTGACGGGGGCGCCCAAGGTGCGCGCGATGGAGATCATCGACGAGCTCGAGCCCGAGCGCCGCGGGCCCTACGCCGGTGCGGTGGGCTACGTGGGCTGGGGCGCGATGAACCTCGACACGGCGATCGCCATCCGCTCGGCCGTCGTGCTTCCGGATCGCGTGGTGGTCCAGGCGGGCGCCGGGATCGTGGCCGACTCCGATCCGGCGCGCGAGTTCGTCGAGACGGAAGCCAAGGCGCAGGCCGTCCTCAAGGCGCTCGCGCTCGCGAAAGCGGGCGACTAGCGAGGCTTTCGCTTGGCGTCTTAGCGTCTTGGCGTCTTGGCGTCTATATTTTCGCTGTGTTCAAGCTGCTGAGCACCACGGGCGAACAGGCGATCGATTTGCAGCCCGGGCGCACCATCGTGGTCGGGCGCGCGGTGACGAGCGACATCCCCATCTACGATCCCACCATCTCCCGCCGGCACGCGGAGCTCATCCTCACCGACAGCGGCGTCAAGGTGACGGACGTCGGCTCCTCGAACGGCACGTTCCTGAACGGCGCCCGCGTGACCGAGGCCGTCGCCGCCGAGAACGACGTCATCACCTTCGGTAAGGTGGCGTTCCGGGTGAAGGGGGTCTCCGCTCCGGTCCAGCGCCCCAAGGTGGTGCCCGACTTCACGAGCCCCAAGCCCGGCGCGGCGGGGGGCACGATCCTGCGCCAGCTCCCGGTGAGCGTCTCGGGCGGCGTGCCCGCCATCGTGGACGCGAGCCCGTCCGGGGCGTCTCACCTCAAGGTCACGGCCCAGTCGCTGGAAGAGCGGCGTGAGAAGAAGCTGTCGCTGCTGCTCGAGATCTCGAAGGAGCTGTCCAAGCAGCAGGAGCTCGACCGACTGCTCGACAAGGTCGTGGACTTCACGTTCCAGATCATGAACGTGGACCGGGTGTCGATCCTGCTGCTGGAGGAGGGGTCGGGCGAGCTGGTGCCGCGGGTGTCGAAGGGCCGCACCGCGCAAGCGGGGGCGGCGAAGCACGTGCCGCAGTCCATCGCCCGCAAGGCCGTGGAGGAGCGGGTCGCGATCCTGTCCGACAACGCCGCCGCGGACGAGCGCTTCAAAGGCAAATCGATCCTCATCCAGAGCGTGCGCAGCGCGATGTGCACGCCCCTGATGGGCACCGATCAGCAGGTGCTCGGCATCCTGTACGTGGACAACCTCACCGCCACGCACTCCTTCGCCGACGAAGACCTCGAGTTCCTGATCGCCTTCGGGTCGCTCGCGGCCGTGGGGATCGAGAACTCGCGCCGCTCCGAGCGGCTGCGGCGCGAGGCGCTGGTGCTGTCGAACTTTCAGCGGTTCTTCGCACCCAACCTCGCCGCGCAGATCGCCCAGCAGGAGGGCGCGGTGCAGCTCGGTGGTCAAAAGCGCCCGGTCTTCATCTTCTTCTCCGACATCCGCAACTTCACGCCGATGTCCGAGACCATGAGCCCCGACACCATCGCGACGCTCCTCACCGAGTACTTCACCGAGATGGTGGAGATCGTGTTCGAGCACGGCGGCACGTTGGACAAGTTCATGGGCGACGCGATCATGGCGCTATGGGGTGCGCCCATCCCCCATGAAGACGACGCCGACCGCGCGATGAAGTGCGGCCTCGGGCAGCTCGAGGCGCTCGAGAAGATGAACAAGAAGTGGAAGGCGGAGGGCCGGCCCGAGCTGGGCGTCGGGATCGGCATCAACTTCGGCGAGGTGTTCGCGGGCTACATCGGCTCGGACCGCCGGCTGGAGTACACCGTGATCGGCGACGCGGTGAACGTCGCGAGCCGCCTGTGCTCTATCGCGGGCCCGGACGAGATCCTGATCTCGGAGCCGTTCTACAAGGCGCTCAAGAAGCCGCCCCGGGTCGAGGCCCTGGAGCCGCTCCAGGTAAAAGGCAAGACGCAGAAGGTTCCGGTCTACCGCGTAAAGCGGTAGGGCATCCCGAAGCGCTCGAGCAGCTCGAGCGCGAGCCGCAGCGGCAGGCCCATCACCCCGAAGAAGTCGCCGCGGATCCCCTCGACCAGCACCGCGCCGCGCCCCTGGACGGCGTACGCGCCCGCCTTGTCGAGCGCCTCTCCCGTGGCGACGTAGTCCGCGATGGTCCGCTCCGGCAGGGTCCGGAACGTCACATCGGTGATGTCGATGGCGTGCTCCACGCGCTCCCCCTGCGCCACCGCGACGGCCGACATCACCTGGTGTGTGCGCCCCTCGAGCCGCTGCAGCATCGCCACCGCCTCTTCGGGCGAGTGCGGCTTCCCGAACACCTCCTCCGCGCGCAGCACGACCGCCGTGTCCGCGGCCAGCACCACCGCGCCCGGCTGCTGCCGTGCCACGGCGAGGGCCTTGTCGCGCGCGATGCGCACGACGTAGCGGTCGGGGACCTCGCTCGTCTTGCGGGTCTCGTCCACCGCGGGGACGACCACGCGGAAGGGCAGGCCGAGCATCGCGAGCAGCTCCCGCCGCCGGGGGCTACCGCTCGCCAGGATCAAGGTGTGGTCCCTGTGGGGCGCGCTCATTTCTCCAGGATCAGCGTGACCGGGCCGTCGTTCACGAGCTCCACCTCCATCATCGCCCCGAACTCCCCCGTCTCCACCTTCGTGCCGCCGCCCCGCTCCCGCAATAGGGCGACGAACCGCTCGTACAGGGGAATGGCGACCGCGGGCGGCGCGGCGCCTACGAAGCTGGGGCGCCGGCCCTTGTGGGTATCGCCATAGAGGGTGAACTGCGACACCACGAGCAGCGCGCCCCCCACGTCGTCGAGCGCCAGGTTCATCTTCCCCGCGGCGTCTCCGAACACCCGGAGCGTGAGGATCTTCTCCGCCATCCACTCGAGGGTCGGATCCGTGTCGGTGGGCGCGAACCCGGCGAGCACGACGAACCCCGCCCCGATCGCCCCCACTGCCTGCCCGTCAATGCGCACCTCGGCGCGCGAGACGCGCTGCAGCACGACCCTCATTCCACCGTAACCGACTTCGCCAAGTTGCGCGGCTGGTCCACGTTGCAGCCGCGCCGCACCGCGATGTAGTAGGCGAGCAGTTGGAGCGGCAACACCGTGAGCACCGGGGTGAGCAGGTCGAGGGTCTCGGGCACCTCGATCTTCTGGCCGGCGAGCTTGGCGACCCCCGTGTCGCCCTCGGTGACGACCGCGATCACGCGCCCCCCGCGCGCCCGCACCTCCTCCACGTTGCTCAGGATCTTCTGGTACACGGCATCTTTGGGCGCGACGAACATGACCGGCATGAGGTCGTCGATCAGCGCGATGGGTCCGTGCTTCATCTCGGCCGCGGGATAACCCTCGGCGTGGACGTAGGAAATCTCCTTCAGCTTGAGCGCGCCCTCGAGCGCCACGGGGAAGTTGTACCCCCGGCCGAGGTAGAGGACGTTGTTCGCCCGCATCACGCGCTCGCCGATGCGCTCGACTTCGGGGGCCTTCGCGAGCACCTGCGCGACCAGATCGGGCAGCCTGCGGAGCGCCCGCACGACCTCCCGCCCCTGCAGGATGGAGAGGGCCCGCAACCGGCCCATCGCGAGGGTCAGCAGCGCGAGCGCTGCGATCTGGCTGGTGAAGGCCTTGGTGGAGGCGACCCCGATCTCGGGGCCCGCATGGAGGTAGATGCCGCCGTCCACCTCGCGCGCGATCGTGCTCCCCACGACGTTCACGAGCCCCAGGGTGCGCGCGCCGCGCCGCTTCGCCTCGCGCAGCGCGGCCAGCGTGTCGGCCGTCTCGCCCGACTGCGAGATGCCGACCACGAGCGTGTGCTCGTCCACGATGGGGTTGCGGTAACGAAACTCGGAGGCGTACTCGACCTCCGTGGGAATGCGGGCGAGCTCTTCCATCATGTACTCGCCGATCAACGCCGCATGCCAGGAGGTGCCGCAGGCCGTGAGCACGATGCGGTTCACCTGGAGCAGCTGCTCGTCGCTCAGGTTCAGGCCGCCCAGCCGCGCCGTCCCCTCCTCCTCGAGCAGCCGGCCGCGGAGCGTGTTCCGCAGGCTCTCCGGCTGCTCCATGATCTCCTTCAGCATGAAGTGCGCGTAGCCGCCGCGCTCGATGGTGGCGAGGTCCCAGTCGACCTGCGTGACCGCCTTCTCCTTCTCCACGGCGTCGAGATCCAGGATGCGGTAGTCGCCGGGGCGCACGACCGCGATCTCCCCCTCGTCGAGATAGACGACCGAGCGCGTGTGGGCGAGCACGGCGGACGCGTCCGAGGCCACGAAGTTCTCCCCCGAGCCGATCGCCACGAGCAGCGGCGAGCCCAGCCGGGCGGCGACGATCGTATCCGGCTCCCGCGTCGAGACCGCGGCGATCCCGTACGTGCCCTCCACCTGGTGCAGCGCCCCGGCCACGGCCTCGACCAGGCTGACGCCCTTGGCGAGCATCTCCTCGATGAGGTGGGCAAGCACCTCGGTGTCGGTCTCGGAGCGGAACACGTGGCCGCGCTTGCTCAGCGCGGTGCGCAAGGCCCCGGCGTTTTCGATGATCCCGTTGTGCACCAGGGCCACGGTGCCGCCGCAGTCGGTGTGCGGGTGGGCGTTGACGACGTTCGGCGCGCCGTGCGTCGCCCAGCGCGTGTGCGCGATGCCGGTCGTGCCCAAGGGCGGGCGGCTGCCCAGCTCCTGCTCGAGCACGCTGATCTTCCCTGGCGCTTTGTGGACCTCGATCTGGCCGTCCCGCACCAGCGCCAGGCCGGCCGAGTCGTAGCCGCGATACTCGAGCCGCTTCAAGCCGTCGAGCAGCAGCTGCGCGGCCTGCCGCGGCCCGGTGTAGCCTACGATGCCGCACATGAAAGTCGCCCTTCGTTGACGAGCTGCTCGGCCTCCGCGCCGCTCGGCGCCTCGGCGATCAGCCGGATGATCGGCTCCGTGTTCGACGGCCGCACGTGCAGCCAGCGATCCCGCCAGGCGAGCCGCAGCCCGTCCTGCATGTCGGCGCTCGCTTCCGGAAAACGGCTGCGCAAGGCCGCGTACACGTCGTCCAGTCCGCGTGCCGCGTTCCGCGTGCCGCGTGCCAGCTTGGCCTTCACGATCGCGTAGCGCGGCGCGGCCGCGACCCACTCGCTCACCCGCCGTCCCGTGCGGGCGAGGAGCGCCAGCACCAGCGCGGCGGCCACGGGGGCGTCCCGCCCCACGTGCAGCGCCGGATACATCACCCCGCCGTTCCCTTCCCCCCCGATCGGCGCCCGCAGCTCGACGATTCTGCGAGCCACGTGCACCTCACCCACCGGCGTGCGGACGACCGTCGCTCCGCAGTCCCGCGCCGCGTCTTCGACGACGAGGCTGGTGGAGAGGTTGCAGACGACGGTGTTCCCCTTCCCCCTTCCCCCTTCCCCCTTCCCCGGTTCCAACACCGCCCGCACCGCGAACGCCAGCGTGTAATCCTCCCCGATCGGCGCCCCGGCCTCGTCCACGAGCGCGAGGCGGTCCACGTCGGGATCGACCGCCATGCCGATGTCCGCGCCGCTCCCGCGCACCAGCGCCGCGAGCTCGCCCAGGTGCTCGGGCACGGGCTCCGGGGCGCGGGGGAAGCGACCGTCCGTCTCGAGGTTCACGCCGACAACCCGGCAGCCCAAGCGCTCCAGCAGCGCCGGCATAATCACGCCGCCCGCGCCGCGCACGGCGTCGAGCGCCACGGTGAGCCCCCGCGCCCGAATCTGCGCGACGCCCAGGCCCGGCAGTCCGAGCACACCCTCGAGGTGGCGCTCGACCGCCGCGGCATCGGCACTGACCCGTCCCCCTTCCCCCCGACCGCGAGGGAGTCCTTTAGGGTTCCCCCTTCCCCGGCCCTTTCCTGCTCCTTCGTCCGCCAATGCCCGCACGCGCGTGCCGGCGTCCCCATCAAGAAAGATGCCGTCCGGCCCGATGAATTTCAGGGCGTTCCACTCGATCGGGTTGTGGCTCGCCGTGATCGCGATGCCGCCGCCCGCATGATGGTGCTCGACGGCGAGTTGCACGGTCGGCGTGGGTACGAGACCGACGTCGATCACGTCGCAGCCTGCGCGGCGCAGCGCGGCGATCGCGGCCTGCGCGAATTCCGGTCCCGAAGGCCGCGCATCGCGTCCCACGACCACGACCGGGCGGCGCTCTCGGGCCCACAGGCCGAACGCCATCGCCCAGCGCGCGACGACGTCCGCCGTGATGTCCTTGCCGACGATCCCGCGCACGCCGGATACGCCGACCATGAGAGTGTCGGACATGGGGGGCAACGTAGGAACCGGGATGGGGCGCGTCAATCGGACGCGCGTCAGGAGCGTCGCACGGCGACCGGGGTGGGGAGGTGCAGCGGGCGCACCTCCGGGGTGGCGACGGGGAGCGACGCGGCGTCGGGGAACGCCCGGAGGAACGCCTGGACGGCGCCCGGGTCGAACTGCATGCCCTTCCCGTCCTCGAGCTCGACCATCGCCTTCGGCACGGACAGTGCCGGCCGATACGGCCGCAGGCTCGTCATGGCGTCGAACGAGTCAGCGACGGTGACGATGCGGACCTCGAGCGGAATCTCCTCCCCCTTCAGGCCGTCGGGGAATCCTTTTCCGTCCAGCCGCTCGTGGTGGGAGCGCACGATGGCGAGTGCGGCCGGGGCATCGCGCATCAGGGGACCGAGGATGCGGGCCCCCGTCACGGGGTGCTCCATGATGTGCCGGTACTCGATGTCGGTGAGCTTTCCCGGCTTGTGCAGCACGGCTTCGCTCACGCCGATCTTTCCGAGATCGTGCAGCTCGGCGCCGAGGGAGATCAAGTCGAGCGCTGCGGGCGCGAGCCCCAGTTCCCGGCCGATCCCGAATGCGTAGTTCGCGACCCGCACCGAATGGCCGCGGAGGTAGGGGTCCTTCTCCTCGAGTGCGTGGACCAGGGCCTGCAACCGCTCCAGGGACAGCTCCTCGATGCGCCGCGCCTGCTCCTGGACCCGCTGCTCCAGCTGCTCCTGGTACATGCGGTTTTCGAGAATGAGGCGCCGCTTGTCGAGCGCCTGCATCACGCGCGCGCGCACCTCGTCGAGGTGGAACGGCTTGGCGACGTAGTCGAGCGCGCCGAGCTGCAGGCAGGCGACCGCGCTCTCCACCTCGGCCACCGCCGTCACCATGATGACCGCCGTGTCGGGCCAGCGGCTGATCACCTCGCGCAACAGCGTGACACCGTCCATCTGCGGCATCCGCAGGTCGGAGATCACGAGCGGCACGGGCTCGTGCCGCATCATCTCCAGCGCCTCGGTGCCGGAGCCCGCCTCGTGGCAGACGAACCCCTCGCCTTCCAGCAGGCGCACGAGCACGCGGCGCAGCCGCGGCTCGTCGTCTACGACGAGGCAGTGCATGGCGTTGGGCTGGGGCATCTCCGCTAACGTATAGGTCGCTTGCTCGGCGCGAAAGGCGCCCTTACGTTCCGGCCATGACCGAGGTTCTCAAGGACGACCTGGCCCGCCGTTTCGCCACCCGGGCCGTCCACGCCGGCCAGATCCCCGACCCGCTCGCCGGCGCCGTGATGACGCCCATCTATCAGACCTCCACCTACGTGCAGGACGGCCTCGGCCGGCACAAGGGATACGAGTACGCCCGCACGCGCAACCCGACCCGCGAGGCGCTGGAGCGGAACGTCGCGGCGCTCGAAGGCGGCCGCCACGGCTTCGCCTTCGGCTCGGGCCTCGCCGCGGTCGACGCGGTGCTGAAGCTGCTCTCGGCCGGGGACCACGTCGTCTCGGGGGAGAACGTGTACGGCGGCACGCACCGCCAGATGACGCACGTGTGGGCCCGGCTCGGCCTGGCGTTCGCCTTCGTGGACGGCGCCGACACGGACGCCATCGCGGCGGCCGTCACACCCGCGACCCGGATGCTCTTCGCCGAAACGCCCACGAACCCGATGATGGGGCTGTGCGACCTCCGGGCGACGGCCGACATCGCGCAGCGGACGGGCACCCTGTTGGTCGTGGACAACACCTTCGCGACGCCCTGCTTCCAGCGCCCGCTCGAGCTCGGCGCCGACATCGTGCTGCACTCGACCACCAAGTACCTGAACGGCCACAGCGACATGGTGGGGGGGATGGTGATCGTGAACCGCGACGACCTGGCCGAGCGCATCGGGTTCATCCAGAACGCGTCGGGCGCGGTGCCGGGGCCGTTCGACTGCTGGCTCGCGCTGCGCGGCACCAAGACGCTCGCGCTCCGCATGCGGCAGCACGACGCGAACGGCCGCCGCATCGCCGAGTGGCTCTCGCACCATCCCAAGGTGCAGCGGGTTTACTACCCCGGCCTGCCGTCGCACCCGCAGCACGAGCTCGCGTGCCGCCAGATGAAGGGGTTCGGGGGCATGATCAGTCTGGAGCTCGGGAGCCTGGAGCGGGCGCGGCGCTTCGTCGAGCGCACCCGCATCTTCGCGCTCGCCGAGTCGCTGGGCGGAGTGGAGAGCCTGATCGGGCACCCTGCCTCGATGACGCACGCGAGCGTCCCGCAGGCGCTGCGCGACAAGATGGGGCTGAGCGACAGTCTGGTGCGGCTCTCCGTGGGGATCGAGGACGTGGAGGACCTGATCGCCGATCTCGATCAGGCGCTCGCGGGAGCGGGATGAAACACGATAACGTACGCGGCGTAAGGCACGGATACCCACGCAGGAGCATTCCATGAGTGAGCCGACCGGAGTTCCGGCCGAGCGCCCCCGCAAGATCCTGACCGGGATCGCCCCCGTCACCTGGGAGCACCCCGCCGACCGAGCGGCGCTGCAGACGCTGCGCTCGGTGCCCGGCTTCGACGAAGTAGTGAAGAAGGTGGTCGGCTTCCTGGGCGAGCGCGGCATCCGGCTGCTGTTTCAGGCGAACGCCGTGCGCGTGGGCCCGAGCCAGTTTCCCCGCGTGAACGCCCTCTACACGGACGTGCTCACCACGATGGACTGGGAGCCGCGCCCCGAGCTGTTCATCTCCCAGACCCCGTTCGTCAACGCTGGCGCCTACGGGATGGAGCGGCCGTTCATCGTGATCAACTCGGGCGCCCTGAAGCTGCTCGATGACGACGAGATGCGCGCGCTGCTGGGCCACGAGGTGGGCCACGTGATGAGCGGCCACGCGCTGTACCACACGCTGCTCGTCCTGATCCTCAACGTGAGCCTCGGATTCCTCCCCTTCCTCGCCGGCATCGCGCTGCTCCCGATCCAGCTCGCCCTGCTCGAGTGGTTCCGCAAGAGCGAGCTGTCTTCGGACCGCGCGGGGCTGCTCGCGAGCCAGGATCCGAACGCCTCGCTGCGCATGTTTCTCAAGATGGCGGGCGGCGGGGACATGGCGGAGATGGACCTGAACACGTTTCTCATCCAGGCCAAGGAGTACGAAGAGACGGGCGGCGCGCTCGACCGCGTGTTCAAGATCCTAAACACCCTCGGCGCCTCCCACCCCTTCAATACGCTGCGCGCGGCGGAGCTGCAGCGTTGGATCGAGGCCGGCCACTACGAGCGCGCGCTGCGGGGCGAGTATACGCGCCGCGGACCCGACGCCGAGCGGCGCCCCATCGAGCCCGACATCGACGAGGCGCGCGACCACTACATGAAGGAAGCGAAAGCGGTCGTGGACGACGTGGTCGACACCGCGAAGCGGGCGGCCCAGGCCTTCGCGGACGCCTTGAAGAAGAAGTGAGGGTCCTGGTCGTCGGCGGGGGCGGCCGCGAGCACGCGCTCTGCTGGGCGCTGCAGCGCGACCTCCCCGACGCGACCCTCTGCGCCGCCCCCGGCAACCCGGGCACCGCGCGGCACGGCAGCAACCTCAAGATCCCGGCCACCGCGGTGGACGAGCTCGCGGCGGCCGTCGCCCGCCACCGGATCGACCTCACCGTCGTGGGGCCCGAGGCTCCCCTCGCCGCGGGCCTCGTCGATCGCCTGCGCGCGGCGGGCCGGGCGGCGTTCGGGCCCACGCAGGCGGCCGCGCGGCTCGAATCGTCCAAGACCTTTGCCAAAGACGTAATGCGTCACGCCGGCGTGCCGACCGCGGCGAGCCGGGGCTTCACCGAGCTCGCTCCCGCGCTCGCCTACATCGCCCGCCACGCCGTGCCGCTCGTCGTCAAGGCCTCGGGGCTCGCCGGCGGCAAGGGCGCCGTGATCTGTGCGACGCGGGACGAGGCGGCGGCGACCGCCCGGGCCATGCTCGCCGAAGGGCGGCTGGGAGACGCGGGCCGCGAGATCGTAGTCGAGCAGTTTCTGGAGGGCGAGGAGCTCTCCGTCCTCGCCCTCACGGACGGGGAGCAGGTCCAGATTCTGCCGCCGGCGCAGGACCACAAGCGCCTGGGCGAGGGCGACACCGGGCCCAACACGGGCGGCATGGGCGCCTACTGCCCAGTGAGCCTCGCGACCGAAGAGGTCATCGAGCGCGTGCGCCGCGAGGTGCTGGCCCCCACGCTGCGCGAGATGGCGGAGCGGAGGACGCCGTACCAGGGCGTGCTCTACGCCGGCCTGATGATCGCGGCCGACGGAACGCCCTACGTGCTCGAGTTCAATTGCCGCTTCGGCGACCCCGAAGCGCAGGCGCTGCTCCCGGTGCTGCCCGCGGGCGCGCTCGCGGGAGCGCTCGCGGCCATCGCGACGGGTGGGTGGCGGCCCGAGCGGCTGACGCTCCCCGCCGCGCGCGCGGCCGTGTGCACGGTGCTCGCCGCGCGGGGCTACCCCGACCAGCCGGAAGTAGGCGCCGCAATCGTGCTCCCGGCTGACTCCGCGCCCGACACGCTCGTCTTCCACGCGGGCACCTACCGCGACCCGGACGGCACGCTGCGGGTGCACGGCGGCCGCGTGCTCGGCGTGACCGGGCTCGGCGATACGGTCGCGGAGGCCGCGGCCCGGAGCGCGGCACTGTGCGAGCGCATCGCCTTCCAGGGGAAGACCTACCGGCGGGATATCGGATGGCGGGAGCTGCAGCGTGCCGGAGCTGCCTGAGGTCGAGACGATCGTCCGGGAGATCGGGCCGCGGCTCGAAGGCCACAAGATCGTGCGCGCCCGCCTCAAGAAGACCGACGTGTTGCGCCGCGTTTCGAAGCCGCGGTTGTTGCGCACCCTCACCGGCAACGCCGTCGAGGAAGTGAGCCGCCGCGCCAAGCACGCCGTGCTGCGCCTCGCGAGCGGCCACCGGCTCGTCGTGCAGCCGCGCATGACCGGCTCGCTGATCGTGTACGACCGGCGGCCGACGAAGGACGAGACGAAGTACGCCGTGCTCACCTGCACCCTGGAGGACGGCCGCTTCTTTCTGTATCGCGACGTGCGCCGGCTCGGCACCGTGTGGCTGCTCGATGAGAAGGGGTGGGCGGCCTACACGAGCCGCATCGGCCCCGAGCCGCTGGAGGAGACGTTCACGCCGTTCGTGTTCGCCGAGCGGCTCCAGGGCACGCGCGCCGCGGTGAAGAAGGCGATCATGGACCAGCGTCGCCTCGCGGGAGTGGGAAACATCTACGCCAACGAGGCGTTGTTCGAGGCGCGGATCGATCCGTCGAAGCGCACCCACAAGCTCTCGCTCGACGAATTCGCGCGGCTGCACGCCGCGATCCGCGACGTGTTGGAGCGCGCGGTCAGCTCATCGGGGACGACGGTGCGGGACTATCGCACCGGGGTGGGCGAGCGCGGGCGGTTCCAGTTCGAGCTGAAGGTGTACGGGCGCGCGGGCGAGCCGTGCGTGCGGTGCGGGAAGAAGCTCGTGACGACGCACACGATCGATCTCCGGGCGACCACGTTCTGCCCCAATTGCCAGAGGTAACCCGGTAAACGACCAGGAACGAACGAAGGGGGAAAGGTGCGCGCCACCCTTCCCCCGTTCCCAGGCCTCTTACCTGAAATACTGACGTCGTGTCGCAGCTCTTCCGCTCAACAGCTCGTTGCGTCCGTCCCCGCGATCGGCGTGGTGGCCCACGGCGTGAACATAGGAGTCGCCGCGCCGGTTTCCACGACGATCGCATCACCGGTCCCGGGCCCGGCGCCCGAGGGCCCGCTCGGCAACCCCCACCAGTTGCAGGTCGCGTTCATCGCGCCAGTCATGTTGGGCGCCACCCGCAACCCGGCCTGCGCGTTCCCCTCGATGTCGTTGAACCGCACGGTGACGCTCACGGGCGGGAAGCCTCGGGCCGGGAGACTTCCGACCCAAATGGCTCCCGGGAGACCCCGGGGCGACCCCGTGGCGCAGCTCGTGCCGTCGCGCTCGCTAGGTTGCACGACACTGAAGATGCGGTTGCGCTCGATGCGCCCCGTGAAGGCCTCGTAGAGGATCGCGCTGGTGGCCAGGCACGAACCCGAGCTATTGCGGATTGTGTTGCCCACAATGTTCACGTTCCCCGTCGCGGTCACAGGGTGTGTCAGAGACGGAAGGGGAACCCCCGCGAGGGTCCCCACCACGATCGACCCGGCGCGCGCGAGCGGGTGACACTCGTCGAGGTCGTTGCCCACGATGTCGACGTTGGTCTCGCCGCCGAGGTCGTCGCGCATGACCACGAAGATGCAGGCGCCACCAGTCCGCCGAATCACGTTTTCCTCAAGCACGGCATCGACGTCCGTCCCAAGTATTAGGCCGAAGATCTGGGGAAAGGGAGCCGGTCTGTCGGTGATTGTCCCATCCAGCATACTGTGGCGCACGACGAGCCGGGCTCGCTTACGCTGCGTCTGAGTCACGACGTTCCTGCGCACGCTGACGAGGGCCGTGGCCCCGAGAGGAGGATTCACCGCCAGGAGTGTAGCTCGTTCAATCGTCACGTCCACGGGTCCGTCGCCACGGATCCCCGCCATCCCGGTGTACTGAACGTTGATTCCGCGGATCGTTACCGGATCGTTCGTGGCGATCCGCACAGCAATTTCGGGAGCTCCGGGCGGTGCGACGATCACGGGTCCGCTCTCGCTACCGACCGCTTCGAGAGTCAGGCCTTTGTTGATGACCAGCGCCTCTGCGTACGCCCCTGGCACGACCAGCACCTTGCCGCCCTCGGCGACCATGTCGATCCCTTCCTGGATCGTCTTCGCGGTGCCGTTGTCGTTCGCGTTCGCGTTGACGAGCACAGATGGGCGGCCGACACCCCCCGCCGCGAAGCTCGGCGCACCGATGGGTGCGGGATCGGAAGAGTCGCGGCATCCGGCCACCGTGAGGACGGCAAACCAGACTGCGAATCGTGCGCGGTGTGCGTTCATGATGCACCTCCTGCGAATCATCGGCGCTCGGCGTCGCTCGACGCGGCAGCCGTACCGACAGAAGAGCCGGTAGTCTGCGTTGTCAATGCGCTACCTGTTCCGCATCACCTCAGTTCACGCCTCCGATGGGCTGCGTAAACACCTGTACCCAGTCAGAATACCCACCGTCCTTTCTGGCCACGACGGCGAAGCCCCAACACCACGAGCCGTCGCAGACGACAGTCCCGTGGAGGCTGGTCGAGTTGGCGGGGAGGGTGGCGATTTGGTACGCGGGCTCAAACGCGTCCATGGCCCAGACCTCGTAGCTGTCCTCGACGGCGGAGTTGTCCGTCCACACGAGGTCAGTCGTCTGCGCGTCGATCGAGGTGGCCGTCAGGTCGCTCGGCGCCGCGGCCGGCGTGGCGCAGTCCATGTTCGACGGCGGGGAGTCGCCCCGGGTGTTGAAGGCCACGACGCGATAGCACACCCGCTGTTCGCTCGCGCGCCCCACGTCTGTAAACCAGGACGCCGACATGCCCGTCGTGCCGGCCGCGTTCCAGCTCGTCCCGCCGTCCGTGGACCGCTCGACCCTAAACCCGTCTTCGTTCATCGACTGGTCAGTCCACACGATCGTGACGGCGGTGCTGCCGTCCGGGTACGCGTCTGTCCCGGAGGGCGTAGCCGGTGGTGCGGAGGCGGTCGCCGCGCTCGCGCTGTTCGAGACGTCCGAGGACCCGCCATCCTTCTTGGCTCGCACGCGGTACCAATAGGTCGTGTTGCTAGCCACCGCGGCGTCGCGGTAGCTCGTGCTATTCGCAGGCAGGTTCGCCAGATGGCTGAAGGTCGCGCCATCCGTGGAACGCTGCACCTCGTAGCCGTCCTCGACCGCGGACTTGTCCGTCCACGCGAGAGCGATGGCCGGCCCGTCCACGCCGATTGCCGTCAGGCCGGTGGGAGCCGCGGGCGGCGTCGTGCAGGCGGTGTTCGACGGCGGAGAGTCGCCGCCAGCATTGAACGCGATCACATGGTAGCAGACCTGCTGCTCGCTCGAGCGCCCACCATCCGTTAACGACGTCACGTTGGCGGACGTCGTCGAGACCGGGGCCCAGCTGGTTCCGCCGTCCGGCGACCGCTCGACGCGGAACCCGTCCTCATTAGCCGAGTTGTCGGTCCACGTGACGACGACGGTGTTGCTGTTGCTGGGTACGGCATTCGTCGCCGAGGGCGCGTTCGGTGCCGGCGGCGCCGGCGTCGTCGCGCAGGTCGTGTTGGAGAAGGCGGAATAGCTCGTCTTGCCGTCGTACGTCCTGACCGCCCGGACGCGGTAGCAGTACTGCGTCAGGGGTTTCAGTCCCCCGTCGCCGTAGCTCGTGACGTTGGCGCCCGTCCCGGCAACCTGGGCAAACGTGCCATCCGGCCCGGTCGCTGAGCGCCAGACCTCGAACCCCGTCTCGTTGGCGGAGTTGTCCAGCCACGAAAGATCGATGCGGCTCTCGGACGCCACGACGGCGTTGGCGATCGACGGAGGCTTTACCGTGGGCCCTGCCGTACCGGTGGCCGCCGCCTCCAAGAAAGGCCCGACCGGCTGGCTCCTGTCGCAGGCAGCCAGGGATAGCAACGCTACCGAACCGACAAGGGAATACTGGCGCAGAGCGAGCATACTCCTATCTCCCCAAGGACTGAACCCGGGGCTGGCGCCCCGATTCCGCCATTGCCGCACCGTGAGTAGCGGGACTGGTGCACCGGGCTAACTTAGGTGCAGCCGGTGAGCAGCCGATCAAAAACGGCTCAAACGGCCCAACATGCTGCACCTCAAGACGTGCGGTGGGTTGTCGGTGGAAGCGGAGGGCGGCTCGGCCAGCGGCGCGGCGCAGCGGCGCAAGACACTCGCCCTCCTCGCCCTCCTCGCTGCTGCGGGTCGCCGCGGGATGAGCCGCGATAAGCTCATCGCATATCTGTGGCCGGACGCTGACGTGGAGCACGGCCGCAACCTCCTCAACCAGGCGTGCTACGCCCTCCGTCGCGATCTCCACGCGCCCGAGCTGATCCTCGGTGCGACCGAGCTGCGACTGAACCCCGAGATCATCAGCAGTGACGTCCAGAACTTCGAGGAGGCGCTCGATCGCGGAGATCCCGCGCGGGCCGTCGCTGTCTATTCTGGGCCCTTCCTTGATGGTTTCTATCTGAGCGAAGCCGGAGAATTCGAACACTGGGTGGAGGAGGAGCGCGCGCGCCTGGCGACACGGGCGGCCGAAGCGCTCGAGTCGCTCGCAGCGCGGGCCACAGCGACAGGCGACGTTCGAGCGTCGGTGAAATGGTGGCGTCGTCTCACCGAGCTCGACCCCTTCAGTGCCCACGCCGCGCTCGGACTGATGCAAGCGTTGGCCGCCGCTGGCGAACGGGTCGAGGCCTTGGACCACGGGCGGCGCTTTGACGCGTTCGTGCGGCAGGAACTCGGCGCGGAACCGTCCGCCCAGGTCACCGCGCTGATGCAGCGACTGCGGCACCAAACCGGCGAGACCGGCCAGCGGACCCCCGAGTCCGTCGCTGCATCGCCGACCGACGACTCAGCCACCGGCATCCCGACTGTCACAGCTGCGCGAGCCGCTCTCCGCAGCCCGCCCTTGGGATGGCGACTCGCGCTCGGCACGGCGGTCATAGTGCTCGTGGGCGGCGTGATCGTCGTCGCCAACTCCCGGAAATCGGCGGCGCTCGACCCCGAACTCGTGGCCGTGGCCCCGTTTGGGGTCCTCGACCCGAAGCTCGAGCTATGGCACGAAGGCCTGGTGGACGTGCTGTCGCGTAACCTCGACGGCGCAGGCCCGTTCCGCACGGTGTCGCCGACCGTGGTGATCCGCCGCTGGCAGGGCCGCGCCGATCGCGCGTCGGCCGAAGCTCTGGGGCGTCAGACCGGCGCTGGAGTCGTACTCTACGGTCAACTATCAGGTGTGGGGGCGGACTCTGTGAGACTGAGGGCAGCGGTGTTGGAAACACGCAACGACCGGACCCTCTCCGAGATTGATCGCACGGATCAGGTGGATCGCATCGACCGTCTGGCGGATTCACTGAGCGTGGATGTGATTCGCACGCTCGCGCCCGCGACCCCCGGGATCCACATCCGGCTGTTCTCGGTGGGAACGAGGTCGCTGCCCGCGCTCAAACTGTTCCTGCAAGGGGAACGCTTCTTCCGCCGCCTTGCGCTTGACTCGGCGATCGCCAGTTACGATCGGGCGATTGCGCTCGACACGACCTTTGCACTGGCGCTGCGCCGCGCGGGTCTTGCTCGAGGCTGGAACCTCCAGCTGGGCGAGCCTTACTTTGCCCGAGCCGGGCTCTTCAACCACGGCTTGGGTCCACGCGACAGCATGCTGGTCGCCGGCGACTCGGTGGATGTTCCAGGGCGGGCTGCACCTCGCCGGCTAGTCCGACGCAAAGTGGCAATACTGGAAGAGGCGGCGCGGCGCTATCCCCAGGACCCCGAAGTCTGGTATCAGCTCGGAGAAGTGCAATTTCACGCGGGGGACGTTGGGGGGTACACGTGGAGTGACGCGCGCGCGGCGTTCGATCGCACGATCGGCCTCGATTCGACCTTCGCCCCCGCATACATCCACCCAGTCGAGATCGCCTTGAATGACAACGATCCGGGCGCGGCACTGCGTTACGTACGGGGCTATCTGACCATCTCGTCCGTGATTCCGGAGGGAGCCGGAATGCGCCTCCTCAGTGAGCTGCTCGACCCCCAGCTCATGCGACCGGGAGATTTCGAGCGGGAGCTCGAGACGGCCTCTCCATCGGTGCTGTATCACCTGGCTTTCGCCGTACGGTCCTGGCCGGATGCCGAAGAGCGTCAGATCCAAGTCGCGCACCGGATCATTGCCGCTGCTCAAGCGCATCCTCTGGGCGCCGGCGCGGACGCCGCTTTTGAGCGCCGCCTGTATCAGGCGTTACTCGCCAACGTGCTCATCCACCGTGGCCACTTGCGACAGGCCAGCGGTGTCGTAGCAAACAGCTTCGAGATGCCGTCCTTCATGGAACTCGCGCGAATCGGCGCAATACCTCCAGAGACGGTCGCGACGGTACTCGCTCAGTGGGTCCAGCACCCCGGCGGGCAGGACCTCTTGTATTTCCCTTGGTTCGCAACGGGGCACTGCTATCGGACGTTAGACGCAGCGCTGTGGTGGGCTTCACGGAGGGACACGGCAACCTTGCAGCGTCTGGTGCGTCGTGAAGACTCGGCTGCTCGGACAGTCAACCGCCTTGTTCCCCTCTATGCGCGTCCCGTGCCTGAGTTTGCCCGCGCCGCTCTGGCCCTAGCGCGAGGGGACACGACCGCGGCGTTGAGTCGCTTCCTGGCATTTCCCGATTCGTTGTGTCCGGGCGCTGAGCGCCTCCGCGAAGTGCGGTTTCGCCTGCTCGCGGCTGTGGGGCGCGGCACCGAGGCGGCAGAGGTGTTCGACCGGTCCCACGATCGCCGCGTACCGTTCATGCTCGAGCGCGCCCGTCTCGCCGAGCGGCTTGGCGATCGCCCCACAGCCGTCCACTACTACCAGTTCGTTCGTCAGGCATGGCTGCAGGGCGATCCGGCGGTCCAGCCGGTCGTGGCCGAGGCGCGCGCGGCGATCGTGCGGCTGGGTGGACAGCCACGGCCCTGATGCGCGGGGCGCCTCCCGCCCCTGCTATAGCTTCACCAGCCGCGCCCGTGGCGGAATCCCCGCCTCGAGCTCCATGATGCCGACGGTGGCCGCGAGCCGGAATCGCGCCGGCCCCGCGGCACCGGGGTTCAGGACGGTCACGGTCTTATCCACCAGCTGGAGCAGCGGCATGTGCGTGTGCCCGTACACGATGATCTCGGCGCGGGGAAACGCGGCGTGCAGCTTGTGTGGCGTCGGGTGCCCGAACTGGTCCCCGTGCGTCACCACGATCGCGAAGCCGTCGAGCTCGACCTCGGCGACCTGCGGCAGGCGGGAGCGCAGCTCGCGGTCGTCCACGTTGCCGTACACCGCCGTCACCGGCGCGAGCGTCTCCAGGTCGGTCAGGATCTCTGGCTTCCCCACGTCCCCGCCGTGCAGGATGTGATCGACTTCCTTGAACACGTCGAACACTTGCGGCCGCAGCAGTCCGTGCGTATCGGAGATGACGCCGAGCCTCATCGCACTCGGAACTACTTGCCTGCCCACCGCTTGACCAGCTCGATTTCCAGGCCGAGGTGGTCGAGGATCCGTTGCACCACGAAGTCCACGAGGTCCGTGACCTGCTTGGGCTTGTGATAGAACCCGGGCGCCGCGGGGAGGACGATCGCGCCGGACTCCGTGGCGAGCGTGAGGTTGCGGAGATGCACGAGCGACAGCGGCGTCTCCCGGGGGACGAGAATCAGCGTGCGTCGCTCCTTGAGCACGACGTCGGCGGCGCGCTCGATCAGCGAGCGGCTCGTGCCGTGCGCGATCGCCGCCACCGTGCCCATCGAGCAGGGGCAGATCACCATTCCGGTGCTCTGCGCGGAGCCCGAGGCGGGCGCCGCCCCGCGGTCCTTGTCGTCGAACACGCGCACGCCGGCCCAGTCGCCGCCCGTCGCCTGCTTCAGCTCGCGGTCGTCTTTGATGCCGCACTCCTCCGTGAGGAGCCGCCATCCGTGGCTCGAGATCATGAGCCACGTGGGCACGTGATGGCCGGCGAGCACCTCGAGCAGGCGCATACCGTAGACGGCCCCGGAGGCGCCGGTGATCGCGAGAATGACGGGAAGCTTCGTCACCGCCCGCGCCTATTGGGTGTGGGGCTTCGTTTCGGGTGCCGGGAAGGGCCCGGTGGCGCCGGGGAGTGGGGAGTGGGGAGTGGTACCTTGCGGACCCCAGCGGAGCGACGGTTCACACCGTCACGAACCACTCCCCACTCCCCACGCCTTTTCTTCACAGCATCCGATCCACGAGGGCGCCCAGAAGCACCACCACGCTCACGATCCCGTTCGCGGTAAAAAACGCCGCATTGAGGCGCGACAAGTCTCCCGGCTTGACGAGCCGGTGCTCGTAGGCGATCAGCACCGCGCCGATCGCCACCCCCGCGTAATAGGCGATGCCCAATCCCGCGCCCAGCCCGAACAGGACGAGCGCGACGAGCGCGAGCCCGTGGAGCAGCTTGGCGGCGAGCATCGCGGGACCCTGCCCCAGCCGCACGACCAGAGATTTGAGCCGCTCCGCGCGGTCGAAATCCTCGTCCTGCAGCGCGTAGAACACGTCGAACCCGCCGACCCAGAAGGTGACCACGAGCGCCCCGAGCGGCAGCAGCCACCACGGCTCGCTCCACCGCCCCGTGACGGCGAGGTATCCCGCCGGCGTCGCGATGCCGTCGGCGAGGCCGAGCCAGAGGTGCGACCAGTGGGTGAAGCGCTTGGCGTAGCTGTAGCCGGAGATGAAAACGAGGGCGACGGGCGCGAGGGCGAAGCACACGGGATTCAGCGCCCACGCCGCCCACAGAAACAGCGCCGCGGCGAGCACCACAGCGACCCACGCTTGCGCCAGGGTCAGCCGGCCCGACGGCAGCTCGCGCGCGCGCGTGCGCGGGTTCCGCGCGTCGAGCGCGCGGTCCGCGATGCGATTGAAGCCGAGCGCCACGAAGCGGGCGCAGGTGAAGGCGAGCACCACGAGCCCGAGCGTGCGCCCGGTGACGGCAGCGCCGTAGGAGGCCACGACCACGCCGAGCAGCGCGAACGGCAGGGCGAAGATGGTGTGCGGGAGCTTGACGAAGTTCGCGTAGCGGACGAGCAACGACTCGCCGGCGAACGTCTGGCCCTCGCGACGCACCTCAGAGCTCGATGCCAAGCTCACTCCACATCGCATCCACCCGCCGCTTCGTCTCCTCATCCATCACGATCTTCCCCGGCCACTCGCGCGTGAACCCCTCCTCCTTCCATTTCCGCGTCGCGTCGATTCCCATCTTCGAGCCGAAGGTGAAGCCGCGGCTCGAGTGGTCGAGCACGTCGATCGGTCCCATGGTGAACCGCACGTCGCGCTCGGGATCGATGTGGTTCAGCGCCACCCACCACGCCTCCTTGGGGTCGCGCACGTTCACGTCCTTGTCGAGGACGACGATCACCTTGGCGAGCGCCATCAACCCTTGCCCCCACAGCCCGTTCATCACCTTGTACGCCTGGCCCGGGTACTGCTTGTCGATGCTCACGAACACGAGGTTGTGGAAGATCCCTTCGGCGGGCATGTGCAGGTCTACGATCTCGGGCAAGGTGAGCTTCAGGAGCGGCAGGAAGATCCGCTCCGTGGCGTGGCCGAGCCAGTAGTCCTCCATCGGCGGCCGGCCCACGATGGTGTGGGGCCAGATCGGCTCCGGGCGCATCGTCACCGCGGTGACGTGCACCTTGGGATAGTAATCCGCGAGCGAGTAGAAGCCCGTGTGGTCGCCGAACGGCCCCTCGCGTACGAGCTCCTCCCGCGGATCCACGTAGCCCTCGAGCACGAGCTCCGCCTCGGCCGGGACCTCGAGGTCGCTCGTAATCGCCTTGGCGAGCCGGACCGGCTCCTTGCGCAAGAACCCGGCGAACAGGAACTCGTCGATCGAGGGCGGGAGCGGCGCGGAGGCGGCGTACATCGACGCCGGATCGCCGCCCAGGGCGATCGCCACGGGCATCCTCTCCCCCCGCGCCGCCATCTCGCGCCAATGCGCCGCCCCCACCTTGTGCCGCTGCCAGTGCATCGCCAGCTCGTTCGCGCCGATGACCTGGATGCGGTACATCCCCACGTTGCGCACGCCCGTCTTCGGGTCGCGTGTGATGACACCCGGCATCGTGAGATAGGGGCCGCCGTCCTCGGGCCAGCACACCGGGATCGGGAATTGCGACAGATCGACGTCCCGGTCCCGCACGACGACCTCCTGGGCCGGCGCGCGTCCGCCGACCGCTTTGGGTGGGAACTTCGCGACCTCGGCGAGCTGGGGAAGCATGGCCAGCTTGCCCAGCAGGGTGTCGGGGACCTTGATGTTGAGGAGCGTCGCGATCCGCCCGCCGATCTCGTCGAGGCACGAGACGCCCAGGGCGAGCGCCATGCGCTTCTCGGAGCCGAACAGGTTGACTGCGACCGGGTAGCGCGACGGCCCGCCCTGGAGTAGCGTCGGGCGCTCGAACAGGAGCGCGGGCCCGCCGCCTGCCGACTTCATGCAGCGGTCCGCGATCTCGGTGATCTCCTTGTCCACGGATACGGGGCGCGTGACCCGCCGCAGGTCGCCCGCGGCGTCGATCGCGCCGACGAAGGCGCGCAGGTTATCGAGTGCCATGGTGAACGGCGCAGATCCCGCCGGCCAGCAGCTCGTAGCGCACGTCCGCGAACCCGGCCGCTCGCATGCGGGCCGCGAGCGCCTCGGGGTCCGGAAAGGTCTTCACCGACTCTGGCAGGTAGGTATAGGCATCCCTATGTTTGGACACCGCGCGCCCGATCGCCGGGAGCACCCGGCGGAAGTAGAACAGATAGGCCGCGCGCAGCGGCGCGAAGCGCGGCGTCGCGAACTCGAGCACCACGAAGCGCGCGCCCGGCCTGAGGACGCGCGCCGTTTCCCGCAGCCCGGCGTCGAGGTCCGTCAGGTTGCGCACCCCGAAGCCCACGAGCGCGCCGTCGAACGCGCGGTCGGGAAAGGGGAGCAGGAGCGCGTCCGCCGCCACGGGCGCGGCGCGGGCCGACTTGCCACGACCCAGCTCGAGCATCGGCACCACGAAGTCGGCACCGATCACGCGGCCGCGGAACCGAGGCTCGCGCCCGAGCGCGGCGGCCAGATCCATCGTGCCGGCACAGAGGTCGAGATAGACGCCGTCCGGTCTCGCCTCCCAGCCGAGTCGCGCCACGGCAGCACGGCGCCACCGGCGGTCGAGGTTGAGGCTGAGCAGATGATTGAGGAGGTCGTAGCGCGGGGCGACCGCGGCGAACATCCGGCGGACGTAGGCCCGCTTCATCGCGCCGTCCGCCGCACTCCCCCGCGCGGCCCGGACCACCTCGGAAGAAGGAGACGGCGTCATAGGCGCGAAAGATAGGCCGCCCAACCTGACCGGCGCCAGCGACCAGGAGCTCGTCGAGTGGGCGAAGCAGGGTCACGAGCCGGCGTTCCGGGAGCTGGTGCGTCGCTACGAGCGACCGGTGTTTTCACTCCTGTATCGCATGGTCCGCGACCGCGCCCTGGCCGAGGACCTGGCGCAGGAAACCTTCGTCAAAGTGCTGAACGGCCTCGCCAGCTACCGCGCGGAGTTCAAATTCTCCTCCTGGATCTTCAAGATCGCGAACAACGCGGCGATCGATCACCTGCGCAAGCGCGACCTCGACACCCTGTCGATCGACGGGTCGCCGCACGCCACCACGCCCGACGAGATAGCCGCGACCGCCCTGCAGGTCGACGGCCGCGGGGAAGACCCGCTCCAAGAGGTCGAGGCGCGCGAGCTGGGCGGCGCCATCGAGCGCGCCATCGGGCGGCTGCGGCCCGAGTACCGTGCCTGCATCCTGCTGCGGCACGTGGAAGGGCACTCCTACGAGGAAATCGCCCGCATCCTGGACCTGCCGCTGGGCACGGTGAAGACGTATATCCACAGGGCGCGCAACGAATTGCGGACCCATCTCGAGGACCGGCGGGAGTGAAACCCCGGCGCGCGGGGGGCCGTAGGAGCCCACAATGACCGCATCCCTGCAGCACCTGACCGCGGACGAGATCGAGCAGTGGGCCGTGGGCCTGCTCGGCGCCAGCCGCGCGATCCACCTCGCGCAGTGCGCCGACTGCTTCGCCGCGGCCGAGCGGGAGCGCAAGTTCTTCCGGGACCTGGCACAGCTCGCGCGGCTCGCGCCGGCGGCCGATTTCGCCGACAAGGTGATGGCGCAGGTCCGGATTCCCGCGCCGTCGGGGGGATTTGAGAGGCGGTGACCGTCTAGGCTCTGACTTCCGCTCCCACGCCGACCCCCAGCAGTCTCGCCGCACTGCCGTCCCGCACCGCGATCTCCACCGCCCCGTCACTCCCCACGAACGCGACGAGCTGGCCGCGCTCCACGTCGCCGAACGTACGACGCAGCGCCCCCACCTCCGTTCCCGCGACCTTGATGCGCACCCCGGGCTCCACCCGCTCGCCCGGGATGTTTGAGATCAGCGTGCCGAAACGATCGACGTAGATCACTTCGCCCCGCACCGCGGTCCCGTCGAAATAGGGCGCGGGGAGCGGGGCGCGGTACGGGTCGGTGATGGGCGAGCCCAGGTGCGACAGGGCGGTGCCGGTCGCCAGCTCGGCGGCGGCGGGCGCGAACAGGTCGCGGCCGTGAAAGCTGGGCGCCGCCCCGGGGGGCACCGGCAGCTCGAAGAAGCGCGTGTCGGCGGGCAAAGGCGAGAGGACGCCGTTGTCGGGCGCGACGAAGTAATGCCCCGCCGCCTCCGCCGCCAGCGCCCGCCGGCTCGTCCCCACGCCGGGATCCACCACGACGAGGTGCACCGTCCCCTCCGGGAAGCGGTGCCACACGCGCGCCAGGACGTACTGCCCCGCGCGTACGTCGCCCGGCGGGATCTGGTGGGTCACGTCGACGAGCGCAGCGCCGAGCGCCCGTGACAGGAGCACCGCCTTCACCTCGGCGACGTAGCTGTCCGAGGTGCCGAAGTCGGTGAGGAGCGTGATCAGAGGCGCCATCGGCTCTCAGCGATCAGCATTGGCCCTTGCAGTCACACGCGGGCGTGCCGCCAAGCCCCGCGCGTCCAGAACAGCGTCATCGCCACGCCGCGCGCGACGGCCGTCACGGACAGCGCGAGCCAGATGCCCAGCAGGCCCATCGGCCCCGACCACCAGGCGGCGAGCGGCACGCGCGACAGCGTGAGCACCGTGCCGACGGTCTGCGGCCACAGGGTGTACCCCGCCCCGGCGAGCGCACCCTCCAGGATGATCTCGAACGTCTGCCCGATCTGGGCCAGGGCGATCACCCGCAGGTACAGGGCGCCGTCCGCGATCACCGCCCCATCCGAAGTGAAGAGACTCACGAGCGTGTCCGGAATCGCAAGGAACGCGATCGCGGTGGCCGTGGTGACGACCAGGCAGTACCCCACGGTGAGGCGCACCGCCTGCCGGGCGCGGCCCTCCTGAGCGGCGCCCAGGTTCTGTCCCACGAGCGCGGCGGCCGAAAGGGCGAACCCCGAGATCGCGATGAAACCCAGCCCTTCCACCTTGTGCCCCACGCCCAGCGCCGCGAGAGCGGGCGTACCGAACCGCGACGTGAATCGGGTGAGCCACATGTACACGCCCGAGAGCAGCACCCCGGCGAGCGACAGCGGCGCCCCGACGCGGAGCATGGCTGGGACGGCGTCCCAGTCGGGGGCATCGAACCGGATCAGCCCGCGGCGTAGCGCGATCCCGATGCCGATCAGGAACCCGCCACCCCGCACCATCACCGAGGCCGTGGCGGCGCCCTCGACACCGAGCCGCGGGAACGGGCCCACTCCCGCGATGAGCAGCGGATCGAGGCCGATCGACAGGAGCACCGAGGCGGCGAGCAGCAGGAACGGTGTGCGCGTGTCTCCGGAGGCGCGGAACGTCGCCTCGACGGCGAAGAATCCGAACACGAGCGGCCCGCCGACCAGCCAGGTCGACAGGTAATCGTGCCCTAGTCGCGCCACCTCGGGCGGCACGGTCATCACCTGGAACAGCTCGTCGCCGAGGACGAGGCCGACCGCGCTCACGACCGCCCCCGCGGCGAGCGCATACAGCACGGCGGCGCCGGCCGCACGTGCCGCCGCGTCGGGGAGTCCCTCGCCGTGGCGCCGCGCGGCGACCGCGATCAGCCCCACCTCCACCATCTCGCCCAGGGCCAGCAGAATCCAGACGTAGAACCCGGCCGTGGACACCGCCGCGAGCGCCGCCGGGCCGATCAGCCTCCCCACCCAGATGCTGTCGATCAGGTTGAAGCAGAAATGGCACGCCATCATCGCCACCGCGGGCGCGGCGAGGCGCAGGATGACGGGTCGGAGCGGCCCGACGGTGAGCGTGCCGGCGGGACGCGCGAGGGTGGTCACGGCGCGGCGGCTGGGGGCGGGGGCGGGGGCGGGACCTCTCTCAGGAACCGCTGGAACACGGCATTGCCGGGAAAACGCTCAGCGAGCCGCTCCACGTAGCCGCGGGCCTCGCGTTCGAGCACGGGCTTCCCCGCGGGATCGCGCGCCGCCTCGCGCACCAGCGCGGCGGCGAGTACCCAAGTCCCCTCCACCTGGGCGAGGTCGCCGTCGTGCGCCACGTGCCGCAGGTAGCGGATCGCGGTCGCGACGTCTCCCTTGCCGAGGCCGACGAGCCTCGCGACGAAGCGGGCGATCGCGCTCGCGCGGGCGAGCCCGTACTGATACACGCCCAGGCCGAGGTAGCAGTCGCTGCAGGCGGAGTCGGCGGCGAGCACGCGCCGGTACGCGTCGCGCATCGTCTTGGCATCCTTTACCGCGGCCCACGAGTGGCCGTGCAGCTCGCGCTGGCGGGCGCGGTAGCCGAGCGCCGTGCCGACCCAGAAGTCGCGCCGGCGGCCCGCCGCCTGCCGGCGCGCGCGCGCGATCGCGAGGTCGAGCAGCGAGTCGATGCGTCCCGCCTCGTAGACGTCGTTCTCGAGGGCGGTGGCCCACCAGATGTAGGCACCCGCCTCGAACACGATGGGGGCGGGGTCGGTCGTGTGCTCCGCCGCGAGCGTGGCGAAGTAAGCGGCGGCGGCGGGGAAGCCGCCGCCATACAGGGTGTCGAGGCCGGCCCGGAGCTCGGGCCGGCCGACCACTTCGGGGGCGGCAGGACCTTGGAGGAGGAGCAGCGCGGCCCCGAAGAGCCGCACGTTACTGGAGCAGCTGCACTACGCGCTCCGCCATCTCGCGCAGCGCCACGCCCGCGGGGGAGGCCGGCTCGGCGACCACGATCGGCCGGCCCGTGTCCGCGAGATCCGACATCCCCGCCTGCAGCGGCACCCGGCCGACGAGCGGCACGCCCAGCTCGTCCGCGAGCCGCTGCCCGCCCCCGGCGCGGAACACCTCGGTCCGCTCGCCGCAGTGCGGGCACACGAAGTAGCTCATGTTCTCGGCCACCCCGATCACCGGGACGCCGACGCGCTCGAACATCTTCGCGCCCCGGAGCGAGTCGCCCACCGCGACCTCCTGCGGCGTCGTCACGATGAGCGCGCCCCGCAGATGAATGGTCTGCACCAGCGACAGCTGCGCGTCGCCCGTGCCGGGCGGGAGGTCGACGATGAAGCAGTCGAGCTCGCCCCACTCCACGTCGCGCGAGAACTGCTGGATCACCTTCATGATGATGGGCCCGCGCCAAATCGCCGGGGAGTCGCGCTCCACGATGAAGCCGAGCGACATCAGCTTCACGCCGTGAGCTTCGAGCGGCTGGATCTTGCCGCCGCGCACCTCCGGCTTCCGGTCCACGCCCATCATGCGGGGGATGTTGGGGCCGTAGATGTCGGCATCCATGAGGCCGACGCGGCGGCCCTGGAGGGCGAGCGCGGCCGCGAGGTTCACCGAGACGCTGGACTTGCCCACGCCGCCCTTGCCGGAGGAGACGGCGAGCACCTTGCCGAGGTGCGGCAGCTCGACCGGCGTGGGCGGCGGGGGAACGGCGGCGCCGGGGGCGAGCCCGGGCCTGGCGCCCGCGCCCCGTGCCGGAGCGCCCCCGCCCGCGACCGTGATCTTCACGCCCGTGACCCCGGCGACCGCCTGCACCGCCTTGCGCGCGTCCCGCGCCAGGGTGCCCGGGTCCTCGGCGGACAGCAGGAAGGTGAACGTCACCTGTCCCCGGTCGTCCACGGCGAGGTCGTGGACCATGCCGGCGGTGACGACGTTTTGCGCAACGCGGGGGTTCTGGACTCCCGAGAGGGCGCGTTCGACGCGGGCGCGCAGCGTGTCGGCGGGGGGCACGGGCGGGAATGTACGCGGGCGGAAGCGGGGGGGTCAACGCGAGCGGAAGCGGGTAGCTGCCCCGGACAGGCGGTAGGATGTAGGTTGTACGCGGGATATGGATCGATCAGTCAGTCCAACCCTCTGAGATGGGAGTACCCGGGTGTCAAAGAGGTCAAAGAGCGATGAACAGAAGCTCGCTGCCTTGATCAAGAAGAACGCCGCGAAAGCAGCCAGGGCCAAGCGGAAGGTGCAGCGCCAGTACGATACGACGCTTCCTCCGGAAACGACCGACGAGGACCTGGAGCGACGCGACTTCTTCTCGGAGATGAAGAAGCGCGAGTTCTAGTGAATCCCCTTCACCTCGCCGTGCTGCTCGCCGTTTCCTCGCAGAGCCCCAGCATCCACGATGCCGACGCGCGCGCGCTGCTCCAGTTGGAAGATGACTGGGCCCGGGCGCTGACCCGGCGCGACGCGACGGTGTTTCGCCGCCTGCTCGCTGACGGGTTCATCTATACGGAGGACGACCGCACGGTGGGTCGCGACGACCTGTTGCGCGACATCGTCGCGGGGCCCGACACCGTGGAGGCGGCCCACAACGAAGCAATGCAGGTGCACCCCTTCGGGAGCACGGCAATTGTCACCGGATGGCTGATCGCCCGCGGCCGCGGTGCCAGCGGACCGTTTGACCGCCGCTACCGCTTCACCGACACGTGGGTACGTCGGGGCGGACGTTGGCAGATCGTCGCCGCGCACGACTACCTTGTGAGGACTCCATGAACGCCGCTTCTCCCTCGCCCTTGCTGCCGACGGTGCTCAGGGTGTTCGGCCTCATCTTCATCTTCGGCATCGTCATCCTGAACCGCGTCTGGCCGAGCGGCTGGGCGTGGCAACCCGAGCAGCCGGCGTATCTGCAAATGATCCTCGGCATCTATGTCACGCTGGGCGTCTTCCTGCTGCTCGCCGCCCGCGACCCGATGCGCAACTTGAGTCTCATCTGGTTCACCGTGTGGTCGAGCGTCGTTCACGCCGGCGTGATGGCGTACCACTCCATCACCGACCCTAGCCAGAGGGGACATCTCTGGGGCGACGTCGCGGCCTTGCTCCTCACCGCCGCCGTGCTCGCGGCCCTGACGCCCCGCCGGGCGTCGCTGCCGGGCGCGACCGCCGCTTGAGCGCGGGCTCATCCATGTCGCAGCCGCCCATCGCCTGCTCGCTCACCACGCCGGAGCTCCGCGAGCGGCGCCGCATAGTGCTCGAGTTGCTGCGCCGACAGGGTCGCGGCCAACGCCCGCTGCCCAACGGGTACCGCCTGCGCTTCGAGCCGTCGGACGACGTCATAGCGTCGCTCGCCGCACTCATCGAAACGGAGCGCGCCTGTTGCCCCTTCCTCTCCTTCCAGCTGATCGTCGAGCCCGATCATGGCTCCGTGAGCCTCGAGCTGACGGGGCCGGCGGGAACGCGCGAATTCCTGGAGGCCGAGCTGGGCCTCGGCCCGGACTCCTGATCCGCCTTTTCACCGCCACGCTCCTGCTCGCGTTGCCCCTCCCGGTCGCCGCGCAGGCCGAGGGCGGGGCCGGGGACTCCGTCGTGTACGTTGTCTCACCGGCGAGCCGCCTCGAGGTGAAAACCGGCAAGGCCGGGCTGTTCGGCTTCCTCGGGCACGACCACGTGATCCGCGCGCGGGCGTCCTCGGGGCGCGCGGTCTACTACCCGGGCACCCCGGCCGCCTCGCACGTCGAGATCACGGTCCCCGCCGAGAGCCTGGAAGTGCTGACGCCGCCCGACACGGAGGAGATCCGCAAGGTGACCGCAGCCATGCGGACCGAGGTGCTGCAGGTGGATCGCTTTCCCGAGATGACGTTCGTGTCGCGCAGCCTCGTCGCGAGCGACTCGGGGTTCCGCATCGACCTCGAGGTCACGATGCACGGTGCGGCGCGCACCGTGCCGGTGGACGTGAAGGTGGAGATGGGCGGGGACACGGTGCGGGCGACAGGCGGGTTCTCCGTCAAGCATAGCGACTTCGGCATGCGGCGGTTCCGCGGCGGGCCGGGCGGGAGCGTCAAGGTGGCCGACCGCCTGACGTTCGATTTCGAAGCGGTGGCGGTGCGCGCTCCCTAGCGCCGCCGGAGATACGTCCGCGCCGCCTCGAGGACCTTTTCCTGCACGTCGGCCGGCGTCCCCTCGAGCGACGCTCCCGCCGCCTTCTGATGTCCCCCGCCGCCGAACTGGTGCGCCAGCTCGGCCACGTCCACTGAGCCCATCGAGCGGAACGAGACCTTGATCCGGCCGCTCGCGATCTGGCGGAACAACAGCGCCAGCCGCACGCCCGCGATGGAGCGGGGATACTCCACCAAGCCGTCGAGGTCGTCCGGCGTCGCGTTGTGGCGCGCCAGGGCGTCGGGTGGCACGGTCACCCACGCGAGGCCGACGTCGGGCTCCACCACCAGCGTCTGCAGCACTTCGGCGATCAGCCGGATGCGGCCCTCCGGCGCGCTCGCGTACACGGCCTCGTAGATCTCCTCCGGGTCGACGCCGCGCTCGAGCAGCGCGCCCGCTACGCGCAGCACCCGCGGGCTCGTGTTCGCGAACCGGAACGCGCCCGTGTCCGTGAGGATCCCCACGTACAGCGCGCGGGCGGCTTCCCGCGTGAGCTCCCAGCCGAGCGCGCCCGCGAGGTCGAAGACCAGCTCGGCCGTGGCGGAGGCCTCGGGAGCGACCAGCCGCGGGCCCGCGGGCAGCGACCCCGGGCTCACGTGGTGGTCGATACAGGCGACCGTGTGGGAGTGCGTGACGGCGCGCTGCAGGTCGCCGAGACGGCCTAGGTCCGAGATGTCGAGCACGACCACGACGTCCGCGGACTCGATCTCCTTGGCCGCGCGGTCCGAGCGATCGGCGCCGCGCGGGAGCAGAAAGTCGAAGCGCTCGGGAATCGGGGTGGGATTGGCGATCCCCGCCTGCAGCCCGCGCGCGCTGAGCAGGTGCCACAGCGCGACCTCGCTGCCCACCCCGTCGCCGTCGGCGTTGACGTGCGTCGTGAGGGCGACGCGCCCGCCCGGCTTCAGGATGCCCGCGATCGCCTGCGCGGCCCTGGCCCGCTCGGGGGGAATGCTCACGCCGTTCGTGGTCATGGCAACACAATAGCGCGGCCGCTGCCGCGTCCCGCCTAGCGGGTCCCGCCCGGGCCCGTCAGCTCCCGCTGCAGCACGCTGTGCTTCCGGCTGTAGCCGAAGTAGATCGCCAACCCGATCACGAGCCACACGAACAGCCGGATCCACGTGTCCATGGGGAGAAAGGCCATGAGTGCAAGGCAGGTCGCGATCCCCAGGATCGGCACGACGGGGACGAATGGCGTCCGGAACGGCCGGTCGAGGTCGGGGCGTTTGTGCCGCAGGATCCACACGCCGCCACACACGAGCACAAACGCGAGCAACGTGCCGATGTTCACCAGCTGGCCGAGGATGCGGATCGGGAATAGCCCGGTGAAGAAGGCCACCCCGATGCCCGTGTAGATCGTGGAGAGGTACGGCGTCCGGAAGTTGGGGTGCACCTTGCCCGCCCACGCACCGAGCAGGCCGTCGCGGGACATGGAGTAGAACACGCGCGACTGCCCCAGGAGCATCACGAGAATCACGGAGGCGAGGCCCATCACGGCGCCCACGTCGATGAAGGGGCGCAGCCAGCTGAGCTGGGGAATGCGCGACACCGCGAGCGCCACCGGCGCGGCCACGTTCAGCTCCTTGTAGGAGACCAGGCCGGTGAGGGTGGCCGACATCAACACGTAGAGCAGAGTGCAGACGGCGAGCGACCCGAGGATCCCGATCGGCATGTCCTTCTGGGGATTCCGCGACTCCTGCGCCGCGGTGGACACGGCGTCGAAGCCGATGTAGGCGAAGAAGATGAGCGACGCCCCGCGCAGCACTCCGGACCATCCGTAGGTGCCCCACTCCCCGGTGTTCGGGGGGATGAACGGCTTCCAATGGTCGGGATTCACGTACTGGAGGCCGAACACGATCACGGCGAGCACGATCGTGACCTTCGTGATCACGATGACGTTGTTGACGGTCGCGGACTGCTTGATGCCGACCACGAGCACGTACGACATCAGCGCGACGATGAAGATGGCGGGCAGGTTGAGATACGCCCCGGTCGCGAACCACCCCGCCTGCGTGCACCCCGCGACCTTGGCGGCGAATTCGCCCTGCGTACAGAAGTCGAACGGCGCCTGGGTCAGCTTGGCCGGCACGTGGATGCCGAGGAAGTCGAGCAGGCTCAGGAAGTGACCCGACCACCCCACGCCGACCGTCGCCGCGCCCATCGCGTACTCGAGCACCAGGTCCCAGCCGATGATCCAGGCGACAAACTCCCCCATGGTCGCGTAGGAATAGGTGTACGCGCTCCCCGCCACCGGCACCGCGCTCGCCATCTCGGCGTAGCACAGCCCCGCGAACGCGCATGCGATTCCTGTGAGGATGAAGGAGAGCGGCACGGCCGGCCCCGCGTACAGCGCCGCCGCCTGGCCGGTGAGCACGAAGATCCCCGCCCCGATGATGGCGCCGATGCCGAGCGTGATCAGGTTGAGGGCGCCGAGGTGCCGCCGCAGGGAGCGCTCGCCGACCGCATCGGCCTGGGCGCGCAGGACGGAGATGGACTTGGTCGCCCACAGGCTCATAGACGCGTCACTCCGTTCGGGTACGGGAAAGGGGGCCGGGGCAGGCTCCCCCGGGGACGGCAGGGTCGGGCTAGACTAGGCCCCGCGGTCGGGGGTGTCAAGCGGTCAGAGGCTGTAGTTGGGGGCTTCGCGCGTGATCACGACGTCGTGCGGGTGCGATTCCCGCAGGCCGGCTGAGGTGACGCGCACGAACTCGGTCTCGGTGCGCAGCGCCGCGACGCTGCACACGCCGCAGTACCCCATGCCGCTGCGCAGCCCGCCCACCATCTGGAAGATCACGTCGGCCACGGGCCCCTTGTACGGCACCCGGCCCTCGATCCCCTCCGGGACGAGCTTGGAGGGCGAGACCTCGCCCTCCTGGAAGTAGCGGTCCGCTGAGCCCTCTTCCATGGCGCCGAGACTGCCCATGCCCCGGATCACCTTGAAGCGGCGGCCCTCGAGCAGGAACGACTCGCCCGGGCTCTCTTCGGTGCCGCCGAGGAGCGAGCCCATCATCACGCTGGAGGCGCCGGCGGCGAGGGCCTTCACCACGTCGCCCGAATACTTGATGCCGCCGTCGGCGATGACGGGGATCCCGCCCGCGGCCGCGACGGCCTCGAGGATCGCCGTGACCTGAGGCACGCCGACGCCCGTGACGACGCGCGTCGTGCAGATCGAGCCGGGGCCAACGCCGACCTTGACGGCGTCCACGCCGCGCTCCACGAGCGCCCGGGCGCCGTCCGCGGTCGCGACGTTGCCGCCCACGAGCTGCGCGTCGGGAAACGCTTCGCGCAGGCACCCGACCGTGTCGAGCACACCCTGCGAATGGCCGTGCGCCGAGTCCACGACGATGACGTCGCACCCGGCGTCGAGCAGCGCCCGGGCGCGCGGCAGCGCCTCCTTGGCGTTCCCCCCCACCGCGGCGGCGACCCGCAGGCGGCCGTGCTGGTCCTTGTTGGCGTTGGGATGCTGGCGGCGCTTGAAGATGTCCTTCACGGTGATGAGGCCCTTGAGCACGCCGTGGCCGTCCACCACCGGCAGCTTCTCGATGCGGTGCGCGCCGAGGATCCGCTCCGCCTCGTCGAGCGTCGTCCCCTCGGGCGCCGTGACCAAGCGGTCCTTCGTCATGGCCTCGCGGATCGGGCGATCCAGCTCGCGCTCGAACTGCAGGTCGCGGTTCGTGATGATCCCGATCAGCTTCCCCGCCCCGTCGACGATCGGCACGCCCGAGATCTTGAAGCGCACCATCAGCTGGTGGGCCTCGCGCAGCGGCCGGTCCGGGCCCAGCGTGATGGGGTTCAGGATCATCCCCGACTCGCTGCGCTTGACGCGGTCCACCTCCGCCGCCTGGCGGTCGATGGGCATGTTCTTGTGGAGCACGCCGATGCCGCCCTCGCGCGCGATCGCCATCGCCATCTCCGCCTCCGTGACGGTGTCCATCGCGGCGGAGACGAGCGGGATGTTGAGGGAGATGCCGCGGGTGAAGTGGCTGCGCACGTCCACGTCCCGGGGATGCACGCTGGAGTGGCGCGGGGCGAGCAGCACATCGTCGAAGGTGAGGGCGACGGCGGGACGGAAGGTTCCCATGGCGGAAGTTACGCGGAGGGGGGCGTTTCCTCAACCTTCGCGGGCTCGCCCTGCTTCTCGTCCGCTTTCTTCGCCGCCTCCTCGACCGCGGCCTTGCCCGCCGCAGCGAACCGCTCCAAGAACTTCCCCGCCTTGCCCACCGCGTCCATGGTGCCCTTGATGATGCCCACCGGCACGCGACCGGCGCGCATCGTGTCCTCCAGCGTCTCCGCCACCTTCTGGAATGGGGCGGCGCCGGCGGGTCGCTCGGCATACTTCGACTCAAGGAACTCGACGTAGTCGAGCACCAGGTAGGCCTTCTCCTCCGGCAGCGCCTCGAGCTTGCGCAGCAGCCGGTCGCGCAGCAGGTCGTTCATGACTGGGGCTCCAGCGACAGGAGGTCGAGCACCGGGTTCCCGAGGAACCGGCTGCGCCCCGCCCGCACCCGGGCGGTCACCTGAATGGTGGCGAGCGGGGCGAGGCCCTCGACCAGGGCCCGCTTTCCCTCCGGGACGATGACATAGACGAATCCGCGCTCGGGCAACGGCCCACGGGCGAGGAAGTAGATCGCCCCCTTGGGCATCTCGGGCCGCAGCTCGTCCGCCTGCTGCACGGCGATGAATTGCAGGGTCCAGCGCAGCGTCTGCCCGGCGAAGCGCTGGGGCTCGGCGCGCAGCTCGGCCGCGCTCACGCCTACGAGCACTCCGGGCGGCGCCGACTCGAGATCCGACGTCTTGACCCACCCCTCGAACTGCACGCGCGCCCACTCCCCGGACTTGGACAGCACCTTGAGGGGCGTGGCGGGAGTCAGCGTGCCCGCCGGCGGGCCGTCGGGCGCGCGGTACACGACGGTGCGGCGGGCGGGCTGGGCACGGTTCGGGTCCGCGGCGGGACCGGTGGTGTCGGCAACCCCGGGCCGCCGGCCCGGGGTCAGCCGCGCCTGCAGTGAGTCCGAGTCCCCCGCCGTGCGGGAGTTCGCCACCACCACCGGCTCGAGCGCCGCGCGCTTCACCCAGCCGGCGCGCTCCACGTGCACCCAGGGCCCGTTCTCCCCCAGCTTCGTGAGCAGGAACCCTTCGGCCAGCTTGGCGACGATCGTCCCCCCCGGCGCGGCCCGGAGGTTCTCCTCCGGCGCACGCGTCACGGCGAGATCGAATCCCGCCCGCGGCGTCACCCCCACCGACGTGCCGAAGATCCAGCCGTCCAGCGTCACGCCGATCCATTCGCCCTTGGTGTCGCCGCCCGTCACGACGGCGCCGCGCGCCAGGCGTGCGAGCCGCTTGCCGGTCACTTCCTGGTAGAACCATTCGCCGTCCGTCGCGACGCGGTAGCGCGCCGCGGCCTGGCCGGTCGTGTCGGGTGAGGGGGCGGGAAGCGCCGGCGCGAGGGAGCAGACAACTGGTAGGGCGCGCAGGGCGTGACTAAATTGCATCCCCTCCAATATGGCAAAGAGGCATGGGCCGCGCACCCCGGTCGTCCTGATCGTGCTCGACGGCTGGGGCTTCCGTCCCGGCCAGATGGGGAACGCGATCGAGCTCGGTCGGACGCCCACCTGGCATCGCCTCTGGGCGAAGGCGCCGCGCACGCTGCTGAACGCGTCCGGTCTCTCCGTGGGACTCCCCGAAGGGCAAATCGGCAACAGCGAAGTCGGGCACCTGAACCTGGGCGCCGGGCGCGTCGTGCCGCAGGACATCGTGCGCATTTCGCAGGCGATCGACTCGGGTGCGTTCTTCCACATCCCCGCCTTGGTCGAGCTGTGCGGCGAGCTGCGGCGCACGGGCCGCACCCTGCATCTGCTCGGCCTGATCGGCAACGGCGGCGTGCACGCGCTCGACCACCACCTCGTCGCGGCGGTGATGCTCGGACACCTGCACGAGCTGCCGGTGGCGATCCACGCCTGGCTCGACGGCCGGGACACGGCGCCCCAATCCGCCCTCGCCTTCATGCAGGAGCTCGTCGACCTCCTCGGGCAGCACGGGGGCCGGGCCATGATCTCCACGATCGTGGGCCGCTACTACGCGATGGACCGCGACAAGCGCTGGGAGCGGACCAGGGTCGCCTACGACGCGATGGTGCACGGCGTCGGCGAGCCCGCGCCCGACCCGGTGAGCGCCGTGCGTCAGGCCTACGAGGCGGGCGAGACCGACGAGTTCGTGAAGCCGCGGATCGTCGCGGGCACCCCACGGATTCGGGACGGGGACGGCGTGTTCTGCGTCAACTTCCGCGCCGACCGGATGCGCCAGATCGTGCGCGCGCTCGCGCTCGAAGGGTTCGACGCCTTCGACACGGGCCGACGGCCGCGGGTCCGGCTCGTGACCATGACTCAGTACGACGAGACCTTCCCGTTCCCGGTCGCGTTCGGGCCCGCGGTGCTGTCGCGTATCGTGGCTCAAGTGCTTGCGGAGCGCGGCAAGACGATGTTCCGCACCGCCGAGACGGAGAAGTACGCCCACGTCACGTACTTCTTCAATTGCGGCGTCGAGACCCCGTATCCCGGCGAAGAGCGCGTCCTCGTCCCCTCCCAGCAAGTCCCGACCTACGACCTGATGCCGGAGATGAGCGCTCCCGGCGTCACCGACGTGCTCTGCAAGGCGATCGAGGCGAAGCAGCACGACTTCATCCTCTGCAATTACGCCAACGGGGACATGGTGGGACATTCCGGGGTACTAAGCGCGGCCGTGAAGGCGGTCGAGGTCGTGGACGGCTGCCTCGCGCGCGCGCTCGGGAGTGCGGAGCGGGCCGGCGCGACGCTGCTCGTCACGGCGGACCACGGCAACTGCGAGCTGATGATCGACCCGACGACCGACGGCCCGCACACGGCCCACACCACAAACCCGGTTCCGTTTCTCATCGTGGGAGACGACGCGCGGGGCCCCCTGCGGCACGGCGGTGCGCTCTGCGACGTGGGCCCGACGCTGCTGCGCATGCTCGATGTGGAGCCGCCGCCGGAGATGACGGGGCGGGATCTGAGAGAGGTGGACTGATGGGCGGTCAGGCGGTTAGGCGGTTAGCCAGTCAGCCGGCCAGGCGCGGTGCGCTCATCTGTGCCGCCGTGCTGCTAACCGCCTATCCGCCTAACCGCCTATCCGCCCAGGTAGGCCACGAGCCCGGGCAGTCTCCCTACCGCGATGTCCGGCGCGGCGGCGTCGTGGTTCTCGGGGTCGGCTACCTCGGCGGCAGCCGCGGCCGCGCGGGCGTGGGGATGTCGGACGGCATCACCTGGAACATCCGCTACGACGCCTCGCTCGGCGGGGCGGTGACCGCCTCGCTGGGGCTCGCCTACGCGCAGACCACGCGCTACCTCGTGGACCCCGCGCAAGGTGCGGCAACCCGTACCCAGGGTCCGGTCGACACCGACGTCATCCTCGCGGACATCGGCCTGCAGCTCGTGCTCACGGGCCGCAAGACCTGGCACGGCTTCGCTCCCTACCTGGGCGGCGGCATCGGTGTGGCGGTGGGTGGCAGCACACCGAGCGACCTCGCGGGCTACAAGTTCCGCACCAAGATCACGCTCAACCCCCAGGCGGGGGTGCGGTGGTACCCGACGGCGCGGCTGTCCGTGCGGGCGGACTTCCAGACCGTCTACTGGAAGCTCTCGTACCCGCTCGCCTACAAGGACCCGAGCCCCGTGGACGGAACCCGAGTGCTGCCGCTCGATGCGTCCCTGACCGAGTGGACCGCGCATCCCTGGATCAGCGTCGGCGTAGGATGGACTTTCTAGGCGACGGGTTCCGGCGCGCCCTCGCGCTGCTCCTGTCGGGCGATCGCGACGTGTACGGGATCGCCCTCCTCACCTTCAAGGTCGCCGTGGTCGCCACCGCCGTGGCGTGCGCCGCCGGGATCCCGACCGGGTTCCTCCTCGCGACGCGGCCCTTTTGGGGCCGCCGCGCCGCCCTCACCGTCGTCAACACCGCGCTCGCCTTCCCCACCGTCGTCGTCGGGCTGCTGCTCTACGGGCTGCTCTCCCGCCGCGGCCCCCTCGGCGGACTGGGATGGCTCTACACCTGGCAGGCGATCGTCATCGGCGACGTGCTGCTCGCATTCCCGATCGCGGCGGCGCTGTCGGCGGCCGCCGTGCAGGGCGTGGATCCGCGCATCCGCCGCACCGCGGAGACGCTCGGCGCCGGACCGTGGCGCGCCGCCTGGACGGTCGCGCGCGAGGCGCGCTTCGCGCTCGCGGCCGTGATCACGGCGGCGTTCGGCCAGACGGTGGCCGAGGTGGGCGCGGCGATGATCGTGGGAGGCAACATCCGGGGGGCCACGCGCACCCTCACGACCGCCGTGGCGCTGTACACGGCGCAGGGGGACTTCGGGCTCGCGCTCGCGCTCGGGGTCGTCCTGCTCCTGCTCGCGCTGCTCGTGAACGTCGCGCTCCAGGTGTTGCAGGGCCGGGGGGGGAGCCGTGGTTGAGCTGCGCGCGGTGCAACACCGCTACGAGGGGCGCGTGGTGCTCGATCTCGAGCGCTTCACCGTGACGCCGGGCGCCGCCGTGGCGATCGTCGGCCCGAACGGCTCGGGCAAGAGCACCTTGTTGCGCCTGCTCGCGCTGCTCGAGCGGCCCAGCGAGGGCGAGGTCCTGGTGGACGGCCGCGCGGCGTGGAGCGGGAGACAGCGCGGCCGGCCGGCGCCCGGGCTGCGCCGGCGCGTCACCCTCGTCGAGCAGCGGCCGATCCTGCTGCGCGGAACGGTGCGGGAAAATCTGGAGTACGGGTTGAAACTCAGAGGGATGAGACGCCCGGAGGTGAACAGGACCGTGGCAACGGTGGGCGAGCGGCTCGGCATCACGCCGCTGCTCGGGCGGCGCCGTCACGAGCTGTCGGACGGCGAGGTGCAGCGCGTGGCCGTGGCGCGCGCGTTGGGGCTCGAGCCCGACCTGTTGCTGCTCGACGAGCCCGTGAGCTCGGCTGATCGCGCCGCCGCCCAGACGCTGTACCGCGCGCTCGAGGAGGAGCGGCGGCGGCGGCCGCTCGCGATCTGCCTCGCCTCCCATCAGCTCGAGGACGCCTACCGCTGGGCGGACGACGTGCGGGCGCTCGCCGAGGGACGGCTCTCCCCCGTTACTCCCGAGAACCTGTTCCGGGTGGAGCTGCCCCTCGAAGGCGCGAGCGGGCTGAAGCACGTGCGGGTGGGGACGGTCCTGATTGCGACCGTGACCGACCGGACCGGACCCGCCATCCTCGCCGTCCCGCCGACCGACATCTTCGTGAGCCGGGAGCCGCTTCCTTCCTCTGCCCGCAACGTATTCACCGGCAGGGTGACGCGGCTCTCGCGCCCGCGCCCGGGGGCGGTGCACGTCACCGCCGACGTGGGCGTCGAGCTGGTGGCCGTGGTGACGGAGGAAGCGACGCGCGACCTGGCCCTCGCCCCCGGGAGCCCCGTGGCGTTCGCCTTCAAGGCCAGCGCGGTGCGCGTGTTCTAGCGACGCCGAGCGGCTATGTTTCGCGCATCGTTGCGCGTACCGCGACAGGAGGTCCGCATCGTTACTCCCAATACTTCCGCGCAGCCTGAGCCGCCCCGCCAGCCCGGATCGCGGCGCGGACGGATGCAGGCCGACTCCGCGGCGGTCGAGGAAGTGCCGGTGTGGCTCGAGGTGAACGGCGAGCCGACCGTCACGTGGATGTGCACGCCCGACCAGCTCGAGGAGCTGGCGACGGGATGGCTGCACGGCGAGGGCTACATCGAGACGATGGACGACCTGCTCCGGATGCGCCCCTGCGCGACGGACCCGGGGTTCTGGGCCGACGTGAAGCCGGAGCGCGTGGCCTTCGTGAAGCGGCAGCACAAGAAGCGCGTCCTCGCCTCTGGGTGCGGCGCGGTGTCGACCTTCCTCGCCGATCCGCCGGCGCTGAAGCACGCGCCAGCGCGCGGCGAAGCCCCGGCGCCCGAGCGACTGCGTGCGCTCTTCAAGGACGTGTTCACCCGGGGCGATCGCTACAACGAGACCGGCGGGATCCACGCGGCCGCGCTCACGGACGGCGAGCGGCTCCTGTTCCACGCCGAGGACATCGGGCGCCACAACGCGGTGGACAAAGTCGTCGGGGCGGCGGTGATCGCGCGTCAGCCGATCGTCGGCCGCGGGCTGCTCGTGACGGGCCGCATCTCCGCGGAGCTCGCCTACAAGGCGGCCCGCGCGGGACTCGCCTGGGTGGCCACGCCGAGCGTCCCCTCCACGCTCGCGCTCACGATCGCGCGGCGCGCCGGGATCATCCTGGTGGGTCGGGCGGTCAGCGGCGCGCCGCACGTCCACCGTCCAGAAGCATGAGCCCGGAGGCGCTCCGGGCGCTGCTCCGCGAAGCGCACACGATTGCGGTGGTCGGCCTGTCGCCGAAGGCGCTGCGGCCGAGCCACGTCGTGGCCCGTTATCTGCGAGACGCGGGCTACCGCATCGTCCCCGTGAACCCGGGGCATGCGACACTCCTGGGCGAACGCTGCTATCCCACCCTGACGGCCGCGGCCGGCGACCACGCGATCGACGTCGTGGACGTGTTCCGCCGCAGCGAGTTCGCGGGGGCCGTGGTGGACGAGGCGATCCCGCTCCGGCCCCGGCTCATCTGGCTGCAGGTGGGCGTGGTGGACGAGGCGGCCTGCGATCGGGCGGCGGCGGCGGACATCCCGTGCGTCATGGACCGGTGTCTCATGGTGGAGCACCGACTGGTCCAGGTGTGATGGGCGTGCGCGGCGCCGTACTCGCCGGAGGCGGCGCCCGTCGCTACGGCGGCCTCCCCAAGGGCCTCGTCGAGCTCGGCGGCCGCCGCATCCTCGATCGCGTCGTGGAGGCGGTCCGGGCGGTGACCGAGACACCCCCCTTGGTCGTCGCCAACGCCCCCGAGGGACCCTCCTGGCGGCCCGACCTGCGTACCATCCCCGACGTCCGGCCGGGCTGCGGCAGCCTCGGGGGGATCTACACGGCGGTGGTCGCGGGCGACGGCCCCGTGTTGTGCGTGGCGTGGGACATGCCCTTCCTCACGGAGGACGTCCTGCGGGCGCTGGTGAGCGGGGCGGCGGGCTACGACGCCTATCTCCCCGAGAGCGGCCCTCAAGGACGCCCTACCGGTCGCGGCCGCCGCGGCGTGGAGCCGCTGTGCGCGGTGTACGGACCCGCCTGCGGACCGGCGATCGAGCGCCGGCTCGTGCGGGGCGAACTCGAGGCCATCGGCTTCCACCCCGACGTGAAGGTCGGTACACTACCCCTCGACCGCGTGCGCGCGTTCGGCGACCCGGACGTGCTGTTCTTCAACGTCAATCGACCCGAGGATCTCGCGCGGGCGGAGGACCTGTGGCGGCGACGCGGATGATCTCGATCGTCGGCAAGAAGGACGCGGGCAAGACGTCGCTGGTGGTGGCGCTCGCGGCGGAGCTGGCGCGTCAGGGCAAGCTCCGCGTGATGACGATCAAGCACGGCACGCACGCGGCCGACGTCGATCAGCGCGGCAAGGACACGTGGCGGCACTACCACGAGGGCAAGGCGGAGCGCGTCGTGATGGAAGCGCCCGGCCAGCGGGTGATCTGGGAGCGGCGCGAGCGGGAGTCCGACCCGATCTCCCTGGCGCGGCGCTACCTCGACGGCGCCGACCTCGTGCTGGTGGAGGGATTCGCCGCCCAGCCGCTGCCGAAGATCGAGACCTACCGGCTCGCCTGCGGCCAGGAGCCGCTGTACGACCCCGCGCGCCCCGACGCGGAGCTCTGGGTGGCGATGATCACCGACAACCCCCGCTACCGCGCCGCCTTTCCCGTCTTCCGCTTCAGCGATACGGCGTGGCTCATGACGCTCGCCAACATCGCCTGGGACCGCGCCAAGGTTCTCGACCCCTGAGATGCTGTCGCCCGCCGAAGCGGCCCGCCTGATCCTCGAGCACGTCCGACCCCTCGAGACGATGCGGCGCCCCCTGCGGGAGGCGCTGGACCTCGTGCTCGCCGAGGACGTCACCAGCCCGATCGACCTGCCGGCCTGGGACAATTCCGCGATGGACGGCTACGCCGTCCGCTCGGCCGACGTGACGGGCGCCTCCCCCGAGCGCACGGTGACGCTCCGCGTCATCGAGACCGTCCCCGCGGGCCGATTCCCGGAGCGGGCGCTCGGCCCGGGGGAGGTCACCCGCATCTTCACCGGCGCGCCGCTCCCCACGGGCGCGGACGGCGTCATCCGCCAGGAAGACACGGAGCCGCTCCCAGACGGGCGCGTGGCGGTGCGCAACGACCGGGACAGCGGGCGCAACGTGCGGCACCGGGGCGAGGACATCCGGGCGGGCGCCGTGGCGCTCGCCCGGGGAGCGGCGCTCGGCCCGGCGCAGCTCGGCGTCCTCGCCTCCATCGCGCACGGCACGCCGCTGGTGCATCGCCCGCCGCGCGTCGCGTTCATGGGGTCGGGCGACGAGATCGTGGACCTCGAGCGCGCGGACGAGATCCTCGCGGGCAAGAAGATCGCGACCTCGAACTCCTACACCCTGCACGGCATGATCCGCCGTGCCGGCGGGACGCCGCTGGACCTCGGCGTGGCGCGCGACACGAAGGACAGCCTGCGCGAGCACCTCGCAGGGGCGCACGACGCGGACCTGCTCGTCACCACCGCGGGCGTGAGCGTGGGCGAGCACGACCTGGTGCGCGAGGTGCTCACAGCGCTCGGCTGCGACATCAAGCTGTGGCGCATCCGCATGCGCCCGGGGGCGCCGCTCGGCTTCGGACTGCTCGACGGCCGGCCCTGGATCGGCCTCCCCGGCAATCCGGTGAGCGTCATGGTCACCTTCGAGCTGTTCGTGCGGCCGGTGATCCGGCGGCTGCTCGGGCACGCGCTTCCGTTCCGACGCACGGTCGCGGTGTGCGTGGCGGAGCCGATTACCCTGGGACCGAAGCTGCGGCACTACCTGCGGGCGATCGTCGCTCCCCAGGGCGCGGACGGAGCCCTGGTGGCGCGCTTGACGGGGCCGCAGGGTTCCGGCATCCTCACGTCCATGGCGCGCGCCAACGCCCTCCTCATCGTGCCCGAGGACCATCCTGCGGTCGCCGTGGGAGAGGTGTTGCAGGCCCTGGTGCTGGACGACCCCCATCACGTAGCCGAGGCTCCGTTCTAAGTGCCCGTTGCGAAGCAGCTTCGGCGCCCCCTCCGGCTCGCCGGCGCGGTCCTCCTGATCGGACTCGTGCACTTGGCGAATACCAGGACCCCGCCCGAGTTCCGGCTCGGCATCCTGTACGTGATCCCCGTGCTGCTCGCCGCCTGGCACGACGGTCTCGGCTGGGGGATCGCCTTCGCGTTCGCCACGGCGCTACTGCGCTTCGTCGGGGGGATCGACCAGATGGCGCCCGGCACAGCGCTCGTGACGCGGCTCGCGAACGAGGGCGCGTACCTCGCGGTGGTCGGGGTCGCCATCACCGGGCTGTCGCAGCTGCGGCGGACGCAGGGGGAGCTGCACCAGCTCGCGACCCAGGACACGCTCACCACCGTCCTCAACGCGCGCGCCTTCTCCCAGGAGCTGGGCCAGGAGCTGGGCCGCAACCGCCGGTACGGCCGCCCGCTGGCGCTGATCTACCTCGACCTGGACGACTTCAAGCGGGTGAACGACGCGCACGGTCACGCGACGGGCGACGCGGTGCTGCGCCTCGTCGCGGACGCGATGCGCTCCGCCGTGCGCCAGGCGGACATCGTCGGCCGGCTCGGGGGCGACGAGTTCGCGGTTCTGATGCCCGAGACCGACGGCACGGTCGCCAACGCCGCGGCCGCCCGGCTGGCGAGCAGCATCCGGACCGTGTTCCGCGGCACTCCATCCGTCACGGCGAGCATCGGGGTCGTGTCCTGGACCGGCGGCAGCACGGACTCGGACGACGTCCTCCGCAAGGCCGACGCCGCGATGTACGAGGCCAAACGGGCGGGCAAGGACCGGGTGGTGCAGGTGGCGATCTGACGAGCGCCCGATGATGAAGACCCTGCAGGAGCTGTTTCTGATCTTCACCTCGGTCCTGTTCATCGTCGACCCGCTGACCGCCGTGCCCAGCTTCCTCGCGATGACGGCGCGCGACACGCCCGAGGTGCGCCGCGCGATGGCGCGCCGCGGCGCGTGGACCTGCGCGATCACGCTCACCGCATTCGCGCTGGGCGGTGGCCTGATTTTCCGGCTGTTCGGCATCACGATCGGCGCGTTCAAGATCGCGGGCGGGATCCTGATCGGCCTCAACGCGCTCGACATGGTGCAGGCGCGCCGCAGCCAGCAGAGGGAGACGCCCGCCGAGCAGGCGGAGGGGATTGCGAAGGAGGACGTCAGCATCATGCCGCTGGGCGTGCCGCTGCTCGCGGGACCCGGCGCCATCTCGACCGTCATGGTGCTGAGCGGCGCTTCCAAGGGCCTCGTCACCACCCTCGGGGTCTTCGGCGCGATCGCGCTCACCGCCTACCTGTCATATCTCACGCTCGCCGCCGCCGCGCGGGTCGAGCGGCGTCTCGGCCAAACGGGGATGCGGATCCTCACCCGGTTGATGGGCCTGGTGCTGTGCGCGATCGCCGTGCAGTTCGTGGTGGACGGAATCAAAATGACCGGGTTGGCGGGAAGGTAGAGACGTCTGACGTCTGATGTCTCACATACACCGAAGGACTGAGTCATGCGGACCATCACTCTCCTTGCGGCAGGCGTCGGCTGGCTCGGCGGACCTGCCACGCTCGTCGAGTACGCCATCCCCACGCCGAACAGCGCCCCCCACTGCCTCGTCGCCGCCCCGGACGGTCTCATCTGGTTCGCCGAGATCGGGGCCAACAAGCTGGGGCGGTTCGATCCCCGGACGGAAAGGTTCACCGAGTGGTCGGTGCCCACCGCGGACGGGCGGCCGCACGGCATCGCCTGGGCCTCGGACGCACGGCTGTACGTCACCGAGCAGCGTGGCAACAAGATCGCCGCCTTCGACCCGAAGACCGAGCGCTTCACCGAGTATCCGCTCCCACACGACGGCTCGGGCCCGCACACGCCGATCCAGGGCCCGGACGGGATGATCTGGTTCACCGAGCAGGCCGGCAACCGCATCGGGCGACTCGATCCCGCGACCGGAAGGATCGCGGAGTACGACGTCCCGACGCCGCGCGCCAACGCCTACGGCATCATCGGATCGCGACAGGAAATGGCCGTCTATTTCGCGGAGCTCGAGGGGCACAAGCTCGGTCGGGTGGACGTGCGCACGGGGAAGGTGACGGAGTTTCCGACCCCGACGCCGAACTCCGGCGTCCGGCGGCTCGCCATCGACCGCGGCGGAGGGATCTGGATGAGCTACAACCGCGCGGGCAAGGTGGCGCGCTTCGACCCGGGCACTCAGACGTTCAGGGAGTACGACGCGCCGGGTGGCCCCCGCGGCCAGCCGTACACGATCGAGGTGGACTCGACCGGGCACGTCTGGTTCAGCCAGTTCGACCCGACCGCGAACGACCTGGTCGAGCTCGATCCCGCCACCGGGAAGATGACGAGGTACAAGATCCCGGGCGGGCCGGCGCTGGTGCGCAAGCTCAGCGTGGACGCGCATAACACCGTGTGGTATGCGAACAACGGACAGGGCAAGATCGGGAAGGTAAAGCGATAACCCCTCGGGGGGCGCCCCCCGACGAACGGCGCGCAGCCGCACCAGCGCGACTCCGTCGCCGCTACGGGACCCCCGAGGGGCCGTCACAGCAACCTCTCGCTGTCGAAGGTGGGCAGGATGGTGCATCCGCGAAACTAGGAAATTCCCTGGCAGCGACACCGGGGAAAGCCTGGGATGGCCCTACGGTTCGATCAGCCCCGTGCGAATCGCGTACCGCACCAACCCGGCCGTCTCGTGGATGTCCAGCTTTTTCATGATGCGGGTGCGGTGGAATTCGGCCGTCTTGACGCTGATCTCCAGGACGCCCGCGATCTGCTTCGTGCCCTTCCCCTCCACCAGCAGCTGCAACACCTCCAGCTGGCGGTGCGTGAGCGGTTGCCGCGGTCCGGCCGCGGCCCGCAGGGCCTGGACCACGGCGGCGGAGATGCCGGGACTGACGTACATGCCGCCCCGACCCACTTCGCGGATCGCCTGAAAGAGATCCTCCGCCGCCTGCGTCTTGATGACGAACCCCCGGACGCCATCACGGATCGCGTCCAGGACGTAGTGATCCTCAGTGTGCATCGTCAGCAGGATCACTCCGACCCCGGGGCACGCCCGGGTGATGTGGTGGGCCGCCTCAACGCCGTTGAGACGGGGCATCACGATGTCGAGCACCACCACGTCGGGGCGGAGGCGCGTGGTGAGCTCGACGGCCGCCTGGCCGTCGGCCGCCTCTCCCACGACCTCCAGCCCCCGCTTCTCCAGCAGCGCTCTCAGCCCCTGCCGAACCACCGCGTGGTCATCGGCGAGCAGCACCCGCTCGGACATCCCTGGCCTCTCGGTTGCGATAGTCGGCAGCTCCAGTCGGGTGATTGTACGGGCGCCGGGGAACCACGGCAAGCGGCGGAGCCTACATCCGCTTGTACTTCGGCCCGCTGCCTCCTTCTCGCGGCGTCCAGCGCAGGCGTAGAACGCGGCTACCTCTGCCGGGACGTTAGGAGCCGTTCTATTGGATGGTGATGCTCCCGGCCGTGACGGAAGCCGTCGGCAAGGTCGTACCACCGAGGATCAAAAGCAGACTGTTGGTTGTCGAGGTGACGGTGAACGGAACGCCCGTGAGCGGGGGCGTGCCGTTGCCCATGTTGATCGTGCAGGTGCCCGAGAACGTGGAGCTGCCGTCGGCATTGACGGCACCGCTCGTCGCTTCACCCTCGAGGCTGATGTCCTGCGGCTGACCGAGAGCCGAGAGGCCGAGCAGAACAGTTTGGAACTGTCCGCTGACCGTTCCGTCGGCGGGGAGAGCCATCCCGATTCCGAACCGGAGCCCGGTGATCGGGACGCCGTTGAACGTGGTGCCGCTGGGGTAGACGCCGGCGCCGGCGCCGGCGGTGAGGCCATCGGAGCTCTGAGCCGCCACCGGGGACCACAGCAGGATCGCCACCGCGACCAGCGTCGCCACTAAGCCGGTGCGTCCGTTCATGGCGCGCTCACCAGGATCCCCCCCGACTGGATCTTGATGTTCCCTCTGATGATGGGCTGTCCACCGGGGCTCATCGAACCCTCCACGGGTTCACCCGAAACCGCGATGGTGAACTTGTCCCGATTGGCACCGGGGTTGCCATTGTCCTCGACCCACACCGTGAAGGTGCACATCCCAGGGTTGCCGTTACCCACCCTCTTCGTGCAGGTGCCGCTGAACGTCGCGGTATTACCGACGATCAGCAGCGTGAGCATGCCTGTGCTGTGGACATCGACGAGCCTCGCATGGTTGTGGTACTGCAGCTGACCAATCGCGGGGCCATTCAGCATCATACGCTGTACGACGAAGCCGAAGTTCGCGAAGTCCTTGCCATTCGAACCCTTTGGCACTCGGATTTCGCCACCGCCGGTCACCTTGCCAGGCAAGCACTGAACCGTGGTGTTCTCGGTCGCCGTGTTGTTCGCTGCGTTTGGATCGATCGTCGTCGAGCTGACCGTGGCACGGTTGGTGATCGTGCCGCAGATGGCCGGCGTCACCGTGATGGTGATCGGGGGAGCGCCACCCGGGGCCACAATCCCGCGGGTGCAGGTGACCACTCCGCCCGCCTGCACGCAGGTCCAGCCGGTTCCTGAGGCGCTCTGGAAGGTCACCCCAGCCGGCAGGTTGTCGGTCACCTGCACGTTGGCGGCCGTGGATGGGCCACCGTTGGTGACCGTGACGGTGTAGGTCAGCGTGGCGCCCGCATTCACCGGATCAGGGTTGTCGGTCTTCGTGATCGACAGATCGGCCTGGGCGATGACCACGCTCGTCTCGTTCGGGGCGTTGCACGCGGTGGTGAAGCCGTTGTTGTTGACATCGCCCGAGTAGCTCGCGATCCAGCGGTAGGCCCCGCCCTCGTTCACCGGGACCGGGCTCGAGGGGTAGGTGCCGTCGCCGCTCACCACGGCGCTCCCCGCCGGCGTGCCCGGCAGGGCGCAGGTCGCGTTGTTCGG
>QHUL01000041.1 GCA_003222115.1 Gemmatimonadota bacterium | reverse complement strand
TCTATACCGTTAAACTTGCCGCATGCCGCGTCCGCTGCTCGTCATCGGCAACAAGAACTACTCTTCGTGGTCGTTGCGCCCATGGATCGCCATGCGGGTTCTCAAGCTCGATTTCCAGGAAGTGAGAATTCCCCTGTACGGCCCGGGCGCCAGGCAGGAGATTCTCCGCTACTCGCCCTCGGGCAAGGTGCCCTGCCTCGTCGATGGGGCGAGCCGCGTGTGGGACTCGGCTGCGATCCTCGAATATCTCGCGGAAAAGCATCCGCTGTGGCCGGACGATCCGGTCGAGCGGGCGCAGGCGCGCTCGGTGTGCGCGGAAATGCATGCCGGGTTTCCGAAGCTGCGCGAGCACATGAGCATGAACGTGCGCAAGCGCTATCCCGGCAGGGGGAGAACGCCGGAAGTGCTTGCAGAAATCGACCGGGTCGTGGAGATCTGGTCGAAGTGCAGGCAGCCGTTCCTGTTCGGAGCGTTCGGCGCCGCGGACGCGATGTACGCGCCGGTGGTGCTGCGCTTCAGGACCTACGAGGTCGAGCTGCCGCCGGCGTGCCGCGCCTACGCCGATGCCGTGCTCGCGCTTCCTGCGATGCGCGAGTGGATCGCCGCCGCCGAGCGCGAGGTCGAATCCATTCCGCAATTCGAAATGTGAACAGGAAAACCGATGGCTACTGAACGTGCTGCCCGCAACATGCCAATCATGGTGAAGAACGACGAGGCGCGCCGCGCGCTATGGGACCTGTCGCGCGCGCATCGCATCCTGGATCTCGAGGGCCATAACGACATGTCGCTCGGGCATTGCTCGATGCGCGATCCGTGGGAGCGCGGCGTGTGGCTCAAGCGCGGCAACATCGGCCTGGAGGAAGTGCACGAGAACGACTTCATCCTGCTCGACTTCGACGGCAACATCCTCGCCGGCGAGGGAGTGCGGCACCTAGAATGGCCGATCCACACCGAGGTGCTGCGCGCGCGCCCGGATCTGAACTTCGTCTGCCACACGCATCCGCATTGGGCGACGCTGTTTTCCTGCACGCGCGAGAAGCTGATGCCGCTCACTAACGAGGGCTGCTGGTTCACAGGACCACCGCCGCATTACCTGACGACCAGCGATCTCATCGATTCGCCGCAGCTCGGCAAGGACCTCGCCGAGTGCCTGGGGCGGGGGGAGGCGGCATTTCTTCGCAACCACGGCATCGTGTCCGTCGGCTGCACGGTGAAGGAAATGACGCTGTGCGCGATCTTTCTCGAGAAGGCCTGCCGCGCTCAGTTGCGGCTCACGGCGAGCGGTCTGAAGCACACGCCGCCGCCGGCGGACGAGGTCGAGAAGAAGCGCAAGAACATCTATCCCCGGCGTGCCATCGACAATTTCTGGGACTACTACAACCGCAGGCTGGACCGGCTAGAGGGCACGCTGGGCGTGGATAAGGGAGAGAATCAGTGAAGGGCGCAGTGATCGGCGTCGGCACCATGGGGCCCGGCATCGCCGCTACGCTCTCGCGCGGCGGCCTCGACATGGTGCTCTACGACGTGAGCGCCGAGCAGCTGCGCAAGGCCGAAGCCGATATGCCGTCGCTGCAAAAGGTTTTGGATGAAATAAAGGTTGCCGCGTCGAGCGGGAAAATCTCGTACGAGTCAGATCTCGCGCGTGCGGTGCGCGAGGCGGATTTCGTCATCGAAGCGGTGCCCGAGCGCCTGGAGCTCAAGCAGCGCGTCTTCGCCGAGCTCGATCGGCTCGCTCGGCCGGCGGCGATCCTCGCCAGCAATACCTCGGGCATCCCGATCACGCGCCTGCAGGAGGCGGTAGCGTGCAAATCGCGCGTTGTCGGCATGCACTGGTCGAATCCGCCGCACGTCATCCCGATGGTCGAAGTGATCGCCGGCGAGCATACCGATCCGGGCGTGGTCGAGCGCACCCGGCGCCTCGTCGCCGATTGCGGGCTGATCGCCGTGCTCGTCGACAAGGAGGTTCCCGGTTTCGTCCACAACCGCCTGCTCTACGCGGTTCTGCGCGAGGCGGTGTCGCTGGTCGAGAAAGGCGTCGTCTCCCCCGAGGAGCTCGACAAGTGCTTCAAGTGGGGCCTGGGCCTGAAGCTTGCGGTGATCGGGCCGATGGAGCTGCTCGATGTCGCCGGCCTCGATGTCTACGCGGCGGTTGCCGGCTACCTGAATGCCGATTTGGATAACAGCACTCGCGTGCCCGACTACATCGCTGAAAAAGTGCAAGCAAAGAGATTCGGCATGAAGACCGGGGAGGGCATCTACCAGTACACCCCGCAGAAGCTGGGCGCGCTGCGCGCCGAGCGCGCCGCCAAGCTCCTCGCCGTGCGCAAGACGCTGGAAGGACACTGAGCGGCACGGTGATCGACCGGTTCATCGAGCGCCTGACGCGGTGGATCGAGATCGCGCTGGCCGCGGCCTTGGTCATCGCAGTGATTCTGAATTTCGCCAGCGTCGTCGGCCGTTACGTGTTCGGCGTCGCGGTGGTGGGCAGTGACGAGGTGCAGATCTTCCTCATGGTGTGGATCGCCTTCCTCGGCGCGGCGGTCGTCACCTGGCGCGAGCAGCACCTGCGTATGGATGTGCTTGTCGGGTTTTTCCCTAACCCGGTGCAAAAAGCAGTAAGGGCCGGTGAAGCGATTGCGCTGTTCGTGCTGGCCTGCGTGGTCGTCTGGCAATCGGCCGGATTCGTGCGCCAGATGATGGCGGTGGACCGGCGCAGCGACGCCGCGGGCATGCCGATGGCGGTCCCTCACGCCGCCGTGACCGTAGGCTTCCTGCTGATTGCGTTGATCGCGCTGCGGCGTCTGCGCCGATGAGCTTCGCCCTCGGCGTGCTGCCCGTGGCGCTGCTGCTGCTCGGCTTTCCGATCTTTCTCGTGCTGCTCGCGTCAGTGACCGTGGCGCTGGTGTTCTTCATGAGCATCCCGCTCACCGTGCTGCACCAGAACCTCTACGGCTCGATCGACGCCTTTCCGCTGCTCGCGATCCCGTTCTTCATCTATGCGGGCGAGCTGATGGGCCGCGGCTCGGTCGCGCAGCGCATCGTCGACGTCGTCCAGGCGGGCGTGGGCAAAGTGCCCGGAAGTCTCGGGGTCACGACGGTGGGTACCTCGGCGATCTTTGGCGCGATCTCCGGTGCGAGCGCGGCGACCGTCGCGACCGTCGGCAGGATCATGGTCCCGGCGATGCGGCGCGCCGGCTACCCGGAGACGTTCAGCGCCGGGCTGATCACCGCGGTCGGCGCGATCGACATCATCATCCCGCCGAGCATCCCGATGATCGTCTACGGTGCCGCGGCGCAGGAATCGGTGCCGCGCCTGTACGCCGCGGGAGTGCTGCCGGGCCTGCTGATCGCGGCGCTGCTCGCGCTCTATGTGATGTGGTTTGCAAGGCGCCACGGCATCGGCGCTACCGAAAGCTTCGATCTGCGGCGCCTCGCACGTTCGGCTGCGCGCGGCGTGTGGGCGCTCGGCGCCCCGGTGATCATCCTGGGCGGCATCTACGGCGGGGTGTTTTCGCCGACCGAGGCGGCGGGAATCGCCTGCGTGTACGCCGCCTTCGTCACCCGTGTCGTGTACCGCGACATCCCGTGGCGCGAAATCCTGGACGCGGCAGGGACCACGGCGATATTTACCTCGCAAATCCTGATCATCGTCGCCTGCGCCAGCGTGTTTTCGTGGCTCCTGACGGTCAACCAGGTGCCTGCTGCCCTGGTCGGCTGGATCCGCTCGCTCGAGCTGGCGCCATGGATGATCCTCGCGGTGCTGAACGTGCTGCTGCTCGTCGTCGGCTGCTTCGTCGACCCGCTATCGGCGATTCTCGTGCTGACCCCGCTTCTCATCCCGATCGTCAAGGGCGCGGGGATCGACACGGTGCACTTCGGCATCGTGGTCACCGTCAACCTGGCGATCGGCCTGTTCCACCCGCCCTTCGGCATCAACATCTTCGTCGCCCAGTCGGTGCTCGGCCTGAAACTGCCGGTGATCTACCGGGGCATCGTGCCCTTCCTCGTGCTGTACTTGGGGGCGCTCGTGCTGATCACCTATGTGCCCGACATCTCGCTCGCCGGCGTGAGGCTGTTCCTGGCCCATTAGAGGACTTAAGATCCGGGTTTACGGGAGGCTAGCGATGCGACTTTGGACCGTGGTGGGACTGGTATTGGGAATCGCCGCTGCAGGCGCGGTCCACGCCCAGGTCGTCATGAAGATGGCGAGCGCGACCATCAACGACGTGCAGCACGAGTGGCTGAAGCGCTTCGAGGCCGCTGTCAAGCCGCGCACCGCCGAGCGCCTCAAAATCGAGATCTATCCGGCGAGCCAGCTAGGCCAGATCCCGCGCATGGTCGAGGGCGTCACCGTCGGCACCATCGAGTCGTTCGTCACGCCGACCTCGTTCCTCGTCTCTACCGAGCCGCGCTTCCAGGTGTTCGACGCGATCGGCGTGTTCAGCTCGCCCGAGCATCTCAACAGGGTGCTCGCCGACGACGCCTATCGCAGCCATATCCTCGCCATCGGCGAAGCAAAGGGGCTGAAGGGCATCGGCGTGTTCTACAACAGCCCAGTGGTGGTGCTCTCGCGCCGGCCGATCGCCACGCTCGCCGATTTCAAGGGCAAGAAGATCCGCGTGTTCCCCTCGCCGCTGCAGATCGAGCCGATGAAGCAGCTCGGCGCGCTGCCGGTGCCGATGGCGTTCGGCGAAGTACTGGGGGCCCTGCAGAACGGCACCATCGACGGCCTGCTCGCCGGCATTCCGGTGCTGACGCCGTTCAAGTTCTACGACGCGGCGAAGCCGGTCACCGAGATCCACCCGTCGATCGTGGTTTCCACCCTGGTGGTGAACAAGCGCTGGTTCGATTCACTGCCGGGCGACGTGACAGCCGCTATTACCGAAGCCGGAGCGAAGGTCGATCGCGAGGCCTACGGGTTCGCCGGCGCGCTGGTAGAGCGCGCCAACAAGGGCTGGGTCGAGAATGGCGGGCAGCTGCTCAAGCTCCCTGCCGCCGAGCAGGCGAAGATGATGGCCGACCTGAAAGCGCTAGGCGCGCGCATCCTCGCGGAGAAGCCCGAGGTGAAAGCCGAATACGACGAGCTGCTGAAGGTCGCAGAACGCGCGAGGTAGCCATGGGAACGGTCACCAAACTCAAGCCGAAGTCTCAGACGCCGCCGCGCGAGCTCGCCGGCCACCTGATCGCCGATGCCGACCGCCCCGAGCACCGCTATCTCGGCTCGCCGCTGCTCGAATACTTGACGAGCGGCGCGCTGCCCAGGGAGGCGCTCAAGGACTACGCGGTGCTGCGCTGGGCGTTCCAGGCGCACGCCAACCCGGCGATGATGCTGTCCCACGCCGCCTTCCTCGAGGGCGACGACGTCGAGCACCTGCTGGAAAACGCCTACGACGAGATCTTCCGCCTGGCGGGCGAGGGCGACCACCCGGGGCTGTGGGTTCAGTTCGCCAAGCTCCTCGGCGCCACCGACGAGGAGCTCGCCGAGGTGGCGCGCAAGCCGCTCGCGGAAGTAATCGGCTTTCCGCGCACCATGACGCATTACTGCCGCAAGAGCGCCGCCGAAGGCCTCGCCACCTGGTGGGGCGACGAGAAGCAGCTGCCCGAGGCACACGGCGCCACGGCGCTGGCGCTGAAGAAGTACTACCGCCTCTCGGACGAGACCATCGAATATTTCTACGAGCATGTGCGCGCCGACATCGAGCACACCGAGCACTCGCTGTCGCTCTTCGAAGGCTACGTGAAGGATCGCGACGATGTGGTGCGCGGGCGGCGGGCGGCGGCGGTGACGCTGTGGGCCTGGCGGGAAATGCATGACGGCATCCTGCGCTACCTCCAGAAAAAGTACGATTTCTAGGCTGCACGCGATCGAGGCGGGCGCCGGACCGCTTGCGCTCTGCCTGCACGGCATCACGGCCAACGCCTACGTCTTCGAACCGCTGATGGCCGCGCTCGCCACGCGCTTTCGCGTGGTGAGCCTCGACCAGCGCGGCCACGGCCGCAGCCCCAAGCCGGCGCGCGGTTACGCCTCGCTCGACTACGCGAATGACATCCAAGACGTGATTAACGAAAAAGCCCTCCTGATTGGGCACTCGCTGGGTGCGCGCAACGCGCTGGTGGCGGGCCTGCGCTTCCCCGGGCGCGTCGCTGCCGTCGTGGCGATTGATTTCACCCCGTACATCGAGCCTGAAGTATTCGATGCACTGGAGGAGCGGGTCGCGGGTGGCGAGCAGAATTTTGCTTCCATGAAAGGCATTCAAACTTATCTCGCTGGTCGGTATCCGCAACTGCCGGCCGACGCGGTCGCGCGCCGCGCGCAATACGGCTACGAGAACGTGGATGGGAAGTGGCGGCCGCTCGCCGTTCCGCAGGCAATGCGCGAGACTTGCATGGGTCTAAGAGAAGATCTGACTGATGTATTGAAGAATATTCGTGTTCCCGTCCTTCTGATGCGCGGGGTTGACAGCCGGCTCGTCTCGCGCGAAGCGTGGGCCAAGACGCGCGCGCTGCGGCCCGATCTGCCGGCGGTCGAGATCGCCGGCGCCGACCACTACGTGCCCGAGGAGCGGCCCCGGGAAGTGGCAGCCGCGGTGCAAGAATTCTGGGATTCGATTGCACGGAGGAAGGCATGAAGCGCCCGAAGGGCATCCAGTGGTCTGCACCGGTGCTGATCCGCAAGGACGGCGCCAAGCTCGCGGTCGAGTTGCCGGCGCAGGTGGCGGCCGACCTCAAGGCCGGCGCCGGCGACGTGCTCAACTTCACCAAGCTGCCCGACGGCGCGATCGAGGTCTGGAGCGTGAAGAAGAGCGGCTATGCCTCGCTCAAGGACATGGACAAGAAAAAATGAGCCTCGACATCCAGGTCAGCGCGTCGCCGACTGAACTCCTGCTCTTGGATTCGAAAAAGCCGGAAAACCGTGTGCTCGAGCATCCGGTATGGCAAGCCGCGCTCGAGGGCAAGCTGCCCAAGGCACGCCTCAAGAAATTGCTGCTCGCCTTCTTTCCGGCGCTCGCCGGGCCGGCGCGCTATGCGTTCGCCGCGAAGGTGTCGCAGATCGACCCGCAGGACGGCAAGGAATTGTTCCTGCAGTTGCACGAGGCGCTCAAGAGGCCCGGCGCCGATGCCGATGTAGGTTGGAACCGGGTGCTCACCGCGTTGGGCGCGAGCGAGCGCGAGCTGCGCGAGGCGCGCGCGAAGCCTTCGGCCGAGGCGGCGGACTTCGCCGACGTGATCCGCGAGCACGGCCTGCGCTCCGGGCCGGTCGAGTCGAGCGTCATCGCCTACATGCTGGAGCAGCACCTGCCGCGCTTCTGGGGACGGCTCGCCGACAGCCTGCAGCGGCATTACGGCGTCAAGGCTGATGCGCTCGGCCACCTGCGCTACGAAGCCGAGCGCGCGGCGAAGATGGAGAAATGGGTCAGGCACCTGGTGGAGAAATACGTCGCCAACGCCGACCCCTACAAGGTGTTCGAGGCTCGGCGCGCCGCGCGCGAAGCGCTGTGGGCGTGGACCGCGTTGACGGAGAGCGTGTAGATGAAGTTTCGTTTTTTGCTTTTCTGCGCCTTCACTCTTCCCCTCTTTTGTTGGGCGCAATACCCTGTCAAAGTCGTTCGCCTAGTAGTGCCCTATCCGCCGGGTGGTGGCGCGGACATCGTCGCGCGGCTGATCGCGCCGAGGATGGCCGAAGGGCTGGGACAATCCGTTGTCATCGACAATCGTCCTGGCGCGGCGGGCAACATCGGCGCCGATCAGGTTGCGAAATCGGCGGCCGACGGCTATACGCTCCTGCTGCACACCAGCACGGTGGCGATGAGCCCCGCGCTCGGCGCGCTGCCCTACGACCTGCTGCGCGACCTGGCTCCGGTGGCGCACGTCGCCGAAACGGCGATGGTAATTGCTGTTCATCCATCTGTGCCGGCGCGCAGCCTGCCCGAGCTGATCGAGCTGGCGCGCAAGCAGCCCGGCAAGCTGGCCTACTCGACCTGCGGCAACGCGAGCCCGATGCACCTCGCCGGCGAGCTGCTCAAGATGCAGGCGGCGATCGACCTGGTGCACGTGCCGTACAAGGGCTGCGCGCCGGCGCTCGCCGACGTGCTCGGCGGGCAAGTCCCGGTCGCGTTCAATACGATCAGCAACACCGTGGCGCACGAAAAATCGGGCCGCATCCGGCTGCTCGCGGTCGCCTCGAGGGCCCGCGCGCCGCAGTTTCCCGGCTTGCCGACGGTCGCCGAGGCGGGCATCTCGGGCTACGAGGCGGCGATCTGGTTCGGCATGTTTGCCCCGGCTGGCACGCCGCGAGAAATCATCCAGAGGATCAACAACGAAGCGAATCGCGCGGCGGCGGCGCCTGAAGCGCGCGATAAGCTCGCCGCGCAGTTCTACGACGTGCGCGCCGGCTCGGCCGAGCAGTTCGCCGCGTTCGTCCGGGCCGAAGTGACGCGTTGGGCCCAGGTGATCCGCGATGCCCGGATCAAGGGCGAGTGAAGACCTTCGTCGTCGGCGGGGCGGTGCGCGACGAATTGCTGGGCCTGCCCGTGAAGGACAGGGATCACGTCGTCGTCGGCGCGACGCCCGACGAGATGGTCCGCCTCGGCTTCAAGCCCGTCGGCAGGGATTTCCCGGTGTTTTTGCACCCAGAGACGCACGAGGAGCACGCGCTCGCTCGTACTGAGCGCAAGAGCGGCCGCGGCTACAAGGGCTTCACGGTGCATGCCGCCCCGGAGGTCACGCTCGAAGACGACCTGAAGCGGCGCGACCTCACGATCAACGCCATGGCGAAGGCCGAGGATGGCACGCTGATCGATCCGTTCGGCGGCCGCCGCGACCTGAAGGAAGGGGTGCTGCGCCACGTGAGCCGGGCCTTTGCCGAGGACCCGGTGCGGATCCTGCGCGTCGCGCGCTTTGCCGCGCGCTTCGGCTTCCGGGTGGCCGACGAAACGATGCAGCTCATGAAGGCGATGGTGAACTCGGGCGAGGCCGACTCCCTGGTGCCCGAGCGCGTGTGGCAGGAATTCTCGCGCGGGCTGGCCGAGCCGCACCCCGAGCGCATGTTCGAAGTGCTGGAGGCCTGCGGCCTGCGGCAGCAACTGCTCCCGGAGCTGAAAGCAGTCCCGAAAAAGCTGTCCGGGTCGGTCCCGGTGCGCTTCGCGCTGCTCGCGTGGCCGCTGAAGGAAGCCGAAGTCAACGCTCTTTGCGAGCGCCTGCGGGCGCCGGGCGAAGAGCGCGAGCTGGCGCTCCTGGCGTGCCGCTGCCGGCCGGCGTTGCGCGCCGCGCACTCGGCTTCGCCGCAGGCATTGCTCGAGCTTCTGAAGCGCGCCGACGCGTTCCGGCGCCCGGAGCGCTTCAAGGACCTGCTCGAAGTCGCAGGGTTTGCTGATCCTGCCGTCGACGTCGCGCGCCTGCGGCGTGCGCTCGAAGCCGCGGCCGCGGTGGACGCCGGCGCCATTGCCGCAAAAGCAGGTTCTCAATCCGAGATACCGTCCCTGGTCGACGCGGCCCGCGTCCACGCCATCGCCCGGGCGCTGTGAGGTTTCATCTTTCTTCGTTGGCGAAGAACCTGCTCGCCGGGCTGCGGCTCGCGCTGTTCCTGCCCGTGCGCGCGTCCGATTACCGCGTCTCGGGGCTCGATTTCGTCTTGCTGGCGCTGTCCGGCTGCGTGGCGTGGGTCGCGGTCGCGGCGGTGCTTGCCGGTTTCGAAGGCGACTTCAATCCGTCGGCGGTTCCCATCTATCTCGCCGGCATCTCGCTGGTTCTCGGCACCGCGCTGCTCGTCGCGCTCGCCTATGGCGCGCAGGAAAAGCTGCTGTCGCTCGCCGTGGCGTTGAGTGCGAGCCAACCGTGGTTCGAGCTGGTGGTCCCCGCCGCGAGCGGGCTCGGCGAGGTCGTGCTGTGGATCCTCGTTGGCTGGACCGTGATTGCCTCGGTGCGCGCCGTCGCGGTGGTCATGGGCACGCGCCGCCCGCAGCTGTACCAGGGCGCGCTTGCGGTCGGCGCCATGATCGCCATCGCGTTCTTCGTGTTTCCCGAGACCGACGTCTGGCTGCCGGGGGCCGCGCAGGACGAGGAAGCGGGCGCAGGCCTCGCCGACGAGCGCGCGTTTCACTTGCAGGGGCAGCTGATCGAGCGCGCGCTCGCCGAGCTGCGGCGCGGCCGCCCCGGCGTGCCGGAGCTGTACTTCGTCGGCTTCGCGCCCGACGGCAGCCAGGACGTGTTCCTGCGCGAAATGCGCTACGTGAAGCGGCTGTT
>QHUL01000040.1 GCA_003222115.1 Gemmatimonadota bacterium | reverse complement strand
CTGAAGAACGCGCCGAACGGCGCGGTCGCGCTCGTTGGTCGCGGCGGCGTGTTAGGAAACGCCGGAATGGATCCCGGCGGCAGGGCCGCGAGCAGGGCGTTGACATCGACATACACCCACGGCCGGCCCGTCGCGGCGGACCGCGCCGTCGCCTGGGAACTGATGAAGGTGTTGTAGTCGGTGATCGTATCGTTGAGCGCGAGCAGCTCTGGGGCCAGGATGTTCACATCGCTAGAGCAGTCCACCCCCACCGTAACGAGGGGGTTCGCCTTGGCGAACGCCTCCACCGCGGCGCCGTTCGGGAACGGAACCAGGACGGCATCACCACCGGGGCTGGCGCAGTTCGCATTCACCACGAAGTTCGGCGGGAACGTGTCCGGCGTCACGTCCGCCAGCGCGCGGTTCGCGATGGTGTAGAAGTACGAGCCCACGGTGAAGAACGGCACCACGGTCACGTAGGGCACGCCGATCAGCAGCACTCCTTTAGGGTTCGCCGCTTGGATGGAGTCGAGGACAAACCCGTACAGCGTCTGGAACGTGCCCAGCGGCGTGATCAGCGCCGGGTTGCCCGCATTGGTGGGGTCCGTGGCCGCGCCCAGCACGTCGGTGATCCCGAGCTCTACGCTGACGAACGTCGGGTTCGCCCGCCGCATGGCCTGGATCTGGGTCTGACCGCCCAGGAAGAACGTGGTGAGCGCGGTGGGGTTGCCGCTGTTGTCGAGCGGGTCCACGACCAGCGCCCCCGGCACCGCCACGTTGTTGATGTACGGTGGCGGGATGGGCTGGGTCTTGCGCAGGGCGCAGTTGCCCGGGACCGCCGGGAGAACGCGCGTCTGCAGATAGATGTTGGTCAGCGGCGGCCGGCATCCCGGTCGGTTCATCAGCGGCACGTAGAACGGCGTCTGCATCTGTCGCGCGAGCAGCACCGCGAACGACTGCACCTGCGTGCTGTCGTTGATGCCATCCGACTGCCAGCCGGCCGTGATCGTCGTGCCCAGTGACACGTAGCTCGCGAACAGCGGGTCGATGGGCGTCAGGCCCGCCGGGTGGAAGAAGTCGTCGTTGCTGCAGGCCGCGACGGCGAGCAGGAGGCCGAGAGCCGCCGCAGCGTAACCGCGTGTGGTCCGGAGCATGGCGCTCAGTCTCTCTGTCCGAAGGTGTAGGCCACGCCGAGGCCCAACAGGTGCGCGTGGAGGCTGTACAGCCCGGTGTTGCCCACAGCTTGGGAGAACACGCGGCCGCGGCGGTCGTTCTGCTTGATGTACTGATAGGCGAGGTCGGCGTGGAGCCCCGGGGTAAGCTGATACCCCAGGCCGACGGTCAGTGCGTTGCGGTCGTTCTCGGGCAAGAGTGGCGTCACGAAATCGGTTGGCTCCGCCGCCGTGTGGTACAGGTACCCACCCCGCAGCGTGAGCTTGGCGGTCCGCTGGTATTCCGTCCCGATGCGGAAGCCGTGGGTGTCTTTGTTGTTCGGCGTGAGCGTGAAGTCGGGGGTGGAGTTGTCGGCGGCGTCGAAGTCCACGGTCACGGAGTGAAACGCCCCCCATCCCACGTACTGATAGTCGGCCATCAGCGTCCAGTTGTCGCGGAGCTTGTAGGCGAACCCGATGCTCCCCTGCTGCGGCAGCGTGAGGTGGGTGGAGGCCTTGTGGGCCTTGGCGGTGTCGAGCGGCGCCCCCGCCGCGAATTGCGGGAGGACCACCCCGTCCACCGGGGTCCCGCCGGGCAGGCCGAGGGGGTTGTTCGCGGGGAGCACCAGGTTCGTCAGCATCCGCCCGAAGGTCGCGTCGCCGTTGTACGTGAGCGTCCTCCGCGTCAGCCAGTGCGCGCCGATGCTCAGCCGGTCGCTGACCTTCAGGATGCCGCCGAGGTTCACCGCGAAGCCGTTGCCGTTCGCCGTGAGGTGCGAATCCGCGAAGTCGGTGCCGGTCGGGATGCCGAGCGCGGCGAACGTGAAGGGTTGCCCTGTTACCAGCTGCTCCGAGAGATCGACGCGCTGGTTCAGCTCGACCGAGCCGTGAACGTAGGCGACGCCGAGGCCGACCTTGAGCCGCGGGTCCACCTGGTAGGCCACGGTCGGCTGCACGTAGATCGACCGGATCTTGGTGTTGTAGCCCAGAAAGCGTCCCTCGAAGCCCGCCGTGGGCCACTTGGTCTCGAGGCCGTAGGGGACGTACAACCCGACGCCGAGCGTGACCTTTGGAGTGATCGCGTGCGTCACGAAGCCGCTGGGGACGGGGATCAGGGGGTCGTCGAGATCGGTGCGCTGCTGCAGGATGTCGTCCGTGAAGCCCCCGTTGGCTCGGATCAACGTCAGGCCGGCGGTGAGGTGCGTCTCGGAGAGGCCGGCGAGCCCGGCGGGATTGAAGAAGATCGCCGAGCCGTCGGGACAGGGGCTCGCCGCCGCCACGCCCCCGCGCGCCATCGTGCAGCTATTGTGCTCGTAGATGCCGAAGCCCTGCGCGGACAGGAGCGCCGGGAAGGCGAGGGACAACATCAACGCAGACCACGCGTTCCGCTGCATACGCAAAAGCTCCGCAAGGCAATGGGGGAGATGGTGGAACCGGCTGGCAAACGCTACCATTGGCCCGAACCCTTGTCAAACCCGATGCGTCATCCGGCGTCCGCACTGTTCCGCTCGACGTTCGGCGGCCGCCCACGGACCGGGGCCTCCGCGCCCGGGCGCGTGAACCTGCTCGGCGAGCACACCGACTACAACGGCGGTCCCGTCCTACCCGTCGCCCTCCAGGCGCGCACGACAGTCGTCGTCGGCCCCGCGCGCGATGGGCTGCTGGAGCTGGTTTCGTCGCGCGACGGCGAGGTGGCACGCATCGACTGGCGAGACGGACGAGTCGAGGGTTGGGGCGCCTACCTCGCGGGCGTGGTGCGGGAGCTCGCGATCCTCGGCGCCGCGCCTGCGGGAGGAGCGCGCGTCGCCGCGGCGGGCGAGCTTCCGGTGGGCGCGGGGCTCGGCTCCTCGGCCGCGCTCACCGTCGCCGCGGCGAAGGCGCTCGCCGCCCTCGCCGGCGCCCGCCTCACGGGACGCCAGGTCGCGGGAGTGGCGTACCGGGCCGAGCACGATCACGTCGGCGTGCGCTGCGGCGTGATGGACCAGATGGTCGCCGCGCTCGCGAAGCCCGGGCAAGCGTTGCTCGTCGAGTGCGCCTCGGCGGCGACCCGCTACATCCCGTTCCACGGGCGGCTGTTGCTCGTGGACACCGGCGTGCGCCGCGAGCTCACGAGGGGGAGGCTGAACGAGCGGCGGGCGGAATGCGAGGCTGCGGTGGCGCGGTTGCGGCTCGAGCTGCCGGAGCTGGTGTGGCTCGCGAGCTGGCCCGTGTCCTGGCTGGCGCGCCTCAAGAAGGCCCTGCCCGAGCCGCTGCGCGCGCGGGCGCTGCACGTCATCGGCGAGACCACCCGCACGCGGTTCGGCGCCCAGTTGCTTGCCCGGGGCCGGCTCAAGCCGTTCGGGCGGCTGCTCTACGAGTCCCACGAATCGTGCCGCCGCCTGTACCAGTGCAGCGCCCCGGAGCTCGACCTCGTGGTCGCGGCGGCGAGGCGCGCCGGTGCGCACGGCGCGCGGCTCACGGGGGCCGGTTGGGGCGGTGCGGTCATTGTACTGCTGGGGAAAGGGGAGGGGGGAAGGGGGAAGGGCGAGAGATCGGTTGCCGAAGCGATCACCAGAGCGTTTCGGCGAGCCTACGGGCGCGAGCCGACGATCACTCCGGTGCGGCCCTCGGGCGGCGTGCGGCGCGAGCCGGTCTACTGATTGCGGATTCGCAATTACCTTTGAATGGGCCCGGTGGCGAAACGAGTGAAGGAGACAGAGCATGTTTGAGATACCCGTGTGGGCCATCGGCGTGGGGTTCACCATCCTGACCGTCGGCGTCGCGCAGGTGCTGGTCAGGAGGTTGCTGCCCGCCGATCGACTCCCCGGGCGCAGGGCATCCACGCGAGACCTGGGGGAGATGTTCGAGCAGGTGCAGCGGAGACTCGCCGAGCTTGACGACCTGCGAAAAAGACTCGATGAGGTTGAGGAGATGCAGCGCAGACTCGGCGAGGTTGAGGAACGACTGGATTTCGCGGAACGACTCCTCGCCAAGCAGCGCGAGGGCGAGCGGCTGGCTCCCCCGCGGAGCTGAGTCGGGCCCGGGTGGCGAAACTGGTAGACGCATGGGACTTAAAATCCCAAGGGAGGCAACTCCCGTGCAGGTTCGAATCCTGCCCTGGGCATCCGCCACGTAAGGTTTCTCCCCACACTCGATCGTCGCGGGCTCGAGCCCGCATCCTTGTGAGATGCCTCACCCTGCGGTCGGCCAGACGCCCGACAGGCACGGCGCGGCGCATTGCTATCGGCGCTGATGCGCCTTAATGTGGTGCTCGCCCGCTTTGCCACGCGCCCATCGCTCCACACTCGACGCACCCGAGGTACGCTCATGGCCGGAATGCGCTGGGCCCGTCTGCAGGAGGACGTGGATTGCAAAATGCGCCGCGGTGCGTGGTACCGCGTCACCCAGGTGACCGGCCTCAAAGCGATCGTGGAAGTGAACCGTCAGCCCCTTGCCGTGCCGAGCTACGCCATCGAGATCGTCGCCACGCCGCCGCGCTGCTGGTCCGTCGTGCCGCTGCCACGCCGCGCGTCCCGTCTGGCAACGGAGCTCGGCCCGCGCTACGGCGTGTGCCCGAGCTGCCGCCACCGCGCCCGGCTCGAGCAGCGGGCGCGCGCCATGACCTGCACGCGCTGCCAGGGCCGCTTCGAGATCGCCTGGGACGAGAACTACCTCGCCGGCGCTTGAGGCAGCTGCCACACCTCCACCCGGTTCTGCGTGAACACCGGGATCAGCACCCGCTGGCGCTTCGTATCGAGCCCGATGTCCGCGGGCGACGGCACCCCGCTGATCAGCCGCTCGCTCTTGCCGCCCGCCATGACGTGCACCGTGGAATCGACCCAGCTCGATGCCTCTATGGGTCGGGAGCAGCTTGTAAAGCCGCGGGCAAAGCGGCAACGTATCCTGGAAACCCGGACCCCGGGAGGCCCGTAGGGCCCGCGGTACTGAAGGGGGGGCCATGGATCTGAGGCGGTTCTGGATGACGTGGCGCCGCGATATCATGCGGGGGGCGGGCCTCTTTGCCGTCGTCCTCGTCGCGGGCCTCACGATCGGCAGCGTCGTGGGCCGCGTGCGGCGCGGCTTCAACTTCAATTTCGATGGACTGAATTCCGCGGAGCTCGCGGGGCCGGCGGCCCCCGGCGACACGGCCGCCGTGTGGACGTGGAGCGGCAAGATCGCCCCGAAGCAGTCGGTCTGGCTCAAGAACGTGAACGGGGACGTGGAGGTGGAGCCGGCCGCCGGCGACTCGGTCGCGGTCGTGGTCGAAAAGACCGGGCGCCGCTCGCAGTTCGGGCACGTGCGCCTCGTCGCCGTCCAGGGGGGCGGAGTCACCATCTGCGCGCTGTGGGGGAGCGGCAGTCGCCACTGCGGTGCGGAAGGCGACTACGAAGCGGGGAGCCTCCGCCACAACAGCGTGCGCGTTCACTTTACCGTGCGCGTACCGCGGGGCGTAAAGGTCGATGCCTTCACGGTGAACGGCGACGTCACCGTCGCGGGCGCGAGCGCCCCCGTCAAGGCCCAGACGGTGAACGGGGAGATCAACGCGCAAACGAGCGCCGGGCCGCTCGAGGTGCAGAATGTGAACGGCTCCGTCCACGCCGCCATCTCGGGCTTCGCCGAGCCCGGCAAGGTGGAGGTCAAGACCGTGAACGGGGCGGTAACGCTCGAGCTGCCGGCCACGCTCAACGCCGACCTCGAGGCGACGACCCTCGCCGGCTCGGTGGACACGGACTTCCCGCTCACCGCGAGCCAGGGGATCCTGCCCCGCCGCTTCCACGGGACCATCGGCACCGGCGGCCGCACGATCCAGGTGGAAACGCTCCACGGCTCGATCCAGGTGCGGAAACTGCCTCCCCAGGCGCCGCCCAGGCCCAGGCCGCCCGCGCCCCCCGTGCCCCCCGCCTCCCGCACCACGTCCTGAAAGCCGCTGCAACCTTTTCAGCCCCACCGGCGTCATACACTCACGGAAGCAGTTCACCCGGCCCCTCGGACGCCGTTAGGGAGGCCGCAGACGTCTGGAGGGACCATGCGCGGGTATGCCTTGCTGCTCGGAATCACCCTGACTATTGGCTACGGCTACGCGGGCCAGGTGGCGTTGACGTCGGTGCAGGCGGCGAATCGCCACGCGTCCCTGGCGGGGCGCCCCGACTGGCCGCCCGACGCGCTCTACTACGGCGGCACGCTCGCTCCGATCACCGTGGAAGCGACCGGGACGGAGGGGGCGCACACCGTCGTGACGGTCCCGCTGGCGCACAAGGTTGAGCGCTGTACTGCGTCCGGTCAGCCCAGGTACCGCACGATCTCGTCCGAGAAGGTCCGCACGTCGATCGGCTTGGAGATGTAACCGTCGAACCCCGCCGCGAGCGTCTTCTCGCGGTCTCCGGGCATCGCATGCGCCGTGAGGGCGACCACCTTCCAAGGCTGGTCGCCCTTGGCGCTCTTGAGGTCCTCGAGCAGGCTGAATCCGTCGCGGCCCGGCAGCTGGATGTCGAGCAGGATCAGCGCCGGGCGCTCGCGGCGCAGCGCCTCGAGCAGCCCGGTGCCGTTCGGCAGGCCGACGACGCGGTGCCCCTTGAGCGTGAGCAGGGCGGTGAAGAGCTTGAGGTTGTCGGCCTGGTCCTCGACGATCAGGATGGTGGCCACTAGCCGCGCTCCGGCCGCTCGATGGCCTGGGGAAGGGTGAACCAGAACGTACTGCCCCGGCCGAGCGCCGACTCGACGCCGATCGCCCCGCCTTGCAGCTCCACGAGTCGCTTGCAGAGCGCCAGCCCCAGTCCCGTCCCCTCGTAGCGCCGGCTCGCCGAGGCGTCGACCTGCACGAATTCGCGGAACAGCTTCCCCTGATCCCCGGCGTCGATCCCGATGCCCGTATCGCTCACCGCGACGCGGACGGTGCGGCCGCCGTCCGCCGCGCCGGCGGCGAGCGTGATCTGCCCGCCGTCGGGCGTGAACTTGATCGCGTTGGACAGCAGGTTGAGCAGGACCTGCCGCACCCGGATGTGGTCGGCGAGCACGGTGTAGGGCTCGGGCAGCGCGTCGATCACGAGCCGGTGGCGGCGGGCGTCGAGCTGGGCGCGCACGGTATCGGCCGCCTCGCGGAACAGGCCCTCGAGCACCAACGGCTCGCGCCGCAGGTCCATGCGCCCGGCCGCGATCTTCGAGATGTCGAGCAGCTCGTTGATGAGCTGCAGCAGGTGGCGGCCGTTGCGGGCGATCGTCTCGAGGGAGTCGCGCTGCATCGCCGTGAGGGACGCCCCGCCCGCCTCATCGGTGAGCAGCAGGTCGCTGAAGCCGATGACGGAGTTGAGCGGCGTGCGCAACTCGTGCGAGACGTTGGCGAGGAACTGGTCCTTCAGGCGGCCTGCCTGGTCGAGCTCGGCGTTCAGCCGGGTGAGCTCCTGGTGTTGGGCCTCGAGCTTCTCGTTCAAGGTCGTGAGCACGGCGTTCTGGGCCTCGAGCCGCTGGGCGGCGTGACGCAGCTCCACGGCCAGGCGCCGCGTGTGGCGGTGGGCGGACTCGCGCTCGCACGCGATGGCGAGGTTCGGCGCCGCCTGCTCCAGCACGGCGCGCCCATCCCCGCCGAGCTCGCGCTCCAGCAGCGCGACCAGCAGGCCGGAGAGGATGTTCTGCGCGCGCAGGGGTACGAGGGCGAGTCCGCCGCCCGCGGCGTCGCCGGTGAGCCGCAGCCGCTCCCGAATCGGGCCGGCCGCCCCGCCGCTGTACTGGATCACGTTGGCGGCGTCGCCGATCAGCTCGCGCACGAGCTTCCGCGGCACCGCCTCCGCGCTCGCGCGCCACGCCGCCGCCGGCCGCCACTCGTTGGAGTCGTAGTCGGGCTGGTACAGCACCAGCGCCCGGGCCTCGGTGGCGGCAGCCAGGACTTCGAGGGCGGGCCCGAAATTCTCGCCGCTCGGCTCGCGCACCGCCGGGTTCAGCGCTGCCAGCAGGCGGGCGGTGGAGTCCTGCACGCCCTCCCGCCAGGCGAGCGCGCCCGCCATGCGGTTCACGCCGCGGGCGATCGTCCCGAACTCTTCGGGTTGGGTCTCGTCCAACCGCTCCTCGTAGTGCCCCGCCGCTACGCGCTCCAGCGCGCTCACGACGTGGGCGAACGGCTGCGCCAGCCGGCGCCGGTTGTACCACAGACCCACGCCCAGCGCCACCAGCATGACGCCGAACAGGATCGTGGTGGCGATCGCCGCCTGGATCGCATCGTCGCCCACCGCGGCCGCCAGCTCGCGCAGGTCGTCGAGCTGCGTCTCTATCCCCGGCGACGGGTAGAGCTGCGCGATGCGCTCGAGCCGGTGCGTGAGATCGATCATGTCGGCCTGAGTGCGGCGCGCGCTCTGCCAGGTCGCCCAGCGCTCCACCAGGCCGGCCACGGCGATGGCGAGGAGCGCGGCGGCGAACACCCGGCTGATGCTGGGCGTGCGCATCCCCCGCCCGAGGGAGGGTGGTGCAGAGGCGGAGACCGGCGCTCGACGGGGCATTGCGGGCCGCTCTATAACTAGGGTTGGGCCCGTCCGATAGACAAGAGCGGGGCCCCGCAGTAGCTTCGCCGCGTCCGATGCCCGACCTGCTTGCCGTTCTGCGCGACGCGCTCGCGGACCGCTACGCCGTCGAGCGCGAGCTGGGCCGCGGCGGCATGGCGACGGTGTTCCTCGCGGAGGACCTGAAGCACCGCCGGCCGGTCGCCATCAAAGTGCTGCACCCCGAGCTCGCCGCCGCCGTGGGCGCCGACCGGTTCCTGCGGGAAATCGAGATCGCCGCCCGGCTGCAGCATCCCCATATCCTGCCCCTGTACGACTCCGGCACGGCCGCCGGCTTCCTCTACTACGTGATGCCCTACGTGGAGGGCGAGTCGCTGCGCGACCGGCTCGAGCGTGAGAAACAGCTGTCGCTGGAGGACACCCTCAGGATCGGGGGGGAGGTGGCCGGCGCGCTGGCGTACGCCCATAGCCACGGCGTCGTGCATCGCGACATCAAGCCCGAGAACGTCATGCTGTCGGGCGGCACGGCCGTGGTCGCGGACTTCGGGATCGCGCGCGCCGTCACGGCGGCGGGGGAGGAGCACCAGCTCACGCAGACCGGGACCGTGATTGGCACTCCCGCCTACATGAGCCCGGAGCAGGCGACGGGGAGCGCAGAGATCGACGGCCGGAGCGACCAGTACAGCCTGGCCTGCGTCGTCTACGAGATGCTCGTGGGGGAGCCTCCCTTCACGGGCCCCACGGCGCAGGCGGTGATGGCCCGGCATTCGCTCGATTTGGTGTCGCCACCTTCCATCGTGCGCGCCTCCATCCCGGACGCCGTGGAGGACGCGCTGCTGCGGGCGCTCGCGAAGACCCCCGCCGACCGCTTCCCCACGGCCGCCCTGTTCGCCGAGGCGCTGGCGAGGCCGTCCGCGGCGACCGGGCCGATGCGGCGGGCGACCCGTCCCACACCGGCGGCGCGTCGCGTGCCGCGCAGGGTGCTCATAGAAGCGGGCGGCGCGGTCGTCATCCTCGCGCTGGCGCTGTGGTTCGCGAAGACGGTGACTTCGCGCGGCCGCACGGGAGCCGCGGCGGAAGGCGGGCTCGATCCGCGGCACGTCGCAGTGCTGTACTTCGAGGACCTGAGCAAGGACAGCTCGCTCGGCTATCTCACGGACGGGCTCACGGAGATGCTGATCAGCCAGCTCGCCGGCGTGCGGTCGCTCGAGGTGATCTCGCGCAACGGCGTGGCCCCGTACCGGGCGAAGGACCTGCCCCGCGACTCCATCGCCCGGCTACTGCGTGCGGGGACGCTGGTCGAAGGCAGCGTGGAGAATGTCGGCACGCGTCTACGCGTCACGGTCCGGCTGGTCGACGGCACCAGCGGCTCCGACATCCGGCGCCAGAGCTTCGAGCTGCCGCAGGCCGAGGTGCTGGCGCTGCGGGATTCGCTGGCCCGGGAAGCGGCGCGCTTCCTGCGGGAGCGGCTGGGCGAGGAGATCCGCGTGCGAGAGGAGCTCGCCGGCACGCGCAGCGTCGAGGCGTGGACGGGCCTGCAGGAGGCGGAACGGCTGCGCAAAGACTCCGAGCGACTGCTCCAAGGAGACCATGCGGAAAGCGCGTTTGCCGTGTTACAGCGCGCCGACACCCTGCTCGCGGCCGCCGAGCGGGCCGACTCCCGATGGGTCGCACCGGTGCTGTTGCGGGGGCGGCTGGCGCAGCGCCGCGCGCGCGCGCTCCAGGCCCACTCCCAGGCATCCGATCCCTGGATCATGCTCGGTTTGCAGCACGCGCGCCGTGCGCTCGAGCTTGCGCCCAGCGATCCCGAGGCGCTCGAGCTCCTCGGCACCCTCCGGTTCTTCCGCTATTTCCTTCACCTGGTCCCCCACGACCTGGCGGACGCCGAGCTGCGGGCCGCCCAGGACGACCTGCAGACGGCGGTGCAGATCAAGCCGCTCGCGACCGCCTACGCGACGCTCAGCGCGTTGCAGTATCAGCGAGGGGATATCAGCGCCGTCGTGATTGCCGCTCACCGAGCGCTGGAAGAGGATGCGTACCTCGACGCCGCGGACCAGGTCCTATGGCGCTTGTTCCTTGCGTCCTACGACGGCGAGCTGCACGCCGAGGCCCGCACCGCGTGCGAGGAAGGCGGGCGGCGCTTCCCCCAAGACTACCGCTTCGTGGACTGCCAGCTCTGGGTGATGACCACGGCCGCCCGGCCCCCCGATGTCACCGCCGCATGGCACCTGTTCGCGAAACTCGACACGCTGGCACCCGCCAGCCTGCGTGCCTACGAGCGCTACCAGGGACTGACGGCCGTAGGCGCCATCCTGGGCCGGGCCGGGCTCAAGGATAGCGCCCGCAAGGTGCTGCTTCGCTCGCGCGACGGGTGGACGACCCCGTTCGGCCAAGAGGTGGCGGGGCGCGAGGCGTTCGCGCGCACGCTCATCGGGGATTACGACGAGGCCCTCAAGCTCCTGAAGCGCTACATCGCCGGGAACCCCGAGCACCTGTTCCGGGCCGGGGGCGACCTGCACTGGTGGTGGCGACCGCTCAAAGATCTCCCCGGCTTCCGCACCATCTCAGGAGCGCGCAACTAGCCGTTCCCTTATCGGTTCTGGTGATTCTTCCCGTTCTATGTGTTTCGACTGCCGCGCGCCCGCGACAGGCGGTACTTCCCATGTCTCCCAAATGGGGACACATTAGCGACTGCCATAGCGCCCTGGTAGCCGTCCCGGATGTCGAGGAAGCGCCCCATGAACCGATCCCGGTTGTTGCTGTGCGCGGCGGCGCTCGTCGCCGCGGCGTGTCAGGACCGTCAGTCAGTCACGTCACCGCCCTCCTACATGATCCAAGACCACTTCAACAGCGGAGGCTACCCGCACTTCTACCTGCTGCCGCCGGTTGTGTCGAACCCAACGATCAA
>QHUL01000039.1 GCA_003222115.1 Gemmatimonadota bacterium | reverse complement strand
ACGCCGGGCACGGGGCGCACATGGTGCGGGACATGCTTCGCCGCTTCATCGGGTCGGCGATCCTCACCGTCCCGATCGTCCTCTACTCGCCGCTTGGCACCTCGCTCTTCGGCCGCGAGCTCGCGCCGCCATTTGGGCTGTCGCCCGGGCTCCTGAGTTTCATCCTGACCTCGATCGTCGTCTGGTGGGGCGGGTGGCCATTCGTGTCGTCCGCGGCGCGCTCGTTGCGACAGGGCGAGCTCACGATGATGACTCTGATCGCGACCGGCATCCTCGTGAGCTACGTGTACTCGGCCGCAGTCACGTTCGGCTTGCCGGGCGAGCCGTTCTACGATGCCGCAGCGATGTTGACCGCCTTCAGCCTCCTCGGCCACTGGATGGAGATGCGGAGCCGCTTCGCCACCGGGCGGGCGGTCGAGGCGCTGCTCAAGCTCGCGCCGCCCACCGCGCGGCGCGTGCGGGATGGGCAAGAGGAGGAAGTGTCACTCGCAGCCATCGCGGTGGGTGACGTCCTTGCGGTTCGGCCGGGCGATACCATCCCCGTGGACGGTGTCGTCATCGAGGGCTCGAGCTACGTAGATGAATCGATGCTCACCGGAGAGCCGGTGCCGGTCGCGAAGGGGCCCGGCGACGAGGTCGCGGGCGGGACGCGAAACCAGCAGGGAGCGTTCCGATTCCGCGCAACCAAGGTCGGCGCCGATACGGCGTTGGCTCGCATCGTCGCCATGGTCCGGGCAGCACAGTCCTCAAAGGCGCCGGCGCAGCGTCTAGCCGATCTCGCTGGCAAGTACCTGGTGATTGTGGCGCTCGCGGCCGGAGCCGTCACGTTCGCTGCGTGGCTGCTATTTGGACACCAAGGCGTCTCCTTCGCGCTGTCGGCTGCGGTGGCAGCGATCGTGATCGCCTGTCCAGACGCGCTCGCGCTCGCGACTCCGACGGCGATCACGGTCGGTGTGGGGCGGGCAGCGCGTGCCGGCGTGCTCTTCCGGAACGCCTCGGTTCTCGAGGCGGCTGCCCAGGTGGACACGGTCGTCTTTGACAAGACCGGCACGCTCACCGAAGGCCGGCCGTCAGTGACGGATGTCATTCCTGCGGCCGGCGTGGAAGAGGCAGAGATTCTGCGGCTCGCCGCTGCAGCGGATGCGCAGTCGGAGCACCCACTCGCTACCGCCGTTGTCGAAGCTGCCAGGAAGCGTGCGCTTGTCGTCGATCCGCCCTCCCATTTCGAGGCCGTCCCTGGCCACGGCGTACAGGCGACCGTGGGCGGTCGCCCCGTGCTGGTGGGTAATGGCAAGCTGCTGGAGCGAAACGGCGTCGTGCCGGGGCTCGAGCGCGAAGCCGAGAGGCTGCGAGCAGAAGCCAAGACCGCGCTCTACGTTGCGGCGGATGGCCGGGTGCTCGGTCTCATTGCAATCGCCGATCGGATTCGTCCGAACGCGAAAGGCGCCGTTGCGGCGCTCCACGACCTGGGCATCCGCGTTCTGCTCCTCACGGGGGACAGCCGGGCCACCGCCGAGGCAGTGGCCCGCACGCTCGCCATCGATGATGTGCGGGCCGAGGTGTTGCCAGGTGACAAGGCTGCAGAGGTCAGGAGCCTCGAGGAGCGGGGCCGTCGGGTCGCCATGGTGGGGGACGGCGTCAATGATGCGCCAGCGCTTGCGGCGGCGACGGTCGGCATAGCGATCGGCGCGGGAACGGACGTTGCGATCGAGACAGCTGGAACCATTCTGATGAAGGACGACCCGGCCGACGTTCCCGTCGCGCTCGTTCTTGCTCGCCGAGTGCACCGCAAGATCAAGCAGAATCTCTTTTGGGCCGCGATCTACAACCTGATCGCTATCCCGCTCGCTGCCGGCGTGTTGTATCCATCATTGGGGATCCTGCTCAAACCGGCGTGGGCCGCCCTCGCGATGAGTGCGAGCACGGTGACGGTGACGGTGAATGCCCTGTTGCTTCGACCCCCGGAGCATACGCAGACGGCAGGACCGTAGCATGGAATGCGTGGCTTTGTTGCGTCGGGGGCTGGCGCTCGAGGGCGTGACGGTTGGCTACAACGCCCTGGAGGGGATTGTCGCGATCGCCGCCGGTCTCGTTGCCGGCTCGGTAGCCCTGACTGGATTTGGAATCGACTCGGTCATCGAGGTGACAAGCGGCGTCGTTCTTTGGTGGCGGCTCAGGGCGGAGCTGGGCGCGGCGCGCGTTGGGCCCGCGGTCGAAGCGCGGGCGGTGCGTGGCTCTCGGCGACGACTCTTCTCGGTCTGGGTCTGAACGCGGTGCTCGGCTGGTGGTGGGCCGATCCGGTAGCTGCTCTTGCGATGCTTCCCCTGATCGTGCGCGAAGGGATCGAGGCTTGGAGGGCGGAGCGCACTGGTGCAGTACCGCGTCGCGCAGCACGTGGCTAAGTTAGGACCGCGCCACCGTAGCTCAGTGGTAGAGCTCTCGATTCGTAATCGAGGGGTCGGCGGTTCAAATCCGCCCGGTGGCTCCTGCTCCCTCCCCGCACGCCCGACCCTTCGCTGCGCGTAGTCCTTGCCGAGCCACCGTTGCGCGCGCGCAACACCCGGTACGCCGGCGGGCGCGACCCAAGATTACAGACCGTCCGCGACGACGATGGCACGGGTTAGGCATCGCTCTAGCGGTGAAAGGAGGGCACGACTCGTGAACGTCACCCCCCACCCCGCCTGGGTCGCCGATCTGAATGCGGCTCTGGAGCCGACCCAAGAAGCGATCCTCAACACGCCCGTGATCGAAGACGCCGCAGAAAACCGCTTGGTGCCCGCGAAGATTCAGAACTTCCTCGTCGCCTTCTATCCCGTCATCCGTGACTTCCCGCAGTGGCTGCAGTTGCTGCTCGACCGCTCTCCCGACGACGGCCGTGAGTTCTTCGAAGACAACATCAGGGTCGAGCGACGCCACGGGTCGATGTGGCGCGCCATGGGCGACGGGTTCGCGGTGCCGCGGGAGCGCTTCGAGCGCGCGGAGCCAGCGGTTCCCCAGGTGTGCGCCTTCCACGACTACCTCACCAACATGTGCCTCGCGGCTCCGTTCGGAGCGGCGGTGTCGGCGACGAACTACGCCGTCGAGGGAATCGCGCAGAAGATCTCCGAGAAGGCGCTCCGCGGGCTCGGCAGGAACGAAAAAATCGGACGCAAGGGACGATGGTGGCTCGAAGAGCACGCCAAGTACGATGACGAACATCCCATTCAGGCACTGGAGATCGTCAAGCGATGCGTGCGGCGCGGCGAGTCCCCGACGGCCGTGCAGGAGGCCGCCTGCCGCAGCCTCGCGCTGATGCGCGAGGCCATGCCCGCGGCGTACTGTTGATACGGCGGGGGCCTATCCCGCGATCGTGAGCTTGTGCCCGCGCTGCTTCAGCGCGGCGAGCATCCCCGCCTTCTCGACCGACCTCGTGTAGGCCTCGTCGGGGCTCGTCTCCTTCTTCTCGACGAGCTCGAGCAGCGCGTCGTTCAGGGTCACCATGCCCAGCTGCTTCGAGGTCTGCATGATCGAGGGGATCTGGAACGTCTTGCCCTCGCGGATGAGGTTCGCGATCGCGGGCGTCGTGAGCAGCACCTCGCGGGCGGCCACCCGGCCGCCCCCCAGTCGCTTGCACAGCGTCTGCGAGATCACGCCCTTCAGCGATTCGGAGAGCATCACCCGAATCTGCGCCTGCCGGTCGGCGGGAAATTGGTCGATGATGCGGTCCACGGTCGAGGCCGCCGTCGTCGTGTGCAGCGTCCCGAACACCAGGTGTCCCGTTTCCGCCGTCTCGATCGCGATCGCGACGGTCTCGAGATCGCGCATCTCCCCGACGAGAATGATGTCCGGATCCTCGCGCAGCGCCGCGCGCAGCGCGGACTTGAAGCTCTCCGTGTGGACGCCGACCTGCCGCTGCGTGATGAGACACTTCTTGTTTTCGTGCACGAACTCGATCGGGTCCTCGATCGTGATGATGTGGTCCGACCGCATGCGGTTCACGAGGTCGACGAGCGCGCACAGCGTGGTGGACTTGCCCGAGCCGGTGGGCCCCGTGACGAGCACCAGCCCTTTCGTGAGATAGCAAAGCTGCTGCACCTCCTTGGCGATGCCGAGCTCCTCGACCGTGAGCACCTGGGCGGGGATGACGCGGAACACCGCCACCGGTCCCTTGCGGTCACGCCCGGCGTTGACCCGGAAGCGCGCCAGACCGGCGATCTCGTAGGCGAAGTCGGCGTCCCCGGTTTCCCTCCAGTCGGCGCGGTTCCGCTCGGGCATCACGGCGACGAGCATCAATTCGAGTTGCTCCGCCGGCACGCGTTCGCCCGCCTGCCGCTTCATTTCGCCGTGAGTGCGAAAGATCGGCGGCTCGCCCACGCGGAGGTGGAGGTCGGACGACTTGGTGTGGACCAGCTGGCGCAGCAGCCCGCCCAACGCCTGCTCGGCCGCCTGGTATTGCGGGGCCGAGGACTCGGCCGCCAGGACCGGCGGGGCGGCGGAGGCCGGCGGGGCCGGGCGAGCAGGCGCCGGCGCGGGTGAAGCCGCGGGAACGGCGGCGGGCGAGGCCGCGGCGCGCGGCGCGCCGCGTGCGGGCGCTTCCCGCGCGGCCGCGGCCGGGGCCACCGGCTCCGCCGGCGTCGCCTGATCGAGCGGCGCGACCATCGCCGTGAGCCGCCCGGCCTCGGGTACGATGCGCACCCGGACCAGCCCGCGGTCCGCCACGTACTCGAACTCCGTCTCGGCCATCTGGTCGATGCGGTCCGCCGATTCCGACGGGGCCACTTCGACGAGCAGGGCGTAGATGTGCTGATCCGTGAGCGGCTGGCGGCTCACCTTCCGCGTTTTGCCGTCCTTGACCATCGTGACCGGCTCGTCGGGGAGGAGATAGAGCTGATCTCCCCGCTCCCGGAGCAGCACGTCGACGAACGGATCGAGGCGGGCGGGCATCGGGCTCAGTCCAATGGGCGCGCGTACAGCACGTGCGCCCGGTTGACGTAGTGGGTCGTCGCATGCGTCCACATCGCGAAGAACGGCTCGTCGGACGCGTTCAGGTAGTCCAGCAGCCGGGCGTGATGCTCGGGGAGCTCCACGCTCGCCCAGCCGCCCAGCGTGGAGCCGCCCACCAGTACCAGCTCGATCCCCAGCATGCGGGCCGCCGAGAGCCGCGCCGGATCGGCGATCGGCGCCTGGCGGTCCATCGACACCGAGACCGTATGGACCTTCGACATGAGCAGCACTCCCTCCTCATCGGCGGGACGGAAGGCGAAGAACCCTTCCCGCCGGTTCAGCATCTCGAGCACCGTCTCGGCGCCGTCGTGGTGCGGCACCCGCTCCATCACGAACACGTCTCCCGGCCGGGACACGCCCTGGTCGAGCAGCACGCGGGCCGGCACGGGGGACCGGGGGAGGGAGAATTGCGACATGGGGGAAACAACTTACAAACGAAACCAAAAACCGTCCAGGAAAACCGTCGAGGAAAAGCGTGACGCCTCTCCTTGACCCCTTTCCTAATCGCCTAGCGGGTCTGACATTCGGAAGAGAGGGGGGCCGTGTTGTCGCAGGCGATCCGGTCGTCCATGCCGGCGGTGAGGGGGCCGCAGGCGGTCTGCTGCGCGCCGGAGACGGCGTCCTTCACGCTGCCCGCCCGGGCCGTGGCGCAGTTGCTGCGACCGTGGAACTCCACGCACACGCGACAGGTCTGTGTGGCCCGTGCCGTGGTCAGGTAGAAGAAGAGCGCTGCGACGGCGGCGACGAGCGCGACGGCGTACAGCGTGGAGCGCTTCACGCGCCCCGGAACTGCTCCTGCTCCGTGCTGCCCTCCATCGCGAGGGTCGCCGACTTGCCGTTCGTCGCCACCTGGGTGACCTCATCGAAGTAGCCCACACCCACGAACTCCTGGTGGCGAATCGCCTCGTATCCGTCCCGCTCGGAGGTGAACTCGCGCTCCTGCAGGTCGGCGTAGGCCGCCATGCCCCTTTCCCTGTACTCTTTCGCGAGCAGCCACAGGCTGTGGTTCAGCGCATGGAAGGCCGAGAGCGTGACGAACTGGAACTTGTAGCCCATCGCGCCGAGGTCCTTCTGGAACGAGGCGATCTGCGCCTTGGTGAGGTGCTTCTTCCAGTTGAAGGACGGCGAACAGTTGTACGCGAGCAGCTTGCGCGGGAACTTGGCGTGTACCGCCTCGGCGAAGCGGCGGGCTTCCTCGATGTCGGGCTTCGAGGTCTCGAACCACAGGAGGTCCGCGTACGGCGCGTAGGCGAGCGCGCGCGCGATCGCGGCCTCGACGCCGTTCCTGACCTGGAAGAACCCCTCGGTCGTGCGCTCGCCCGCGAGGAAGCGGCGGTCGTACTCGTCGCAGTCGCTCGTGAGCAGCGTGGCGCTGTTGGCGTCGGTGCGCGCCACGAGAATCGTATCCACCCCGCACACGTCCGCCGCCAGGCGCGCGGCGACGAGCTTCGTGATGAACTCGCTCGTCGGCACCAGCACCTTGCCGCCGAGATGCCCGCACTTCTTCACCGACGCGAGCTGGTCCTCGAAGTGCACCCCCGCCGCCCCCTCGGCGATCATGTTCTTCATGACCTCGAAGGCGTGCAGCGGGCCGCCGAACCCCGCCTCGGCGTCCGCCACGAGCGGGGCGAACCAGTAGATCGCGTGGTCCCCTTTCAGGTGGTGGATCTCGTCGGCGCGCTTCAGGGCATTGTTGATGCGGCGGAGCAGGGTGGGGACGCTATCGGACGGATACAGACTCTGGTCCGGGTACATCTGCAGCGCGTTATTCGCGTCGGCCGCCACCTGCCAGCCGCTCACGTAGATCGCCCGGAGGCCGGCCTGCACGAGCTGGAGGGCCTGGTTCCCGGTCACCGCCGACAGCGCCGGTACGAACGCTTCCTCCTGCAGCAGCTCCCACAGGCGCGCGGCGCCGAGCCGCGCGAGCGTGTACTCGATGTCGATCGAGCCGCGCAGCCGGTAGACGTCGCCGGCGCTGTAAGGGCGCGTGATTCCCTCCCAGCGACTGTCGGTCGCCCACTCGCGCTGGACCGTGGTGATGAACTCCTGCCGTTCCATAGCCGAACTCCGTCGCTCGATCAGTCCAGGTAATCGTAGGCGACGAGCGTGAGGAACTCCGGAAACTCCGCCGCCGTCGCCATTTGCTCGAAGATTCTTGCCGCCAGTTCGAATCTACCCGCCCCGCCGGGATCGACACCTACCCGTTCGGGTAGGGTCTGCGTCACGCGCGCGAGCGTTTCCCGGACGAGCCGCTCGCTCACGGCGCGGCCGTCCGAGAGGCGCGCCCCGTGGCGCAGCCATTGCCAGATCTGTGCCCTGGAGATCTCCGCCGTGGCGGCGTCCTCCATCAGGTTGTGAATCGGCACGCAACCCTGGCCGCCCAGCCAAGCAGCGAGGTAGCGGATGCCGATGTCGATATTGGCGACGAGCCCGGCCTCGGTGATCTCGCCGTGCGGCACCGCGAGCAGATCGCCGGCCGAGGCCCGGACATCCTCGCGCCGCACGGCAATCTGATGCGCGCCCGCCACATGGCCATCGAAGACCTCGCGGGCCACGGGCACGAGCGCCGGATGGGCGACCCACGTCCCGTCATGACCCTGCCGTACCTCGCGCAGCTTGTCCTGGCGGACCTTCTCCAGCGCGGCGGCGTTCGCGGCGGGGTCGCCCTTGATGGGGATCTGCGCGGCCATCCCGCCGAGCGCGTGAATGCCCCGGCGGTGGCACGTCTTGATGACGAGCTCGGCGTAGGCGCGCAGGAACGGCTGGTCCATGGTGACGCGGCCGCGATCGGGGAGCACGCACTCGGGGCGGCTCCTGAACTTCTTGATGAAGCTGAAAATGTAATCCCAGCGGCCGCAGTTGAGCCCGGCCGAGTGGTCGCGCAGCTCGTGGAGGATCTCGTCGGTCTCGAACGCGGCGAGGATCGTCTCGATCAGCACCGTCGCCCGAATGGTGCCGCGGGGCAGCCCCAGCGCGTCCTGGGCGAAGTTGAACACCTCGTTCCAGAGCCGCGCCTCGAGGTGGCTCTCGAGCTTGGGGAGGTACCAGTAGGAGCCCCTGCCGCGCTCGCCGAGCGCCGGGGCGGTGTGGAAGAAGCACAGGCCGAAGTCGCACAGCGACGCCGACACGGGCTGCCCGTCCACCAGGACGTGCTTCTCGACGAGGTGCCAGCCGCGCGGCCGGACCATCAGGGTCGCCGTCCGCTCGTTCAGGGCGTAGCGCTTGCCTTCCGGGCCCGTGAACGTAATCGTGCCGTTCACCGTGTCCACCAGGTTCTGCTGGCCGCGGATGGTGTTCTCCCAGGTAGGGGAGTGCGAGTCCTCGAAGTCGGCCATGAACACGCTCGCCCCCGAGTTGAGGGCGTTGATGACCATCTTGCGGTCGACTGGGCCGGTGATCTCGACCTTGCGCTCCTGCAGGTCGGGGGGGATCGGCGCGACGGTCCAGTCCCGCTCGCGCAGCGCGCGCGTCTCCGGGAGGAAGTCGGGCAGCCGGCCGGCCTCGAGCTCCTGGAGGCGCGCGGCCCGGCGCGCGAGCAGGTCGCGGCGGGTGGGTTCGAAGCGGCGCGCGAGCGAGGCGACGAAGCGCAGTGCGTCGCCGCTGAGGATGGGTTCGCAGCCCGCGGGCGCGGGGGTCGTGACCTCCACCCCAGGGATGGCGGGAGTCGCTGTACGGGGCATGGTTAGTGATACCCCGCTCCTTCGGTTTGCGCTAGCTTAGACCGACCTCGCTCCGAGCCCGACCGTGCCCAGTCTGCTCCTCGTCATCGCGCTCGTCTGCTTCGTCGCGAGCGCAGTCTTCCTCGCCACGGGCCTCGCCATCCTGCGGCGGGGCCGCTGGCTCTCCGGCGCGACCACGGGCCTCCTCGGCTCCCTGTTCCTCGCTGCCGGCGCGCTCGCCGCCATGGTGACCATCGGCGTCCAGGGCTACCGCGCGCTGACTCTGGAGACCGTCGCGGCGACGGTATCCACGGAGCCCGTCGCCGTGCAGCGGTTCCGGGCCACGATCCGTCTGCCCGACCAGCGGCTCGCAATGTATGAGCTCGCCGGCGATGCGTTCTACATCGACGCGCACATCCTGAAGTGGCACTCCCTGGCGAACCTGCTCGGCGTGCCTACGGCCTACGAGCTCGATCGCGTCGCCGGCCGATACAACGACGTGGCGCAGGAGCGCTCCCGGCCGCGCACCGTGTACTCGCTCGCGCACCCCAAGCCGATCGACATGTTCGACGTCGCGCGGCGGTTTTCGCTGCTCGCTCCGCTGGTGGACGCGCAGTACGGCTCGGCGACGTTCGTCGCGGCGGGGCGGGCGGCGCAGTTCGAGGTGCGGGTCTCCACGACGGGCCTGCTGATCCGGCCCACGGCGCGCTGAGCACGCGACGGCTTCGGCCGGGGGGGGTGGGGCACCGGAAGCGCCTGCGCCTCCGGTGCCCTCCATTTTCGGCTTACGGGCAGGGTGACTCGCCGTGCAGCTGGATATTGCCGCCGGCGAGCTTGCCTGAAGCCGTGTAGCCGTTCGACAGCTTGAGAGAGAAGGTGTCATCACGGCCAGGTTCGCCGTTGTCCGCGACGTCCACCATGTACGTGCCACTCGCACCGTCGATGTCCGCCGTGCCCTCGATGTGGCGTAAGGTCGGCTTGTTGACCGGGTCCGGGGCCGTGTAGGCGGTCACGCCCGTTCCCTTGACCTTCGGGCCACCGGAGGCATGGTCGATGTAGCTGAGGTGGCCCCAGAACGCGCCGTTCTTGACGCCGCCAGCCACGCCGAAGTTCGCCCGCGCCCCGGACGGGCCTGTGATCCAGCCGCCCCCGGTCACGAAATCCCCGAGCGGGCCAGAGCACCCCGCGCATGTGATGTCGGCGTGTGAGGACGAGATCACCACGTCGGCGAGCGGTGGGCCGCCCAGTACTGGGTTGGCGACCGTCACGTGCAGTGCGTTCACCGTGATGTCCGCCCGATTGCCGCTCGCGGACGCCGACTGCTCGTTGATTATCACCGTGACCGGGCCCACAGTCTCCCTCTGGTTCGGGTCGCCGCTGACGGTGATCGCCTTGCCGTCGACGATCAGTCCCGCGACTTCCGAGCTGCCGCTCGCACTCGCTCCACCCGCCCCGTCGCATGTCGCTTCGGCTCGGGAGGACAGCACGTCAGCCTGGACCGTGTGGCCCGCCGCGCCCAGGGTCGCGTCTGCTACCGAGGCCTCCGCACGACTGTGGTTGCCCTGGGCCACGGTGGCAGCGTGGACCACGTTTGCGCTGAGGAGGTTCCCGGTCTGATCCGGGGTGATCGTGAGGAGTGAGAATCGCTCGGCCCCTCCCGATGCGGGGAGCGGGCCAGCCTCGCCCGCGACGACTGTCGCGCCGAGCACGGTTGCTCGGAGCACGGTCGCGTCCCCGCTGAACGTCGTGCGGGTCGCGGACAAGTCGAAAGCAGGCGGGCCGTGCGTGGCGGGGCCCGTCGGCCTCTCGCAGCTGACCAGCAAGGCCGCTGTGAACGCCAGGAACGTGATGCGTTTCATGGTGCCCTCCTTGTGAGAGTGAGTCACCGGAGGGCTGGCGCAATCTCGTCCCCCGATTCCTCGACGGTCAGGCCGGGCAGGGATCGGGCCACGCTGTCGCGCTACTGCAACAGCCACGAGTCGTGCGGCACTCCACCCCCACGCATGCTGGGCGCGCCCCAAGCTTGGACACGACGCTCGACGGCGTCGCACCCTCTTGGCGCATCTGCCTGTCAGACTTGTCCGACGACTAGGGCCTCAGGCGGTGTTCCACCGCGTAGCGGATGATGTCTGCGTTGGTGGTGAGCCGGAGCTTGTACAGGATGCGAGTGCGGTACGTGCTG
>QHUL01000049.1 GCA_003222115.1 Gemmatimonadota bacterium | reverse complement strand
TCGCGATCGCCGTATTCGAACTCGTCCACGCGACCCCACGCCCGGTCAGCACGTTCCCCGCCGCGTCTTTCGGCGTGGCGCTGAGTTGCGTCGTGGCCCCCACGAAGACGTTCGCCGTGGCCGGGCTGACCGTGACCGAGGCCACCGGCACGCTGGACACCGTGACTGCTGCCGTGCCAGCCTGCCCCTCGCTCGTGGCCGTGATCGTCACCGCCCCGACGGCGACACCCGTGACCAGGCCGCTCGCCGAAACCGTGCCGACGGCGCCGTTGCCCGTCGTCCAGGTCAGCGCTCGGCCGCTAAGGACGTTGCCGCTCGCGTCCTTCAGAGTCGCCGTGAGCTGCACCGTGCCGCCCGCATACATGTTGGGGGCGGTGGGGCTGACCGTCACCGACGCCACCGGGACGTTCGCTACGGTGACGCTCGCCGTGCCGCTCTGCCCTTCGCTCGTCGCCGTGATCATCGCCGACCCCGCCGCCACGCCCGTCACGAGCCCCGCGGCCGACACCGTCGCGATCGCCGTATTCGAGCTCGTCCACGCGACCGCACGCCCGGTCAGCACGTTCCCCGCCGCATCTTTCAGCGTGGCGCTGAGCTGCGTCGTGGCCCCCGCGAAGACATTCGCCGTGGCCGGGCTGACCGTGACCGAGGCCACCGGCACGCTGGACACCGTCACTGCTGCCGTGCCGCTCTGCCCCTCGCTCGTCGCCGTGATCGTCACCGCCCCGACCGCCCCCCCCGTCACGAGCCCCGCGGCCGACACCGTCGCGATCGCCACATTCGAGCTCGTCCAACTGATCACCCGTCCGCTGAGCATGCTGCCCGCCGCGTCCTTGAGGATCGCCGTGAGCTGCACCGTGCCGCCGACGTACATGTTGGGCGCGGTGGGGCTGACCGTCACCGACGCCACCGGGACGATCGCCACGGTGACGCTCGCCGTGCCGCTCTGCCCCTCGCTCGTCGCCGTGATCGTCGCCGACCCCACTGCGACGCCCGTCACCAGGCCGCTCGCCGAGACCGTGGCTATAGTGGTGCTACTCGTCGTCCAGGTCACCGTCCGGCCGGTCAGCACGTTCCCGTTCGCGTCTTTGACCACCGCGCCGAGCTGCTGCGCCGAGCCTACTGAGATGGTCGCCGCCGCCGGGCTCACCGCGACCGAGGCCACCGAGAGGTCACTGACCGCGAGGATCGCCGTGCCCGTGATGCCGTTGGCCGCCGCGGTCACAACGTACCCACCCGGAACTGAGCCGGCCCCGTACAAGCCGGAGGACGAGATCGTGCCGCCCTGGGCGCTCCACGTCACATTCACCGCGACCGAGTCCCCGTTGTTCAGCCGCCCATAGGCGACGAACTGCTGCGCGCCGCCCGTCCCCAGGCTCACGCTGCGGGGCGCGACGGCGACTTGCGCCAATTGGGGGTTGGAGCGGACATGCACGACGGAATGACCGCGGGCGACGCCCTGGGGTGTCCCGCTGCTGCTAGCCGTCCCCGAGGCCTGGAGCACGGTGGCGGTCACCTCATAGTCGCCCTGGAAGGGCGTGGCAGTGTACAGGCCGCTCGACGAGATGGCGCCGTCCGTGGTGCTCCACAACATGGCGATGGAAACGCTGTCCCCAGCTTCGGTCCGGCCAAACACGCGAAACTGTTCGGTCTGCGAGGGTTCCAGCGTGACGGTGTCGGGAACGGTGACGACCTGCACTACGGAGTTGCTCGGCAGGGTAGGATCGGTAATCCCTCGTCTATCCTGCAGCTGGCACGCGGCAAGAACCGCGGCCGCCGCAGGGACGAGCGACGCCTTCATGAGTGCCAGGCGCTTCGACAGCTTAAACGTGAACGGCATCAGTCCTGCTCCTGGATATAAAAAGGCCGCCAGCTTCGACTCACGGTCGATTCGCTGGCGGCCCGGCGGACATGGCGACCAAGGTCGCGTTAGTCCCGTAGCTCTGCGTCACCGCCTTTCGACGGCTTTGCTCTGAGCAGCGACTTCACATTGTTCGGCGGGGGCGCCCGCGGTACTCGTTTGGAGCGGTCGAGCAACCGTACCCGTGCTGCCCTGCTCCAACGGGTGCCGCACCTTAGCAACGCCTAAAAGGCGACGCAAGTCAGGATTGACCTGACAGGGCTAAGTACCAACGGGAGCACAGGATGCATCGAATGGTTGCGCAGTGCAGCTCGGTTAGATACAGCGGTTCGGATGGACGCTACGATACTGGCCGGGACGCGCTACAAATCCTTGGGCCGTGTCGCGACCGCGCAGGTCGTGTCACAGAATGGAACAGCAGCCCTCTTCGGTGCCTATGGGAATTCGCGATCCCTACGGGTGGGACGTGGCGACGTGGGGCCGCGGACGTTCCGCCCCACGCCTCGCCTTAACACCCAATCCGCTGTACGGACACTACAAGGTTGTCGAAGTAGCGCTCCTGGGCCACGGGCGACCCCGTGTTCCAGTAGTTCTCGAAGAAGACGGTGTTGATGCCATACTCGCCGAAGCCTCCGAGCCAATTGAGTCCTGTCTCCTGGGCCTCCAAGTTGTCGTTGATCCAGAACTCGAAAACGCCGTTGGACAGCCCGGTGTCGTTCAACCGCGCGTGCGCCTCCACGCAATACCACTGGCCTACATGGCTCGCGTCGAAAAGCGGGGTCACGCCCGGCTTCCTTCCGAGCCAGTGGAAGTGCGCGAAATCGTTGTACCGCGTGGTCTGGAGGTTCCCCAGCGCATCGGTGCCGGACACGGGGTCCAGCTGGAGAGCGTTCGTGTCGGGAGAATCGCCGCCCCACAGATGGGCAACCATGGCCTCCACCCACTCGGACGTCACAATGCTGCTTGCCCGTGTGAGTTTGTAGCCTGCGCCGCCCACCCACCTCGCCGGATTCCGGACGTACATCCGCCAGTACACCTCCCGGTAGATCGCCGTCCCCGCGTCCACCGTCCGGAAGTAGCGTCCGGGCACCCTCCCCATGGCGAGGTGCAGCGCGCCCGCCGAGACCTGCCCCCTAGCGAACTGCGCCCGCATGCCGTAGGAGCCGTCCCGACCTGCCCCTTTCACCCGCACAAATGCGCCATCGGGGTTGTCGTACTCGAAGTACTGGCTCAACCGATCCTGCTCGAAGTCGTCACACCAGATCCACCCCCGCCGTGGCGCCGCACACTCGTCGACACTCGCGGCAGCCGCGAGCGTGACCACGGTGCCACTGTGCCACTCGCTCGTCGCGGGGAAGGTGGCCGAGCGCATTGGGACCGTCGTGACGACGCCGCGTGAGGAGATCGTGCCGGTCGCTCCCGCCACCACGCTTGCAGCAGCCAAGCTGATCAGGAATCGCATCGACCAGTCGGCTACCACGGCCGCCGCACGCCGAACTCCGCCGTCAGCTCGTCGATCACGCGCTCCATTGCCTCGTCCCGTGGGATGCCGTCGCGGCCGTAGGCCGCGGCGTAACACGCCCGGATCTCCCCTGGGTAGCGGATCGGGTCCCCCCCCTCCACTGGGGGAGCGGTCCGCACCCAGTCGAGTAGCCCCCCGACGCGCTGGAGAAACGTCTGGCGCGGCATGAATCGCTCCGGATCGACGGCGACAAAGACATGGCCGGCGTCGATCGAGCGATCCCAGGTGCTGAACAGCGAGCCGACGTCGCGTCCGACCCCGGCCCCGGCCAGGACGCCACTCAGGATTTCGACCATCAGCCCGAGGCCGAAACCCTTGGGCCCGGCGGCGGGCAGGAGGCAGCCGCCAGCGGCTGCTTCCGGGTCGTCCGTCGGTTTCCCCGCGGCGTCGAGTGCGGACCCCGCCGGCAATCGACCGCCGGCGCCATGGATGGTGCGCACGTCGGAGCCAGCGAGCGTGCTAGTGGCGAGGTCGACGAGCAGCGGGCCTCCCGACGGCGTCGGGCATCCGAATGCAAGGGGGTTCGTTCCGAGCACCGCTCGAGTACCGCCAAACGGCGCGACCTTCGGGAAGGCATTGCTGCACGTGAAGCCAACGTACCCGGCGTCCGCTGCGAGGGCGCAGTAGTAGCCTGCGGCCCCGTAGTGCAGGCTACGCCGCACGGCGACGAGGCCGATCCCCTCGGCGCCCGCGAGCTCGAGTGCCCGTGCCATGCCGAGCCGGCCGGCGACGTGGCCGAAGCCGTACGCCGCATCCAGGCAATGCGCCGCCGGGGCGACTGCCGTCCACGCCATCGCTGCGGGAGAGCGAATCAGCTTCCGGGCGAGGCGGCGCGCCAGGATCGGGAGCCGCAGCAGGCCCTGCGCGGGCCGCGCGCGCAGATCCGCCCACACCAGCCCGTCGGCGACGGCGTCCGCGTCACCCGGCGCGGCGCCCGCCGCCGTGAGCACCTCCCGCACGAACCGCCGATGCGCCTCAGGCGCGATGGTCGCCGTCACGGAGTCCTCGAGGCAGGCCGGACCGTCGCCGTGCGAACACACCCCACAGCCGCCGGCGGACCTGGTCGCGCAGGTACCACGACGCGAGGACCGTCGCCGGCCACGGATCGCTCCAGCGAAAGTAGAGGAAGTGCTGCCAGTGGAGCAGGCTGCGTAGCCACCGCGTCCAGGACAGCTCACCCCGCCCGCGCGCCTCCCGAAACGCGTAAAAGTCCTCGCGCAGAACGAGGAACCGCACGCCCCGTCGGTACTCTCCAACCGTGGGGAGGGGCCGGTCAGTCAGCCGATTGTAGACGAGGAGCGACAGGTCGATCCCGCAGATCTGGACCATCTCGTGCAACAGCGTGAAGCGCGGATTGCACTCGATCAGCTTCAGCTCGTTGTCCCTGGGATCCCGCTTGAACTCGACGTTGCCGAATCCGGACAGGCCGACGCCCTGGAAGAACCTGAGGCCCAGCCGTGCGACCTCAGGGTTCCAGTCCGAAATGTGGTAGGTCCCGGTCCCGAACCCGTTGGGGTACTGGCGCAGCTTCCTCTTGGTGAAGTGGAACAGCGGTTTCAGCCGGTCGTCGAGGTACGTGTAGTAACTGCAAAACCGGTCGTCCCCACCGGGAATGATTTCCGTCACCAGCATGTCGAGTCCGTGCGCCTGCACCTGCTCGAACACCGAGCACAAGTGCTCCCGGCTCGTGACCACAAACAGCTTCGCTTTGAAGAACCTCTGGAGCCGGTGTGAGTATCGCGGCTTCAACGCGCACGGGTAGCCCACCCGCTCCGCGGCGGCGAGTGCCTCCGGTAGGGTGCGAGCGGGACAGGCGGCCGGGGCGGGCACGCCCACCCGGGCCGCCAGCGCGTAGGTGGACGCTTTGTCCAGCATGGCGAGGAGAATTTCGTCGTTGCCCTCGATCAGCCGGAACCGCGCCGCGAGCCGCGTGCGGTTGCGGGCGGTGAGCTCGACGCCGTCGTCCCCGCAGGGCAGCAGCACGGCGCCCTCGAGCGCAGCACCGCCGCCTCCCAGCAGCCACTCCATCCAAGCTCCCTGGGGATCTCCGTTCTCGCGCACGGAGATCCAGCGACTGTAGCGCGAGTAGCGGATGGGCGCGGTCGAGGGGGCGAGCGCATACACGGCGATCCCGCGACGCCGAAGGGTCCACGCCACCGACAAGGCGTTCGCCGTGCCTCCCAGCAGGATGACCGGCGGTAGCACGCTCGCGCCCTTAGTCCCCACACTACGCTTTAAAGAATATCGTTGAATATCTTCGGTGCCATTCCTTGCGAACAGTCATGAACGGCTCTAGCGCGCTGTAATTCCACGGCCACCCATCGCTATACGCGTTCAATTCCCTGTAGATCTCCTCCAACTTGTATCCGGATGGGATGAGACCATGCTTCCGCGTCTGCTCCTGAAGAATATGCAGGTCCATGCCGGCGACAAACAGCACGGCTCTAGGATTCAAAAGGAGGCAAATATTTCTAAACGCCCTTTTCGCATTGTGCGCTGCTAGATGAATGAGCACATGCTGGGCATAGACAATGTCCGCTGAGCCAATGCGTTCCTTCAAGTTCGGGTCTAGAGCATCAGCGAGACCAAAACGAACATGATTCCTCACATCACGCTTGACGACATAACAGCCATCTTCGATATCAAACGTTACGCCAACGAAATTCGCGGTTACCGTTGTGCTTCCTGACAGGTCCGTACGAAATACCTCCTCCGGCGTATAACGACCATTGCGGGCTTTCTCGATACACTCCCGGTCAATGTCATAAGCACGCACAGTAAAGACGAGATCGGGGTGCCGCTGTCGTAACACAGACGCTATCGAATAGGCCTCCGCTCCCGTGGAACATCCGATGACGGCAATATCCAAAGGCTTCGCGCTGGCGTTTTGCGTTAGGAAATCCAACACCGGCCCGGATAGTGCCTCAAACTGGGTGGGCAGCCTGAGAAAACAGGTAAAGTGACAGTTCCGCCGGGGACTGAGGGCCAAGGTGAGCCGATGCCTACGGACCTTCCACCAGGGTGTCTGGATGAGGGCCCTAATTCCAGGCAGTTGCTTGAGCGACCTGTATAGGCGTTGTGTCATTGCTGCTTCGTCTTTCATGACGGGAGCGCGACGCTGCGGCCCCTCAATCGGGATCGACCACTTCGCACCCTCCCTGGGTCAAGAGGGCGTCCACCCAGGCGTTAGAGAACTCGCCTCGCGCGACAGCCGCCACATAGTTGGCTTCGGTCTCCCGACGCATCCGCAGGCGCTCGAGCAGGCTGGCGGCGGCATCTTGGGGAATGACCACGACGCCGTTCTCGTCCCCCACGATGATGTCGCCGGGGTGAACCACGATACCGCCGCACTGAACCGGGAAGTTGACTTCCCCGGGGCCGCGGTGGAGCGGGCCGATCGGTGTCACGCCGCGCGCGTAGACCGGGAAGTCGAGAGCGACAATTCCGGGGATGTCGCGCACGTAGCCATCCACCACGAAGCCGGTGATCTTGCGATGCCGCGCCTTGGTGCTGACCAAGTCCCCGAGCACCGCGTTCATCGCGGACCCACCCGCATCGACCACGAGGATGTCGTTCGGCGCGGCGAGATCGAGGGCCTTGTGCACCATCAGGTTGTCGCCGGGAAACACTTTGACGGTGCAGGCGGGGCCGAGGATCCGGAGGTGGGGAGCGGTGACGTTTCGGATCGCGGTGCACATCGTGTACAGGCGATTCATCAGATCTGAAATCATGGGCGTCTCGAACTCCCGGAACCCCGCCACCAACGCGGGATCGGGGCGGCCGATATGGCGCCGCATCCGGAACCCGGGACCCGGATTCAACTCCGACGTCATCGGCTTGCTCACCATGGCTCCTACCTCCCGTCGGCCCCCGCCGCGCCGCTGCGCTTCCTCGGTCGGAACCACGTGCCACGTTGACATTCGATGGTTACCTCGCGCTGTGGGGCCCGTGGGAAGGAACGGATCGCAAAGGGTGGCAAGGACGATGCCAGCGCGCAGAGAGAAGGACTGCGCGGGCTAGGTGGCACCGGCCTGATCCGCAGGATGACACGCATGCTCGCGCTCAGGTGATCGATAATGAACCCAACCATCCGCTCTCCCTCCCCATGGAATCTGTGGCGCTCGCGCAACACCAGGATGTCAGGCCTGGGCAGATGGGCTCGGACTTCTGCCGCACAATCCTTGCAAGAGCGAGGGGATGCCCGTAGCCACAGGGCATCCCGGCCCCCGCGTGCAGTGTTGCTATCGTGCAGAGTGAGAGCGCTACGATGAGTGTCGACCCACGGTTACAAGCAGTCTTCGAGGCGGTATTTGGGCGGGAGGCCTCTCAGCTCTCTGAGCAAGACTCCCCAGCCACGATCGAGAGCTGGGATTCTCTCAACCACGTGTATCTCGTCCTGGCATTGGAGGCCGAGTTCGGCGTTCAATTCGACGCAGAGGAGATCGCGAATCTGATCTCAGTCGGCGCGATTCAGAGGCGGCTGGAAAGCGCTTCGGGCAGCTCGCCGGCGAGAGCTGCGTCATGACCGTGATGGTGAGGCGGTTCAAGACCGCCGACGTGCCGGCCATCGAACGCCTCAATGTGCGGCTTGCCACAGCGGGGCTGCCCCACCGGGTAGGTCATGAGGATTCCCGCCGCAGCGAGGAGCGACGCCTCGACAAGGAGTCCATCGTCCAACGTCTCTACGTGGCGGCCGCGGGTGAGGAAATCCGTGGCGGCATCTGGCTCAGGGAGCAGCTGTTTTGGTCAGCAGGGCGCTCGGTACGCGTCGGCTGGACCGTCTACCCGGTCGCCGAGAGCCTCATAGACGGGAAGGCGGCAGGCGTACCGGCAAGTCTGTTGTTCAGTCTGCTTCGGCAGCAGCCATACCTCATGGCATTGGGGATGGGCGGGCACGCTGGCCCGTTTGCCAAGATACTTGCCGCCGCGCGTTGGGCCGGCTCCTCGCTCCCCTTCTTTTTCCACCTGCGTCATCCGTCCCGGGTGCTTCGTCACCTGGCGTACGCCCGAACGACTCGCTTGCGACGAACGGTCGCTGATTGCCTCGCCGCGAGCGGTGTTGCGTGGACCGCCAACAAGCTACTGGCGGGCGTCCGCGCCGCGATGAGAGGGGGACGGGCGCGCCAATTCACATACGCGGTGGTGGACCGCTTCGACTCTTGGGCGGATGAGCACTGGGAGCGGTGTCGTGACTCCTACGGTTTCATCGCCGCTCGCGACAGCCGGGCGCTCAACGCGCTGTACCCCGAAGGCTTCAGGTGTCTGACACGACTACGAGTCCAGCACAGTGGTCGCGACGTGGGGTGGATCTGCGCCCGATCCATCAATGCCCTCGGGACCCGATTGGAGCGACACTTCGGCGGCCTCCGGGTAGGGATCCTCACTGACGGTCTAGCGCAGCCTGGTGATGCGACCGGCGTGATGGAGGCTGGATTCCGTTACCTCGTCGACGAGGACGTCGATCTGATCGTGACGTACCAGTCGCATCCGGCGTGGTGCGCGGCGGCCTCTGACATTGGCCTGATGCGAGGGCCAAGTAACTGTGCGTTCTATCGGTCTCCTGCGGTTGAAGCCCTACTTACAAGAGCGGCTGCGGACAATCGCCATTGCCATCTCACGCGTAGCGACGGCGACGGCCCGGAGCCAGTCTGATGCTCGCGTCGGAAGCGGCTTCCGATTTGGCGATCCTCAATGGCACCCTGCACCATATCGGGGTGGCGACTCCGAATGCGCTACTGGATTCGAAGGAATGGCAGCTGACGTTCGGTCTCACGGCGGTATCCGACATCATTTACGACCCGATACAAAAAGTGAGAGTGCTGTTTCTGTCCGACGGCAGGAAGAATGGAACTCTGATCGAGCTGGTGGAGCCAGCCTCCGAGGACTCTCCGGTGGGGGCGTTTCTCAAGACGAAAAACCGCTTCTATCACGTGTGCTACGAGGTCGATGATCTCGAGCGAGCGCTGCGGCACGTCCGCGCCCAGGGCACTCTCGTTCTCGAACAGCCGATGACCGCCGTCGCGTATGCGGGCCGCCGCATCGCTTGGTGCTGCACGCGGGCGGGGAACTTCGTAGAGCTGCTCGAACGAGGAGTGCCACCTCGCGCAAGCGCCGACCCCGGACCCCTCGTGCCATGACCTTCCTCGAGGCCCGTCAGATCGTATCGACCTTCCAGCGCGGTGACCCGCTACCCTTCCTGCTGGCCATGTCGGGTACCGCCGATCCGCTCGACCTGTTCGTGCGGGCAGCGGCCGCGAAGCGCGGGCGCGCCGCCGAGATGCGGGCACTGCCCTTCAACACCCTTGGCCAAGCGCTGCGCGCCGCTCCAAGGCCGGAAGAACGCGAGGTCTTCCTCCTGCTGCCGTGGGACTTCGCGCCCGAGGCCGACTGGCGCTCCGGCATTCCGGCAAATCCCTCGAGCGCCGCGGAGCTTCGAAGTGGCGCGCAGCGCACGGCAGACCTGCTGGTCGCCCGCCGCGCGGGCCGTGTGCTGTACGTACCGGCCCCCCTCCCGCCGATGTTGTCGGATCCCGCGGAGAACGCCTCATTCGCACACTGGCTTCTCAGTCTCGTCTGGTCGCTGAATGGGCGGGTGCTACCGCGCGACGCATTCTCACTCGGGATCTATCTGGCAGCTGGCTGCCCGATCGGGGGGGCCTGGCTCGGCAGAATCGCGGAAGCCGTCGTCGACCTGGCCCTCTCAGAGGTCGCCGCGAGCTCTCGAGTCCTGGTCACCGATCTTGATAACGTGCTCTGGGGAGGGGTCATCGCAGAGGACGGAATGGAAGGCATTGCCTTCGCCCCCGAGGGAGGCGGCTACCGGCATTTCATTTTTCAGAGTCTGCTCGCGAGACTCAAGCGCGAGGGCGTGCTCTTGTGCGCCGTGAGCCGGAACGACGGGGAAGTGGCCAGAGAGCCGCTCCGCAGCGGCCGGATGCTGCTCGGGGAGAACGACTTCGTCGCCGTACTCGCGAGCTACCACGCGAAGTCGGCCCAGATCAAGCAGCTCGCAAACCAGTTGAACCTCGGGCTCGACTCCTTCGTGTTCGTGGACGACAACCCCGTGGAACTAACGGAGGTCTCCCTCGCGCTGCCCGACGTGCGGTGCGTGAGGTTCCCGCAACACGACGACGACCTGGCCGCCTTCCTTAACGAAGTCTCGAGCCTGTTCTCTCGCCGCGCGACGACCTCCGAGGACCGCGAGCGGACGGAGATGTACCGGCGTCGTCTCGAGGGGATGGTGCCGAGCGACCTCCAGGGCGCCGACCTGACGCGCTTCCTCCAGGACCTGAAGATGACCCTGACGATCCACGACCGGGCGTGTGGGGACCGCACCCGAGCCGTGCAGCTGATCACCAAGACCAACCAGTTCAACCTCAACGGCAGGCGCCTCACAGACGCCGAGGTCGGCGCGATTCTCGATGCGGGCGGTCGCCTCTTCGGTGCAACCCTGACCGACCGCACCGGCAGCCACGGTGAGGTCCTGGCTTGCCTGGTGGCGCCGGACAGCACAATCACCTCGTTCGTCATGTCGTGTCGCGTGTTCCAGCGCCGCGTCGAGTACGCGTTTCTGGCTTGGCTGGCTGCCCGGCCCAGCCCGCCCATCGGCATGCACTGGGCGAAGACCGCCCGTAATGCGCCGTTCCAGCAGTTCCTGTGCGAGGTCGCGGGTCCGACGGATGGCAACGGTTTGGTGCGTCTGGACCCAGCAACCCTCAGAGCGCGTTACGCGCGAGACCTGGAGCTATTCACCGTTTCTGAGGGGTGAGCGACCCGCAATGACCCCGTGCCTGCGGTTCCCAGGAGACGCGCGCTTCGCGTTCACGATCATAGACGATACCGACGATGGGACGGTGGACAACGTCAGACCCATCTATCGGCTGTTGGAATCATTGGGGCTGCGGACCACGAAGACCGTCTGGCCGGTGCGCTGCCCAGAGGGGAGCGAGGACTTCTGGCTCTCCGAGACGATGGACGATGCGCGCTACCGCGACTTTGTGGTCGACCTGCAGGCCCGCGGATTCGAGATGGCCTTCCACGGCGCAACGATGGAGACGAGCCCGCGCGAGCGGACGGTGCGGGCGTTGGAGTCTTTCCACCGCGTGTTCGGGGCGCCGCCGCGGATACACGCCAACCACGCGTTCAACCGCGACAATTTGTACTGGGGGGCTGCGCGCGTCGACGATCCGCTGCTGAGACGGCTCTATCGCTTCCTTTCCCCGCACGCGCCGGACTTCTACCAGGGGCACTGCCCCGGGTCGCCCTACTGGTGGGGCGATCTCTGCGTCGCGCAGGTCGAGTACGTGCGCAACTTGACCTTTTCGGAGATCAATGTGCTGCGCGTCAATCCCTCGATGCCCTACCGGGACTCGAAACGACCCTTTGTGCGCTGGTGGTTCTCCGCCGCGGATGCCGACGATGTCGACGAGTTCAACACCCTGCTCCGGCCTGAGCACCAGCAGCAGCTGGAGGAGGAAGGGGGCGTCTGCATCGTGGCCACGCACTTCGGGAAGGGGTTCGCCCGAGACGGCAAGCCACACCCCCACACCCGGCGTCTTCTCGAGTTGCTCGCCGCTCGGAACGGCTGGTTCCCGCCCGTGGGAGAGCTGCTGGACTGGCTGCGTGCGCGACGCGAGAGTGAGTGCCTCGCGGCAGCCGAATGGCGCCAGATGCAGTGGCGGTGGGCGTGGGACCTCCTGGCGCGCCGGGCACGCGCGCTAGCGCACCAGAGTCAGCGGCGGGCCAGGATGCTGTGGCGCGGCGGCTTGTCGCCAAACTTGCGCTCGACGTGGCGCTAACGCGTCGCCGCACCGGCCCGGACGCAGTCTTCGAGCGCATCGAACAGCACTCGAGCCTGCGCGCGCCGACTGAAGCGACCATCGGCGGCGACGCGGCGAGGGCGCACCCCAGTGGCGAACTGCGAGTAGCGCGTCCGCAGAACGTGTGAGATCCGGTCCACATCCTCCGGCTCCACGACATCCGCGGCCGTCCCCCGCAGCAGCAGCTCGCTCGCGCTGTCGCGCGTGGCCAGCACCAGCAGCCAGGCGTCGAACTGCATGTACTCGAAGAGCTTCGAGGGAATACACACCGCAATATCCTGAGGCAGGCTCAGCAACATCGTAGCCTGGGCGAGCACGGCCAACGCCTCCCGACGCGGCAACGCCGCGCGCGTCCGTAGGTATCCTGCAAGGCCCTCCTCCTGGGCGATCACATCGAGCGGTACGCCGCCGAAGCTGTCCACGGACCCGATGAAGTCGAACCCGAACTGATCGGCCGTGAGTCCCAGCTCGCGCACCACGCGAGCGGCCGCGCGGAACACGATCCGAGGATTGCGGTCGATGTAGATCGAACCGGCGTAAGCGATAGTGAAGCGACGAGTCGCAGGCACGCTGGGCATCTGCTCTTCGTCGCACCCGTTCAAGACCGCGATGATACGACCCCGGACCGTCGGGTAGAGCCTCTGCATCGCGATACGCAGCGGCTCGGTATTCGCCACGACGAGGGCGGCACGCTCGACAGCGCTGCGCTCGTACCGTGCCGCCAGCCAGAACCAGGCGGGACTCGCCACCGAGACAGGTAGTCCCGGGACTAAGCTCCACGGGTCACGCATATCCATGACGTGCGGCAACCCTGTCTCCCTTGACACCAGCCGTCCGGCCTGATGGACCATATGCGGGGGACCGCTCGTCACGATCGCCTCATGCACGCCGGGCTGAGCGAGCCGCAACGCGGTCAGGCCCGCGGCCCGGCTCCAGACGCCCTCGCGGGCGAAGTCGAGCCACGCCTGGAAGGCGCGCACGTAGTCCCGAACGGCGGTCGCGCGCCAGCGCACCTGCTGGCGCCGCACGAGTCCGGCCAGGGCCCAGACGTCGGCCGCGGAGGGGGCATCGTCACGCCGGTGGTGGGCCTGCCGGCGCGCGGCTGGCCGGAGGCGGCGGTAGGACCGCGAGAGGAGTCGCACCACTCGCTCTGCCGGGTGCACGCGCGCGGGCACGCCGAAGACGCGGATCCCGGCGGGCAGGGCTGCCAGCCGACTCCAGTCTGCGGCCGGGAGAGAAGCGGGATCGAGCGTGACCACATCCAGGCCCCAGCCCCGCTCGACGGCGCAGGCGGCGAGCTTTTCCCACCGCAGCGCCCCAGCCGCCTGCCCCGGTGGGAAGTGATAACTCACGAGGAGCAGGCGACGACGCAGCTCCAGGACCGCGCCTTCTCGCGACCGGATCGGCTGAGGGAGTGTCGCTGTCACGGCCTCATCCGCGGTGCGAATCCCAAAGGGTCATGTGCCGGACCAAGGATCGCGCCCCGCGAGCACCTGCCGCTCATAACAAAACACTCCTCTCTCTGCCAACGCGAAGGTAGCGTCGTAAACGTCGCGTGCCCGTAGCAGGATGAGACCGAGGCGGCCCACGCGCCACTCCCGCCACTGCTTCCGTCGCTGGAGCTCCGACGCGAGGGGATTGAGATCCCGGTGACCGGCGAGGCGCAGCGAGAAGAGTCGCATCCTAGAGACCCCTACCGCACCGGCCTCGTCCTTCCAGCGCAGCGCATATCCTTCCGGGGCGAACACCGGAAATGGCATCCGTGGCTCGAGTTCCTCCTCCACGAAATGGAAGAACGTCATGGTGCTGACCGGGACTCCGGCGAACAAGATCTTCCCGTCGTACTCCAGCAGCCTGCCGTAGGGCGTGGGCCGACCACAAGGGGTCTCGGCCACGTGGTGTCCGGCGACGATCGCGTCAACGTTGTTCCCCCACACCGCCACGGAATGCGTCGGGTGCAGGCTGCGAACGACCTCGGGGCCGCGCCGGAATACCTCAGTGATGAACCCCATCCTCGAAGGGGTCCGCCGCACGTCAAAAACCAGGTCTCGCGAGGTGTATTCGATGGCGCTACCTGTGAACGGAAGCGTCGGCATCATGAGCGTGCCGCGCGGCCCTAAGACGTCCTGCAGTGCCCGAATGACCTCGACAGGACCGCCCCGGAACCCGAGGAATCGGTCAAACGAGCTGTGTACCATCAGGACGTCGCCGGGTACGACACCCAAGTGCTGCAGCGCGTTGCGGAGATCCGCGGCGGTGAACGGCCAGAACGTTCGCACATAGGCGCGCTGCAGCCGCTTGAGGCCCATTTTCGCCCCGGCTGGGAGCACGCGCGAGGCGACGGTCGCGAGGGGGTGGCGCAAGGCGGCGATCTGCACCGTTGTCCTAGGCCAGCACGGAAACCGCTGAAGCCGCGCCGCGGCCGTGGGTCTGGATCGCCTCGTGCCGCATCAGCGCATCCGCAAAGAACTTGGTCGCCCAGTTCAGGACTTCGTAGGCTCCGTAGGCACCGCCCACCGGCCACGCACCTTTGATCCCGCCCCGCACCCCCGGCTCCCGACTGCGCCGGTTCTGCGTGCGCTTGAGGAACCGCAATACGACGGGCACCGGCTCGAGCCATCGCGAGTCCCCGGTGATTTCAGCGAGGCGGATCCAATTGTTCGCCATCTGCGCCTGGCCCGTGAGACAGGACCAGCCTACGGCGGGCGACCAGTCGGGGCGGTAGCGACCGGGCATCCAGCCATCCGCCCGGACCGCCGCCATCAGAGCCCCTGCTGTGCGCTCGGCGGCGCGGAGCAGACGCGGGTCGCCGAGCACCCGTCCCCCTTCTATCAGTCCCCCGATCGTGTAGGCCAACGTGTGCAGAAGCGGGCGGTCCGGGTCCGATAGGCAGCAGTGGGGCAACCACCCGTTCGGAGCCTGCAACGCGGCAGCGGCGCGAAGACTGTGCCCGGCAGCGCCGGTAAACTTGTGATCATCCAGTCGGACCCCCGCCTCAGCGAGCGCCCAAGCGGTGCGGGCATTGTAGAGCGTCGCGTCAGCGCGGGCGAAGCGCGAGTTCCCCCTGCGCCAGTGCCCATCCCCGTCGAGCATCGCCACTAGGTAGTGAGCGGCGCGGCGCGCGGCGTCGGCGAAGCTGCCGTGCCCGGTCTCCTCAAAGGCGGCGAGCCAGCCAAGAATCACCTGCCCGGTGTTGAACACGGCCGGCGATTCCGGCTCGCCGATCACGCCGCCACGAACCGCGCCCGTTGTGAGCTGAATCGCAATCTCCCAACGCGCTGCGCGCTCGGCGCGGGCAGCGAGGTCGGGACGTCTGAGACGCCGGGCAGCAGCATATAACGTGGGGATGATGTAGCCCGTGGTCTCTGGATAAGACGGCTGCCAGCCCCGGCACGCGAAATAGGGGTGCCAGACGAGGCTGAAGGCGCGTGAAATACCGCCGTCCGGAGTGGCATCATGGGCCCGGACCAGCCAGTCGATCGCTGCCACGAGGTGGGGCTCGTGCTCGGGATCTGCTGGATAGCCTCCGAGCCACTCGCGCGATACCTCCGCTAGGGCCGTCGGGTTGAGCAGCGGATGAGCGCGGATCCTGCGCAGCCAGCGCCCAAGAGGGGCCTGGAGGCGCGCGACTGGTGACGGCTGGAATCCCGCATGTGCCGACGTCATGGAGTTCGAGGTGACTGCCCTGGGGGGCATCTCTGTCCCGACCTGCCGCGCCGCGCATCCAACAGCCCGTCCAGCAGCGGACCCAGCGTCGTGGCCGCGAGTTTACCATTCGCCTGCTCGGTCGTGTGAGAGATGTCGTCGAGAAACACGGTGGCCGTGTCGTCGTCGAACACCCGGGTCAGATTGAAGAACCGGCCTGGAGCGACAGCGGCCATCCGCGAATCGATCGCCGAGGCCGCGGCGAGATAAACAGCTCGCAGCCGCTGCTGAAACGGATCGGCTGCGATGCCGGCCCTGAGCGCCTGCTCGTAGGGCGTGAGCGGCTTGAGGCTCGTGTGCAAGGCGGGCTGCCAGAAGTAGAACGCGCAGAAGCCGTAGCGTCGCGCCAGCGCTTCCACCAGGTCAGCGGTGGAAGCGTAGGTGTCCACGACATCGCGTCCCAGAGTATCGGCAGGGGGGCCGGAAACGGCGGCGCTCGAGGCCAGGGCCGCGAGCCGTCGCAGCAGGTGCGAGCGAGCGGCAGTCGCCAACCCGAGCATCCCCAGTGCCCGCAGGTCATTGTCGGAGACGAGCACGCGCCCGAGGCGGTACTCGTCCACACGATTGGCCTCATTCTGCGGCAGCCCGGCCCCGCCGTCGAGAACCGCGGACGCTACGTCGTCGAGGCCATCCAGGAAGACCACGACATCGGGGCGCGATCCGCGCCGGAGCTCGAGCGCAAGCTCGAGCAGGCTCTGGGTGAACACGTAGCCCGTCTCCCCGAGGTTCGTGATCGCGACGTCGCGCACACCGCGCTCGGCGAGTCGCGCGGCGACCTGCGAGGGAATCGTCATCTCGTCGCGCGCGCCCGTGCCCCACATCGTAGACCCGCCGAAGAAAAAGACGCGGCGGACCGTACCCCCGCGGGCGACGCCTTGAGCAGTCCGGCGATGGCCCGCGCTGTCCACGTTGACGTAGCGGCCGACGTGTGGCTGACGGCGCCAGTACACATACGGTTCCCATTGCGTTGCGAAGCTGGCCTGCAACTCGGCCTGGTAGGCCGGCCACCACGGCTGCGAGGCGTAGGGGTGCGGCACAGTCGGTCGAGTGGCGGACGCCACGCCTTTTCGGACCCCGCTCTGGATGCGATAGGCCGCCTCAAGAGCCACCAGCAGCGCGAGCGTGACGCCGCACACCGCCCACGCCGTGCGCAGCCCCAGCCAACCGCGTGCCACCCACCGGCGAACGCGATTCGTTACCACCTCGCGCCCGCTATGGGCGTCGGTTGCCGACAAACCGGGTGGCAGCGTCACCGTGCGGGGCGCATCGACGGTTTCCCATCGGAATGGCGGAGTCTCACGCGCCGCAGGCGTTGCAACACGCATGCCCGACCAGGGTGAGCGCCGGCGTCGCGGGCTTTGGGGCGCCGCACAGGGAGCAGAACTTGAGTGGCGGGGAGAAGCACTGCACTGTGGCGCGAGCGCAACATCGGCGGTCCGATCCGCGCGTCGAGTCCGGGTGATGGCAGGCGTCACCCCCATCATGCGGGGACGACCCGGATGCGCGTCATGGCATTGGCCATGCACGGGCGGTGCGGCGGGCGATAGCGGGGACCATGCGCATGGCAGTCATTTCCGATTCCCACTGGAACCCATTGGGGTAGCGGTCGCTCATCGTCGACATGCACCCTGCCGAGGAGGCACTGCGAGCGTTGGTCCTGGTGACGCGATGACTTCACTACTCCAGCAGTGGGTCACCGAGCAAGCGGAGCGCCGGCCGGACGCGACCGCCGTGGTGATGCACGACGCCCGGTTGACCTACGGACAACTGGAGGCCGCGAGCAACCAGCTGGCCAGAATGCTGAAAGCCGCGGGGTGCGAGCGGGGCGACCGAGTCTGTCTGGCGCTCCCCAAATCGCCCGTGGCCATCGTGAGCATGCTGGGCATTCTCAAGGCGGACTGCATCTATATCCCTATCGATCCGTCGAGCCCGGTGCCGCGAGTCGCGAAGATCGTCCAGTCAGGGGAGCCGCGGGTGATCCTGGCGGGGCCGCGTACGGCCTCGCTGCTCGACGGCCTCCTTTCGGACGAGCGGCTGGGGAAGTCGGCGTCGGTCGCGTGGATGGACACGGAGCGGCTCCCCGGGGAGCGGTTCAATCCGGCGTTCTCCCTAGGGGACGTACAGCGGGCCTCGACCAGTCCGGTCAACTATCGCAACAGCCCGGGAGACCCCGCTCATATCCTGTTCACGTCGGGTTCAACAGGCACGCCGAAAGGGGTCGTCATCTCGCACGCTAACGTGATCCATTTCGTGAACTGGGCCCGGCGGTACTTCGGACTCGGGCCCGCGGACCGAATGTCGAGTCATCCCCCGTTGCACTTCGATCTGTCTACGTTCGACGTCTTTGGCACGTTCGCGGCAGGTGCCCAACTGCACCTCGTCCCGCCCGACCTCAGTTTGTTGCCCAACGCGTTGGCCGAGTTCATCCGAGCCTCGGAACTGACGCAATGGTTCTCTGTGCCGTCGCTGCTCAGTTACATGGCCAAGTTCGATGTGGTGGAGTTCAACGATTTCCCCACGCTGCGGCGGCTGTTGTGGTGTGGAGAGGTCTTTCCCACGCCGGCGCTGAGGTATTGGATGGCGCGGTTGCCCAACGTGACGTTTACGAACCTGTACGGCCCCACGGAGGCCACCATCGCCAGCAGCTACTACACGGTACCGAGATGTCCGGAAGATGACCGCGCGGCGATCCCGATCGGGACGCCGTGCGAGGGTGAGGAGCTGCTCGTCCTCGACGAGGCTCTGCGGCGGGTGTCGCCGGGGGAGGTCGGGGAGCTCTACATCCGCGGGGTCGGCCTCAGCCCGGGATACTGGCGAGATCCGGAGAAGACCCAGGCCGCGTTCTTGCACAATCCGTTTTCTTCAGACCCCGCTGATCGCATCTACCGGACTGGCGACCTCGCCAAGATTGGGGACGACGGTCTGGTGTACTTCCTCGGTCGCGCCGACTCGCAGATCAAGAGCCGGGGCTATCGCATCGAGCTCGGCGAGATTGAGACGGCGTTGAACGCCATGAGTTGCTTACAGGAGTGCGCCGTTGTGGCGATTCCCACTCACGGCTTTGAGGGTACGATGATCTGTTGTGCCTATGTGCCCCGCCCAGCGGTCTCGGTCACTCCAGCCGAGCTGCGTCGGGAGCTGGCCAAGGTGTTGCCCGCTGCCATGCTGCCTTCCCGCTGGATGGCGTTCGAGAGGCTCCCCCGGAACGCCAACGGGAAATTCGACCGGCGGCAGTTGCAAGAGGCGTTCGCCAATCATGAAACAGTTATCGCTCGAACGACCTGAGCTGATGGAGGCAGTGGTGCGCGCAATGATTGTCACGCTCGCAGGCGCGGTGCGGCTCTGCGAATCCGTCCCGGTGCCATGAAGGCCTGGCCCAAGGTGCTGGTCCTGGGGGCCGACCAGCACCAAGGTTTGGCGGTAATCCGAGGCCTCGGCATGGCCGGGATTCCCGTCGTTGCCTGCGGCACGAGCCCCCGAAGCATCGGCTTCTATTCGCGCTACGCAACGGAGACGTGGCGGTACACTCCGCCGTCGGACGACCGGAAGCGGTTCCTGGACGACGTCGCGGGCATCCTCAGCCGCAGCCGCCCCGGTCTCGTGATCCCCGCGGTGGAGTCGACGCTCGTCGTGCTGAGCGATGCGCGCGAGCTGGTGGAGCGCTACGCGACGCTCGCTGCCCCGGCCCCCGAGGTGCTGGAGTACGCCATCGACAAGGGCCGCACGCTCCGGCTCGCCGAGCGGCTCGGCGTGCCCGTGCCACGCACGGTGCGGGGCGAAACCGTCGGGGAAATCCTCGCGCAGGCCGGTGCGCTGCGGTTCCCCCTAGCGATCAAGCCCCGCGGGCATGGCCTCCACCTCAGCACGGCCCATGCGCTCGATTTCAAAGTCCGCTACGCGCGCGACCAGCGAGAGCTGGAGCAGGTGATCCGGCCGTTCGCGCAGGATGCGAAGGCGCTGCTGGTGCAGGAATACGTGCAGGGCGTCGGGCGCTGTGTCGCGGCCGTGTGCCGCCACGGCGAAGCCCTCGCCCTGCTCGCCTACTCGCGGGAGCGAGAGTATCCCCTCAGCGGTGGGGTCAGCGTCGTACGCAAGAGCATCCCCCTCGAGGAGCGGCTCGCGGGCTACGTCACGACCCTGCTCGGTGAGATCCGCTGGCACGGTGTCGCGATGGTCGAGTTCAAGTATGACCCCCCCGGCGATCGCCACACCCTGATGGAAATCAACGGCCGCTTCCAGGCCTCGACCGCCCTGAGTCTCGACGCCGGGATCAACCTGCCCTACCTCACGGCGTGCGTATACGGCGTCGGAGAACCGGGGCCGGCGCCGCCCTACCGGGTTGGCGTGGTAGAGCGGTGGCTGCGCGGCGATCTGTTGGCGCTGCGCGACGCGTTGACGACACGGTGGCGCCACGCGCCAGAGATCGGCCCGATCGGGGGCCTCCCGTCCCGCGCCCAGGTTGTGCGGCAATTCCTGCACGACTGCCGCCCGGGCGTGTGCTACGACGAGTTCAAGTGGCAGGATTGGAAACCCGGGCTCGTCGAGGCGGCGTCGCTGATCGCCATGGTCCTGGGATGGGCGATCCACTGGACAACGCGAGTCGGGCGCGGCGCCCTGCGCGCGCTCGGCCGGCGCTGCCGCACGGCCATCGGCTCCCCCACGCGCCGGGCGATGCGCGCGTAGACCTCGGTGAGGTGCGGGCGCTGTCGCGCGCGCGCAACACATCGTCGTAATCCCCCCGTGCGTCCGAGCGCCTCCCCGTGGCATCGTCCATGCCACCCAGCTCACCGCGACACGGCTGCGGGGACCATGCGGCTCGCCATCATTTCAGACATCCACTCTAACGTCGACGCGCTGCAGGCGGTCCTCGCCGACATCCGGGCCAGCGACGTCCAACACGTCGTTTGCTTGGGCGATCTCGTCGGCTACCACACGTTCCCGCGGGAGACGCTCGCCGTCCTCCGCGACAGCGAGATCCGGAGCGTTCACGGCAACCACGACCTGATGGCGGTCGGCCGCCTCCCTCGCGACGACTGCGGGCCCGTGGCCCGGAAGGCCATCCGGTGGACGCAAACGGTGCTGACGGAGGAAGACCGTCACTACCTCGCGAGCCTGCCCAGCGAGCTGTACCCGCAACGCTCCATCCTCTGTGTCCATTCGGCCCCTGGCGATCCGCTCGTGCGCCTCCGGACCAGTGGCCAGTTCTACGGGGAGTACCTCCGCATCGGCGAGAGCGACCCTGAGGTGCGCCTGTGCTTCACCGGGCACACCCACGTGGCCCGCGCGATGACGATCACGCCGCGCGGTGACGTTTTGTGCCCGCTCGAGCGCGACATCACGCTCGATCCGGCAGCCTTCTACTTCGTCAACCCCGGGAGCGTCGGGTGCCCACGGGATGGGGACTACCGGGCGGCCTATGCTATGCTCGATTGCGGGGCGCAACGCCTGAGCTTCCGTCGCGTGAACTACGATCCCACGCGCGTGCTGCGGGAGGACCGCCGGCACGGCATCCGCGTGGAGTTTGGGCCGTTCGTCCGCCGCTCGCTGCGCAGCCGCACGCTCGCGGCGGTGAGGAGGGTCGCCCGCTTGATCGACGTGCTGCCATGATGGCCGCACCCGGGTGCCGGTCACCGGCGCTCCTCGTCATCATGCTGGGAACCGAGCACGAGGTCGTGTGACATGCCCGATGCCAGGAACCTAGAGCGTCTGCTTACCACGCTGTTCTCGGAGCAGTTGAACGTTCAGGTCCCGTCCGTGGAAACGGACTTGATCGAAACCGGCTTGGTGGACTCGCTCACCTTCGTGGAATTCCTGGCTCAGCTGGAAGAGGGGTTCGGGATTCAGGTGTCCTTGGAGGACCTCGAGATCGACCACTTTCGGACGATTTCGAGAATCGCCGGGTTCATTGCTACTAAGACCCGGCACCTCGCAGCCGAGGCCCCCGCCAAGCTCAGGGCTTAGCACCGCTCCGCTTAGCGTTCCAGGATGACGACGGCAGCGGCGAGCCCTGGTTGATGACTGAGGGTGACGTGAATCTTTTTCACCTTCTTGCGGCGAGCGTGAGCGGCCGCCGCGCCCGCAAGCCTCAGGGCCGGATGACCGCTTTCTCCGTGGACCACCTCGACCTGTCGAAACGTGAGACCGCGGGCCCACCCCGTGCCCAGCGCCTTGAGAAAGGCCTCTTTGGCGGCAAATCGGGAAGCCAGTGCTTGGACCCGGTCCGCGCGCTGCGAACACGTCGTGAGCTCGGCAGCCGTGTAGACGCGCTCTTCGAACCGTCGGCCGTGCACGGCGAGCGCGCGTGCGACTCTTTCGGTCTCCACGACGTCAAGCCCGACTCCGAGGATCATGGCGCGCTCCTTGACTCGCTGAATGGCGGCAAGACACGAAGCTAACCGATCGCCCGCACCAACTGCTGAATGCAGCGCTCGATTCGTGCATAGCTCTCCTCGAACACTGCACGCGGCTGGTTCACGGGATCGCGGATCGCACGGGCGTCGACGAGTTGCGGGTCAAGGTCACCCAAGACCAGCACGTCGCGCTCGAGCCGTCCGAAGCGGTCGCAAATCTCACGGCGCTGCGCGGGATCCATCACGACGATGAGGTCGGCCCCGCGTGCGCGGTCTGGCGTCAGGAGTTGCGACCGATGTGCAGAAAGATCCACGCCGTAGCGAGACGCCGCCGCCACTGCCTCGGCCGGCGCCGGCCGCCCAGGGTCACTGAAGCCGGCCGAGGCGACGGCCACTTCTTGCCGCGACAACGCTCGGCGCAGTAGGGCGGCGGCGAGCGGGCTGCGGCAGATGTTCCCATGACAGACGACGAGCAGGGACGTGAGGTGGGGTCGGTGGCGCAACGCCCCGAGAACCCGCCGGCGGAGCAGCGGATGCAGGACACGGTGGGGTGCCCGGCGCAGGCGGCTCAGGAGCTCAACCACCACTCACCCTCCAGTCGCTCGACTGAGCCTGGGGCTCCCGCTCGAAACGCCCTCAGAGTGTCGACTTGTACACGAGCAGATTCGGCGTGCCGGGGGGGTTCCCCGTGATGACGCCCACCGTCGCGTTGGTGATGAGCCAGTTGGCCACGACATCGGACGGCGCGTCGGGGGGCAAGTTCCGTTCCCAGCCCGGTGGGAGGGCGGCCGAGGAGTACGCCAGTCATCACTGTAGGACGGCGCGCGACGTTGCGGCGCGCGGCCATCAGCGGGTCAACCAGTGCCACGATGCCCCGCTGTAACTGCAGTCGTTTGCGTCTGCGGGGAGAGAGCCACCGCCGGCGTCCGGAGCGTTGTGCTCGTTCGAGCGCAAGTCCGGACCATGCCGTGACGGTCAGCTCGGTCGGCTCACTCCCCGCAGCCATTCGCCACCTGGCGCAAACTCAGTGCCACGAGCTCCTGTGGAACTCTCTCTTGCGGCTCTCAACGCTGCGTGCGATCCGTCGTCGCGCTGCCGCCGCGAACGTGGCTCCCGGCCTCAAGCTTGCCGCTTGCTCGCCACAGCGCCCCCACGTCACGCTCGACGCCAAGCTGCTCGAGCACCGTCCGCACGGGCGCGGGCGGGGCAAGTGCGCCGACTCGGAATCGAACCGAGAACCTACTGATTAAGAGTCAGTTGCTCTGCCAGTTGAGCTATCGGCGCGCGGGCGGAAAAATCGTCACGCGGAGCACCCAAAGCAAGCACGCGCCCCGACAAGCGTCGGCCTCCGCCATGCCCCCAAGGGGAATCGAACCCCTGTTCCCACCTTGAAAGAGTGGTGTCCTGACCGTTAGACGATGGGGGCGGGAACGGAAGGCATAGCGGTAACGGGATTCGAACCCGTGTTTGAGCCTTGAGAGGGCTCCGTCCTAGTCCCCTAGACGATACCGCCGCGGCGGCAAGAATATCGCCACCCCTCGGGCGGCCACGCAACCCGACGGTTGACCGCCGCGCGGTTCCGCTTACCCTTAATCCCGCCGACACCCAGGAGCTCTCGCGCGGTGCGCTTCGACATCAAGAACTGGCCCAGCAGGGACTGGCTCATCAAGAACTGGCGCAAGCCCGTCTCGTACGTGTTTCCCGAGGGCCTGATCCTGCTCGGCGCGCTCGTCTACACCCGCTCGCACTGGCTCCAGAACGCACTCGGCACCTTCGCGGATCTTTATCCCTACGCGATCTTCGGGGCGGGCGTGTTGCTCGGGTGGCGGTTCCATCGCAGCCGGCTCCTGTTTGCGCTCCTCCTCATCACGACCGCCGACCGCACCCTAGTGCAGTTCGCCGTGGGCCATGGCCTGGGGCGCGATCACGTCGTGTTCCAGGCCATCGCGGTGCTGCTGCCACTCAACCTTGCCGCCCTCGCCCTCACGGCCGAGCGCGGCTTCGTGACGCCGCCCGGCCTCGTGCGTCTGGCGATCATCGGGCTGCAGATTGCCGCGGTCGCGCTGCTCGACCGCACCATGCCGGGACCCACGGCCGCCCTGCTGCACCTCCGGCTCCTGCCGCCCAGCCTCGTGGGGTGGACCCCGCTGGCGGACCCAGCCCTGCTCGCCTTCCTGCTCGCGTTCGGGCTGCAGATCGCGGGCCAGCTGATGTCACCCACCCACACCCAGCGCTCCTACCTGTGGGCTCTGGCGGCCGCGTTCCTGGGCCTGAACGCTCTGAGCCCGGGGAATCCCGACCCGATGACCTTCTACCTCGCCACGGCGTGCCTCATTCTCATCGCCGCCGTCGTGGAAGCCTCCTACCACATGGCGTATGAGGACAGCCTGACCGGGCTGCCCGCGCGCCGCGCGCTGACCGAGGCGCTGTTGCGCCAGGGCGGGCATTACGCGGTGGCGATGGCGGACGTGGATCACTTCAAGCAGATCAACGACCGCCATGGGCACGACGTGGGGGATCAGGTGCTGAAGATGGTGGCGGTGAAGCTCGCCCTCGTCGGCAGCGGCGGCCACGCCTTTCGCTACGGCGGCGAAGAGTTCGCCGTGCTGTTTCCCGGGAAGTCCGTGGACGAGTGCCTGCCGGAGGTCGAGACACTACGCCGCACGGTGGAAGACACCCGATTCATCCTGCGCAGCCGGATCCGCTCCCGGCGGAAACGGACCGAGCCCGTGGTGGCCGAGAAGGGGCCGGGCACGCGCGTCCCCGTCACGATCAGCATCGGCGTGGCGGAGAAGGATCCGCGCCACACCAAACCCGACCAGGTGGTCATGGCCGCCGATCGGGCGCTCTACCGCGCCAAGGAAGGCGGGCGCAATCAGGTCAAGACCTGAGTCGCGCTACTGCGCCCGGCGTTTGGCAGTGGGAGGTAGCAGCCCGTTCAGCCGCATGTAGATCGCCACCTGGCTGTAGTGATCCGCCCAGTCGTCCACCGTGATCAGCGCCGCCGCCGCCCGGGTCACCTCGCGCCCGAAGAAGGGGACCTTCTCGGCGAGCTTCGAGTCGTCCAGCTTGGCGAGCGCCGCCTCGCAGAAGGCGAACGTCTCCTTCAAGCGGGCGACCAGCTTGTCCTTGGCCTCCGTGGCCGCGACCTTGGAACGCTGCGGCGCCGCCACCCCGGTGATGGCGGAGCAGAGGTCGTCGTTGCCTTCGGCGAGGTGCACCACCACGTCGCCGAAGCTCATCTGCGCCGGCGTCGGCTTGAAGCCGTACTTCTCGGCCGGCATATCCTCCGCGGCTTCGACGAGATTCTTTCCGCGGCGCTGCTCCTGCGACCGCAGCGCGTCGGAGACGGGATTGCGTGCGTCCTGCGCGGCACTCACCAGGGGCACGCCGCACAGCGCGAAGACCAGAGCACCCACGAGCGCTTTCATGAGCGGTGACTCGAGTTCGGGAAGCCTTGATTTTGGCTCAAGCCTGGCTGGGCCGCCAGGCCGGCGGTAGCTTGACGGCGTGAGACCCGTGAGGCTCGTCGCTGCAGCGCTCGCCGTGCTCACCGCCGCCGGGGCCTGCGGTGGCGGGCCGGCGGAGGGCCCAAGTCCAGGTGCCGCCGCGCCGGCCGCGACCCCTGCCCCGCTGCGGCTACCGCTGCACGTGGCCCGCGTGCGAGGAACCGACCTCTATTACGTGGAGCACGGAAGCGGCATCCCCGTGGTGTTGGTGCACGGGAGCGTCGGGACGCTCGATAGCTGGCGGGCGCAGGTCGCCGCGTTCGCCAGCAGGTTCCGAGTCATCGCCTATAGCCGCCGCTTCCATCCGCCCAACGCGGCGCGCCGCGACGAGCAGCCGTACTCGGTTTCCCTGCACGCGGACGATCTCATTGGACTGATCGAGGCGCTCGGCCTCGAGCGGGTCCACCTCGTGGGCTCGTCCTACGGGGCGTACGTCGCGCTGCTCGTCACGCTGCGGCGCCCGGAGCTCGTGCGATCGCTCGTGCTCGCGGAGCCGCCGATGCTGCCGTGGATCGCCCGCACGCCCTGGGGTGACTCGCTCCGCCAGGTGTTCGAGGCGACGGTGCTGGACGCGACGCAACGCGCCTTCCAGCGTGGAGACTCCCTGGACGCGCTGCGCCGCTTCGTCGACGGGATGAGCGGACGCGCCGGCCGATTCGACGGCCTCCCGGAGGCGGACCGCGCCGCGCTGTTGCGGACCGCCTTCGAGCTGCGCCTCGAGCTCGCCGCCGACCCCGCCGTGTATACGCCGGCGCTGTCCTGCGCGGAAGTCGGAGGCATCCGGCATTCGGTGCTCCTTGTCACGGGCGAGCGCAGCCCCCGCGTGTTCCACGTCATCACCGAAGAGCTGGCCCGGTGTCTCGCGGCAGAGGCGCTCGTTACGGTGCCGGGCGCGGGGCACGACATGCACGCTGACAATCCGGCCTTCTACAACGCCGCGGTGCTGCAATTCCTGCTGAGGAACTGAGCGCCTCGCAGCGCACTGATGTCAGCGCGCCACAGCGATAGCGTTGCGCGCGGTCCTACACCCCCATGAGCTCGCACCCACAGTCGCGCTCCCACGAGCCGGGAACGGAACTTGCTGGTGTCGCAGCAGTCATCACCTCGCCAGGTGCTCTTCATGTCAGGTGCGCGGGCAGTCGCGCTTGCCGTTCTCCTCGTGGGGGCATGCCGGGACGCCTCGACACCATTCCAGCCTGAGCCGCACGACGGCGCCAGCCGCTTAGTCCCCGGACAGTACATCGTCGTCTTTCGCGACACGGTCGCCGACCCCGTCGGCTTAGCCCAGTCCCGGGTCGGTCCAGCGCAGTCGGGGGTGAATGCGCAGGGCGGAACGCTCCTGCACACTTACAGCAACGCAGTCAAGGGTTTTGCGGCACGCTTGCCCGATGCGACGGTGGCGACGCTACGGCAGGATCCGCGCGTCGCCTACGTCGAGCCCGATCAGCGAGTCAGCGTGGCGGGCACCCAGCAGATGGATGCGAACGGCGACCCCTGGGGGCTCGACCGCACCGATCAGCGCACGCTCCCGCTTTCCGGCGCCTATACGTACGCCTCCACGGGCGCCGGCGTGCACGTGTACCTCATTGACACGGGACTCTTTACCGCCCACGCCGAGTTCGGGGGCCGGGCGGACGTCGTATATGACGTCGGCGCTGGGGACGGCACGGACTGTTTTGGCCACGGCACGGCCGTGGCGGGCGTGGTCGGTGCCGCCACGTACGGGGTCGCCAAGGGGGTCTTCCTGCACGAAGTCCGGGTCTACGATTTCTGCGACGCCGGGGTCATGTCCAACGTCATCGCGGGTGTCGACTGGGTGACCGCGAATCACAAGAGTCCCGCGGTTGCGAACTTGCCCATGGAGAGCGCTCAATCCACCGCGCTGGCTACGGCGCTGAAGAACCTGTGGGACTCCGGAGTGTTCATAGCGACGACGGCCGGCAACTACAACGTCGACGCATGCACACAGGCCTCAGGCCAGAGCCCGTTCGCTGTCGCAGCGTCGACGAGGACCGACGCTAAAGCGGACTTCTCGAATTGGGGCACCTGCGTCAAGATCTACGCGCCCGGAGTGGACATCAAGACGACCTGGCCGCCTGCGCTGCCCAGCACCTCGTTCGCGGTGTCGAATGGCGACGGGACGGCTACGGCATCCGGCACCTCGTTCGCGTCGCCGCACGTAGCCGGTGTCGCCGCGCTCTACAAGGCGACGTTTGGCGACGCACCGTCCGACGTCGTGGCGAACTGGATTCTCAACAACGCCACGCCAGGCGTCATCACCGGGAACGTCGACGGCACGCCCAATCTGCTCCTGTACAGTCCGACGACGGCTCAGCCACCGCCGGCGAACCAGCCGCCGAGCGCCGCGTTCACGTCGAGCTGCAGCGGGCTTACCTGCACCTTCACCAGCACGAGCAGTGACCCCGACGGCTCGATCGCGGGCTACAGCTGGACGTTCGGCGACGGCGGGACGGCGACCGCCCAGAACCCGTCGCATAGCTACGGCGCGGGGGGCAGCTACACGGTCACCCTCACGGTCACCGACAACCAGGGGGCCACGAGCGCCCCGACCTCGCAGACCATCTCGGTCAACCCAACGAACCAGCCGCCGACGGCGAACTTCACGTTCAGCTGCTCCGGGCTCACGTGCAACTTCACGAGCACGAGCAACGATCCCGACGGCTCGATCGCGAGCTACAGCTGGACGTTCGGCGACGGCGGGACGGCGACCGCCCAGAACCCGTCGCATAGCTACGGCGCGGGGGGCAGCTACACGGTCACCCTCACGGTCACCGACAACGTGGGGGCCACGAGCACTCCGACCTCGAAGACCGTGACCGTCACGCCGCCCAACCAGCCGCCGACCGCGAACTTCACGTTCAGCTGCTCCGGGCTCAGCTGCAGCTTCACGAGCACGAGCAACGATCCCGACGGCTCGATCGCGAGCTACAGCTGGACCTTCGGGGACGGCGGGACGGCGACCGCCCAGAACCCGTCGCATAGCTACGGCGCGGGGGGCAGCTACACGGTCACCCTCACGGTCACCGACAACGTGGGGGCCACGAGCACCCCGACCTCGAAGACCGTGACCGTCACGCCGCCCAACCAGCCGCCGACGGCGAACTTCACGTTCAGCTGCTCCGGGCTCAGCTGCAACTTCACGAGCACGAGCAGCGACCCCGACGGCTCGATCGCGAGCTACAGCTGGACGTTCGGCGACGGCGGGACGGCGACCGCCCAGAACCCGTCGCATAGCTACGGCGCGGGGGGCAGCTACACGGTCACCCTCACGGTCACCGACAACGTGGGGGCCACCAGCACCCCGACCTCGAAGACCGTGACGGTCACGCCGCCCAACCAGCCGCCGACGGCGAACTTCACGTTCAGCTGCTCCGGGCTCAGCTGCAGCTTCACGAGCACGAGCAGCGACCCCGACGGCACCATCGCGAGCTACAGCTGGACGTTCGGCGACGGCGGGACGGCGACCGCCCAGAACCCGTCGCATAGCTACGGCGCGGGGGGCAGCTACACGGTCACCCTCAGGGTGACGGACAACGTCGGGGCCACCAGCACCCCGACCTCGAAGACCGTGACCGTCACGCCGCCCAACCAGCCGCCGACGGCGAACTTCACGTTCAGCTGCTCCGGGCTCAGCTGCAGCTTCACGAGCACGAGCAGCGACCCCGACGGCTCGATCGCGAGCTACAGCTGGACGTTCGGCGACGGCGGCACGGCGACCGCCCAGAACCCGTCGCACACCTACGGGGCGGGGGGCAGCTACACCGTCACCCTGAGGGTGACCGACAACCAGGGGGCCATTAGCGCCCCGACCTCGAAGACCGTGACGGTCAGCGCGCCGAACAGTCCCCCGATCGTGAACGCCGGGCCCGATCAGGGAATGTTGGTCGGTCTCTTCTACTCGCTGAGCGCGTCGTTCAGCGACGCGAACAACGACGGGCCCTGGTCGTACACGATCAGCTGGGGTGACGGTTCGTCGTCGAGCGGTAGCACCCCGAGCCAGGGCACGATCAGCGCCTCGCACACGTATCTCCTGCTCGGCAGCTACACGATCACCGTGAGTGTGACGGACAGCCACGGCGCCTCAGGCTCAGACAGCAAGGTGGTGACGTTCGTCCTGTAGCGGAAACGAACAAGCGCAACTCGGCCTTCGAGTTGCGCTTGCACAGGCCCGATCGGGCGTGTGCTTCGTAACTCGTTGCGGCGGCACTACATCCGTCTAGGCAGCGCCTCACGCGGGAGGCCATGACGCAGCGGCATGCGCACGACCCGCGGCTGCACGCGGCCGAGGACCGAGACTGTCCTGGCACAAACCATGCGCATCAAGTCGGTGATTTGCGCGGTCATGCAGACGTGAGTCGGCAACACGCGCAGGACAGGCAAGGACGTGCACACCAACGGTGCGCTCCCGTGTTGGGAGCGGAGCGAAGGCGATACGTCGCGGCCCGCGATGGTGGAAGGGGACGACGCCATCGAGGTCGTGGTGATACGCCTGGCCATAGGGCCCGCGGCTGTTCGTGCGTCAGCGGTGCTGCTCTCGGACGCTGAGCGACAGAGAGCGAGTCGGTTTGTCTTTGATCGCGACGCCCACCGATTCATCGTCGCGCGTGCGCGACTGCGACAGCTGCTCGCGGTGCGGTTAGGCGTACGGCCTGAGTCCGTCGAGCTGGTGTACGGAGCACGCGGCAAGCCTGCGCTCGCGCTTCCGGAGGCGGACTCAGACCTGCGCTTCAACGTATCGCACCGCGACGAGGTCGCCGTATATGCTTTTTCATTCGGTCGCGAGGTTGGGATCGACGTCGAAGCCGTCCGGATGATCCGCGACGCCGACGCCATCGCTGCGCGGTCGTTTTCGCGCCGGGAGAACGAGGCCTACCGGGCCCTCGACCCGCGCGACAGGCTGCTTGGCTTCTTCAATTGTTGGACGCGCAAGGAAGCCTTCGTCAAGGCGCTCGGCGACGGCCTCTCCCTTCCGCTCGATCGCTTCGAGGTGTCACTCGCGCCGGGCGAGCCGGCGAGGATTCTGCGGGTCGGGCATACGCCTGGAGACGACTGCGGCTGGCGCCTGGCAAGCTTTTCGCCAGCCCCCGGATTCGTGGCGGCCGTCGTGGCAGAGTGCTGCAGATCTCACGCCGGTTTCGCCCCGTCCCTGTTGGGGGCGGCAGTCTCCGTGTGAGTGGCGGGACGAGAAACGATGGCTCCCGTTGTCTACCAGTCTCCGTGGATGAATGATGAGCTGCGGATGTTCCGCAAGTCGGTTCGTCAGTTCATCGAGCGGGAATTCGTGCCACACCAAGCCTGCTGGCGCCAGCAGCATCGCCCCGATGTCGAAGCGTGGACCGCCGCCGGCGGCAACGGCCTCCTGCTCCCTGACGTGCCCGACGAATACGGTGGCGGGGGCGGAACCTTCGCGCACCAAGCCGTCGTGGTGGAGGAGCTCGCTCACGCAGGAGTGCAGTTCGGTTCCACCATCCACAACGTCGTGGCGCACAACATCATCGCTTTCGGCACCGACGAGCAGAAACGCAACTGGCTCCCCCGCATGGCACGCGGCGAACTGGTGGGTGCGATCGCCATGAGTGAGCCTGCCGCCGGCTCTGACTTGCAGGGCATCAAGACCACCGCCCGCCGGGACGGCGATCACTATGTCATCAACGGCTCGAAGACGTTCATCACCAACGGCTGGCACGCCGGCGTCGTCTGCCTCGCCGTCAAGACCGATGCCAGAGCTGCCGGCCCGAGGGGCATCTCACTCATCATCGTCGAGCCGAAGGGTCTTTCCGGATACCGCGTCGGCCGCTCGCTCGACAAAGTCGGCATGCACGGGCAGGACACCTACGAGCTGCTCTTTGACGATGTGCATGTCCCGGCCTCGAATCTCCTCGGACCCGCCGAAGGTGGAGGGTTCGCGCAGCTGATGGAGATCATGAGTTATGAGCGCCTGGCGATTGCCGTGGCTGCCGTCGCAACGTCGGAAGAGGCTGTGGCCATGACGACCAAGTATGTCAAGGAGCGCATCGCGTTCGGCAAGCCGCTGAGCGACCTACAGAATACGCGTTTCAAACTGGCCGAATGCAAGACCGAAGCGCGTATCGGTCGCGTCTTCCTCGACGACTGCATCGAGCGCTTCATCGCCGGCGGGCTCGATGATACCACCGCCTCCATGGCGAAGTATTGGCTCACCGATTGCGAGTGCCGCATCGTCGATGAATGCGTGCAGTTGCACGGCGGTTATGGCTATCTCGCGGAATATCCGATCGCCCGCATGTGGACCGACAGCCGCGTGCACCGCATCTGGGCCGGCGCGAACGAAATCCTGAAAGAGTTGATCGCCTCGTCGCTATGAAACGGACGCCCGGAGGAGAAGACAGCGTGATCACACGGAGCGGTGTCGAGGAGCGCACGGCCGTCACCTCGTTCACCGGGCTGCGTGAGCGCGAGCATCAGTCGCTGGTCATCGACTACAACGACTCGGCGTCGCCATATCCGGCGGACAAGACCATCATCGACCTCTTTGAAGCTCAGGTCGCGCGCACGCCCGAGGTTGAGGCCATCCGCTTGGACGATCAATCGTTGACCTATCGCGAGCTCAACGACCGCGCGAACCAGATGGCGGCGCATCTCGGCACATTCGGCGTAGGCCCGGATCACCTCGTTGCGCTTTACATGGAGCATTCGATCGAGGTGGTGTGCGCCATGCTCGGCGTACTCAAGAGCGGCGCCGCCTACGTACCCGTTGATCCTGTCTCCCCGCAAGAGCGTCTCGTCTTCCTGTTGCAGGATATCGCGGAAGGACTTGCCGGAGCCTTGCCGGCGTTGGTGACCCAGTCGCATTTGGTAGGCCGCCTTCCGAGCGGCGCCGCGCGAGTGGTGACGCTGGATGACAGCTTCGCGGCGATCGCGGAATACCCCGTCTCGAATCCCCGATCTCCAATTTCGCCTAACAGCCTCGCCTACGTCATCTACACCTCAGGATCCACCGGCACGCCCAAGGGCGTGATGATCGAGCACCGAAGCCTGGTCAATTACATCTGGTGGGCCAACGCGCAGTATAGTTGGGGCGAACGCCTGGCCTGGCCGCTGTTCTCCTCTCTCGCGTTTGATCTCACCGTGACGTCGATCTTCACGCCCCTCATTTCCGGTGGACGCATAGTCGTTCATCGCGAGGACCCGGGGATGCACGGGATGGCGATCTTCCGGGTCATCGAGGACGACGGGGTCGACATCGTCAAGCTCACCCCCGCGCACCTCGCCATGATCAAGGACATGAGCCTGCGCGCCACCAAGATTCGCAAGCTGATCGTGGGCGGCGAGGACTTCAAGACTGAACTGGCGCGCGATGTCACTCGCACCTTCGGCCGCCCGGTGGAGATCTACAACGAATATGGCCCCACGGAGGCCACGGTCGGTTGCATGATTCACCGCTACGACGTGGAGCAGGATCTCGCCCTCTCGGTGCCGATCGGAATTCCCGCAGCCAATGCCAGCGTCTACATCCTCGACGAGCATCTCAGCCCCGTGCCCACCGGCGTCATCGGGGAGATGTATCTGGCGGGAGATGGATTAGCTCGGGGCTACCTCAATCGGCCAGAACTCACCGCGGAGAAATTCCTGACGACTGAAGACCCACGGCAGAGGGGACCGGGAGCGCAATCCTCAGTCTTCAGGCCCGCGACGTTGCGCCTGTATAAGACTGGCGACATGGCTCGCTGGAGCGCCGATGGCCGCATGGAATTCCTGGGTCGCGCGGATCATCAAGTGAAAATCGCCGGCGCGCGCATTGAGCTGGGCGAGATCGAAGCCCACCTCCTGCAACACGCCGATGTTCGCGAGTGTGTGGTGGATATCGTCAATCCCCTCGCGGTGAGGGCCTCGAAACAAGTGACCCACTGCACGCGGTGCGGTCTCGCTGCCAACGTACCCGGTACAAGCTATGACGCTGAGGGCGTGTGCAATGTCTGCCGCGGTTATGACACGTACGCAGATAAGGCGCAGGCGTACTTCAAAACGGCTCAGGAACTCAAGGCTCTCGTCGCGGACATGAAGGCTGCCCGAACAGGGGGCTACGACTGTCTGGTGCTGTTGAGCGGCGGCAAAGACAGCACGTACATGCTGTATCAACTCTGTGGCCTGGGACTGAAGCCGCTGGTCTTCACGTTGGATAATGGCTTCATCTCGGAGGAAGCGAAGGGCAACATCCGCCGTGTCGTGGAGTCCCTGGGCGTCGAGCTCGTCGTCGGCGGTACGCCACACATGAATGCGATCTTCGTCGATAGCCTCAAACGCTTCGCCAACGTCTGCAATGGCTGTTTCAAGACCATCTACACCCTGGCCACCAACCTCGCTCACGAGAAGGGCATCCGCTACATCGTCACCGGACTGTCGCGTGGTCAGTTCTTCGAGACGCGGCTGACGGAAGAGGTCTTCCAGCGTGAGGATTTCGATGTCGCCAAGCTCGATGCCCTCGTGCTCGAAGCGCGCAAGGCCTACCACCGGCGTGAGGATGCGGTCTCGTGTCATCTCGAGGTGGATATCTTCCGTGACGATGAGGTATTCGAGGACGTCCAGTTTGTGGACTTCTATCGTTACTGGAGTGTGCCGCTGGCAGAGGTGCACGCCTTCCTGCGGCAGCACACGCCGTGGTTGCGTCCTTCAGACACGGGCCGTTCGACCAATTGCCTCATGAACGATGTCGGCATCTACGTCCACAGGAAGCAACGTGGCTTCCACAACTACGCGCTGCCCTACAGCTGGGACGTGCGCCTCGGGCAGAAGACCCGCGATGAGGCAATGGCGGAGCTCGACGATGAGCTTGATGAACGGCGCGTTCAGCAGATCATGGCGCAGATCGGTTACACCGAGCCGCCGCAACCGAGTGAGACACACATCAATCGGCTGGCGGCGTACTATGTGAGCGAAAAGGCGCTGACTGTGGCGGAGCTCCGCGCCCATCTTGCCCAGTGGTTACCGGACTACATGCTGCCCGCGTACTTCATCCGGCTGGACGGGTTGCCGCTCACATCGAACGGCAAGATTGATCGCCAGGTCCTGCCGACCTTCTTCGACGCGAACATCCAGCCCGCTCACGATTTCGTCGGGCCACGCACTGCGACCGAGAAGGCGCTCGCTGCCATTTGGAGCGAATTGCTGTGCGTGGAGAATATCGGCCTTAACGACGATTTCTTTGACTTGGGCGGGCAGTCATTGGTGGCGATCAAGGCCGTCTCGCGTATCCGGGACGTCTTCGAGGTGGATCTGCCGCTCCGCAATCTGTTTGAGCACCCGACGGTAGCCGGGCTGGCCGAGGTCATCGATGGGCTGTCCTGGGTAGAGAAGGCGAAGGCGCCGACTTACGACGCCAGCGATCGAGAGGAGATCGCGTTGTGATCGTGCCGACCTTTCTTGAGGAACTGCGCAGACGCGACATTCAGGTCTGGGCGGACGGGGACCAGCTGCGGTGCAATGCCCCAACCGGCGTGCTGACGCCAGAGCTGCGCGATCAGCTGCGGCAGCGCAAGAGCGCCATCGTGGAATTCCTCCGTTCGACTGAGGCGCTTGCCCGGCAGGAGCGGGCCATCGTGCCGCTACAGCCCCGTGGACAGCGCGTTCCCGTTTTTGCCGTGCCCGGCCACAATGGCAACGTTTTCTCCTACCGTTTCCTGGCCCAGCACCTGGGCGACGATCAGCCGTTCTTCGGGCTGCAGCCTCCCGGTGTCGATGGCCAGAGCGAGCCCCTCACGTGCGTCGAGGAACTGGCCGCGTACTTTGCCGCGCAGATCCGGGCATTCCGGCCCGACGGTCCATATGCAATCGCCGGCCACTGCGCCGGTGGCACGATCGCGTTCGAGCTGGCGCGACAACTCCTGCAGCAGGGCGCGGCCGTCACCGTCCTCGCCCTGTTCAGCAGCCCCTATCCAACCTGGTTCCGGCTCCTGCCGCAGCTGCGGCTGCGCCTCGCGCGTCATGCGGAGTGGGTGAGCAAGCACATCCGTGCTCTGGCGTCGCTATCGAACGAGGAGCGCCGCCTGTACATCACGGCAAAACTGACCGCACGACTGCGTCACCACAAGGCGCAGCGTGACACCAGCCACCGCGCCACGCCGGATCCGGTCGTGGTCCTGCGCACCAGGGTTGAAGCCGCCACCATCGTCGCGCTGCGTCGCTACACCCCTCACCATTTCGCCGGCCGTGTCGGTCTGTTCCTCCCGAACAGGGAATGGCTGCGCCCAGGCAATGCAATGCTGCGCTGGCGACGGGTGGCGCGCGACACCGAGGAGTATTGCGGTCCGGAGGGATGCGAGGGCGACGTGATGCTCCTCGAGCCCCACGTCCGTGCGATTGCTGAGCTGTTCCAGCACTGTTCGCGCCGACAGCAGGATGAAGATTACGTCCTAGGGGGTGGCCGAAGCTGGTGACCCGCAGCGGCCCGCGGTCGGCTCAGGCGCCTTGTCAGCGGGGCCCAGCCGGCATTGGCATCACGGTCCCCTCTGGGTCCGTCACCGGCGCGCCCGGTCGGCGAGTGCGACGGTCGCTGTATCGTGGACTGGTGTGGCGATACGCGCTTGCTCGGCGAAGCGGGCAACTGTCCCGCTGAGGATATCGAGCTCCGTGGGCCCCCCGGACTCGAGGTCGACCAGAAAGCTCGGCTTCATGGCAGCCGGCAGGTCATCGATCACGCCCAACACCCGCGCAGCCTCATCGTCAGCAAGGAGGATGCCGCGCGCGCGGGCAACGGCTACGACCTCGGCCGCGGCGCGCTCCAAGAGACGTCGCCCCAATGGATCGGCGCGAAGCGGCCCGACGGGTGAGCGTGCGAGCCCGCACGCCGCGGCCAGCGCCGCAATGAACACGAACTTCTGCCACAGCTCCACCTGGATGCGATCGGAGGCGCGGGCGTTCACGCCGGCGCCTCGGAACGCCGTGGCGATGCGACTGGCACGCTCCGTCACCCGCCCATCGAATTCCCCCACAACGACGACTTGAAAGGGACTGCCCCGCTCCACGAGGCCCGGCGCAACACGAATGGCGCTGATCCTCGTGAGACCTCCGATGACGGCGGCCGATGGCACCCCTAGGAGCGCAAGCCGCTCGGCGGTCTCCACTCCATTCAACAGCGGCACGACAGTGGTTCCCTGCCGGGCGCAGTGCCGGACTACGGGGCCGATGTCCGCCAGCGAGTAGCTCTTGACAGCGACGATCGCGAAATCGGCGGGCCCGAGCGCCTCCACCCGGTCCGTCGCGGCCACGCCCACCTGGAACGCGCCCTCGGGTGTCCTGATCTCGAGGCCTCGCGCGCGCAGCGCGGCGAGGGTCGCCCCCCGGGCGTAGCAAGTCACCTCATGGCCGGCGCGGGCGAGCTGGCCACCATAGTACGCGCCCACCGCGCCGGCGCCCAGCACGACGATGTTCACCGGTATGCTCTCACTCCGATCAGCGTCTCAAGATTCGGTCGCCGTCCGCCGCGTCAAGTCCGCCGGTCGCGGCACCCCCTCCGAGGCTCCTCGCCTCGTTGCGATCCGCAGCGGAAAACGACATGCCTCGCAGCGACATGACTCGCTGCGAGGCATCACACTACACGCACAGGCCCGGCAGGACTCGAACCTGCAACCCCCGGTTTTGGAGACCGGTGCTCTACCAATTGAGCTACGGACCTACAGGGTGGCTGACGGGAATTGAACCCGCAACCTCTGGAGCCACAGTCCAGCGCTCTAACCGATTGAGCTACAGCCACCGTACCTACTAGACGCCGAGGAGAATCTAACCGCTCAGCTCTGCGGCCAAAAGCGCTTCGCGAGCTGCGCGGTGCGGGAGTCCGTCGGCACAGGCACGCCGTCGAGCGAGGCGAGCGGCACGACGCCGCGCACCGCGTTCGTGAGGAACAGACTCCTCCCCTCGAGCGCGTCCCGTGGGTAGCGGCCTTCCTCGACCTGCTTTGCCAGCTCGATGACGCGGGCCCGACCTATCCCCGTCAGGATGCCGAGCTCGAGTGCCGGGGTTCGCAGGCGGCCCGCCTCCCACCAGAACACGCTCCACACCGTGCCCTCGGCCACCGCGCCGTCGTGCGTGACGAGCAGTGCATCGTCCGCCTCCGCGATCTCCGCCTCGCGGGCGGCGTCCGCGAAGCAGTCGCGCAGCGTCGTCTTGTCGGGATACGGTTGATGCGGCTCGGAGGCGGTGATCACAGCGGGGGGGAAGAGAGGCGGCAGCTCGCGCACCGTCACGGCCGCCCGCGCGTCGCACACCTCGAGCCGCAGCACCGCATCTTCGGTTCCCGCGAACGGGCGGAGCAACGCCGTCGGATCCTGTGCGGGCCGCGGCAGACCGAGCGCTGCGATCGAGCCGGCGAGCCGCGCAAGGTGCCGCTCGAGGAAGGGGATGCGCCCCTCCCGTACCCGCAGCGTTTCGATCAGCCCGTACCCCGCAGTCTCCATGGGAGCGCGCTATTAAAGAGGAAAGGAAATACGCTTGCAAACTACCGGGGCCCGGTCGCGCGGCAAGCCGTTGGCGTTCGGGAACGGGGCTGGTATCTTGGCTCTCGCTCACCCCGAGGAGAATCCGTGAGACGCCGGTTGGCGATGTGCTGGCTCGCGACGCTGCTGGTCGGGTGCTCCCACGCCCCCCCAGCGGACTTCGTCCCCGATCCTGGGCTCGTCTCCCAGATCCGCGACATCCGCATCATTACGGGCTACGGACGGGTTTGCCCCGGCGCCGTCATCCCGACCAACTACGAGGCCGTGCTGGCCGACGGCGCGCGGGTGCCGTTCGCGCGCTCCTACGACAAGAAGCATCCGCCGCGGCTCCACGTGGTGTTCCTGGACCGGGAGAGTGCGGATGCGGTGAGCCAGGAGGACGGTGACTGGGTCACCAACGGGAATGCGCTCGAGACCGTGACGACGGGCTTTCGGCTCAGCGCGACCCTGCGGGCGAAGCCGCGCGCCACGAACACGGTCGTCGTCCCTCCCGACTACAGCTGTATGCGGCACAGCTTCAGCTTCTGGGGCGAGCAGGGGGGAGTGGGGCAGCCCGGGGGCAACGGGCCCGATGTGATTGTACGGCTCGCGGTGCTGCGCTCCCCGTTTTACGACAAGCTGTTCGTCGCCGGGACGCAGGTCGGGCTGGCCCCGCCGTTCTACGTGCTGGCCGATGCGAGCGTCGTCCCTCCGGCCGACTGGCTGCTCATCGAGACGCGCGGTGGGCGCGGGGGACCAGGCGTCGCGGGAGTGCCCGGCACGGACGGCGCCGCGGGGGCCGCCGGGTGTCCGGCGCAGCCCGGGGCGCCTGGCGGCAACGGCGGCAACGGCGCGCCGGGCGGCACGGGCGGGCGCGGCGGGCGCATCAACATCATCGTCCCGCTCGACGATCCGTTCCTGGCGGGGATCGTGGATGGCCGCAGCGCAGGCGGGCCCGGCGGCCCGGGCGGACCCGGCGGGCCGGGAGGGAGAGGCGGGAAGGGAGGCCAGGGCACGCTGGACGCCGGCAACCGTCGCTGCCCCGACGCGGCGGACGGGCCCCCCGGTCAGAAGGGAGCTGCAGGGCCTGCCGGCGCCCAGGGTGCGGGGGGAGCCCGGGCGTTCGTGGTGACGGCCCCGATGAAGGAAGTGTTTGGACTGCAGGTGCCCCCGGAGATCGGCGGCCTGCTGGAACGGCTGCAACGGCGACCCTGAGCTACGACGTCATCATCGTCGGCGCCGGCCACAACGGTCTCGTGGCCGCGGCCTACCTCGCCCGGGCCGGGCGGCGCGTGCTCGTGCTCGAGCGCCGCGAGGTGGTGGGCGGCGCCTGCGTCACTGAAGAGCTGTGGCCGGGGTTCAAGGTCTCCACGGCCGCTTATGTGAACAGCCTGCTGCGCCCGGAGATCATCCGGGATCTCGAGCTGCACCGCCACGGCTTCGAGCTCTTGCCGCGCAATCCGTCCTCCTTCACGCCGTTCCCCGACGGCCGCTACCTGCTGCTCGGCCCCGACAAGGAGCTCGTGCGGCGTCAGGTGGCGAAGTTCTCCCGGCGCGACGCCGAGCGGCTCCCTCAGTACGAGGCGATGCTCGAGCGCGTGGCGGCGTTCATCGAGCCCACGCTGCTCGCGGCGCCCCCGGATCCCTGGTCGCTCCGCCCCGGGGACCTGCTCGGGCTGGCGCGGCTGGGGTGGCGCTTCCTGAGGCTCGGCGCCGACGGCGCACAGGCGATCGAGGTCCTCACAGGGGCGGCCCGGCCGATCCTCGATCGGTGGTTCGAGTCCGAGGAGCTGAAGATCGCGCTCGCGACCGACGCGATCATCGGCGCGATGGCGTCACCCTCCACGCCCGGCACGGCCTACGTGCTGTTCCACCACGTGATGGGCGAGTGCAACGGCGTGCGCGGCGTGTGGGGATACGTGCGCGGCGGGATGGGCGGTCTCACCCAGGCGCTCGCGTCCGCGGCCCGGCAGCAGGACGTCGAGATCCGCGTGAACAGCCCGGTGGCGCGCATTGTCACGCGCGACGGCCGCGTCATGGGCGTGGCGCTCGAGGACGGCACGGAGTTCCGGGCACCGCGGGTCGCGTCGAACGCGGACGCCCACGTCACCTTCCTCAAGCTCACCGACCCCGGGGAGCTCCCGGCGGACTTCGTGGCGGCCGTACGCTCCATCGATTACTCTAGCGCGTCGCTCAAGATCAACGTCGCGCTGTCGGAGCTGCCGGACTTCACGGCCGTGCGCGGGGGCGACCTCCCGCCCCTAGCGAATCTCCGCGGCACCATTCACATCGCGCCGACGCTCGATTACATGGAGCGGGCCTATGACGACGCCAAGTATGGCCGGCCCTCCGCCGACCCGATTCTCGAGTGCACCATTCCCTCGGTCGTGGACCCCACCGTCGCCCCGGCGGGCAAGCACGTCATGTCGTTCTTCGTGCAGTACGCGCCCTACGATCTGCGGGGCGAGAGCTGGGACCGCGTCAAGGACCGATTCGCGGACCGGTGCTTCGAGGTGTTGAACGAGTACGCCCCGAACTTCAAGCGCGCGGTGATCGATCGGCAGGTCCTCTCGCCGCTCGACCTGGAGCGCCGTTTCGGGCTCACGGGTGGCAACATCTTCCAGGGCGCGATGACGTTGACGCAGCTCTTCTTCCTGCGCCCGCTCCCCCGGTGGGCGCGCTACCGCACGCCCATCCGCGGGTTGTACCTGTGCGGCGCCGCCACGCATCCAGGCGGCGGGGTCATGGGGGCGTGTGGGTACAATGCGGCCCGGGAGATCCTCAGGGACCGCTAGTCGCTCGCTTTTTTCGCCGTCGGGGGCAGGAGCCCGTTCAAGCGCAGGTAGATCGCCATCTGGCTGTAGTGGTCCGCCCAGTCGGCGACGGTGATCAGCCCCGCCATTCCCTTGGTGACCTTCCGTCCGCCGAAGAAGTCGATGCTGTCGCCCAGCTGAGCGTCCTGGATCTGGGCCAGCGCGGTCTCACAGAACTTGAACGAGGCCTTGAGCCCCGCGACGAGCTTGTCCTTGGGGTCCGTCCCCGAGAACTTGTCCGCGTCCGGCTGCTTCATGCCGGACGCCGCGCTGCAGAGATAATTGTTCCCTTCCTTGATCAGGTGGGCGACCACGTCCCCGAAGCTCATCTGGGCGGGCGTGGGTTTGTAGCCGTACTTGTCGGCCGGCATCTCCTCGGCGGCTTCCACGATGTATTTCGTCTGGCGCTGCGCCATGGCCCGGACTCCGTTGGTGACCGGGTTCGGGGCTTGCGCGGCGGCGACGACCGTGAGGGGAAGTGCACAGAGGGCCAGTAGCGTGGCTCCGAGCATGGATCTCATCCTCGAATCTCCTGTGAAGGGTGTGGTGACGGCCGCCGAATTCTGCATCGGAAAGCCGCTCCCGTCCAGACTAGGCGTGTCACGGCCAACGGCTCGTCATCACTCGTCAGTCATCAGAAACGGGCGTCACTGACTCCGATGCCTCGTGACCGCCGGCCTCGCATCCACCAGTACAACGGCAGCCCCGCGAGCATCAGCGCGACGCCGACCGCGAAGTCACGCGGCTGTTCGCGCGCGGTGTTGATCACAAGCCACAGAGAAAACAGGATGAACACGATCGGCGTGACCGGATACCCCCACGTCTTGTAGGGCCGGGGCAGGTCCGCCGCCGTGCGGCGAAGCCGAATGACGGCCCCGCAGGACATCGCGTAGAAGACGAACCCCGAGAGAACGACGTACGTGAAGAGCCGCTGGTAGGTGTCCTTCCATGACGGCTCCGTCGAAATCCACGTAAGCGCGATCGCGACCACGCCCTGTACGATGAGCGACGGAGCGGGTGTGAGAAATCGGGGGTGTACCCCGCCCATCCAGCGCGGGAGGACTCCGTCGCGCGCCATGGCGTAGGGGATCCGCGCCCCCGCGAGCACTTGGCCGTTGTTCGAGCCGAGCGTGGCGATCACGGCAGCTAGGGCAACGAACGCGGCGCCGCCGCGGCCCAGCGTAACCTGGGCCGCGTCCGATGCGACGAGGGAGGATGCGGCCATCTTGGGGGGCGACAGCACGTAGGCGAACGATGCCGTGACGAGACAGTACAGGGCCATCGCGATCAACGTGGACAGGACAATCGCGCGCGGCACGGTGCGCTCCGGGTCCTTCACCTCGCCGCCCACGTAGGTGATCTCGATCCAGCCGTCGTACGCCCAGAGGGCGGCCACCATGGCCACGCCGAACGGGGCGATCAATCCGGTCAGCGGGACGTCTGGCCACACCGGCGAGAAGTTCGCTGCGCTCCCTCCCGGCAGCACGAACCCGATGAGGATGAGGAGGGTGAGCAGGCCCATCTTGATCAGCGTCAGGATGTTCTGGGTGAGCGCGCCAAGCTTCACGCCGAGGCAGTTGAGCGCGGTCAGCCCGATGATGGACAGGACTGCCACCGCCTTGATCCCGGCGTCGGCGAGCGGAACGAAGAACGTAAGGTAGGTCGCGAATCCCACCGCGATCGCCGCGATTGACGCCGGGTTGATCACGACGCCGCTCGTCCATCCGTACAGGTAGCCCCACACCGGGCCGTAGGCCTCGGTCAGGTATACGTACTGCCCCCCTGCCTTCGGCATCGCGGCGCCGAGCTCCGCGACGGACAGGGCGCCGAGCAAAGAGACGCAACCGCCGACGATCCAGACGAGGATCGCGGGCCCTGAGGCCGTGAGGTGGAGCACGATGGTGCTCGGCACGATGAAGATCGCCGACGCGATGATCGTCCCGACGTTGATCATCGTCGAGTCGAGGAGCCCCAGCTGGCGCTTGAGCTCGGTCATCGGGGGGAAAGCATGGGCGCCCAAATGTAGCGAGATTGTGGCCCCATGGATTCGAGCGGCCTCTCCGCGTTCACCCGCCCCGGCTCCTACTGGCAGGCGAGTCGGGCGCCACGCTACAGTCTGCTCTTCGCGCTGCCGCTGCTCGTGTTCTACGAGGTGCTCGCGTCGCTGCAGTCGCGGGGCGCGGGCGGGGGGCCGGAAGCCGGGCTGCGGAACGGCGCCGACGTCATTCTCCAGAGCCTGTTCATTGCGGTGGCGGGGACCTGGGGCCCCGTGCTGTTCATGGCCTGCCTCATCGCGGTGGGCCTGTGGCTCGTCGTGCGCGACTTGCACCGCCACGCGGGCGCCCTGCGCCCGACCGTGTTTCTCCGGATGCTGGGGGAGTCGACGCTGCTGGCGCTGCTGTTCGGGATCGTCGTCGGGACGATCACCGCCAGGCTGCTCTCACCGCTCGGCCCCCTCGCGATTCCCGCGTCGCCGCGCGAGATCGGTTGGTGGACGAAGCTGATGCTCTCGCTCGGCGCCGGCCTGTACGAGGAGCTGCTGTTCCGGGTCGTGCTCGTGGCGCTGCTGGCCGCGCTCGCCCAGCAGCTGTTCGGCTGGCGCCCCTGGCACGCGGGCGTGTTCGCGACGGTCCTCGGCGCGGCGATCTTCTCGACCTTCCACTATATCGGGCCGTACGGCGACCGCCTCACGTCGTACTCGTTCACGTTCCGGATGGTCGCCGGGATCTTCTTCAGCGCGCTCTACCTGCTGCGCGGCTTCGGCATCACCGCCTGGACCCACGCGCTGTACGACTTGTTCCTGCTCGCCACCTGACGCGAGCGGTACGCTCGCGCCGCCCGACGCCGCGCCGTATCTTGGCGCAGCATGGCCCGGTCGCACGTGCTGCTGCTGTCGAGCCTCACCCTGTGCGCCGCGCTGCGTGCGCCCGCGCAGCAGGACGGCCAGCCCGCCCGCGCCCGTCTGTTCGACGCGCCCGAGACGTTGCCGCTGACGCTCACGGCCGACTTCAACGCGCTCTCCAAGGACCGCGGGGAAGCGAAGCAGGAGCACGCCGGGGTGCTGGCGTTCGTCGGGCCGGCGGGCGATTCCGTCGCCCTCGACGTGCGGCTGCGGACGCGGGGCCACTTCCGGCTCCAGCGCAGGAACTGCGATTTCCCGCCGCTCAAGCTCTCATTCGACAAGCAGCAGGTGAAGCACACCGTCTTCGCCGGCCAGGGCGGCCTGAAGCTCGTCGTGCACTGCCAGGACCGGGAGAGCTACGAGCAGAACCTGCTGCAGGAGTACCTCCTGTACCGGGTGTTCAACGTGATCACGCCGAAGAGCTTCCGCGCGCGGCTCGCGCGCGTCACGTACCGGGACAACTCCGGGAAGGCGAAGCCCGTCACGCGCTACGGCTTCTTCATCGAGGACGACGACGCCATGGCCCGGCGGGCAGGAGCGCAAGTGTTCGAGCAGAAGGGCGTTTCTCAGCTCGACACCGACGTCGAGCACACGGGGCTCACGGCGATGTTCGAGTACCTCATCGGGAATACCGACTTCTCGGTCGGTGGCCTCCACAACATCGTGCTCATCCGAGACAGCGCCGGCACCGTGTTCGCCGTGCCGTACGACTTCGACTGGTCCGGCGTGATCTCGGCGAGCTACGCCGTCCCCGACCCCCGCCTCGGGATCAAGAGCGTGCGAGAGCGCCTCTACCGGGGCTACTGCCGCACTCCCGAGCAGTTGGGACCGACGATCGCGCGGTTCGACGATCAGAAGGACTCGATCTACGCGCTGTTCCGGAGCCAGGAGGGGCTCGATCCCAAACACGCCGAGCAGACGCTCCGCTACTTCGATGAGTTCTACCGCACCCTCAACGACCCCCGCACGGCCAACCGGGAATTCGTCCGCAACTGTGTGCGGCCGTGACCGGGCCGGTGGCCGGGTAGCGAGTGCCGGCGGGGACCGCCGGCGATGAGCGCGGTCGCCCCGCGTTGGGACATTCCGAGCGCCGAGGCGCTCCAGGCGCTGGTCGCCGACCCCCTCCCACTCGGGCTCCGGGCCGGCCCGGCGCGGCGCAGCTTTCTGCGCGACCTGTACTTCGACACCCCGGCCGGTGACCTGCGCCGCCGCGACGTCGCGTGCCGCGTGTGCTTCGCCGCGGACGACCGCCGCACACTCGTGCTCGAGGGTCTGCGTCCGGGACCCCCGGAGGCGGCGGAGGTCGCGGAGCTCGACGCCGCCGCGATCTTCGCCGGCAAGTCTGGCCCCGCCCGGCGGCTCCGTGCCCTGATCGATCCCGCGCGCCTCGTCCCGAGCGTCGAGCTCGAGACGGAGCGGCGCCTCCGACTCGTGCGGCGGGCGCTCGTGCCGTGGCCCGAGCTCGAGCTCGTCCTCGACGTCGTCACCGTGCGCAGCTCGGAAGCGGCACCTGTGTTCCGGGAGCTGACGCTCCGGCCCCGCCCCTGGGGGACGATCGGCGTGGCGCGGCTCGGGGCGGCGCTGGCGGAGCGCCACGGCCTCCATCCGCTAGCGACGGACCGCCGCGCGCGCGCGGATGAGCTGCTCGCCGCACTCGAGACCGAAGCCCTCGCCCGCGCCGTGCAGGGGCAGCGCGAAGTGGCGATCGTCGCAGTGGCCGACGGGCGGATGGCGTTCCGCCGCAAGGGCGGCGGGCTGCAGCTCCTCGTCGTGGAGGGTGGTGGCGAGGAGGCCTGCCGCCGCGCGCTGCGCCAGCTGCTCGGCACGGCCGAGGGCCAGGTGCGCCTGCTCGGCACGGTACCGGCCACGGAGCGGCGACCCGTGCTCGAAGTGTGGGTGGCGCGCCGGCTGCGACGCGATCTCACGACGGCGAGCCGCCCGCTGCAGTGGTTCACCCCGCGCGACATCGTAGGGCGGGTCGGCTCCCCGGTGCTGCGGGAGCCGAAGACGCTGGCGGCGCTCGCCGTCGCTGCGCGCTCGCCGCTCGTGCCGGAATGGTCGGGCTCGCTCGTGGGCGGCGCGGTCGGGGAAAGCGCCGCCGCAGTGGAGCCGTTCCCCGAGGCGGACGAAGCGGACCGCATCAGCCGCGTCACTCTCTCCGAGCTGCGCGTCCCGGTGCTACCGGCCGCCGCGCTCGACGCTGAGCGCGGAGCCCCTGAGCAGTTCCTCAACGCGCAGCTCAGCTGGCTCGAGTTCAACGCGCGCGTGCTCGCGCTCGCGGAGGATCCCCGCACCCCGTTCCGCGCCCGGCTGCGCTTCCTCGCCATCTTCAGCACGAACCTCGACCAGTTCTTCATGGTGGAGGTGGCGAGCCTGAAGCACGCCGTGGCCGCGGGCCTGACGCCGCGCTCGGCCGACGGCCTCACGCCACAGGAGGAGCTCGACGCGATCGCGATCCGGCTGCGCCCCCTCGTGGAGCGCCAGTATCGCTGCTTCCAGTTGCTCCGCGCCGGGGAGCTGGCTGGCGCGGGCGTGAGCATCCGGCGATTCGGGGAGCTCGACGCCGCGGCGCAAGGGTTTCTGCGCCGCTGGTTCGGCGACCAGGTGCTCCCGCTCCTCACCCCCAAAGCGCTGACCCGCGCGCCGGGGCACCCCTTCCCTTTCATCGCCGACCGCCGCCTGTCGCTCGCCCTCGTCCTGCGCGACACGCCGACGAGTCCGCGACATTTCGTGCACCTCGAGCTGCCGACCTCGCTGCCGCGCTTCGTCCCGCTGCCGCAAGACGAGGGCGTGGTGCCGCTGGAAGAAGTGATCGGCGGCAACCTCGAGGCGTTGCTGCCGGGCCGTCAGGTCGTCGAGGTGCATCCGTTCCGCATCACCCGCAGCGGCGACATCCACCTCGACGAGACCGGCGCCGCGAACTTCGCGCAGGCGATGGAGGAGGAGATCCGCCGCCGCCCCTTCGGGCCCGTCGTGCGAGTCGAGGTCGAGCGCGCCATGCCGCAGGCGATGCGCGACCTGCTGCAGCGCGAGTTCCGCTTCGAGGAGAGCGAGCAGCACAGCACGCTCAGCGCCGCCGACTTCTACGAGGCGGACGGGATCGTGGACCTGGGCGCCCTGGCGGAGCTCGCCCCGCCCCGCCCCACGTCGGACTACCGCCCCGTCTCCCCCGCCAACCCGTTCCCGCCAGGCGTCCCGGTGTGCGACGCGCTCGACCGGAAGGACGTGCTCGTGCACCACCCGTACGACTCGTTCAGCACCAGTTTCGAGCGCTGGCTCGACGAGTGCGCCGACGATCCCGACGTCCTCGCGATCAAGCTCACGCTGTACCGTCCCGGCGGGCCGTCCCGCATCCTCGAAGCCCTGCACCGCGCCGCCGGCGCCGGCAAGGACGTGTCCGTGCTGGTGGAGCTCAAGGCGCGCTTCGACGAAGAGCACAACATCGCCTGGGCGCGGAGCCTCGAGCAGCTCGGCATTCACGTCGTGACCGGCCTCGTGAACCTCAAGACGCACGCTAAAATCGCGCTCGTGGTGCGCCGCCGCGGCGGCCGCATCCGCCGCTACGCACACGTAGGCACGGGCAACTACAACCCGGACACCGCCCGGGTTTACAGCGACCTCGGTCTGTTCACGGCAGAGGAGGACCTGGGCGCGGACCTCAACGCGCTGTTCAACGAGCTGACCGGCTCGTCGCGACCGCCGCAGGCGGAGTTCCGCCGGCTGCTCGTCGCGCCGACCAACATGCTGCGGCGCTTCCTCGACCTGATCGAGCGCGAGGCCGAGCACGCGCGCGCCGGCCGCGGTGGCCGCATCCGGGTGAAGCTGAACGGGCTGGCCGACGGCCCGGTGATCGCCGCGTTGTACCGTGCCTCGCAGGCCGGCGCGAGCGTCGAGCTGGTGGTGCGCGGCATCTGCATGCTGCGCCCCGGCGTACCCGGCCTGTCGGAGCGTATCCGGGTCACGAGCATCCTCGGCCGCTTCCTGGAGCACGCGCGCATCTATCACTTCGAGAACGGGGGTGCCGCCGAGTATTACATCGGGTCCGCCGACTGGCGGCCGCGCAATCTGCGCCGCCGGATTGAGGTGGCCGTCCCGGTGCGCGACGCCGCCGCGCGCGCGCGCCTCGATCGCATCCTCACGACCGAGCTCACCGATCCGACCGCATGGGAGCTCGCCGCCGACGGCTCCTACACGAGGCGCACCGCACGGCCGGGCGACGGCGCGAGCGCGCAGGAGCAATTCCTCGAGGCGACGCCCGCCTCCTACTGACCGACCCCCGCCACCTCCCGCACCACCCGTGCTACACCCGCGACCACGCGGGCGAGCCGGGCGTAGTCCAGTTTGTCGGGCGTATCGAGCTCGCTGTGATAGTAGGGGTACCGGAAGGGCGCCGTGTCCGAGATCATGATCGCGCGCCACCCGTGCAGCCAGAAGGACGCGTGGTCGGAAAGGCTGATCCCCGGCAGCCACGCGGGGGCCGCCACTCCCTCGGACGGAAAGGCCGTGGTCTCGCGGAACACTCGGATGCTGCGCCGCACCAACGGCGCGGACTGCAAGTTGCCCACGAAGCCGATGAAGTCGCCCCGGTCGGGATAAAACGGGCCCAGCGGGAAGGGATACTCCTGGGTGCCGGACCGGTCGCTGTAGTAGCCGATCGTCTCGAGCGCGAACATCGCGACGATGCGGTCCCCCCGCCGCGCCGCTTGGGCCGCATACACCCGGCTGCCCATCCCGCCGCTCTCGAAGAAGGGCGGCTCCTCGTTCGCGAACAACACGCACCGCACGGTGCGCGCGGGCCGGTCGCGCGCGAGCAGCCGGGCCAGCGCCATCACGGCGGCGCTGCCGCTGCCGTTGTCGTCCGCTCCCGGTGACCCCTCCACCGTGTCGTAGTGGCCGCCCACCACGACGATCTCGTCCGCGCGGGTCCCGCCCGGGATCACGACCTCCAGGTTGTGGAACGTCTGTCCTCCCGCGGCGAAGGGCTGCACCGAGACCTCGTAGCCGAGCCGCGCCAGCGCGTCGTGCAGATAGGCGACAGCGCGCGCGAGCGCCTGTGGCCGGGCGTAGTGACGCTCGCCGATCGTCCCCGCGAGCGCCCGGACGTGCGTCTCGAGGTCGCGGCGGATGGCGGCTTCCTCGGCCGTGAGCGGCTGCAGGGGACCGGCGTGCGAACGCCCGGGCATGCGGATCATCACCGACCAGGCCCACACGGCGAGCGCCGGGACCGCCACCGCCGCGAACGACCAGAGGCTCGCCCCCGTCCACACGAGCGCCAGGGCGCGTGCCGTCATCCAGATGGGAAGCACGAGATCGACGATCGGCAGCCACACGGCCGCCGCGACGCGCCGCCCCTCGACCGAGACCGCCGGAAACAGCACGGTAGCGAGATCGGCGCCGAGCGCCAGCGCCACCCACACGGCGGCGGGAAGCCACACCTCGCGGCGCCGCGCGCGCATCCCGCGCCCGAACAGCACCGCGGCAGTGCCGAGGAACAGGCCGAGGAACGCCCACGTCCAGACGAGCAGCCGGGGGAAGCGAAGGGTCACATCCCACCAGTGAAACGCGGCGACCAGCGCGAGCACCCAGGCGAGCGTGAGGCCGCGTCGCATCAGGTCTCCGCGACGCCGCCGCTCAGTCCTGCTCCCGGTCCACCACGTAGACGTTCCGCTGCGCCGTGGGCACGATGACGAGGTCGAGGATGTTCACGTGCTCCGGGAGATTCACCACGTAGGCGATCGCATCGGCGACGTCGTCCGCCGCGAGCGGGCGGAAGCCCCGGTACACGTCCCGCGCGCGCTCCTTGTCGCCGTGGAACCGCACCTCGGAGAACTCGGTCTCCACGAACCCGGGGTCGACGCTCGACACCCGGATCGGCGTGCCCGCCACGTCGAGGTTCATCCCTTCGGTGAGGGCCCGCACCCCGAACTTCGTGGCGTTGTACACGTTCCCCATCGGGTATGTCATGTGGCCGGCCGTGCTCCCGATGTTCACGACGTGGCCGCGGCGCCGCGCCACCATGTGCGGCAGGACAGCGCGGGTGACGTTCAGCAATCCCTTGAGGTTGGTGTCGATCATCCGGTCCCAGTCGTCCGGGTCGCCCTCGTGGATCTTGGCGAGCCCGCTCGCGAGGCCGGCGTTGTTGAGCAGGATGTCGGGGACCTGGTCGACCGCCACGAGCTCCGCGGTCGCGCGGTTCACGGCCTCCCGGTCGCGCACGTCCACCTGCGCGAGTCGCGCGGCGACGCCGTGCCCGCGCTCGAGCTCGGCGCCGAGCTCCGCCAGGCGCTCGCGGCGGCGCGCCCAGAGGACGAGGTTGGCGCCGTCGGCGGCGAAGCGCCGCGCGCAGGCGGCGCCGATCCCCGAGCTCGCGCCCGTGATGAGAATGAGCTTGTCACGCACCCGGTTCATGTCACCATCGTGGAGCCGACTGGGCGAGTTGACAAGGGCGACCCGCGCCTGCGGCGCGGCCGGTCAGCGCATGTTGCCCGTATGGCCCAGCGAATACCGCCCCGGTTGGGGCCACACGCACAGGCCGTGCGGCTCGCGGCCCACGCCGATCCGGTGCGTCAGCCGCCCGGTCGCAGTGTCGAACACGTAAACTTCCTCGTCGTACCGCCCCGAAAGCCACAGCTCGGTGCCGTCTGCGGTGACGTTGCCCATGTCGGGGCTGCCGCCGCCCGGCACCGGCCACGTCGCGACGACGGCCTGCGTCGCGGGGTCGAGCACGGTGACGCTGCCCGGGCCGCGCCGCCTGCCCCCGACCGTGTTCCAGCCGCGGTTCGAGACGTACAGCAGCCGCCCATCGCGACTCGGATAGATCCCGTGCGCCCCCTTCCCCGTCGCGATGAAGCCGACGCGCCGGAACGCCGCCGGATCCACCAGGAACACGCCGTTGGCCATCATGTCCGCCACGTAAAACACGCGCCCGTCCGGCGCGGAGCGGATGTCCTGCGGCATGGCTCGCGGGCCGAGTCCCTCCGGATCGAGCAGCAGGTACCCGACAATGTGCCGCGTGGCGAGGTCGAGCTTGAGGAGCTGCCCCGAGAACTCGCATGTGGCGAGGGCGTAGCGGCCGTCCGCAGTGAACTCCATGTGGTCCACGCCCCGGCACTCGACCGGCACCGACGCCACGAGCGCCAGCGTGTGCGCGTCGCGGAAGTCGAGCCGCTGGCGTCGCTCGGCGATCACCACGGCGAAGCGGCCGTCGGGCGTGAAGTAGAGGTTGTAGGGATCGCTCACGGGCACGATCCGGCCGTCGCGGCCCGTGACGGGGTCGATGGGCGTGAGGCTGTTGCCCAGATTGTTCGCCACCCACAAGGTCGCGAGATCGTACGCCGGCACCACGTGCTGCGGCAGGGCGCCGGTGGCGAAGGTGCGTACCACCCGATAGGCCCGGGGGTCGATCACCGACACGGTGCCGTCCTTGCTGTTCGGCACGTACACGAGCGACTTGGCGCGTCGCGCGGCGGGGCTCAGCATGCCGGCGCCCGCGGCGGCGTAGATGTTCAGGGAGCGCGGCACCGTATCGGCGGGCGCTACCACGCGGATGGCGGGCGCGCGCTGCGTCGCTCTGTCGCGCGCTGGGCCCTGGCACGCGACGCCGAGCGCAACGAGCGCGCACAACGCCAGCCTGACTGCGATCACGACCACACCGCCCTCACGTCGCCCCGCGCCTCCGTGGACGAGGCAACAACGGTCTCCCATCGCGGGAGCTAATTCAAGGCCCCGAACCCCGCTGCGCCGCCTCTGGCCGGGGCCCGCTAACGGCGGTACATCTGGGACGTGAGCCCGGACCTCATCTGAGGAGGAGTACGCGATGCCACCGGTTTCGATCGAGCGGTTCCTGAAAGAGCTGGAGAAGCTGAAGGGCGACATGGACGCAGGGAAGCTCAAGTCGGGCGGCTACGATCAGCGGCTCGCCCGCGTCATTCAGGAGCTGCGGGAGCGCGGCGTGGATGCCGATCGGGCGCGGATCACCGCCGCCCTCGTCGACGCGCACCAGCGGGGCGTCATCACCGACTCCGTCAAGGCGCACCTCGAGAAGCGCCTGGGACTCGTCTGAGCCGCCGGGCCGCCACCCTGGCAGGCGGGCGGCAGGCCTGCGGCGTCCCCTAGGGACTTGCCTGGTGGGGCCGTGCTTTATATTGGAGCCGACCCGCCACGACGGAGGACCCATGGCGAGGACGTTGCTGAGTGTAGCTGCGGTGATTGCGCTCTTGGCTTGCGGTGGCGACGCAAAGAAGCATGCCTCGCACGCGCGGACCCCGGCGGCGACGAGGTCCTCGGCGACCACGGCCAAGACCTCATCCCGGACCAAGTCCTCGACGCGCAGGACGACCGCCCGGCGGGACACGACCCAGAAGAATCCACTGACGAATAGGCCCTAGCTGCGAGCGGCCCGGTCGCCAGCGAAGCAAGGAGCCCCGCGCAGATCGCGGGGCTCTGTCGTCTTTCACCTTGGGGCCGTAGTTTGAACGCCCCATGCTCACCCGCCCCACGCGCCTGCTCTTGGCGCTCGGCGCCTTCGCTGCGACCTCCGGCCCCGCCCGAGCGCAGGCCCCAGGCACGCGGGCCGCCGCCGACACGGCCACCCTGCCGACGCCCCCGATCGCGAAGACGATCCCCAAGGTCGACACGACGCTCGGAGACATCCGCGTCGACAACTACTTCTGGCTCCGGGACGACAGCCGCAAGAGCCCGGACGTGATCGCCTACCTGGAGGCGGAAAACCGCTACGTCGCGGCGCGGCTCAAGCACACGGACGCGCTCCAGACGCAACTCTTCAACGAGATGAAGGCGCGCATCAAGGAGACCGACCTCTCGGTCCCGCAGCGCGAGGGCCACTACTACTACTACTCCCGGACGGTCGCCGGGCAGCAATACCCTATCCTCTGCCGCAAGCGCGGCTCGCTCACCGCCCCGGAAGAAGTGATGCTCGATGAGAACGCCCCCGGCGCGGGAGCCGGGCGGGCGTACTTCCGCGTCGGCGTGAGCCGCGTGAGCCCGGACGAGCGCATGCTGGCGTTCACCGTCGACACGACGGGAGGCGAGCGCTACCTGCTGGTGGTGAAGGACCTGGTCAGCGGGGGCATGCTCGCCGACAGCATCGCGCAGGTCAATTACTCGCTGGAGTGGGCCGGCGACAACCGCACGTTGTTTTATGGTCGCGGCGACGCGGCGAACCGCCCTTATGAGGTCGTGCGCCACACGCTGGGCGGCGCCGCCACCACCGACTCGGTCGTCTTCCACGAGGCCGACGTCCTGTACACCTTGGACCTCGGCAAGACCAAGGACCACCGGTTCCTGTTGATCAGCGACCAGAGCTTCGACCAGTCGGAGATCCGGTACCTCCCGGCCGACCGCCCCACCGAGGCATGGCGCACGTTGGTGCCGCGCACGCCCGGCGTTCTCCACCCGGTCGCCGAGCACCGTGGGGACGACTTCCTGGTGCTCAGCAACGAGCACGCTCTCAACTTCAAGCTGCTGCGCTTGAGCGATCACGACCCGACGCAAGCCGCGGAGCTGGTGCCGGCGAGTGACTCCATCCTGATCGACGGCATCGACGTGTTCCGCGACTATGTCGTCCTGTACGAGCGCGGCAACGCGACGCAGCGCATCCGCGTCCTCAGCCCCGAGCGGCACTCGGTCTACGCCATCGACTTCCCGGAGCCGATCTACAGCTACCGAACGGCCGAGAACCCCGAGTTCGACACCGACCAGCTGCGCTTCACCTACGCGTCGTTCGTCACGCCGCCGTCGGTCTACGACTATGACCTGCGGCGCCACACGCGGCAACTGCGCAAGCGAACCGACGTGCTGGGAGGGTACGACCCCTCGCACTACGGGATGGCGCGGACGTGGGCCACGGCCAAGGACGGAGCGCGCATCCCGATTTCCCTCGTCTATCGCAAGCCCCTCGTAAAGGACGGCACGCGGCCCCTGCTGCTGTACGCGTACGGCTCCTACGGGATCAGCACGGACCCGACGTTCAGCTCGAACCTGGTGAGCCTGCTCGAGCGCGGCGTCGTGTACGCGGTGGCCCACATCCGCGGCGGCCAGGAGATGGGGCGTCAGTGGTACGAGCAGGGGCGGCTTCTCAACAAGAAGAACACCTTCACCGACTTCATCGCCGCCGCCGAGCATCTGGTGGCGGAGCGCTACACGAGCAGCGACCGGCTGGCGATCCGTGGAGGGAGCGCCGGCGGGCTGCTCATGGGCGCGGTCCTGAACATGCGCCCCGACCTCTTCAAGGCAGCGGTGGCCGATGTCCCCTTCGTGGACGTGATCAACACGATGTCGGACTCGACGATCCCGCTCACCACCGAGGAGTGGCTGCAGTGGGGCGACCCACGCAGGGCACCGTGGTACAGCTACATGAAGTCGTACTCCCCCTACGACAACGTCACCCGCCAGGCGTATCCGGCGATGCTCGTCACGGCCGGGTTGAACGACCCCCGCGTCGGCTACTGGGAGCCGGCCAAGTGGGTGGCCAAGCTGCGCGCCACCAAGACCGACGACCACGTGCTGCTGCTCCGCACCAACATGGGAGCCGGCCACGGGGGAGCATCCGGTCGCTACGACGCGCTGCACGAGTGGGCGATCCGCTACGCATTCATTCTCGATCAGATCCTGCCGCAGGGCACCACCAGCGCGCTGCCCTGAGGGGGAGCGCGGTCCAGCGGCACGGGCCCTTACCTATGGGCCCGAAGCACGATCTCGATCGATCAGACGGTCGGCAGGAATCCGCCACGTGCGGACGAGAGCCCACCACGAATCGGGCCGAATGCGCACGTCGGCAACGCGCGAATGCACCGCCGCCACGTTGTCGGGGGAGTACAGGAACACGGCGGGGGCGTCCGTGTTGAGCGTTTCGATCGCGGCACGCCACGCGGCGCGGGCCGCGTCGCGGCCTCCGGCAGTGCTCGCCCGCTCCACCTGCCGCTCGAACTCGGGGTTCGCGTAGCGCAGCCAGTTGGACCCGCCGAACCCCGCGCGGGTCCAGGTCGACGCGATGCTGGCGGCCGGGCTCAAGTCGGGGTTCCAAGCTCCCAGGACGGCGTCGAACTTCGCGCCACGCGCCCGGTCGATGAGCACGCTGTTCTCGACCTCGTCGATCTCGACCTCCGCCCCGACGGCGCGGAGCTGCTCCTGGAGCAGGCGAGCGTACTGCCGGCGTGCGGAGCTCGTCGTGGGGACGAGCAGCCGGAAGGCGAGCTTCTCGCCGTGTCGGTCGCGGATCCCGTCGCCGTCCGAGTCGCGCCAGCCCCGCGCCGCGAGCAGCCGGGCGGCCTGTGCGGTGTCGTAGGGAAGCTGGCGCGTCTCGGGATCCCAGATCCACGACAGCTGGGGCATCGGCCCCGGGGGGACCTTCCCGAGGTCTCCAAACACGCTCTGTAACAGGTGGGCGCGGTCCACGGACATCGCCAAGGCACGCCGCACGTCGCGATCGCCGAAGATGGGGTGCGGCCGTGCGGCGTCGCCGTTCGCGACCAGGTTGAACCCGAGGTAGGCGTAGTTTGAACTCTTGTACGGATAGAGGGTGAGCTGCGGTGCCGCCCGCACGCGCCGCACGTTGTCCGGGGGTCCGAGGAATTCGAGCGCGTCCGCCTGGTTGGCGATGAGCTGGCTGATCGCGACCTGGAGGTCCGGCGCCGAGCGCCAGATCAGCCGCCGGATGTGCGGCCGGCCGAGGAAGAACGTCGAGTCTGCCGCTAGCTCGATGGTCTCGCCCGCCTTCCAGGCCACGAATCGATACGGCCCGCTCCCGACCGGCGCGCGTCCGAACGGCGCGGTCCTCCACCCCTCGCGCGGCAGCGAGCGCAGCAGGTGTGCCGGGAGGATGCGCATGCGGCACGCGGCGTCATAGAACATCTCCGGGTATCGCCGCCGGAACCGGAACACGGCGGTGAGGGAGTCGCGGGCCGTCACAGCGCCGATCCAGCGCAGATCCTGTGCGGAGGGCGAGGCGACCTTCGGGTCCGTGTAGGCGTCGAACGTGAAGGCGACGTCGCCCGCGGTCACGGCCTGGCCGTCCTGCCAGTGTGCCCGCGGATCGAGATGGAATACGAGCGTCCGCGGGCCGTTCCACTCCCACCGCTGGGCGAGCAGCGGCTCGAAGTCCTCGTCGCCCACCGTGTTCATGGACATGCCGAGATCGGCCAGCTTTAGGAAGATCTGGTCGTGAATGTCCCGCCCCACGCTCGACTGCGTCAACGGTGGCAGCAGAATGTCCGGCTCGGACCCAGTGACGAAAACCAGGGTGCCGCAGTAGTCGCCCGCGCAGCCGCTGCGGCGCGCGCAGCCCGGCGCCCCGAGGACGAGGAGCGCGACCATGAGGGCGAAACGGCGCAGGGGGGAAACGGCGGTCGGCATGACGCCTAAGATTCCACGACTCGGCGGGCGGCGCCAGGTGCCGCGCGCCCCCAACCCTTAGACGGTGAGACGCGAGAAGACGGGGCGCGCCTCGTTGGCGGCAGCCCCCGCTTGTGAGGCCGGTGGCCGGGCCAGCGCGGCGAGGAAGGCGCCGTAGACCGCCCCCGACCACATACCCCGGGAGCGCCCGATCTCCGCGAGCGCCGCCGCGCGCGCAAACGCCGGCCGATAGGGTCGCGCAGTGGTGAGGGCGTCGTACACGTCCGCGATCCCCACGACCTGCGCGGACAGCGGAATCTCGTCCTCCCGCAGCCGGTCCGGGTAGCCCGTCCCGTCGAAGCGCTCGTGGTGCCAGCGGATGATGGGCTTGATGTCCCAGGGGAACTCGACGCCGGCGAGGAGCTCGATACCCCAGATCGGGTGCATCTGCACCACTTCGAACTCGTCGCGCGTCAGCGGGCCGGGCTTGCTCAGGATCTCATGCGGCACGCGCACCTTCCCGAGGTCGTGGAGGTAGGCACCCAGCCGCACCGTCGTCTGGGCGTGCGGGTCCAGTCCGAGCGCGCACGCCACGGCCACGGCGTGCCGTCCCACCCGCTCGCAGTGCCCGAAGGTGTAGGGGTCGCTGGACTCGATGGACTGGCCCCACTCGCGTACCACCGCCAGATACGTGGCCTCGAGCTCCGCCAGCTTGCCGTCGACGTGCACCAGGTCGACGCGCGCGTTGAGGCGCCTGAACAGGCGGTGGGCGTCGTTCAGGAGGGTGAGCGCCTCCTGGTTTCGGCCCATCGACTGATAGAGGAGCGCCAGCTCGCGCGAGGCCTCCGCCCCGTTCAGGACCGCGTCCGAGCTCATCGCCTGCTCGATCGCCGACCGGAGCCGCGCCTCGGCGAGCGCGGGTCGGCCGGTCTCGCGAAACACCATGCCGAGCACGCGATACGCGTCGGCCTTGTCGCTGCGCGCGTCGAGCTGATCGAACAGGGCGAGCGCGGTCTCGGCGTTGCGCCGCGCGTCCTCATAGCGCTCCCGGACGAGGTGCACGTCCGCGTGGTTGACCAGGCACAGCCCCTGGAGGTGCAGGTCGCTCGCGCGCTCGGCGATCTCGTAGCTCTGCCGGAAGTACCGCTCCGCTTCGTCGAACTGCTGGCGGTCCGCGCTGGCCATGCCGAGGTTGTGGTAGGCGATCGCGCAGCCATGCTCGTCGTTCGACGCGCGGTACGCCTCGAGGGACCGCCCATAGTGCGCCAGCGCTTCGTCGAACTCCCCCTGGATGTTCGCGAGGATGCCGAGATTCTGCTCGACCCGCGCGCGCAGCTCGCGGCTCTGCCCGCCCAGCTCGAGGGCGCGGAGGAAGTTCTGGCGGGCATCGACGACGGCGTCCGTCGCCAGGTCGATGCCGCCGAGCGTGTTGAGGGCCTCGCCCGCGAGCACGGCGTTGCCGGCATGGCACGCCACGGCGTGGCTCCGACGGCACAGCTCCCGTGCCTCGGCCGATTCGCCCCGGCGGTGGCGCAGGACGGCGAAGCGCCGCAGCGCCTCGGCCAACGCCGCGTGCTCGCCCGCGGGCTGCGCCGCGGCGATCGCCGCCTCGTACAACGCGGCCGCCTCGGGGATGCAGGCCGCGCGCTCCCGAGCCCGAGCGTCGTGGAGCAGGTCCGCCGCGGAGCGCACCGGCGCGCGCGGACCCGGTTCCACGGGAGCGGTAATCGGCGTGGCGGTCATCGTGACCTCACCACGCGATGGCGTAGTTGGAGAAGTGGTACAGCTTCCCGGTGACCTTCTTCGCGAAGAGGTTATCCAGCGACAGCAAGTAGCTGAGGATGTCTAGCGCGTCGTCGGTGTACGCGATCCGCTTCGGCAGGAGCGTCCCGAGCAGGTTGCAATTCGCGTAGCTCATCGTGAGAGCGGCGGAGCGCTGGAACACGAGGCCCTGGGGCTGGAACTGGATGCGGTTCACGTCGTCCGACGGGGCCGTCGCCGTGATGGTGACCGGCGCGCCGAGCGCGCCTGCCGGGATCGACAGCGTGTGCGGGCCTACCTTGATCACGCCGCCCGCCGGGCCGACCGTTTGAGTGGCCATGGCAGTGGGCAGCGGGGTGCAGTGGAGCAGCCCCGTGGCCTGGAGGAGCGAGCCGATCAGGCTGCCTTGCGGCGGCGGGACAGGGCTGAGCGGCGGCTCACCGCAGCTCAGCAGCGCGGCGGCGGTGATGACCAGCGCGGCCCGCGTAAGACGTGCCACTTTCATAGCTGTGCTTTCCTGGATGGAAGAACGCAGACCGGCATCACGGCCACTGCCGCCTCACCAGGCGACAGCGTAGTTGGAGCGGCCGTCATACGAGGGCCCATGGAGTGTGAGCTTCGGCTTGACGCAGTAGGGCGAGAGGCAAATGGTGCCGCCCGCCGGCTCTATCAACTGCGTCATCGGCCCGTCGCGCAACGCCGAGCCGGAAAGGCGCCCGGTCGGCGAGCTCGCGGAACCGGCGAGCGCCGAGTTGGGTGCAGGGGGTAGCGGCAGACCGGTCGGCGAGCCGTCGCCACAGCTCGTCGCAAAGACGATCGTGGCGAGGGACAGCCCGACCACCACACAGCGGCTCAGCTTCACGCGCTACCAGGCGATGGCATAGGTCGAGAAATGGCCCAGCTGGCCGAAGACCAGCTTGCTCGTCGGGCTGTCGGATGAGGGCACGTACTGCAGGATCACCAGTGAGTCGGTCGTGTAGGCGATCTGCTTCGCCTGCGGGATCACCTTGCAGTTCCCGTAGAACATCGTGAGGGACGCGGGTTGGTTGAAGGTGAGCCCGTCGGGCCGGAGTTCGACCCGGTTCACCGTGTCCGACGGCACCACTGCGGTGATGGTCACCATCGCGCTCAGCGCGCCCGCGGGAACCACCAGGTTGTGCTTGCTTACCTTGAGGACCCCGCCAGCAGGACCGATCGTCTGGGTCGCGGAGTCGTAGCCGAGGGGCTTGCACGAGAGCAGCCCTCCGCTCTTGGAGAGGTTTGCAAGGAGCGTCGGTGCCGCGGGATCCGGAGTCGGTCCAGCAGGCGAGCGCTCGCACGCAAGCCCGACCGCCAGGGCGCTCAGCGCGATCACAAGAGGACCGACGGCCCTCACGACCCTACGCCCTCCTGTCGGGCCACGGACCCCGGGTTCGCGTCCCGGTGTCCCGATTCAGAGGAGGTGGCGGGCTCCCCGGCTGCGAGCGGTCCAGCTCATTCGCCCCGGACGTCGGGATCGCCAGCAGCGCTTCCAGCTTTTCGATCTCCACCTTCGCTCCCAGCCGGTCGAACGTCGCGCGGGCCGCCTGCGCCAGCTGTTTCGCAGCGGCGACGTCGCCCCCGAGGGCGAGGATATGGGCGAGATCGCGCTGGGCGACGGCGACGAGCAGCGGTCGCTTGTGCTCCATCGCGCGGTCGATCACCTCACGGAGCATGTCTACCGCGTCTTGCGTCTTCCCGGCGATGCTCAGCGCCACGGCGAGAATCCGCCGGTCCTCGGTCTCGAGGATGGCGTCCCCGAGCTCGTGGTGCATGGCCAGCGCGCGCTCCGCTTCCCGGATGGCGAGCTCGGGCTCGGCGCAGGCGACCCGGATCTCCGCCCGTCCCGCGATCGCCTGCGCCTGGAGCCGCCGGTCCCCCAGCCGGCCGGCGTCCCGCACCGCCGTGTCGGCGGCCTGCATGGCGCGATCCAGCTGCCCCTGCTCGCGGTAGCTGATTCCGAGATTGTGCTGCGCCTCAACGATGCCGCGTTCGTACTGGGCCTTCTGGTACGCGGCGATCGCGCGGGTGTACGCGCCGACCGCGCGGCCGTAGTCCCCCTGCATGTTCGCGATGATGCCGAGGTTGTTGGCGCACCGGCCGACGGTGGCCATGTCGTTGTCCCGCAGCGCCTCTTCCTGCGCCCGCGTGAAGAAGTAGGTGGCCTCGCTGATGCCACCCCCCTCCAGGGCGATGGCGCCGCACACGTTGAGCGCGCGCACCTCGAGCGTCCGGTCCCGCAGCAGCCGCGCCCGCAACTGCGCGACCATGGCCCACTGCTGGCCCAGATCCAGCCGGCCGAGCCGGCCGTGCGCGATGCCGCACAGCAGGGTCAGCATGGGGGATTGCTCGAGCTCGTCCTGAGAGCGCTCGCCCAGATACGTGAGCAGCTCGGCGTAGTGGCCTGCATCGGCCAGCTGCTGCGCCACATGGAGCGGCGCCAGCGACCCGCGCAGTTCAGCTGTGAATGCCTCGTCCCAGCCCTGACCGGCCAGCTTGCGGATTTCGCCTTCGGCCCCGAGGCGGGTGAACAGGGCCTTGGCCGTCCGCGCAGCCGCCTGGGCCTCGACCTGCCGCTCGGCGCGGCGCAGGACGACGACGAGGTCCCGCGTTGCCTCCGCCAGGAGTTGCGGTCGCCCGTGGGACTCCGCCCGGCTGATCACCTGGCGCAGCGCCTCCTCGGCGGCCGCCGCCTGCCCCTCCGCCAGCGAGAGCAACGCCGCGACGCGCAGATCCTCGGCCTCGGCGACGGGATTGGGCACCCCGCCGCGGATCGCCCGAACCTCCTCCAGCTCGCGACGCGCCGGCTCGAGCTCGCTACGGCAGAGGCGGATCTCCGCCCGCCCCCGGAGGGCGAGCGCCCATAGCGTGCGATCCCCAAACGCTTCCGCCTCCGCAGCGGCCCGGTCCGCCTCCGCCAATGCGCGGTCGAGCTCCCCTTGCTCCCGATACGTGATTCCCAGGTTGTGATGGCACTCGGCTACGCCGTGGCGCACACCGGCCCGATCGAAGGCGGCGACGGCGATCTCCCACGACCCGATCGCCTCCGCGTGCCGCCCCCGCAGGCTACTGATCACGCCCAGATTGTTGGAGCAGCGGCCGGTCATCGCGATATCGCCGTCCCGGCTCGCGGACATGAGGGCCTTGGTGAAGTAGTCCGCTGCCTCGTCGATCCGTCCGCTGACCACAGCGATCGCGCCCCGCGCGTTGAGGGCCTGACCCTCGACCGCCGGCTCGTGCCGCCTGCGCGCCTCGTCCAGCGCCAGATCGAGCCACCGCAGTCCTTCGTCGTTGCGCCCCAGCCGCGCCTGCGCGGTTCCGTACAGCAACGCGAGGGTCGGCGAGTCCGCGAGCTCGCTTCGTTCTTGCGCGCCGAGGTATTCGATGACCTCGGCGTGGTGTCCGGCCGCGGCGAGCTGCCGCGCCTTGTCGACTACGAGTGACGACATGTGCATCGTATGTGTCCTCTGCCTTCCATGACGCGGTCGTCCAAACGCTTAGCTGCTCGGTGTCGTGGTCCTAATCCCAGCACAGCGCGTACTCGGAGAAATGCGGCAACGCACTCGTGAACGACTTGTCCGCGAGCGACTGGGCCGCCGGCATTGCCGTCCATGAGCCGTCCGCGCCCTCGCGATACCACATCCCCAAGAGCTGGGCCTCGATCCAGGCGTCGGCGTCGTCCACCACGCCGTCCCCGTTCAAGTCGCCGCCGGCGCCGCCATACCAGACCTGAAGCTGGGCCGGATTGCCGAACAGCAACCCCGTGGGCTCGAGCGTGACCTTGATGTTGGACGGGTCGATCGTCACTGTCATCAGCACCGAGTCCCCGGGCGCGAGGTCACCCAGCCCAGGTACGTACGCCGGGTCATCGACTACGAGCCGCAAGAACGGGGAGCTGGTGTCGCCGGTGACGCTGAAGTAGTTGATCTGGAGCGAACGCTCCTCCCCGCGGACCGCCCAGAATGTGGCCGTGTACTGGTCGAGACTGAGCCCACCAGGCGAAGCCAGGAAGACGCCGTGACCGGCCCCACCCGAGCCCGTGCCGATCGTCGTGAGCTGCGGCGCGGAGCCCCCCGCCCACCGGAGGAAATGCGGCGCCGGGGCGAGGGGCTGCTGCACGCCGGTGGGATGCGGTCCGTCGGCGCAGCGGGCAGCGAACACCGCGAGCGCGAGCGGGATCAGATGACGCCGAACGGACATACAAGTCTCCGAGTGAATGTGACGTCCTACCAGGCTACTGCGTAGTTTGAGAAATGAAGCAGCACGGCGGCGACGTACTGCGTTCCCTGACTCCAGGGGTGTTTGTTGAATTTGACGTACGTTTGCAGGTAGCCGAGGATGCCCAGCGCGTCGCTGACCTGGGCGATCTGGACCACGCTGGCGGTCGGTACGCTACAGCCGGTGTAGTCCGTATAGATGACCGCCGGAGATCCGGTTTTACTGTTGGTCTGGAAGACGAGACCGTCGGGCTGGAAGCGCACCCATCTCACCGTGCCCGCTGGGGCCACGGCCGTGATGCTCACCGCACTCCCGAGCGCCAGCGAGTCTACCCAGAGATAGTGGTGGCCCACCGCAATCAGTCCGCCCAGCGGACCGATCACCTGAGTTACCGAGTCGTAGGTTTGGGAACACGCGATCAGACCGGTGGACGTAGGTCCGCTCTTTAGCTGCGCGACGAGGCTGGCTCGAGCCGCCCGGTTCGACAGGGTGGGCGGGGCGGTCGGCGAGTCGCAGGCGAAGGCGATGGCGGCGACCACCAGCCCGATTACCAACGGACGCATGGTTCTCATGACCTACTCCTACAGGGCGTAGGGAGGACCGGCAGGGAATGACAGTTGGGCGTCTTGACGGCAGCGTTCATAGTCGACACCTTATGAGCGGCTCCCGTCCCACTATTGGGCTGATAGGGGCCGTTACAGTCACCAAGGTAGACCTAATTTGTCATCTGTCAAGAGCAGAAGCGGATCCACGGTGGGCCCAATAGCGGAACGGCTCGCGATTCTCTTGGACGTCTTCAGTCCTTGGGAGCGTATATCGTTGACCTATCGGCAGTTCGCCGCCGAGATCGGCGAGCCAGTGACCGAGGCCGCGGTGAAGAAATGGCCCCAGCGCAAGAAGTTTCCAGCGGATGCCGCTCGGCTGATCGTGACCAAGGCGCGGGATCGCGGGTTGATGGGCGTCACGCTGGAATGGGTGCTATGGGGCGAAGGAGCTAGGCCCCAAAAAGCGCCGAACACGACCCCGAATCGGCCCGCGGTGCGACGATCCGCGCCTCCCGAGGAACCGGCAGGACACGACGTGCGCCAAGAGCCAGCGCCACAGGAGGCGGCTCAGGGGCGTTTCGCCGAGCGGATCGCCAAGGCGCTGGAGGCCGATCTGAGTCACAATGAGTTCGGCCAGTGGTCCTCGGTCGAGGTGCAGCATACGGTCATCTGGGCGCTCAAGGATCTGGCACGACGGCTCTGGGTGCTGCGATTCGACATGGGCAAGACATTCGAACTGACGGACGACTGGGCCGCGAGGATCGGCCTCCCTGTGCGCCCGGCCGACGGGTCATCGGACGAGGGGGACTCCGCTCCCTGAAGGGCCTACGGCACCGAGAAGCACAGACCCCGCAGCGTTCGTGAGCTCGCTGCGGGGTCTCGACGTTCCAGGAGTGGGCCCGAGTGGAGTTGAACCACTGACCTCACGCTTATCAGGCGTGCGCTCTAACCACCTGAGCTACGGGCCCCCGCCGTCACTCCCACTCGCGCTTCGGTCCTTTGCGCGGCCGGAATTCCTCGTCCTCCCCCTCGTCGTCGAACTCGTCATCCAGATCGTCGTACTCATCGAGGTCATCCAGGTCCTCGTCCTCCAGCTCGTCCTCGTCCAGGTCCTCGTCGAAGTCCTCGTCCAGGTCCTTGTCCTCTTCGAAGTCTTCGAACTCCTCATCGCCGAGACTGTCGCTACGACGCTTGAGCGACCAGTCCGACGTGTCACGGGACAACATTGTCACCCCCAGCTGAGGTTGTGGTTGCAGGTTTCGAACGAGCAAGTAGCGGTCCGAGCTACAGTTCCTCCGCCGCCCGCGCCTCGCGACGCGCGAGTTTGCGGCGTTCCGACGCGCGCAGCGCGCGTTTGCGCAACCGCAGGGACGACGGCGTCACCTCGATCAACTCGTCGTCCTCGATGTATTCGAGCCCGAGCTCCAACGTGACCGGCCGCGGCGGCTCCAGGATGATCATCTCGTCCGACGCCGTCGTCCGCATGTTGGTCAGCTTCTTCTCCTTCGCGGGGTTGACGTCCATATCGCCCGAGCGGGCAGTCTCCCCCACAATCATCCCCTCGTACACCGGATCCCCCGGCTTCACGAACATCGCGCCGCGCTCCTGAAGATTGAAAAGCGCGTACGCCACCGCCACCCCCTCCCGATCGGCCACCATCACCCCGCGGCTCCGCCCCTCGAGCGGGCCCGCCCAGGGCCCGTACTCCAGGAAGCGGTGATGCATGATCCCCGTTCCCCGCGTGTCCGTCAAGAACTCGGAGCGGTAGCCGAGCAGGCCCCGCGCCGGGATCTTGAAGCGCATCCGCACCGTCCCCACCCCCGGGTTCCGCATGTCCAAGAGCGTGGCCCGCCGCGGCCCCAGCTTCTCCATCACGACCCCCAGATACCCCTCCGGGCCGTCGATCATCAGCTCCTCGTAGGGCTCGAGCTGCTCCCCGTTCGGCCCCTCCCGGGGGATGATCCGCGGCCGGCTGACCTGGAACTCATACCCCTCGCGCCGCATGGTTTCCATCAGCACGCCCAGGTGCAGCTCGCCGCGGCCCGACACGGTGAACGTCTGCGGGTCGGCCGTCTCCTCGACCCGCAGGGCGACGTTCCGCTCAAGCTCCCGGAACAGCCGGTCGCGCAGCTGGCGCCCCGTGACGTACTTCCCCTCCCGCCCCGCGAAGGGCGAGTCGTTCACCTTGACGTCGACGGAAATCGTGGGCTCTTCCACGGCGATACCCGCGAGCCGCTCCAGATGGTCCGGCGCGGTGACCGTCTTGCCGATCTCCACGCCCGCGAGCCCCGCCACCGCCACGATCTCGCCCGCCGCCGCCTCCTCCAGCGCCACTCGCTCGAGCCCCTCGAAGCCGAACAGCTTGACGACGCGCGCCTGCTCGTACGGGGCGTCGCCCAGCGGGCCCGGCTCCCCCAACGGCAAGAGCGCCACCGTGTCGCCCAGCCGCACCCGCCCCCGCTCGATGCGCCCGATCCCGATTCGGCCGAGGTAGGAGGAGTAGTCGAGCGTCGAGATGAGCATCTGGAACGGCCCGTCCCGGTCCACACGGGGCGCAGGGATCGTTTCGAGGATCGTCTCGAACAGCGGCACCAGGGTCGTCCCCGGCAGCGCGAGATCCCGGGTCGCCGTCCCGTAGCGGCTCGACGTATAGAGGAAGGGGCAGCTGAACTGCTCCGGCGTCGCCTCAAGCTCCAGGAACAGCTCCAGCACTTCGTCGTGCACGCGCAGCGGGTCCGCATCCTGGCGGTCGACCTTGTTCACGAGCACGATGGGCTTCAGCCCCAGCGCCAGCGCCTTCCCCGCCACGAATCGCGTCTGCGGCATCGGCCCTTCGGCCGCGTCCACGAGCAGCAAGAAGCCGTCCACCATGCGCAGGATCCGCTCCACCTCGCCGCCGAAGTCGGCGTGGCCGGGCGTGTCCACGATGTTGATCTTGGTGTCGCCCCCCAGCCCCCAGCGCACGGCCGTGTTCTTCGAGAGGATCGTGATGCCGCGCTCCCGCTCGAGCGGGTTCGAGTCGAGCACCCGCTCGTCCACCTGCTGGTTGGCACGGAACACGCCGGCCTGGCGGAGCATTTGATCCACCAGCGTCGTCTTACCGTGGTCGACGTGGGCGATGATGGCGATGTTGCGGAGCTGCAAGGGGCTACGTCCTGACGGTGCCGGAATGGAGGGCCGCAGTATAGGACGGTGCCCGGGAAAACACAAGCGGTGACGTCACAGCAACGGCGTGGGGAGTGGGGAGTGGTACCTGCCGGTGCGCAACGGGGTTACGAGTCGCACCGTAACGAACCACTCCCCACGCCTATTCGCAGATCTGATCCCTCTCCATCTGCACCGTGACGTGATCGATCCCCAGGTGCCCCAGGCGCTCCTGCACGGCCTCGAGCACGCGCTGGTTGTCCTGCGGGTTCCGCACGACGAGGTGGCCGCTCATGGCGACCACGCCGCTCGTGACGGTCCAGACGTGCAGATCATGCACCGAGGCGACGCCGGGGACCGACGCCATCCGGTCGTGCACCTCGCGCATCGAGATGTGCGCGGGCGTCGCCTCGAGCAGCACGTCCGTACTCTCCTTCACGAGCCGCCAAGCACCGTGGAGGATCAGCAGGCTGATCCCGACCGAGACGAGGGGGTCGGCGGGAGTCCACCCGGTGAGGAGCACCACGACGCCGGCGAAGATCGCGCCCAGCGAGCCGAGCGTGTCGCTCAGCACGTGGAGATACGCGCCGCGCTGGTTCAGGGAGTGGTCGTGCTCGCTGTGGAGAATGCGGGCGCTCACCACGTTCGCCACCAATCCGAGGCTCGCGACGCCCAGCAACAGGCCGGCGTGGATGGCCGGCGGGGCGCGGAAGCGGTGCCACGCCTCGATGCCAATCCCGACCGCGATCACGATGAGCGCCGCTCCGTTTACGAGCGCGGCGAGGATCTCGAGCCGCTGCAACCCGTACGAGCGCTCGGCCGTCGCGGGGCGCTCGCACAGGTGAGCCACGACGAGCGCCAGGCCGAGGGCCGCCACGTCCGTGAGCATGTGACCCGCGTCGGCGAGCAGCGCGAGCGAGCCGGCGGCGTAGCCCCCCACCGCCTCGGCCACCATCACGGCCGCCGAGATGCCGAGCACGAGCCGCAAGCGGCGCCGGCTCTCGGCGCGCAGCGGGGCACGATGGGTGCACTGGACTTCGAACGGAAGAGTCGTCATGGGTCGCTGGCTCGCAGGCGCACCGCCTCCGCGTGCCCGGGCAGGCCCTCCGCCTCCGCCAGCGCGATGATATGCGCCGCGTCCTGCTGCAGCCGCTCCCGCGAGTATGCGATCACGCTGATGCGCTTCACGAAATCATAGACGCCCAGGGGCGAAACATATCGGGCGGTTCCCGCGGTGGGCAACACGTGCGACGGCCCGGCGACGTAGTCGCCGACGGGTTCGGGCGTGTAGCTCCCCACGAAGATCGCACCCGCGTGGCGGATCGCATCCACGAGCGGCCACGGCCGCTCCACCAGCAGCTCGACGTGCTCCGGCGCGCGGCGGTTCGCCACCTCCAAGGCGGCGTCGAGCGTGGGCACCAGCACGAGCACGCCGTGCGCAGCGAGCGCCCGCTCGGCGATGGCGCGCCGCGGCGCCCGAGCAAGCTGCCGCTCGAGCTCCGGGTCGAGCCCATCTGCCAGCTCCCGGCTCGTGGTGACGCACCAGGCGCAGGCGTCCTCGTCGTGCTCCGCCTGTGCGATCAGATCGGCCGCCACGTGCCGCACCGCGGCCGTCCGGTCGGCGATGACGAGCACCTCGGTCGGCCCCGCCAGCATATCGATCCCCACCGCGCCCGCGACCTGGCGCTTCGCCTCGGTCACGAAGCGATTCCCAGGCCCCACGATCTTGTCCACCCGGGGGATCGTCGCCGTGCCGTAGGCCAGCGCGGCGATCGCCTGGGGCCCGCCCACCCGGAAGATCCGATGCACACCCGCCAGCCGCGCGGCCGTCAGCACCACGTCCGACGCTCCTCCCGGCGGCGTCGCCATGATGATATCGCCCACCCCGGCGACCGCCGCGGGGACTGCATTCATTATTACGGTGGATGGATAGGCGGCCTTGCCTCCCGGCACGTAGATCCCGACGCTATCGAGCGGTACCACGCGCATCACCAGCTTTGCTCCCGGCGTCCGGACGGTGAATCCCGCCTCGACCTGTCGCTCGTGATACGCACGCACGCGCGCCACGGCGAGCTCGAGCGCCGCCTGGACCGGGCGGGGCACGCGACCGAGCCCCTCCCGACACCTGGCGACGGAGAGCTCCCACTCCTCCGGCGCCAGATCCACGCCGTCGAGACGTCGCGCGTGCTCCCGCACCGCGCCGTCGCCACGCGCCCGCACGTCCGCGACGATCGCACCGACGGCTTGTGCGGTCGCGGGATCCGCCGCCGCACCGATCTTTGGAAGATGCGGCGTGAGAACGTCGTAGGGCGGTGCTTGAAGTCGGGTCAGCACGAGCTAGGTTCCGGGCCTTATGCCTGAGCCAGTCATGGGATCCCTCGCTCTGCGCCTCGCGGCGGTGCTCGTCCTCGTCGCGGCCAACGCGTTCTTCGTGGCCGCGGAGTTCGCGCTCGTGGCGGCCCGGCGCACGCGCATCGAGGAGATGATCCGGCGCGGCGACCGGAAGGCTAAGACCGTGCAACAGGCGCTGCAAGACCTGTATCGCCAGCTCTCGGCCGCCCAACTGGGCATCACGGTCGCCTCGATTCTGCTCGGGTACGTCGCGGAGGACACGGTCGCCCACCTGTTCCGGGAATGGTTCGCGGGACTGCCGCCCGCACTCGACTTCCTGACGCGCGGCGGTATCGCCTCGATCGTGGCCGTGGCGATCATCTCGTTCCTGCACGTCGTGTTCGGCGAGCAGGCGCCCAAGGCCTGGGCCATCACCTATCCCGAGAAGACGAGTCGCTGGATCGCGCGGCCGCTGATCCTGTTTTCGTGGATCACCCGGCCGTTGACCGACGCGCTCAACTGGAGCGCGAACCGGGTCGTGCGCCTCCTCGGAATCCGGGGCACGACGGCGGAGCTCGAGCGCATCCATTCGCCGGAGGAGATCCGGATGCTCGTGGCCCAGAGCCGGCGGCGCGGCGGTCTCGACGCCGGCGACGCCCGGATGCTGGAGGGCGTGTTCGAATTCAGCGAGAAGACGGCCCGCGAGGTGATGACCCCGCGCACGGACATGGTGGCCCTGCCGCTCGACCTGACGCTCGAGGAGGCGGCCGACCAGGTGGCGGTGGCGGGCCGCTCACGCTACCCGGTGTACCGCGAATCGCTCGACGACATCGTCGGTCTGGTGCACGCGAAGGACATCCTCGCCGGGGTGCGCTCGGCGAAGGGCGGGCGCCTCCAGGCCGTGCTCCGCCCCGCCGTGTTCGTCCCGGGGACCCGGGAGGTCGAGGACGTGCTCGCCGACATGAAGCGCCAGAAGATCCATCTCGCGATCGTGCTCGACGAATTCGGCGGCACCGCCGGCCTCGTCACGATGGAGGACCTGCTGGAGGAGATCGTCGGCCCGATCTACGACGAGTACGACCGGCCGGCCGCCGCGGTGAAGCAGTCTGCGACGCCCGATGCCGCATCGGTGCTCGCCGGCTCGACGCCGCTCCGGGACGTGAACGACGCCTTCGGGCTCGAGCTCGACGTGGGCGACTACACCACGATCGGCGGCTACCTGTTCGGCGCGCTGGGCCGGCTCCCCAGGGTGGGGGATCAGGTCGCCGTGCCGGGCGCCGTGTTCGAGATCGTGGAGATGGACGGGCGCCGGGTGGGCGCCGTCCGGCTGGTCGCACAGGCGGCGACGTGAAGCTCCGCTCGACGATCGCGCCGATCCCCCCCGGCGCACTCGACCTGGCGGGGGAAGCGGTGCGCCGCCGGCGGACGCTACAGCGTGCCGCGCTGGAGCGACTCGGCGCGGCGGGCTACGAGGAGATCATCCCGCCCACCTTCGAGTACGCCGAGGTGTTCGTGCGCGCAGCCGGCGCTGCCGACGTGGCCGACCGCCTGATCCGCTTCTTCGACCTCGACGGCAAGCTGCTCGCGCTGCGCTACGACTTCACGGCGAGCGTGGCCCGCCTGGCGGCGACGAAGCTCGCCGAGCGTCCCACACCCCTCCGCCTCTGCTACAGCGGCGCGGTGTTCCGCCAGGACCCCGAGCGGGCGAACGGCGGCGGCCGGCCGCGCGAAATCCTGCAGGTCGGCGCCGAGCTGTTGGGCGACGCCGCAATTGCAGCCGACGTGGAGGTGCTGCGCCTCGCGCTCGAGCTGGTACGACGCGCCTCCCCTAAGGAATACCAGGTCAACCTCGGGCATGTCGGCGCCTTGGCGCCCTCGCTCGACGCCCTGCCGCCCGAGGAGCGAACCCGCGTGCGGCGGCTCATCGACCGCAAGGACGCCGCCGGCCTTGCCACTGCGGCGCCCGGGACGCTCACGGAGCTGCCGTTCATCATCGGCCGGCGCGAGGCGCTCGACCGCGCAGCGCGCGTCGCGCCCGACGCCCGCGTGGCCATCGACCGCCTGCGGGCGATCGACGCGGCCCTCGCGGACGAGGAGCGCCGCCACGTGGTCTACGACTTCGGCGAGGTGCGGGGGCTCGACTACTACACGGGGATGCACTTCGAGATCTTCGTGAGCGGGGCGGGCAGCGCCGTGGGAGCCGGGGGGCGATACGACGATCTCATCGGCCGCTTCGGGCGGCCGCTCCCGGCCGTCGGACTCGCGCTCGACCTCGATGGGCTCGCGGAGACAACGCCGTGAGCTTGAAGGTGGCGCTGGCCAAGGGGCGGCTGCTCGAGCCCGCTCTCACCCTGTTTGAGCGCATCGGCGCGGGGACCGCGGGAGCCGCCACGACGCGCAAGCTCGTCGTTCCCTCGAGCGACGGGTCCCTATCCTTCCTGCTGGTGAAGCCCGCCGACGTGCCGGTCTACGTCGAATCGGGGGCCGCGGACCTCGGCATCACCGGCACGGACGTGCTGCGGGAAACCGAGGCGGACGTGCTGGAGCCGCTCGCGCTGGGCTTCGGCGCGTGCCGCATGGTCGTCGCGAGCCCCGCCCACGTTCCCTATCCGTCGCTTCCGGGCGGCGTGACCCCGCGCGTCGCCACGAAGTACCCCCGGTTGACGCGCGGCTTCTTCGCCGAGACGGGCCTGGGCGTTGAGGTGATCACGGTGAGCGGCAGCGTCGAGGTGGCGCCGCTGCTCGGCCTCGCGCACTGGATCGTGGATCTCGTGGACACGGGCGGCACGCTGCGGGACAACGGGCTCGTCGAGCGGGCCAGGATTCTGGACGTGGGGGCAGTGGTGGTGGTGAATCGGGCGAGTCAGAAGCTGCAGCTCGAGCTGCACCAGCGACTGTTAGACAGGCTCCGGGAGGCGGTTGCGAGCCGCTAGCTGCACCGCGAGCTCGAGCGCCGCCCGCATCGACGACGGATCGGCGACCCCCTTCCCCGCGATGTCGAGCGCCGTTCCGTGGTCCGGCGCGGTCCGCGGAAACGGCAGCCCCAGGGTCACGTTCACGCCCTGACCGAAGCCCGCCACCTTCACCGCTGCCATTCCCACGTCGTGGTAGGGGGCGAGCACGGCGTCGAACTCCCCCTTCATCGCGCGCACGAAGACGGTGTCGGCGGGGATGGGGCCCGCGGCGCCGAGCCGGGCCGCGGCCGGGCGCAACACGCGATCGTCCTCGTCGCCGAACAGACCCGCTTCCCCCGCGTGCGGGTTGAGCGCGCACACCGCGAGGCGCGGCCGCTCGAGGCCCCACCAGCGGCGCAGCGCCGCCTCGGCGATGCGGCCCACTCGCACCACCCGCTCGGCCGTCACCTGCGCGGGCACGTCCCGTAGCGGGAGGTGGGTCGTCACGAGCACGACCCGCAGCGTCCCTGTCGCGAGCATCATCGCGGTTTCAACGTCTCCAGCCAGATGGCCGAGCATTTCGGTGAGGCCCGGATAACGGTAGCCGGCGAGATGGAGGGCGTGCTTGTGAACCGGCCCCGTGACGATGGCGTCGACCTCGCCCGTGAGGGCCAGGCGGACCGCCTCCTCGACGGCCTCCCCGGCGATCCGGCCCGCCACTTCCGGGAGGAGGGAGCGGGGAGCGGGACGGGGCGGTGCGGCGGAGGGTTCCGCGCCCCGCTCCCCGTTCCCGAGCACGACGATGTCCGCGGGGAGCGCCCCCAGGGCAAGGGCCTTCGCCACCACCTCCGGCCCGATCCCCCGCGGGTCGCCCACGGTGACGGCGAGGCGCGGTCGCGCAGCCACGGCGCTAGAGGCGGATGTCCACGTAGGTCGTGCGTCGCAACAGGTCGAGATAGTGCTGCTCGGCGAGCCGCTGGCTCAGCGCGTCGCGGATCCGATCCTTCACGTCCTCGAAGGCGAACTCGCCCTCCGGCAGGCGCCTGATCAGCTCCAGCACGACGAAGCGCGCCCGCGCCGTCCCCTCCGCGACCGCGATCACCGGCTTGAGGCCCGGCACGGACTCCTTCCCGATCGCCTTGAGGTAGTCGGGGGGGAGCTGCGAGGCGGGCAGCGCGTCGGCGAGCTTCGGCTCGTTAGGATCGTGATAGCGGCGGGCGAGCGAGTCGAACGACGCCCCGCCGGCGAGCGCGTCGTGCACCGAGTCGGCGAGCCGCCGCGCCAGCGCGAGCTGGGCCGCCGAGATCACGGGCGCGATCAGGACATGCCGCGCCTCCACCTCCGCCGGCTGCACCCGCTCCACCTGGATGACGTGGTAGCCGAACTCGGTCTCCACGACGCCGGAGATCTCGCCGGGCCGCATCCGAAACGCCACGTCTTCGAACTCCTTCACCATGCGGCCGCGGCGGAACCAGCCCAGCTCGCCGCCGGCCTCGCGGGAACCGCTGTCGCTCGAGAAGCGCCGCGCCACGTCTGCGAAGTCGGCGCCACCCCGCAGCACGACGACCAGCGACTCCGCGAGCTGCCGCGCGCGAGCTTTCGCCGCCGAGTCGGGCTTCGGCGTGATGACGATTTGGCGGAACGACACCGAAGCCGGGCGTTTCGACTGCTGGCCGCGGTTCTGCTCCCAGAAGGTGCGCATCTGCGCCTCGGACGGCGGGATGGGCCGCAACTTGCCCTTCTGACGCAGCTCGTCCAGCAGCCGGTCGCGCAGAATCGAGCGGCGCTGATTGTCTGCGAGCCAACGCCGCCACTCCTCCTCGGACCCGAACCCCGCCGCCCGCAGTTGCGACTGGAACTCCGCCCCGGAGGTGAACTGCTTGCGCACGTTCTGGACCGTCTGCTCGACCTGGTCCTGGACCTCCCGGTCCGTCACCTTGAGGTTCGTGTCCCGCTGCGCCTGCTGCACGAGCAGCTCGTCCTCCACCATCTGAGTGAGAATTTGCCGCCGCAGCGCCGCCCGCCCCGCCGAATCGGACGGGAGCTGTTGGCCTTCGGACTGCATGAGGGCGAGCTGCTCCTCCACTTGCGAGGCCGTGATGGGCGTGGTGCCCACGACGGCGACGATGCGGTCCACGATCTGGCCGGACGCTCCGCCCTGGGCGCGGATGACGCCGGGCACCGTGCCGAGCAGGAGCAGCGCCACGGAGCGGAGTCCCGACCGCAGCGTCACGGGCCGCCTCCGGGCTTGCGGGCCGTGTCGGCGGGGATCGGCGGCGGACCGGGCGCGGGACGTAGACCCGGCGGCGGGCGCCGCGTCGAATCAGTGGTCGCGCGGATCGCCTGGGCCCGCTCCAGGGCGCGTCCGATCCCGCCCGGGTCGACCGACCAGGGGAGTTCGGCGCGCAGGATCTCGCCCAGGAACGGAGGCACGGCGTAGAACTGGGCCGTGCCCTGGAAGGCGCGGCCGAGATACGCGTCGACGCGCGCGGCCGCGAGCCGCATGCGGGCGTCCGGCGTCGCCGCCGAGTCCTTGAGCAGCTGGGGCGTGATGCCCAGGACCCGCTCGAGCGTCGCCACGATCGAGTCGTGTTCGGCCCGGATCTGCCGCCAGTCGTCCGCCGTGAGCTGCACCCCGGCGGAATCGGCCTGCTCGATCAGCAGCGCCTGCCGGGTCACCACCTTCAGGAACTGCCGCAGCTGATCATCCGACGCGCCGGGAATGGCGCGCACGTCGTTCGGGTCGAGGGCGAAGAGCCACCGCACGAGATCGCGCACGCGCAGGGCGCCGCCCCGATAGGAGACGAGCGTGCGGGAATCCTTGCGCGCGGCGACCAGGTCCTGCACCGCCTGCCGCGCCAGCGCCGGAGCGCCGTCGGCGACCCGCAGCTGCCACGCGGTCGTGAGATGGTCCACGTAGATCGAGTCGAGGTGCCCGGTGATCGTGTTCTCGAGCCCCGCGCGGAAGGAGTCCCGTACCTCGGCGAGGGGCGGGCGTCGGATCAGATGGAGCCCGAAGGAGGAGCGCACCACCCCGCTCGTGCCCCCGGGCTCGAGCTGCCAGGCGGGGGTCTCGAAGGCCGGTACGAGTTGGCCGGGCGGGGAGGCGGCGAGATAGCCTCCGCTCGCCTTTGAGCCGGGGTCTTCCGAGTAGCGCCTGGCGAGCTGCGCGAAGGTCACCCCGCCCCGCGCCACGATGTCGCGACGCAGCCCCTCAAGCTCGGTGCGCTTGGCCCGCTCCTGCGGCGCGGCCGCGCTCGGCGGCAGCTGGAGCAGGATGTGCTGGAACAGCCGGACGCCGCCCGCCGCGTACGCGGAGTCCACCTGGGACGGACTGAGCTTGGTGCGCGCGGCGAGGAGCCGCTGGTGGAAGTGGTCCCACTTGAGCTGCGACACGGTGGGCCAACCGGCGGCGAGCACCAGCAGCGAGTCGTGCAGGTCCCTCCCGCGCGCGAGCGCCGCGGCAAACAGCATGTGGTCCACGTACACGTTCGCGAGGCCGGTCAGCGCGCTCGGCTGCAGCGGAACCTTCGCGCTGTGCCCCACCCAGTCGGCGAACTGCTCGACCGTGAGGTCCTGACCGGCCGCCCCGGCGACCACGCTGGCGCGCGCCGAAAACGCCTGGCGCAACGGCTCGCAGCCGCCGAGCGTGAGGACCAGCACAGCCAACCGCAAGCGACCCATCCCGGCTCCTATGCCTGAAGGTCTTGGAGAACGGCGGTCAGGGCCCGCACCAAGCCCGGGCCGATCGCCTCGCCACCCAGCCGGCGCAGCCGGAGCGAGAGGGGAACCGCGCGCCGTACCTCGGCTTCGAACTGCACCGCGTCGAGTGCCGCCGTCAGACCCGCAAGCCGCACGCGGGCGTCGCGCCGGAAGGTGAGCCGCGCCTCATCGCCGCGGACGAGGACCGTTTCCAATCCCGCCCGCGCGCCGAGCGCGCGGAGATCGGCCACGAGGAGCAACCGCTGCGCTGCGTCCGGGAGGGGCCCGAACCGATCGCGCAATTCCTCGCGCACCGCCTCAATCTCGCACGGCTGCTCCGCCCGCGCCAGCCGGCGATACAGATCGAGCCGCACCGCGTCGTCGGGCACGTAGTCCTCCGACAGATGCGCCGGCAGATCGAGGATCACCTCGGGCGCGATCCTCTTCCCCCGTCCCTCCTCCCCCTTCCCGGTCTTCAGCGCCTCGACCGTCTCCTGCAGCCAGCGCAAGTACGTATCGAACCCGACCGCCTGCACGTGCCCCGACTGCTCGCCGCCCAGCAGATTCCCCGCTCCCCGCAGCTCGAGGTCGCGCAGCGCGATCCGGTACCCGGACCCGAGGTCCGTGTGGTGTTCCAGCACCCGCAGGCGCTCCTCCGCGTCGGCGTCCACGAGGTCCGGGACGAGCAAGTAGCAGTAGGCGCGGCGGTGGCTCCGGCCGACGCGCCCGCGCAGCTGGTAGAGCTGTGCCAGCCCTAACTGATCGGCGCGGTTCACGATCATCGTGTTGGCGTTCGCCACGTCGAGGCCTGACTCGACGATCATGGTGGACACGAGGACGTCCACATCGGCCCGGACGAAGCGGGCCATCACCGCCTCGAGGTCCGCTTCGCGGAGCTGGCCGTGCGCCACGGCGAGGCGCGCCCGCGCGGGGGCCAGTGTGCGCGCCCGCTCGGCGATCGTGTCGATCGTCTCCACGCGGTTGTGCACGAAGTACACCTGCCCGTCCCGGTCGAGCTCCCGGGTGATCGCCTCCTCGATCAACGCGTCGTCCCATGGCTCGATGAACGTCAGCACCGGCGAGCGGTCCTTCGGCGGGGTCTCGAGCAGCGTGAGGTCCCGGAGTCCCGCGAGCGAGAGGTGCAGCGTGCGCGGAATCGGCGTCGCGGTCAGCGTCAGCACGTCCACCGCGAGCTTCAGCGCCTTGAGCCGTTCCTTGTGCCGGACGCCGAAGCGGTGCTCCTCGTCCACGATCAAGAGCCCGAGATCGCGGAACGTGACGTCCGCGGAGAGGAGCCGGTGCGTTGCGATCACGATGTCCAGCTCGCCCCGCGCGAGCCGGCCGACGACCTGGCTCGACTCCCGCCCGCCGCGAAAGCGCGACAGCACCTCGATGCGAACCGGATAATCGGCGAGCCGCTCGCGGAAGGTGCGGCCGTGCTGCTCGGCGAGAATCGTCGTGGGCACGAGCACGGCCACCTGCTTCCCGGCCTGCACGACCTTGAAGGCGGCACGCAGCGCGATCTCCGTCTTCCCGTATCCCACGTCTCCGACCAGCAACCGGTCCATGGGCCGCGCCCGCTCCAGGTCGCGCTTTACCTCTTCGGTAGCGCGGCGTTGGTCCGGCGTGTCCTCGTACAGGAACGCCGATTCCAGCTCGCGCTGCCAGGGCGTGTCGGGCGGGAACGCGAAGCCGCTCGCGACCTGGCGGCGCGCGTACAGGTCGAGCAGGTCGGCCGCCATCTTCCGGATCGCGGTGCGGGTCTTGTCGCGCTGGCGCTGCCACGTCGTGGCGCCCAGCCGGTGCAGCCGCGGGGGCGGCGCCTCACCGTCGCCGGCCGCACGATAGGCCTCGAGCTGGTCGAGCCGGTAGAGCGGCACGTTCAGCCGGTCGCCCCCCTCGTACTCCACCACCGCGACCTCGAGCGTTCCCCCCTCCGCGCCGACCGAGATCGTCTGCAAGCCGCGGTAGATCCCGATCCCGTGCTCCAGGTGGACGACGTAATCGCCGGGCTCGAGCGCGCGCGTCGCCGCCGTCGGCGCTGCCGTACGGTAGCGCCGTGGCCGCCGGATGCGCCGGGCGCGACGGAAGATCTCGTGATCGGTGAGGATCCTGAGCCCGGGAAGGATGAACCCACCGTCCAATGCGCCGATCGCGAGCGTCGCGCGGTCGCTGCCGAGCAGCTCCTCGAGGCGCTCCAGCTGTCCCTCGTTGTCGCACAGGATCACTGTCGGCGGGGCGCCCGCCACGATCTGCCGCAGCCGCCGCATGTCGCGATCCACGGCTTCGGGCGGCGCCAGCGAGAAGCGTACCGCTGCGTCTCCCGCGTTGACCGCAACCCGCGCGAACCCGCCGAGCCGGGCGCGCCAGGCGGCGGGCTCGAGGAACAACTCCTCGCGCGGGAGAGGGTCCTCCCCCAGCCGCCGCGCCACTTCGAGATGATGGGCGGCGTCGGCCCAGGTACGCTCCACCTCCTGTCCCAGCGCCGACTCCTGATCGAGCACCATCACCGCGTCGCTCGGCAGGAGATCCAGCAGCGACTGACGTTGCCCGGTACGAGGTACGGGCGCAGCATGCTGCGCCCCTACGCTGCCCGCGCCTACCCCCTCGCTCCGTACCGGCAGCACCGTCACCCGTTCCACCGCGTCCCCCGATCGCTGGGTGTCAAGATCGAACGTCCTCAGCGACAGGATCTCGTCGCCCCACCACTCGACTCGCGTCGGCGCCGCCATCCCGAAGCCGTACACGTCGAGGATGCCGCCGCGCACGCTGAACTGCGCCACCTCGGTCACGGTCGGTACGCGCGTGTAGCCCATCTCGCCCAGCCGGCGCACGCTGTCACTCAGTGAACCCCTTTTCCCCTCCCCCTTCCCCGTACCCGGCTCCAAGACCATGCGCCTGGCGGCCAGGGCGGCGGGTACCCCCGTCCGCTCCGCCGTCGCCCGGGCGGTCGTGACGAGAATGCGCACCCGCGCCCTGAGCAGCGCCTCCAGCGTTTCGACCCGCTCCCCCGCAATCTCGAAATGGGCTTCCTCGGCACCCAGCGCCTCGCGCTGCGGGTACAATGCGGCCGTCTCGCCTGCCAGCGTCGCCACGTCCGCGAGCCAGCGCTCCGCGTCGGTGGCCGTCGGGGCGACGCACACGAAGACCCGCTGCGGTAGCTGCCGGGCGAGCGCGCTGACGAGCACGGCCGGGGCGGATCCCGGGAGTCCCGACACGGCGAGCCGCGTCCCGGCTGGGGGGAGCCGCTCCACCAGCGCCCGGGTATCCGAGAGCTCGGCGAACCGGTCGAGCAGAAAGTCGAGCGGCATCAGCGGCTCATGGAAGCGACCGCGAGCTCGATGGCGGCGAGCAGGAGAGCGAAGCCGAGCAGCAAGCCGCTCACGTCCGCTCGCCGGGTTGCGGCGAAGCGTTCGGCGGCGAGCCCGGCCTCGTCCAGCAGTCGCGCACCGGGAAAGGCGCGGCGCACCTCGTCGGGCGTGGCGGGCGTGAGGTCGGACTCGCGGGGGTCGGGCCCGAACACGGTCGCGCCGACGGTGTCGGCGCCCCGCGTGAAGAACTGCAGGCGGGGCGCACCCACGGCCTCCGCCACCGGCGCCTCCCCCCGCGCGATCCGGTTCGCGAGCGCGTCCACGAACGGAACGAAGCCGGGCGCCCCCGGCAGGGCGGTCCAGGTCGTGTCGAGGCGACTGCCGAGGAGGACGACGCCTCCGTCCCGCACCAGCCACGGCTCGCCATTGACGCTGGCCACGACGCCGGAATCGCCCTCGGTCCCTTCGAGTCGGTACCGCCGATTCACCTGCACGCCGCGGACCATGGCGAGATCCGCGCTCGCGAGGGTGCCGGGCGGACCCGGAGGCCCGAAGTGCCAGCGGACGCCGCGGGCCGCGAGCGCGCGATTCACCTGCCCCAGGAGCGCGGGGTCCCCCGGCGGCAACACGATGCTGCGGGCCGCGCCGAGCCGCTCGCCGATCGCGATTTCGCCTCCCACCACCACGCGCCTCGCCACGCGGAGCACCGCCAGCGCCGCCGACAGGAATGGTCCGACATCGGCCTCAGCCGTGACGCTCGCCGGCGCCGCCACGCGAACCACGAACAGCCGCCGGTCGTCGCCGCGCAGTTCGTCGGCGTCGAGCAGCACCTCGCCAATCCACCATCCCGGCGCGAGCGGAGGGAGCGGCAGCGTCACCGATTGCCCCGGCGCCGCGAGCGTGCGCCCCACCTCCCGCGCGCGCGCCGGGGCGCTGCCCGGCGGTTGCACCCGCGCCACGAGGGGCGCAGCGCTTGCCCCGGGCGTTCCCGAGACCGCGATCGTCAGTCCGCCGTCGCCGGCGCGTGCTGCGGCGACGCCGCGGTTGGCCGGCACACGCGCGGGCGGCGCGAGCACCAGCTCTGCGACGCCCGGCACGTCAACGCTCCCCGCGCCGAGTGCCGTACGCTGCAGGTCGCTCAGCACGTGCACCTCACGGGCGGGCAGAGGCTCGGCGGCGACGAGGCGCGCCGCGCCTCCGACCGCGGGCACGAGGTCCAGGCGCTGCGGCGTGGCCGTGGCGCCGTCCACGCTCGCGAGCAGCGCCTCGCGCGAGCCCGCGCGCGCCACGCCGTCCGCGAGCACGAGCCAAAGGCGATCGCCCGGCGCGGCCTGGGCGAGCGACGCACGCGCCAGCGCCTTGAGCCGGTCCAGCACCGGCCGCCCGTCGACCACCGCGCTCGCCGACAACGAGTTGTCGAGCACGACAGCGAGCGCCGTCGGCGCGTGCACCGCGGTCGAGCCCCTCCCGCTCCCCCCGCTCCCCCCGCTCCCCCCGCCCACCCCCGTGGGTAAGATCGGCCGCGCGGCCGCAAGCACAATCACCGCCACGAGCGCCGTCCGGAGGATGAGCAGCAGCAGGTGGCGCAGCCGCAGGCGGCGCGCACTCTGACGCTCCGCGTCCCGCAAGTAGCGCAGCGGCGGGAACTCGGCCTCGGGTGGTGTGCGGCGCTCGAGCAGATGCAGCAGCGCGGGGATCGCCGCCGCGGCGAGCCCCAGCAGCGCCAGCGGATGGAGAAACGTCACGCCAGCAGGCGCAGCGCCATGCCGAACGGCATGTCGGTCCGGATGTGATGATAGGCGACCCCGTGCCGCCGGCAGGCGGCGCGCCACCCCGCGATCTCCCGGCGCACCGTCGCGGCGTAGGCCCCGGCGAGCTCGCGGGGGCGCACGACGACGCTCGCCGCGCTCTCGGGGTCGCGGAAGCGCACCTCGGGCGGCCCCGCCAATTCCAGCTCGGCCGGGTCCATCACGTGCAGCACGATCACCTGGTGGCCACGGTGCCGCAGGTAGCGAAGCGCGGTCAGGGCGAGCCCGCGGTCCAGGAGGAGATCGGAAACGAGTACGACGAGCCCGCGGCGGGCGAGCAAGCCGGCAAGCTGGCGCAGCGCCGTCTCAGCAGCCGTTCCCAGGCCGTCCGGCGTGTCGATGAGTCCGCGCACCAGCCTCGTCCATTGGCCCGCCTTCACGCGCGCGGGGATCACCTGGCGCACCGCCTCGTCGAACGTCATCAGCCCCGTCGCGTCGCGCTGCCGCAGCAGGATCAAGGCGAGCGCAGCCACGAGGCGGTCCGCGTAGCCCCGCTTGGTCAGGCGCGCCGGGTCGCCGCGCCACGCCATCGAGCGGCTGGCGTCGAGCAGGATCATCGCCCGCAGGTTCGTCTCCTCCTCGAACTGTTTGACGAACAGGCGGTCCGCGCGGGCGAGGATCTTCCAATCGAGGTAGCGCAGCTCGTCGCCGGGCTGGTAGGCCCGATGTTCCGTAAACTCGACTGAGAACCCCCGGAAGGGCGAGCGATGAATGCCGGCCAGAAACCCCTCCACGACTCCCTGCGCCACGATCTCGATCCCGCCGAGCCGCGCTACTTCCGCGGGATCGAGGAGATCAAGGCGTCGGGAGTCGACCATGGGTGGCGGAAGCTAATAATCGGCGGATTGTCCGGGGTAGAGGACACCCGGGAGCGGAATGATACGCCGCACGACATCGCATAATCTGTTCTCCGACAACTGGTTGAACCGATCTCCGGCCGCAGCCAGGGTGGCATGCCCCCTGCTCCTCTCCCGGCCCCGGAGGGAACCATGTTGGCACAACTGGCAGCGCTCAGCCTGCTCGCGAGTTCCGGTCAGCCCGTCGGGTGGCCGGACGCATCGTCTCGCACCCGCATCGAAGTCTGGACCAACCGGGGCGACGATGCCTACGCCAGCGGTCAGGGCGCTCGCGTGTTCTTCCGGAGCGAGGTCGATGCTTATGTGACCGTGCTGCGCGTCGATACCGACGGCCGCGTGCGGGTGCTGTTCCCGCTCGAGCCCTGGGAGGACAACTTCGCCCGCGGCGGCCGTGAGTACGAGATCCAGGGCGGCTACGAGCGGGATGCCTTCTCGATCGACGACTACCCCGGCGTCGGCTACATCTTCGCCGTCGCCGCGACCGACCCGTTCGTGTACGACGCCTTCGAAACGGGCGACCATTGGGACTATCGCGCCATCGCGGACGGGCGCGTGCACGGCGATCCGTACGTCGCCCTGACCGACCTGGCGCAGCGGATCCTGCCGGCCGACTTTCGCGATTGGGACTACGACATCACGCCGTATTACGTCAACCGCCACTACGACTATCCGCGGTTCCTGTGCTACGATTGCCACACCTATGTGAGCTATCCCTTGTGGTCGGTGTACGACTACACGTGCGTGCGTTTCCGTATCGTCGTGTTCGACGACCCGTACTACTACCCCTATCGTTATTACGGCGGCACCCGCGTGGTGTTCACCCGGCCGTACCGGCCCGAGCCGCGCTTCATCTTTAAGGACCGCAGCCGCACGGACGTATTCGTCACGCGGGTGGCGCAGCGGCCCGCGAACGACGATCGCAGGCGCGAGGTCGGCGTAAGCGGGCGCGACCTGGGGGGCATCGGGATCATTCCCCCGCCGCGCCGCCGTCCGGACGTCACGGGCGGGACGGGAGACGAGCGTGAGCGTCGGGGCGAGCCCGGCAACGACGACCGGCATCGCCGCCAGCCCGATCGGCCGGACCGCCCCGACCGGCCCGACAACCCTGGCACCCCGGACCGCGGCGACGCAGGAGAACGGCGGGACCGCGCGGATCGCCGCGATCGGCCGGAGCGTCCGGATCGGTCCGCCCTCTCGGTGAGCCCCGAGGTGCGCGCGCCGCGCCGCGAGCGCGGCCAGCCGGAGAGTCGCCCGCAGGTCGAATCGCGCGCCCCGGAGCGGTCGCCGCGCGCGCAGCCCGCGCCACCTCCGCCCAGGAGCGAGCCCCGCGCCCTGCCAAAGCGGGACGCGCCCAAGGACAAACCCCAGCGTAGCGACCCGGAGCTGAGGCGCCGCAAGCCCTGAGGCGCTAGTTTTCCCCTTCCCTTCGCTCAAGGAGAGGGTCGCGTGCGTCGGCTTTCCTACGTGTGGCTCACGTTGCTTCCTGGCGCGCTCGCCGCGCAGACGCCGGCCTCCGTCCAGCGCGCCGTGAGCTCCATCGTGCCCGGCGACGTTCATCGCCGCATCGGGATTCTCGCCGACGACTCGATGCGCGGTCGCAACACGCCGAGCCCCGAGCTCGAGAAGGTGGCCGCGTACGTCGCCGGCGCGTTCAAGCGCGTCGGCCTGAGACCCGGCGGGGACAGCGGCGGCTTCCTGCAACGGTACGGCATCCTCCACGAGCAGCTCGACACGGCCGCGAGCGCTCTCGTGATCGCGGGCCGGACGACGGTGACGCTGAAACCCGGGGTCGAGGTGAACCTGTTGCCGTTCGCGCCGCTGCCCCGGCGCGAGGTCGCGGGGCCCGTCGTGGTGTTCGCCGGGCCCGCCGATTCCGCGAACCCGCTCGCCGGCGTGGACGTGCGCGGGGCCTGGATCGCGCTGATCGCCACGGCCACGCCCCGGGGCGTGCCGTTCGATGGCGCGACCGCGCAGGCCGCCTTGGAGGCCGGCGCGATCGGCGCGCTCCTCATCTCCGACCGGCCCGACGCCCAGTGGTCGAGCCGGCTCGCGCACCTCACGGTTCCATCGATCGTGCTGGCGTGGCGGGAGGCCGCGCGCGATACGCTCCCGCAGTTCGGCCTCGTCGAGATCCGCGACGCCACGGCCGCGAGCGCGTTGGGCATCGACCCGGCCGCGCTGCGATTGCAACAGACCCGCACCGGCCGCCGGCTGCCCGAAACAACCGTCACGTTCCGCGCCCGGCAGCGCGTGCTGGAGCGGCTGTCCGCCCCGAACGTCATCGGCGTGCTCGAGGGGAGCGACCCGAAGCTCAAGCAGGAGTACGTGTTCTTTACGGGGCACATGGACCACATTGGCGTCGCGGGGCCGGGCAACCCCGCTTGTCGCGCCGTGGGCGCGGACTCCATCTGCAACGGCGCGGACGACGACGCGTCCGGGACCACGGCCGTCATCGAGGCGGCCGAGGCCTTCTCCCGGCTCACCCCCCGCCCCAAACGCTCCCTCGTCTTCATGACCGTGAGCGGCGAGGAGAAGGGGCTGTGGGGCAGCGAGTACTTCGCGGAGCACCCCACGGTTCCGCTCTCCAACATCGTCGCCGACTTGAACAGCGACATGGTGGGGCGGAACTGGAAGGACACGATCGCCGTGATCGGGAAGGAGCACTCCGACCTGGGCCGGACGCTCAATCGCGTCGCCGCCGCGCATCCCGAGCTGCGGATGACGCCCATCGACGACATCTGGCCGCAGGAGAACTTCTACTTCCGCTCGGACCACTACAACTTCGCCCGCAAAGGCGTGCCGATCCTGTTCTTCTTCAACGGTACCCACCCCGACTACCACCAGGTGTCGGATGAGGTCGCGAAGATCGACGCGGAGAAGGAGGCGCGCATCATCAAGCTCGTGTTCTACCTCGGGCTCGAGATCGCGAACGCGCCGGAGCGGCCCAAGTGGAACCCGGAGAGCTATCGCAGGATCGTGCAGGCGGCGGGCAATTGACGGGCGCTACGACGGAGCGAGCAGCTCCGCGTTCGTCTTCGTCCGCCGCAGCTGAGTGAGCAACGTCTCCATCGCTTTCTCCGGCGGCAGTCCCACGAGACCCCGCCGCAGGTCGCGCTTGGCCTGCACCGTGGCCGGGTCCGCCAGCAGCTCCTCCCGCCGGGTTCCGCTCGCCGCGATGTCCACCGCCGGGTAGATGCGCCGGTCGGCCAGCGCGCGCGTCAGCCGCAGCTCGGCGTTGCCCGTCCCCTTGAACTCTTCGAAGATCACCTCGTCCATGCGGCTCTCGGTCTCCACGAGCGCGGTCGCGACGACGGTGAGGGAGCCGCCCTCCGGGACCGCGCGCGCCGCACCAAACAGCCCCTTCGGCTTGGCGAGCGCGTTGGCGTCGAGGCCGCCCGACATGGTGCGTCCGCTCGACCGCCCCGTCGTGTTGTGCGAGCGCGCGAGCCGCGTGAGCGAGTCGAGGACGATCACGACGTCCTTGCCGAGCTCCACCTGGCGGCGGGCGTGCTCGAACACCATGTCGGCCACCGCGACGTGGCGCTCCTGCGGGAGGTCGAAGCTCGACGCGATCACCTCGCCGCGACCCCACGTTTCCATCTCGCTCACCTCCTCGGGCCGCTCGTCCACGAGCAGGATGAGGAGAGTCGCCGTCGGATAGTTCACGGCCACCGCCTCGGCCACGGCCTGCAGCATCACCGTCTTCCCGGCCTTGGGCGGCGACACGATCAGCGCCCGCTGGCCGAAGCCGAACGGGCACACCAGGTCCACCACGCGCTGGATCTCGGCGGTCCGCGGGCCCGACGCCCCGGGGGTCTCGAGCAGCAGCGGACGCGAGGGGTGCACGGCACCGAGGTTCGCGAACTCGGGACGGTGGGCGAGCTCCGGACCCGGCGGCGCGCCGTTCACGCGCAGCACGCGGCCGTTCTCCAGCGCGACGAGGTCGCCGCGGCGCAGGCCGGGGAGCCGAACCGCGGGGTCGCCCTTCGCCGGGAGGTAGCTGCTCGCCGGGAGGCGGACGAAGCCGCCCTTGGGCGCGGGATCGAACCAGCCGGTGAGTGGTGGCAAGGAGGGTCTCGTATAATCTACACTGCGCCATCGGCTCTGAGCTGTCAGCTTCGACCGAGCTGACAGCCGACGGCTGATCGCTGACAGCTATATTTCGCTGCCAATGCGCCAATCCCACATCCGCAACTTCTGCATCGTCGCCCACATCGACCACGGGAAGTCGACCCTGGCCGACCGGCTCATCGAGCTGACGGGGACGCTCGACAAGCGGCTGATGCGCGAGCAGGTGCTCGACACCATGGACCTGGAGCGCGAGCGTGGTATCACGATCAAGCTCAACGCCGTGCGCATGCACTACCAGGCGAAGAGCGGCCAGCTGTACGAACTGAACCTGATCGACACCCCCGGCCACGTAGACTTCACCTACGAGGTGTCCCGCTCGCTCGCCGCCTGTGAGGGGGCGATCCTCGTCGTCGATGCGTCGCAGGGCATCCAGGCGCAGACCATCTCGAACCTGTTCCTCGCGATGGACGCGGGCCTCGAGATCATCCCGGTCCTCAACAAAATCGACCTCCCCGGCGCCGAGCCCGACCGGCGGGCGCAGGAGATCCACGACCTCATCGGCGCCAGACCGGAGGAGATCCTGCGGATCTCCGCCAAGGAGGGGACCGGCGTCCCGGAGCTCCTGGAGGCGCTGGTGCAGCGCGTCCCGGCGCCCCGGGGCGACGCGCATGCTCCGCTGCGCGCGCTGATCTTCGACTCCTACTACGACCGCTACCGCGGCGCCACGCCGTCGATCCGCGTGGTGGACGGCGCCATCCGGCCGGGGATGTCCATCGCCTTCGGCGCGCACAACGCGGACCTCTACCACGTGGACGAGGTGGGCTACCTCCAGCTCGGCCACAAGCCGACCGAGCAGCTGGAGGCGGGCGAGGTGGGGTATTTCGTGGCGAATGTCCGCGGCGTGCGGGACACGCGGCCGGGGGACACCGTGCTCGACGCCGAGCACCGCGACGTGCCGCTGCTGCCCGGCTATCGCGACATCCAGTCGATGGTGTTCGCCGGCCTCTACCCCACGAACGCCGAGCAGTACGAGGAGCTGCGCGACGCTCTCGCGAAGCTGCAGCTGAACGACGCATCGCTGCACTACGAGCCCGAGACGTCGGTCGCGCTCGGGTTCGGCTTTCGCTGCGGCTTCCTCGGCCTGCTGCACATGGAGATCGTGCGCGAGCGGCTGGAGCGCGAGTTCGACCTGTCGCTCATCAGCACCGTGCCGAACGTGGAGTACCATGTCCACAAGACCGACGGATCGATGGACCTGGTTGAGAACCCGAGCAAGCTGCCGCACGGCTCCACCGTCGACCGCATCGAGGAGCCGTACGTCAAGGCGCGCATCGTCGCCCCCGCCGAGTACATCGGAGCGATCATGAAGCTTGGCCAGGAGCGGCGCGGCGTGTACGGCGGGATGCACTACCTCGACCCGACGCGCGTGGAGTTCACGTGGGATTTCCCCCTCGCCGAGATCATCCTCGACTTCTACGACAAGCTGAAAACGCTGTCGCGCGGCTACGCCTCGCTCGACTACGAGTTCACGGGCTACCGGGCGGGCGATCTGGTGCGGCTCGACATGCTGATCAACGGCGAGCCGGTGGATGCCTTCAGCGTGATCATCCACCGCGACAAGGCCCAGGAATGGGGCCGCAAGATCGCCGAGAAGCTGAAGGACCTGATCCCGCGACAGCTGTTCGAGGTGGTGATTCAGGCGGCCATCGGGACCAAGGTGATCGCGCGCGAGACGATCCGCCCGCTGCGCAAGAACGTGACCGCCAAGTGCTACGGCGGCGACGTCACGCGCAAACGCAAGCTCCTGGAGAAGCAGCGCGAGGGCAAGAAGCGGATGAAGCAGGTGGGAACGGTCGAGATCCCGCAGGAAGCGTTCCTCGCGGTCCTCCAGGTTGACTAGCCTCGTCATCCAGACCGCGTTCCTGGGCGACGTCGTGCTCACGACGCCGCTGCTCGAGGCGCTGGCGCGGCGCACCGGCCCCGTGGACGTCGTGACCACGCCCGCAGCGCGGCCGCTCATCGAGACCCACCCCGGCGTGCGGCGCGCGATCCCCTACGACAAGCGCGGGCGGGACCGCGGCGTGGCCCCCTTCCTCGCTCTGGCGCGCGCGCTGCGGGCCGAGCGCTACGAAGCCGCCTATCTTCCCCATCGCTCGCTCCGCAGCGCCGCGCTGGCCTGGCTCGCCCGCATCCCGCGACGCGTCGGGTTCCATGACGGGTGGCCGCTCCTCTACACGGAGGTGCAGCACCGCCCGGCGGGCGGGCACGAGAGCGACCGCCTGCTGACGCTCGCCGGCGAGCCGCCGCACAGCATCGTGCCGCGCCTCTCCCCCACGCCCGCCGACGAGGCGGCGGTGGACGCATGGCTGGGCGCCGCGGGCGGGCTCGCCGGCGGCTTCGTGGCGCTCGCGCCGGGATCGATCTGGGGCACGAAGCGCTGGCCTTACTACCACGACCTGGCGGAGCGGCTCGCGCGGCGGGAGGGGATCGTCGTGGTGGGAGGGGCCGAGGACGCCGACCTCGCCTCCGAGATCACGGCGGCGGTCGGGCGGTCAGGCGGTCGGGCGGTCAGTGCCTGCGGCCACCTGACGTTGCGTCAGTGCGCCGTGCTGATCGCACGCGCGCGGCTGCTCGTCACGAACGACAGCGCGCCCTTGCATCTGGCGACCGCGATGGGCACGCCGGTCGTCGCCGTGTTCGGGCCGACGATCCCGGAATTCGGGTTCGGCCCGGTCCGGGAGACGGACGTGAGCGTCGGGCTCGTGGGGCTCGCCTGCCGCCCCTGCTCCGACCACGGCCCGCCGGCCTGCCCGCTGGGCCACCACAGGTGCATGCGGGAGCTGTCCGTGGATCGCGTGCTCGCCGCCATCGAGGAGACCGGTGCGCTACGTCGTCGGGATTGACATCGGCGGGACGAACATCGTCGCCGGGACCGTCCCGGAGGACGGCTCGGAGCTCGTTGGGCTCGTGTCGGAGCCGACGTTCCCCGAGCAGGGCGCCGACGCGGTCGTGGCGCGCATCGTGAAGCTCGCCCGCGCCTCGGTCGCCGCGGCCCGCGGCAAGGAGATCGCGGGCGTGGGAATCGGCGCGCCGGGTCCGCTCGACACGGCGCGCGGCGTGGTGCTGCTCACCCCGAACCTCGGCTGGACCAATTTCCCGCTGCGGGACCGCGTCGTGCAGGCGCTGGGACTGCCCGCCACCCTCGACAACGACGCGAACTGCGCCATCTTCGGCGAATGGTGGCGCGGCGCGGCGCGCGGCGCGAACCACGTCGTCGGCCTCACGATCGGCACCGGGATCGGCGGCGGCATCGTGCTCCACGGCGAGATCTATCACGGCGCCTCCGACATCGCCGGCGAGATCGGCCATATGACCATCGATTCCAACGGGCGCCGCTGCAAGTGCGGCAACTATGGCTGCCTCGAGGCCTACGCCTCGGGGCCCGCGATCGCCGCCCGCGCGGTCGAGGGGATCGAGGCGGGGGCCGAGACGACCCTGCCCAGCTACGTGCAGGGCGAGCTCGCGCGCATCACCGCGCAGGTCGTCTACGAGGCGGCGCACGACGGCGACGCCTACGCGCTCGACGTCGTGCGCGACACTGCGCACGTCCTGGGCGCCGGCGTGGCGAACATCGTCAACGTGTTCAATCCCGAGGTCGTCGTGATCTGCGGCGGCGTGACCCTCGCCGGCGACCGCCTGTTCGTGCCGCTGCGGAGCGAGGTGAAGCGACGCGCCTTCAAGCCGGCCGTGGACGCGTGCCGCATCGTGCCCGGTGCCCTGACCGGCACGGCCGGCGTGTACGGCGCGGCCGCGGTGTTCGTCAAGCGCACGTGGGGCCGGCTGTGAAGCGACTGGGCGTCGTGGGGTCGATGGTGTGGGACACGATCTACGGCCGCGATCCCGCCCAGCCTGCCGCGGAGGAGTGGGGCGGCGTGGCCTATTCCCTCGCCGCGCTCGACGCGACGCTCGCGTCCGAGTGGCAGATCGTGCCGCTGGTGAAGGTGGGACGGGACCTGGCCGGGCGGGCGAACGCCTTCCTGGGCACCCTGCGCCACGTGGCGCCCGGCGCCCGCTTCATCGAAGTCCCCACGCCGAACAATCGGGTGACGCTGCGCTACTACGCGCTGGAGCGCCGCTGCGAGCAGATGTCCGGAGGCGTGCCTCCCTGGACGTGGCCCGAGCTCGGGCCGATGGTGGCGGACCTCGACGCGCTGTACCTGAACTTCATCTCTGGCTACGAGACGGACCTGCCGACCGCGCAGCTGCTGCGACACAGCTTCCGACGCTTCCTCTACGCCGACCTGCATAGCCTCTTCCTCGGCAAGGAGCCCGACGGGACACGCGTGCCCCGGCCCTTGCCGCAGGCGCCGGCCTGGTTCGGCTGCTTCGACTACGTGCAGCTGAACGAGGAGGAGTTGGCGCAGCTGGGCGACGACCCGCTCGCGCTCGCCGCGGGGGCGCTGGCGCAGGGCTGCAACGCCGTGTGCGTCACGCTGGGAGCGCGGGGGGCGGCCTACTTCACGGGGAACCCGACCCGCAGCGCCCTGGTACCGGTCGACGGCGGGGCGGTACTCGAAGGGGATCCCACCGGCTGCGGCGACGTCTTCGGCGCGACCGTGGTGGCCGCGCTGCTCGCCGGCCGCGGGCTCGAGGAGGCGCTGCGGCTCGCGAGCCGGATGGCAATGCGGAACGTGTCGCACCGCGGTGCCAGCGGGCTGCGCGATCACCTGCTCGGGAAGCTGACGACGGTATGACCCGGCTGGTCGAGGTGCCGGTCCAGTTCGACGACCGCTCGTTCGGCCAGTTCGTGAGCGGCTTCGCGGCCGCGGGCAAGGACGGCGAGCGGCTGCTGTTCGACGCGCACGCCGCCGAGTGGGCGTCGCCCTACGGGCTGGTGGGGCTGCTCGCGGCCGGTGAGGCGGCGCGCCGGGCGGGCGGGGAGAAGCCGCTGCTGACGGCCCCGACTCACGCCGATGTGCTGCGCTACTGGGCGCGGGCCGGGTTCTTCCGCGAGGCGGCCGAGCTGTTCGAGATCCACGGCCGCGTCCCGCGAGTCAAGGGCGACGAGAGCGCGGTGCTCCTGCCCGTGACCCCGGTGCGCGCGGCCGAAGACGTGCATGCGGTCGTGAGCAGGATCCAGCAGCGCGCGTCCGCCATCCTGGCGTCCGAGCTGGGGCTGGAGCCGAAGGCGACAATGGGGTTCGCTATGGCGCTTTCGGAGGCGTGTCAGAATATTGTAGAGCACGCCGGCACCGGGGGCTGGGTCGCGGTGCAAAGCTACCATTGGCGCCGCAAGCTCGCGCGGCGGGTGGTGGTGATCGCGGTGGCGGACGCCGGCGTGGGGTTCCGCCACTCACTCGAGCCGACGCAGGCGAAGCGCTTCGGCGAGCGCTGGGGCGACGCGGCGGCGCTCGAGGCGGCGCTGATCCAGGGCGTGAGCCGCTTCCGAGACCCGGGCCGCGGGCAGGGGCTCGCCGGGATCCGACGGTATCTCGCCCGCTGGGACGGCAAGATCGCCATCCGGAGCGGGACGGCGCGCATCGCGATCGTCCCCAAGTGGGACGACGACGTGCCGTTGCAGGAGGGCGTCCCGCCGTTCCCCGGCGCCCAGGTGCTCATCATCATTCCCGAGCAGGAGTCCGCCCAGCGGTGATCCAACACATCGATGTACACGCCGTGCTGCAGGAGACCGTGTCGGACGTGTACACCGACCTCGTGACGCGCACGACGGGTCGGGTGGTGCGCGAGCACATCGAGCGGGCGATCGCCGCGGCGGAGCCCGCGTTCGCGATCGCGCGGATGGACTTCACGGGCGTGGGCTGCATTGACTACTCGTGCGCGGACGAGATCGTCGCCAAGCTGTTGCGCGCGCGCCCCGCGGTGCTCGTGCTCACCGGGATCACCGACGGCCACCGCGAAGCCATCGAGCCGGTGCTGGCGGGGCACGGGCTCGCCGCCCTGCTCGAGCGCCCGGACGGCACGCTGGACGCGCTCGGCGCGCCGCAGGCGGCGGCCGCGCTGGTGGAGGAGCTCGTGGCGCGGCGGCTCGCGGCGCGCTCCGCGGGAGGCACGATCGCGCTGACGCTCTCGTGAAACGGCGGCTCGGCTTCTCCACCCGTGCCGTCCACGGCGACCCGGATGCCCGCCCCGACTGGGCGCCCATCGCGCCCCCGATCTACCAGAGCAGCACCTTCACCAATCCGATCGGCTCCACGGCGGAAGTCCTCTACACGCGCTACGGCAACAATCCCAACCAGGTCGCCATCGCCCAGCGCCTCGCCGCGCTCGAAGGCGCGGAGGCCGCGCTCTTCGTCGGGAGCGGCATGGGCGCCGTGGCGCTGGCGCATCTCGCTGTCCTGCGGCCCGGGGATCACCTGCTCTCGAGCGAGTGGATCTACGGCGGCGTGCACCGGCTGTTCGCCCAGGAGTTCGGGCGCCTGGGGATCGACGTCACCTTCGTGAACCCCACCCACGCGCGCGACTGGAAGCGGGCCATGAAGAAGACGACCCGGGCGATCTTCGTCGAGACGCCGACCAACCCGCTGATCCGCGTGATCGACCTCGAGCCGGTCGCGACCATCTGCAAGAGCGAGGGGTTGGTGCTGCTCGTGGATTCAACCTTCGCGACGCCCATCAACTTCCGGCCGCTCGAGCACGGCGCCGATGTTGTGATCCACAGCGCCACCAAGTATCTGAACGGCCACTCCGACGTGATCGCGGGCGCCGTGGCCGCGGCGGAGCCCGTGGTCGAGGAGGTGCGCAAGCTGATGCAGGTGTGGGGGCAGGCACTCGACCCGCTGGCCGCGTGGCTCATCGACCGCGGCATGCGCACGCTCGCGGTGCGCGTCGAGCGGCACAACCAGAACGGTCTCCGGGTGGCGCAGTGGTGCGCCACCCAGCCTGCCTTCGGGGCCGTGCACTACCCCGGGCTCCCCACCCACCCGGATTACGACACCGCGCAGCGCGTGCTCACGGGGTACGGCGGCATGCTCGCCGTGGAGCTGAAGGGGGGCGCCCGTGGCGCGGAGCGCTTCCTGCGGGCCCTCAAGATCGCGGCGCACGCCCCCAGCCTAGGCGGCGTGGAGACCCTGGTGTCGGAGCCGCGCCTGACCTCGCACGCCTCGCTCACGCCCGAGGAGCGCGCGCGGGCTGGCATTCCGGACGGCTTGTTGAGATTTTCTCTGGGACTGGAGGACGCCGACGACATCATTGCGGACTTCACGCAGGCCCTGGCGCAGCTGTAGGTGATCAAGCTCACCAATGTGTTCAAGGCCTTCCCCAAGGGGGGCCTCGCCCTGAAGGACGTCTCCTTTCACATCGCGAAGGGCGAGTTCGTCTTCCTCACGGGGCACTCGGGTGCCGGCAAGTCCACGGTCCTGAAGCTGGTCTACGCCGACGAGCCGCCCACCAGCGGCGAGGTGCGCGTGTCCGGGTTCAACCTCTCCGAGCTGCGCCGCAAGGACATCCCGATGTTGCGCCGCCGGCTCGGCATCGTCTTCCAGGACTTCCGGCTGCTCGAGGACCGCACGGCGGAAGAGAACGTCGCGTTCGCGCTCGAGGTGACCGCCGCCCGGCGCGCCACCATCCCGGCCCGCGTGATGCGGGTGCTCACCCAGGTGGGGCTCGCCGCGAAGGCGCAGGCTTACCCCCGCGAGCTGTCGGGCGGCGAGCAGCAGCGCGTCGCCATCGCGCGCGCGCTCGTGAACGAGCCCACCGTGCTCCTCGCCGACGAGCCCACCGGCAACCTGGACGAGCGCGCGACGCGGGGCGTGTTCCAGCTGTTGCGCGACATCAACGCGAGCGGCACCGCCGTGGTCATGGCGACGCACGACCTCGATCTCGTCCGCCAGGCGCCCTACCGGGTGATCGAGCTGCAGGAGGGTGCGCTGGTCTACGACTCGGCGGTGGACGAACTCCGCGATCAGGCGGCGAGCCCGTGAGACTCGTGCTGCGGGAGGCACTCCTCATCTTCCGCCGGGCGCCGCTGCTCTCCGCCCTGTCGGTCACGACGATCGCGTTCTCGCTGTTCGCGGTCGGCCTGTTCGGGCTCGTCGCCGTGAACCTGCAGCAGGCGCTGCGCCAGGTCGCCGAGCGAGTCGAGATCGTGGCCTACCTGCTCCCCGGCACGCCGATCGAGAGCATCACCCTCGCCCAGAAGGACATCGAGGCGTTCCCGGAGGTCGCGTCGGCGACGTACGTGAGCGAGGACCGGGCCCTCGCGCGCGCCCGGGCGGAGCTGGTCGAGTTCCGCGACGTGCTGCAGGAGCTCGAGCGCAACCCGCTCCCGGGCTCGATCGAGGTCAAGCTCAAGGCCGGCTTCCGCGACGCCGAGCACGTGAACGAGGTCGCCGACCGGCTCCGGGGCTTCGGGTTCGTGGACGACGTGCGGTTCGGGCGCGACTGGGTCGAGAAGCTCGACCGGCTGCAGCAGATCGCGGCGGCGGTGGGGCTGGTGGTCGGGGCCGCGTTCGCGGCGGTGGCCGTCATCATCATCGGCACCACGATTCGGATGGCGGTGCTGCAACGCAGCCGCGAGATCGCCATCATGCGGCTCGTGGGCGCAACGGACGGTTTCATCCGCCGACCCTTCCTGCTCCAGGGAGCGATCAAGGGGATGCTGGGAGGCTTGGTCGCGATCGGGTTGTCCTACGGGGCGTACGTGCTGATCAACCGCTGGCTCATCCAGGCGGCGTTCTTTACCCGCGAGCAGGCGGGAACGGTCGTCATCTTCGGGACGCTGATCGGGCTGTTTGGAAGCGCGGCGTCGGTGGGACGACATCTGCGCAGAGTATGAACGGCGTCAAGCGCGAAGGCGTCGACCAAGAAGGCGTCTGGACGCTGTTCTGCTTGACGCTGTTCTGCTTGACGCTGTTCTGCTTGACGCCTTTGGTCTCTCAGCGCCCCCCACCCTTCGACCAGCAGCTGCGCGACAACCAGCGACGGCTGGAAGACATCCGGCGTGAGCGCTCGGAGGTGGAGCAGGAGCTCGAGCGGCTGCGCACGCAGGCGCACTCGCTCACCGACGAGCTGTCCAACATCGAGCGCCAGAAGGAAACGACCAATCGCATCGTCAACGAGCTGGACCGTCAGATCAACGGGCTCACGAGTCAGATCGACCGCATCACCCTAGACCTGCTGCTCGCCGAAGACGCGCTGGTCGAGAAGCAGGCCGTGCTGGAGCGGCGCCTCGTGGACATCTACAAGCGGGGGCCGCTGTACGTGTATCAGGTGCTGTTCGCGGCCGAGAGCTTCGGCGACCTGCTGTCGCGCTACAAGTATCTCTACCTGGTGAGCCGCCAGGACCGGCTGCTCGCGAACGACATGACGAAGTTGCGCAACCGCATCGCACGCGAGCGCCAGTCGCTGCTCGACGCGCGCGACGCGCTGGGGCGGCGCCGCAGCGAGCGCGGCGACGAGCTGCAGCGCTACGTGAGCCTGGAGCACGCGCGGCAGGCCTCGCTCGTCGAGACGCGGCGCAGCGCCCGCGAGGCGGAGCAGCGGCTCTCGTCGCTCGAGCGGGACGAGCGCAGCCTCAACGACCGCATTGCCGCGCTCGAGCGGGCGCGCCGCGAGGCGGAGGCCCGGGGGGCCGCGACCGCGGCCGCCACGATCACGACCGCCGACCTGGGCCAGCTCGACTGGCCGGTGGACGGCAAGATCCTCTACCAGTTCGGCACGGCGGCCGGCCCCAACAAGACCCGCATTCCGTGGCACGGCATCGGGATCGCGGCGCCGGCCGGCACGGCCGTGCGCGCGGTGGCCGCGGGCAGCGTCAGCCTCGCCGGCCCGCTCGGCACCTACCTCACGTCGGTCCTGCTGAACCACGGGGGGGGCTACTACACGTTCTACGGCTACCTCGGCGACGCCGTCGTCACCAAAGGCGAGCGGGTCGCCCGCGGTCAGGTCATCGGACACGTTGGGGGCGCGGCGAGCGATCAGGGGCCGCACCTGCACTTCGAAATCCGGGGCCAGGGAGGCATCGCGCTCGACCCCGTGAACTGGCTGCGGGGGAAGCGCTAGCGATCGTCGCCGTTACTGGCCCGCTACGCCGATGCGATCCGGCGCGTCTTTCTTTCCCTTGTCCAGCGCCGCCTCGGCCAGCGCGAACAGGTCCTCGGGGCGCAGCGCTTCGCTGTGCGGGAATGCGACGACGCCGGCGGACAGGGCCGGTATGTGGCCCGGACCGAGGTCGGGGAAGGTGTGGCGGTTCACGACCTGGCGCAGTCGATCCACGAAGCGGCGGCCGCCTTCGCCGTCCGTCTCGGGCAGGATGAGCGCGAACTCGTCGCCGCCGTAGCGCGCCACGAAGTCCGGCGCCCGGATCTCGCGCTGCATCACGGCTCCGAACTCCGCGAGCACGCGGTCCCCTGCGGCCTGGCCGAGCCGCTCGTTGACCTCCCGCAGCCGGTCGATGTCGAGCAGCACGAGCGCGAACCGCAGCGAGTAGCGGCGGGCACGCTCGAACTCGTCGCGCAGCCGGCGGTCGAGGGCGTCGAGGCTCGCGCACCCCGTGAGCACATCGGTGACGCCGGCGCTGATCTGACGGCGGTAGATGGCCGACCGCCGCTCCTCGTTCTCGAGCACGCGCGCCGCGGCCTGCGCGATGGTGTTTGCGAACGACACGTCCTGCGGCCGCAGTCGCGGGTCGCCCTGCACGGTCCGCAGGAAGAACACCCCGGCGGCGCGCCCCTGGACGAACACGGGCAGCGCCACCGCGGACTGCACGTTCACCTCGACCTGCTGCTGCGTCCAGCGCTTGCGGATGGTCTCGAAGAGCGGATGCTCGTACACGTCGTGAATCACCACCGGGCGCTCGGTGCGGATCGCCTCCTGAATCTCGGGATAGCGCTCCAGGTCAACCCGCAGATCGCGGATGGAGGGGTTCTCGTACACCGCGACCACGCGGCCATTCTCCTCGCCGGGAGCCGTGAGCACGAAGGAGCAGTGCGTCAGCCCGAACGCCTGGCCGACCCGGCGCACCAGCGTCTGGAAGATCTCGTCCGCGCGCAGCGCCGCGGAGACTTCCTGGAAGATGTCGAACAGCAGATCGCGGGTGCGCAGCGCCTCGCGCGCCTCCTGCACGTCGCGGCGGACCCGCAGGTCGGCGTCGATGCGGGCGCGCAGCTCCCCGAAGTGGACGGGACTGGCCATCGCGTCCTGCGCTCCGGCCTGGAGGGCCTCGGTGACGGCGTCCGGGCCGCCCTCCGCGACGAGCGCGATGAGCGGTGCCCCGGCGTAACGCTGGGAGGTCGCGAGGTCCCGCACCGCGCCGCCGAGTCCGGCGTCGCGGCCATCGACCGAGAAGATGAGGAGATCCGGCGGAGCGGCATCGGGCCGGTCGGGGCCGGTGGGCGGGTAGGTGGCCTCCGTCACCTGAAAGCCGCCACGCACCAGAAACCGCTCCAACCCTTCGGGTCGGGCGGCGGAGTCGCCCACGAGGAGGATCCGGGATTGGGGCTCCGGCAAGGCTGTGGCCCGCGTGTGGAAGCGGGTCAAGGTATAGTTCAGTGGATGGCACGGCAAGCACGGAGCGCGCACGCGTGAGCCCGCCCGCTCGCGAGACGCGGCGTCAGCGGCGCCGCATGGTCGCGCGCCAGCTGGTGGATCGCGGCATCAGGCAGTGCCGGGTGCTCGCCGCCATGGCGTGGGTGCCGCGCGAGTGGTTCGTGCCGCCGCACCTCGCGGGCGACGCCTACGACGACGCTCCGCTGCCCATCGGCAGCGGCCAGACGATCTCGCAGCCCTACATCGTCGCCCTGATGACCGAGTGCCTGGCGCCGCGGCGCGGGGACAAGGTCCTCGAGATCGGCACCGGCTCCGGCTATCAGGCCGCGGTGCTGGCGCACCTCGGCGCGCGCGTGTACACCATCGAGCGCCTGCCGGACCTGCTGGTCGAGGCCGAGGAGCGGTTTCGCCGGCTGGGGCTCACCGGGATCGAGACGCGGCTGGGCGACGGCGCTGCGGGATGGCTGGAGGCCGCGCCGTTTCAAGGCATCCTCGTCACCGCCGCCGCCCCGCACGTGCCGCAGCCGCTCGCGGACCAGCTCGCGCCGGGCGGGCGGCTGGTCATCCCGATCGGTGACCTCGCCAGCCAGGAGCTGGTCATATGGGAACGGGGCCGCGATGGGACGCCGCGGGAGCGGCGGGCCGGCGGCGTGCGGTTCGTGCCGCTGATCTCGCGGCTCGCGTTCACGGAGGAGCCGGAATGGCGGTGACGGACGACTACCTCGGCGCGCACGTCTCGACGGATGGCGGGGTCGCGACCGCCCCGCCCCGCGCCCGGCAGATCGGCGCCAGCGCGCTGCAGCTGTTCACCAAGACGCCGAACCAGTGGCGCGAGCCGGTGCACGCCGCGGACGAGGTGGCGCGGTTTCGGACCGCGCTCGGGCGTGCCGGCATCCGGCCCGAGACCGTGGTGGCGCACGACAGCTACCTCATCAATCTCGCCTCGCCCGACCCGCGGCTGCGCGCGCGCAGCATCCGCAGTTTCATCGCGGAGCTCGTCCGCTGCGGCGCGCTGGGGATCCCGTGGGTGGTGTCGCACCCGGGCAACTACATCGACGACCGTGCGGCGGGCCTCGACCGCAACGCCCGCGGGTACGCCGAGTGCCTCGCCGCGGTGCCGGGCGAGGTAGGCGTGCTGATCGAGGGCACGGCGGGCGCGGGCACGGCCCTCGGCGCCACGTTCGAAGAGCTGCGGGCGCTGCGCGACGCGCTGCCCGCCGCGGCACGGGCCCGCGTCGGCTTCTGCCTCGACACGGCACACCTGCACGCCGCGGGGTATGACGTAGCCGGCGACCCGGAGGGCGTGTGGGAGCGGCTGGACCGCGAGGTCGGGCTCGCTCTGCTCAAGTGCTTGCACCTCAACGACTCCAAGGCCGCGCCCGGATCACGACTCGACCGCCACGAGTGGATCGGCGAAGGCACGATCGGTGCCGAACTGTTCCGGCGGTTGATGCGCGACCCGCGGTTCCGCCGGGTGATTAAGATTATCGAGACGCCGAAAGGGGACGAGCCGGTGCGACACGACCGGCGCATGCTGCGGCGACTGCGCGCCTATGCGCGCGGTGCCCGCCCCGAGACGCCGACCATGGAGCTCGCGTGAAGGACGTCCGGAAGGGGCTCGCCGCGCTACTCGTGGTGGTCCAGGCGCTCGCCAGTGGCGCGGTGACGCTGGCGCACGCGCGCGAGCGCTTGAGCGCGCCGGCGCACGTGGAGTCCCGGCACTCGAGCGGCTGCCTGGTGCTGCACGACGAGCTGCGCTGCGCGCTGTGCCACTTCGCCGGCGCCCCGCTCGCGCTTCTCGTCGTCCGTCACGCCGCCCCCGACTTCGCGCTCGTCGAGCGCCGCCCCGGAGCGGCGGACCCCGCTCCCCGCAGCCGCCCCGCTCATCTCAGCGCCCCGCCCCGGGCGCCTCCCGTCACCGTTTCCTGACGCCGGAGTCCCCTCGAGGGCTCCGGACCAAGTCCGCGCGCGTCCGCCACGGCCGACGCGCTCGTTCGGGAGACGCATTTGAACGGGGGACGTCCACGCATGATCCGACACCGATTCGCCGTATTGGCCGCGCTGGCCTGCGTCAGCGCGGGTCCAGGCCCGCTGGCGGCGCAGCAGCCCACCGCGCGGCAGGTGGACTCGCTCGGGGCGGAGATCCGCGCTCTCAAAGTGCGACTCGACAGCGTGCGGACCGCGCTCACGCGCGCCACCGCTCAGGGTCGAGTCGCGGCCCCGGCTAGGGACACGGCGGCGACGGATGAGCTGGCCGCGCTGCGGACTGCCGCCCGGGCCGCCACCGGCCGCAGCGACACCGCCGCCAAGCGGGACACCACGCCCACGCGGTTCATCGGCCGGGAGCGGAACCAGGCGCAGCTCAACCCGGAGATCAGCGTGACGGGGGACGTGCGCGCCTACGGGCAACAGCCGGGGATCCAGCGTGAGAACTTCGACGCGCGCGAGTTCGAAGTCGGATTCCAGTCGGCGCTCGATCCGTATTCGCACACGAAGATCTTCGTGAGCCTGGAGAACGGCAACGTGAGCGTCGAGGAGGGCTATGCCTACTGGACCGGCCTTCCGGGGCGGTTGCGGTTCGACATCGGCAAGTTCCGCCAGCAGTTCGGTGAGCTGAACCGCTGGCACCTGCACGCGGTGCCCGAGACCGAGTATCCCCTCGCCGTGACCACCTACCTGGGCGGCGACGGACTGAGCGGGACCGGCGTGTCTTTATATCGCGCGTTCGGCGGGCTCGGCACGCACGAGGTGATGGCGCAGGTCACCCGCAGCGCCAGCGATTCGGAGCTCTTCGGCAACGCCGGCCGCCCGACGTACCTCGTCCATTTGCTCAACTTCTGGCAGCTGTCCCGATCCACCTACGCGCAGCTTGGCGGCACGGCACTCTACGGGACGGACCCCGACTCGAGCCTGCGGACCAAGGTCGGCGGGCTCGAGTTTCGCCTTACCTGGCGGCCGCCAGCGGAGGCACTGTACCGCGAGTGGACGTTGCGCGCCGAGCTGTTCGCCCTGAAGAAGGAATACGCGGGCGCCGGCCCGACGCGACTGGGCGGATACGCGAGCAGCACTTACAAGCTCGGCCAGCGCTGGATCGCCGGCCTGCGCTACGACTACGTTGAGGCCCCCGCGGGCGGCGTGATCACGCGGCAGCTCGTCCCGTCGCTCACCCTGTGGGAGAGCGAATGGGTGATGCTGCGCGCACAGTACCGCTGGGAGAAGGTCGCCGCGGCGAGCGGCACGCACCAGCTCGCCTTCCAGGCGGTCTGGGCCATCGGACCCCACAAACACGAGATCTACTGACATGCTGCGACTCTTCCCGCTGCTGCTCGCCTTCACGGCCGGCGTTACGCCGCTTCCACCGGCGCCCGTTCGCGTGGTGACGTCCTTAACGACCTATGCGGCGATCGCGCGCGAAATCACCGGCGACCGTGGCATCGTCTCCTCGATCGCGACGGGCGATGAGAACCCGCACTACGTGCAGCCCAAGCCCAGCTTCGTGCCGGCGCTGGCGCAGGCGGATCTGTTCGTCACGACGGGGCTCGACCTCGAGCTGTGGGTGCCCGCGCTGCTCGACAAGGCGAGCAACCCCAAGGTGACCGAAGGCGGCCCCGGCTATGTGGCCGCCTACGCGGGTATCGACCTGCTCGATGTGCCGACCAGCTTCTCGCGCACCCAGGGCGACATCCACGTGTTCGGCAACCCGCACATCTGGACCTCGCCGGTCAACGCGGTCCAGATCGCGCGCAACATCCTCACCGGGCTGAAGCGGGTCGCACCCGAGAGCGCCGACTACTTCACGGCACGCGAGAAGGACTTCGAGGATAGGGTCTACCGCGCGCTGTACGGCGACGAGCTCGTTCAGATCTTGGGCGGCGCGACGCTCGCCGACCTCGACCGCCAGGGCAAGCTGTTCGAGTTCCTGGAGGGGCACAAATACCAGGGCGCCTCGCTCACGACGCGGCTGGGCGGCTGGCTCAAGCAGGGCGCGGCGTTCCGCGGCAAGGAAGTGGCGTGCTACCACAAGGAATGGGACTACTTCTCGAAGGAGTTCGGGCTCCCCTGCTTCGACTATATCGAGCCGAAGCCCGGAATTCCTCCCACGCCTGGCCACGTGCTCGAGATCATCAACGCGATGCGGCAGCGGAAGATCCAGGTGCTGCTGTCCACCAACTACTATGACCGCAACCAGGTGCAGGAGGTCGCCCAGCGCACCGGCGCCAAGGCCGTCATCGTGCCCTCCAACACGGGCGGGGCGCCGGGCGTTAACACCTACTTCGACCTCGTCAACCTCTGGATCACGGAGCTGGCCCGCGCCTTCGGCGGGCCCAGCGCCGCGGCCCAGTGATCGGGAGGAAACGGTGAGCGGCATCCAGCTGATGATCCCGCCGTTCGTAGCCTGCATGGTGCTCGTCGCCATGCTGTCCTATTTGGGTCTGCACGTGATCGCGCGGGAAGTGATCTTTGTGGACCTGTCCCTGGCACAGATGGCGGCGCTCGGCGGCCTCACCGCGCTGCTGGTTCACGTGGCTCCCGACTCCGGCACGGCGTATCTGTTCGCCCTGCTCGCGACCGCGCTGGGCGCGTTCGTCTTCGCCCTCACCCGCACGTCGGGGGCGAAGGGCCGCGTTCCGCAGGAAGCCTTCATCGGCATCGTCTACGTGGTCGCCTCTGGTGCCGCGATCCTCGTCGCCAACAAGGTGCCCGGGGGCGGCGAGGCGATCGAGAAGACGCTCACCGGAAGCATCCTCTGGGTCACGTGGCCCACGATCGCCAAGCTCGCGGTGGCCTACGCGGCTCTCGGCGTGTTCCACTACATGCTGCGTCACAAGTTCCTCACGATCTCCTTCCATCCCGAGGAGGCCGAGCGCGCGGGGTGGAAAATCCGCTGGTGGGACTTCTGGTTCTATCTGTCCTTCGGCGTGGTGATCACCCTGGCCGTGCCCGTGGCCGGCGTGCTCATGGTGTTCAGCTTCCTCGTCGTGCCAGCGGTGGTCGCGTTCCTGTTCACCCGTGACATGCGCCGCCTCGCCTACATCGCCTGGGGCTCGGGAGCGCTCGCCTCGATCCTCGGGCTGTGGCTCTCGCTCGCAGGCGATCTGCCGACCGGCCCGCTGATCGTGTGCATGTACGGGGTCGTGCTGGTTGGGGCGATCGCACTGCGGCGCGCGGCTGGGGCCACGGGGTGAAACGACTGCGGGCGCCCGCCGGGCGAGTGTTCCGGCTCCTCGCCGCGCTCCTGCAGCTCGGCCTCCCGAGCGCCGCCGCGTGGGCGGACGCCCGCCTCGACGCCGCCGGGGCCCATGCCACCGCGCACGTCGAGTCCCACACGACGGCTGCCTGCGCCCGGGTTCATCCGCCCGATTGCGCGCTGTGCCACTTCCTCACCGCCCCGCTCGCTCTGCGTCGGCCGACAACACTCCGCGTCTCAAGCTCGAGCGACCGCATCCCATGGCGTGCGGAGCCCGCGCGGCTGCCGCACGCGCTCTCGCGACCGCACCCACAACCCCGGGCACCTCCCCCGCTCTCCTAGCGGCGCTGCGCCCTGCGCGCGTCGCCCGCACGTGAACCGAGCCGACGCGTCGTCACGGTAATCCCGGACGGCGCGCCGATCACGCTGTCAGGGCACTCACGACAAGGAGAGCACATGACTAGGACCGTTTCCAGGGCGGGCGTGCTGGTCTTGCTGGCCGCCGCCTTCGCCCCGTCCGCAGGCGCCACGCCGCTACGGGTCGCGCCGCCGAACGGCGACATCGGCGGGGCGGTGGCCGACAGCACCAATGGCACGCCGTTGCCGGGCGGCGAGGTACGGGTGATGCGCGCGGGAGCCACGGTCGCGATCACGACGACCGACGCCTTCGGCCGCTATGTGATCCACAACCTCCCCGCGGGGGCGTACAACGTCGAGGTCCGCTACCTCGGTTATCGGGCGGAAACGCGTGAGGTCACGGTGGGGACTGAGGAGGAGCCCGCTGCGGCCAACTTCCGGCTGGTCGCCATTCCGCTCAACCTCGCGGCCATCGAGGTGACGACCGCCGTGCCGCTGGCGGTCGACACCCGCACGGGGAACCAGATCTTCAAGCAGAACGACTACCACGGCGCGCCCACCAACACCACGTCGCAGATCCTGCAGCAGTCCATCGTGGGCGCCGCGCGGGCCCCGACGGGGGAGGTCCACATCCGCGGCCAGCACGCCGAGTACACGTACTACGTGGACGGCCTCCCCGTCCCCGCCGGCATTTCGGGCAGCTTGAACGAGCTGTTCGACCCGGAGGTGGTGAACCAGATCGCCTTCCAGACGGGCGGCTGGGACGCCGAGTACGGCGGCAAGAACGCCGCGATCGTCGACGTCACCACGCGTATCCCCGCCGGTGGGTTCCACGTGGACGCCTCCAGTTATGCCGGGTCGTTCTCCGCCAACGGCCAGGCCCTGAACATGAGCACCAACGCCGGGAAGTGGGGACTCTTCTTTTCCGGCGCCCGCCAGGCGACCGACATGCGGCGCGAGCCCGTCGTGCTCGACCCCGCGAGCAACGCGGTGGAGAACTTCCACAACGACGGCACCGACGTCTTCGGCTTCGCGAAGCTGCAGTACGTCCCCTCCGACCGCGACGTCGTGGACCTGGACCTGAATAGGTCGCGGACGCGCTTCGCCGTGCCCTTCGACTCGGTCGAGGGCATCATCGACGACCACCAGCAGGACGTGAACGGGTTCGTCAATCTCGGCTGGCGCCACCGCGAGGGCGCGTCGGAGCGGTTCGCAGGCGCGTTCTTCCGGGACGGCAGCCTGCACTACACGCCGGGCACGAGCGACGACCCCTCCTTCGTCTTCTACCCCGACCCCACGCCCTACAACGTGCGCGAGGATCGCAACTTTCATACGGTCGGCCTCAAGTTCGACTACGCGCTGCGGCCGCATCACGGCCTCGAGCTCAAGGCCGGGACGCTCGCGTCCCTCACTCGCGGCCACGAGGATTTCAGCACGGTCGACGCCGCGGGCAACCCCGGGCCGGCCTCCAACTCCGACCTGAACGGCAGCGACGTCGCCGTGTACGCTCAGACGGCGATCGCGCCCTCCGACCGGTGGGAGCTCCGCACCGGCGTGCGCTTCGACAATCACCACGCGCCGTTCGCGGGCGACCAGAACCAGGTCAGTCCCCGGGTCAAGCTCAGCTTCTTTCCCGATCCGGCGAACACCTTCTGGGTCTACTACGGGCGGCTGTTCATCCCGACCAATGTCGAGGACCTGCGCGCCATCACGAGCGCGGCCCAGGGCGGCGTCGCCGCGGCGCCCACGCTGCCGGAGCGCGACCACTTCTTCGAGGCGGGATACGTGCATCGCTTCCCGTTCGGTGTGGTCACCAAGCTCTCGTTCTACCACAAGCACAGCTGCCCCGGGATCGACGACAATACGGTGCCGGGGTCGGCCATCGTCACGTCGGTGAACATCGAGCAGGTGCGGATCACCGGGATCGAGGCCGTCGCGGAGATCCGCCCCCGCGGGCCCGTGTCCGGCTACGTGAACCTCGCCTTGAACCACGCGTACGGCTTCGGCCAGATCACCGGCGGGTTCTTCCCGGATCAACCGCCGTCTGGGTCGTTCGACCTCGACCACGACCAGCGGGTCTCCGGGCTCGCGAGCGTGGTCTACTCGAGCCGGGGGCTCTACCTCTCCGCGACGGGCGTTTACGGGAGCGGCCTCACCAACGGTAACGATCCCGACTCCACCTACGGCACCGGACTGTTCGACTTCAACAAGTCCATCAAGGTCGATCCTAGCTTCGTCCTCAATGCGAGCGCCGGCTACACGGTGGCCGTCGGCGGCGTGGTCGTGCGGCCGCAGGTGTACGTCGAGAACGTGCTGGACAGCCATTACCTGCTCAAAGGCGCGTTCTTCAGCGGCGCGTCGGTGGGGCGGCCCCGCAGCGTGCAGGTGCGGCTCAACGTAGGGGCATGAAGGGATGTGAGTTGCGCTATCGGGCCGGTGCGTCGCCTTGACAGTTCCGGCGCCGGCCGATAGCATAACTCCTTCACAAAAAAGGACTTGTGTCCTCGATGCCGAGCCGTCGCCAGGAGGCCCTCGACTACCACGCGCAGGGTCGCCCTGGGAAGATCCAGGTCTCGCCCACCAAGCCCTTCAAGAACCAGCGCGACCTGTCGCTCGCCTATACGCCCGGCGTGGCGGAGCCCTGCCGCGAGATCGCCGAGCGCCCCGATGAGGTCTACAGCTACACCGCCAAAGGCAATCTCGTGGCGGTGGTCACGAACGGAACCGCGGTGCTCGGCCTCGGGAACATCGGCCCACTCGCCGGGAAGCCGGTGATGGAGGGCAAGGGAATCCTGTTCAAGGCGTTCGCCGACATCGACGTGTTCGACCTGGAGGTCGGCTCGGAGCAGCCGGATGACGTGATCCGCTTCTGTCAGCTGCTCGAGCCGACCGTCGGCGGCATCAATCTGGAGGACATCCGCTCCCCCGACTGCTTCTACATCGAAGAGACGCTGCGCAACACCCTCTCCATCCCCGTCTTCCACGACGACCAGCACGGCACGGCGATCATCTCCGGGGCCGCGCTGCTCAACGCCCTCGAGCTCCTGAAGAAGGACATCGGGCAGATCAAGGTCGTGTTCGCGGGCGCCGGGGCGGCGGCGATCGCCACGGCGGAGCACTACGTGCGGCTCGGTGTGAAGCGCGACCAGATCCTCATGTGCGACCAGCAGGGCGTGATCCACAGCGAGCGCGCTGATCTCGATCAGTACAAGAGCCGGTTCGCGCAGCGCACGAAGGCCCGGACGCTGGCGGAGGCGCTGAAAGACGCGGACGTCTTCGTCGGCCTGTCGGTCGCCGGGATCGTCTCCGGGGAGATGCTCAAGGCGATGGCCAAGCGGCCGATCGTGCTTGCGCTCGCGAACCCGACGCCCGAGATCATGCCGGACGAGGCGCGCGCCGCGCGGCCGGACGCGCTCATCGCCACGGGGCGCTCGGACTTTCCCAACCAGGTGAACAACGTGCTGGGCTTCCCGTTCATCTTCCGGGGCGCGCTCGACGTGCGGGCAAAGCAGATCAACGAGGAGATGGAGATGGCGGCGACCCGCGCGCTGGCGTCGCTCGCACGGGAGGAGGTGCCCGAATCCGTGATGCGCGCCTACGGCCTCGAGCGGCTGCGCTTCGGTCCCGACTACCTCATCCCCAAGCCGTTCGACCCGCGCGTGCTCTTGTGGGTCGCGCCGGCCGTGGCGTGGGCGGCGATCGGGTCGGGCGTGGCGGGCCGCGTGATCGACGTCGAGGAGTATCGCGCGCAGCTCGACGCGCGCCTGGGGAAGGCCCGCGAGGTGATGCGCGGGCTCTCGACGCGCGCCCAGCAGCAGGCGCAGCGGATCGTCTTCCCGGAAGGGGAAGACGCCCGCATCCTGCGCGCCGCCCGCGTGCTCGCGGACGACGGGATCGGTGAGCCGATCCTGCTGGGCGATCCGGACATGATCCGCCGCCAGGCGGACGACGCAGGCGTGACGCTCGAGGACATCGCGCTCGCGAACCCACGCGCCAGCACGCACCAGGAGACGTTCGCCCAGGCCCTGTGGGAGCTGCGGCGGCGCCGCGGGATCACGCTGCGCGAGGCCCGCGCGCGGGTGCTCGACCCGATGCACCACGCCCTCATGATGCTGCGCGCCGGGCAGGCCGACGCGGTGGTGGCGGGGGTCGAGATGTACTACCCCGACGCGATCCGGCCCGCGCTCGAAGTGATCGGCACGGAGCCGGGCCGGCGCCACGTCAGCGGCATCTACATGCTCGTGTTTCCGCAGCAGACGTACTTCTTCGCGGACTGCACGGTCAACATCGATCCGGACGCGGAGACGCTCGCGGAGATCGCCTCGGCGACGGCCAGCTTCGTGTGGCGGCTCGGGATCGAGCCGCGGGTCGCGATGCTCTCGTTCTCGAACTTCGGCTCGGTGAAGCATCCCGGCGTCGACAAGGTGCGGCGCGCCGTCGCGCTGCTGCACGAGCGCGAGCCCGCGCTGCAGGTGGACGGCGAGATGCAGGCCGACACCGCCGTGGTGGAGCGGATCCTGACCAAGGCCTACCCGTTCGCGAAGCTGCGGAGCGCGGCGAACGTGCTGATCTTCCCCGACCTCGACGCCGCGAATATCGCCTACAAGCTGCTGAACCGGATCGGGGGCGCCGAGGCGATCGGCCCGATCCTCGTGGGGATGGCGCAGCCCGTCCACATCCTGCAGCGGGGCGCCGAGGTGAACGACATCGTCAACATGGCCGTGATCGCGGCGGTGGACGCGCTGGAGCACGGCCGCCGCCCGCGGACCTGAGCCCCGCCGCGCCCCGAGCCCGATGAGCATTCACGTCCCGCCCCCCCCGCATTCCCTGGCCGAGCCGCCCCGCGGACCCGGTGCTTCCCTGGAAGCCGCCGGACTCGCGCCCCAGCACGCCGTTCACTGGAACCTCTCCCCCGCGGCCCTCTACGAGCACGCGGTGCGGCGCGGCGAAGGCGTGATCACCGAGGGCGGGGCATTCTGCGCGGTCACCAGCCCGCACACGGGGCGGAGCCCGAACGACAAGTTCGTCGTGCGCGAGGCATCGTCGCACGCCGACATCTGGTGGGGGCGGGTGAACCAGCCCTTCGAGGAGGCGCAGTTCGACCGGCTGCGCGCGGACGTCGCCCGCCACCTGAACGACCAGGAGCTGTTCGTGCGCGACCTGTTCGCAGGGGCGGACCCGAACCACCGCATCGCCATCCGCTTCGTGACCCCCAACGCCTGGCACGCGCTGTTCGTCTCCAACATGTTCCTGCGCCCCACCCCGGCCGACCTCGGCTCCTTCATCCCGTCCTGGCTGGTGCTGCACGCCCCCGAGCTGCTCGCCGACCCGGCGGTGCACGGCACGCGCTCGGGCACGTTCATCGTGGTCAACTTCGGGAAACAGACGATCCTGATCGGCGGCACGCGGTACGCGGGTGAATTGAAGAAGTCGGTCTTCACGATCCTCAACTATCTGCTCCCGCGGCGCGGCGTGCTGCCGATGCACTGCGCCGCCAACCTCGGCGAGGCCGGTGACGTCGCGCTGTTCTTCGGGCTGTCGGGCACCGGCAAGACCACCCTCTCCGCCGACCCGGAGCGCGCGCTCATCGGGGACGACGAGCACGGGTGGTCCGACAGCGGCGTGTTCAACTTCGAGGGCGGCTGCTACGCCAAGGTGATCCGGCTGTCGCGCGAGGGGGAGCCCGAGATCTACGCCACGACGCGGATGTTCGGCACCGTGCTCGAGAACGTCGTGGTGGACCCGGCGACCCGGGCGATCGACCTCGAGTCGGCGGAGATCACCGAGAACACGCGCGCGTCCTACCCCATCCACTTCATCCCCAACCACGTCCCGGGCGGCGTGGCGGGCCACCCGGCGCACATCGTGTTCCTCACCTGCGACGCCTACGGCATCATGCCCCCGATCGCACGGCTGGCACCGGCGCAGGCCATGTACCACTTCCTGTCGGGCTACACGGCGAAGGTGGCCGGGACGGAGCGCGGCGTCACCGAGCCCAAGGCGACGTTCTCCACGTGCTTCGGGGCCCCGTTTCTCCCCCTCAACGCCAACGTGTACGCGTCGCTCTTGGGCGAGCGAATCGCGCGGCACGGCGTGCAATGCTGGCTCGTCAACACGGGGTGGACGGGCGGGCCGTACGGAGCGGGCCAGCGCATGCGGCTCGCCCACACCCGGGCGATGGTGCGCGCGGCGCTCGCCGGGACCCTCGACCGCATCCCCACGACGCCCGACCCCGTGTTCGGGCTCGAGGTGCCGCTGCAGGTGCCCGGGGTCCCAGGAGAGATGCTGTTGCCCCGCGGTACGTGGAGCGACCCCGCCGGCTACGACGCGCAGGCCACGCGCCTGGCGCGCATGTTCCGGGAAAACTTCGAGCAGTTCCAAGACCAGGTGCATCACGCGGTGCGGGAGGCCGGACCGCGGGCGTGAGACCGTCCCAGTTCGAGGTCGTCCGCGACCCGCTCTGGAACAACATCCGGCTGGACCCCGAGGCGCTCGCCGTGGTGGACACCCCCGCGGTGCAGCGCCTTCGCTACGTACGCCAGCTGGGGCATGCGTTTCTCGTCTACCCCGGCGCAACCCACAGCCGCTTCGAGCACGCGCTGGGTGCCTACCATCTGGCCAGGCGCGCGCTCGCTCAGCTCGAGGAGACGACCGGCACCCGGCTCGACGGGGGCGACGCCCTCGCCGTCCGGCTGGCGGCGTTGCTGCACGACATCGGGCACTACCCCTTCTCGCATGCGCTCGAGGAGGCCGGGCTGCCGCATCACGAAGCCCTGGCCGAGCGTCACCTCGCGGGCGGCGACCTCGCCACACGGCTGGCACAAATCGGGGCTCCGTGCGAGACGCTGCTGCCCTTGATCCAGGGCCGGAGCCGCGCGCCGCTCGCGGGACTGGTGTCGGGGTCGCTGGACGTGGACAAGCTCGACTACCTGTCGCGCGACGCGTGGATGTGCGGCGTCCCCTACGGCGTGATCGACGTGGACCGGCTACTCACCTCGCTCACCCTGGCGCCCGGCCCGGGCGGCGGCGCGACGCTCGCGCTCACGGAGAAGGGGCTCGCGCCGCTGGAATCGCTGCTGTTCGCCAAGTATCAGATGTACCGCACCGTCTACTGGCACCACGCGGTGCGCAGCGCCACGGCGATGTTCAAGCGGCTGGTGCGGCAGGCGATCGCGGGCGGCCGGCTGCGGGCCGAAGCGATCGCCCTCGCGACCGACGACGCCCTGATCCACGAGCTCCTGCAGGCGGACGTCCACGGGCTGGCGCGGCGCCTGCGGGAGCGGCAGCTCGCCAAGCGCGCCCTGGACGTGCCCGCAACCGAGCTCCCCATCGCCACCCCGTCCTGGCCCGCCACGGACCCAGACCTGGTGGAGCGGGTCGAGGACCGGCTCGCGGCCGAGCTGGGTGCGCAGCCGGGCGGGCTGTTCCTCGACTTCCCCGCGAAGGAGGGGATGCTCGACGTCGATCTCCCCCTCGTGAAACGGAACGGCACCGTCGAGCGCCTCACCGGCCTGCCGCGCGTGGCGCCCGAGCTCTACCGCGCGGCGCGGAGACTGCGCGTGTTCGTGCTGGAGCGCGTTGCGCTCGAGCCCAAGCGGATCGTCGAGCTCGTGATGCTGCCGCGTGAGGAGGTGGCGAGGCAGGTGGAGACGGGGCGCGGGTTGCTGTCCCAGGGCTGAAGCCCCGGGCCAGGTTCACCTGCGCCGCGCTCCCGGCTGCGTGATCTGCTGGGTGTCACCGAGCGGGATGTCCACCGAATCGATCCGCACCACGATCGCCGTGATGTTGTCGAGCCCACCGTGCCGGTTCGCCTCGCCGATCAGCTCGTCCACGTGCTCCTGCGGCATGCGGTCGCGGGCCAGCAGCTCCCCCAGTTGAGGGTCCTCCAACATCCCGGTCAGTCCGTCCGAGGCGAGCAGGTAGAGGTCCTTTGGCTTCACGGTCCCGAGGTAGACGTCGGGCATCACGTCGCTGTTCGCGCCCACGCAGCGCGTGATCACGTTGCTGTAGGGGTGCGTGCGCGCCTGCTCCGGCGTGAGGTAGCCGGCGTCCACCTGCTCCTGCACGTAGGAGTGGTCTTTCGTGAGCTGGATGAGCTTCCCTTCTCGCAGCAGATAGGCCCGGCTGTCGCCCACCTGTCCGATCAGAAAGTGCGTCTCGTAGAGCCCCAGCGCCGTCACGGTGGTGCCCATGCCGCGCTTGTCGTGCTCGGTGAGGGTGCGCTGGAAGATGGCGCCGTTGGCGGCCCGGATCGCCGCGCGCATCCGGTCGGCCACCTGGTCGTCGCCGAGTCCGCGGATTGATCCGAGCTCGCGCGCGATGTAGCGCACCGCCATCTCGCTCGCCACTTCGCCCGCCGCGTGCCCGCCCATGCCGTCCGCGACGATGAAGATCCCGCGGTCGGGGACCATGAGGTAGTTATCCTCATTCCCGGAGCGGATCACCCCGACATCGGTACGGCCGGCGCAGGTTATGTGCACGCTGATCGTTACGCTACGAGCCAGTGGATGAGCCCCGCTACCCCCGCCCCACCCAACAGCAATATCACCGCCCCCGCCCCGCACCCCTTACCCTTTTTCTCGGGTGGCGGCGCGGTTTGCGGCCGCTTGCCTCCCGGCTTCCCCCCGGGCCGCGCAGGAGCGGCGCGGGCGGGGGCAGCGGGCACAGCGGGGGCAGCCTTCGCCGCGGGCGGGGGCTTGGACGGGACCGGCTTGGAGGGGGTCGGCTTGGCAGCGGGCGGCACCGAGTGAGGCGTCCTGAGGACCTGGGTGCCGCCGCCCTTCGCGACTGCCACAGCATCGTCCGTCGGCTCGAACACGAGCTGCACGTCGCCGAAGCGCACCGCGGCACCGGGCGCGAGCGGACTCTCGCCGTGCACCCGCTCGCCGTCCACGAAGGTGCCATTCGTGGAGTCGAGGTCCACGAGCACCCAGACGCCCTCGCGACGCTGCAGCTTCGCGTGGGAAGTGGAGACGGAGCCGTCGGCCAGGACGAGATCGTTGTAGTCGGCGCGCCCCACGTTCGCCACGGGCGTCCGGACCTGGAGGCGCTGGCCCTTCAGGGTGCCGCTCTTCACGAGGAAGCTCGCGAGCGAGCCCGCCTGCGACGGCCGCGGCACCGGCTCGAGCCCGTGCATGGTATCCCTGAGCCGCTCGCTCGCGCCCGGTGGAGCCTGGGGCGCGGCCTGGGGCGCGCTAACGGCCGGCCCCGGTGGAGGGCCCGCAGGGGCCGAGGGGGCGGGAGGGGCCGGCACCACGTCGGCGTAGAAGCGGAACTGCTCGTCCCCGATCCGGATGACGTCGGCCCGCTGCAGGATGCGCTGCCCTTCCACGCGCGTCTCGTTCACGAACGTGCCGTTGGTGCTGGAGTCGACGAGCAGGTAGCCCCTCGGCGTCTGCACGATCTCGGCGTGCCGCCGCGACACGTCCTTGCCCGAAACCACGACGTCGCACCCCGCCTCGCGGCCGAACACGAGCGACGGGCCCGCGATCACGTACTCGCGCCCGTCGGTGAGGCTCACGATCCGGCCGCCCGTGTTTCCCGTGGCGCCCGGCTTCGCGGCCGCGCCCCCTCCCTTGCCCTGCGCCATCGCCTGCGGCAGCGCCTGCACGTACTGCGTGCTGCCACTGCGGCGCTCGTCCACGAAGGTCAGCTCGTGGTCACCAACCTCGACCTTGTCGCCGTGCAGCAGCGGGGTGGGCTCGGACCCGAGCCGCACCCCGTTGATCGTGACTTCGGCAGCGGGGGCGGCCTTCCGGATCACGACCTGGCCGTCCGCCTGGCTCAGCAGCAGGGCGTGTCGGGGCAGCACGCCCGCGCCCGTGAGGGAGATGGCGCAGCCGGCGTCGCTCCCCAGCACGACTTCGCCCACCGGGATGGAGTACTTCCTCTGACCGAGCTCCAACAGCGCCATCGCTGCCAGCCTTTCGCCGCGAAACCGAGCCGGAAGTTACGGCCGGCCGCGTAACCGCGCAAGGAAACACGGGTTACGCCCCGTCATGCCGGCTCGTCCGCCAGCACCGCTTCTTCGCGCCCGATGAGCCCGCGTCGCAGCCACCGCCAGAACACCAGGGACCCGACGATCACGGTCGCGTAGCTGTTGATGAACCGCCAGATGAGGATGTACGTGGGGAGCGAGGGGGCCTGCACGTAGATCTTCATTACGGCGGCCGAGAGCAGCTCAGCGAGCCCCGATGATCCCGGAGTCGGCGCGAAGTACAGCAGGAACGTGATGAAGGTCTGGAGCAATAGAATGTCGACGAAATTGGGCACGATCCCGAGCGCGCGCAGGGCGACATAGCCGGCGAGGAGCTTGTTGGCATGCGAGGGCGCCGACAGCAGCACGGCCCAGAAGAGCGCCAGCCAGCCCCGAGGGTTGCCGAAGAGCACGAGGCACTCATGGGCGCGGTCGATCCCCTCTCGCAGCTGCTCGATCCGCACGGCCACCCGGTGGCTGCGGCGCTCGAGCCGCGTGGCCAGCCAGTGGACGGCGTCGCGTGCCCAGGTGGGGCGGATCATGGTGACGAGCATGACGACGCCGATGACGCCGAAGATCCGGAGGCTGGCGCGGAACAGCCCGTAGTAGGTGATCCCCAGCACCACGTTGTGCTCCGCGAGCGACTTGCCGGCGCCGAGGTAGATGGCGAGGGGGCCCGCCACGGCGAAAAAGATGACGGTTGCAACGAACGTCATGAACGTGGACGTCATCGCCTCGGGGAGCCGGACGCCCGCCCGGCGCATCACCCACATCATCGTGGGACCCGCGCCGGTCTGGAACGGCGTGAGATAGGCCGCCCACGCGCTCATCCCGCCCGCGATCACCATGTCGCGGAGCCGCACGCCGGGATGCACGTGCCGGGCCACGACCCAGAGCCGGGTGCCGCCGCCGATCCAGTCCATGGATGCGAGTCCGAGGCCGAGGAGCATCCATCCCCAACGCAGGTTCGCGAGACCGGAGAGGAACCCCTGCAGGTTCTCGCCGAAGAACACCAGGACGAGGAGGACCCCGATGAGCGAGATGACGGCGAACAGTTCGAGCCCGCGGCGGAGCAGACGCGGCGTCAGGGCGAGGGGCATGGACCCCCGAAACTACGTCCCGCCTGCCGGGCGGGGGAGAGGGGAGCGGGGACCGGTTCGTGGCGGTCCGCAAGGTCGCACTGCGCCGCCAGGTACCTCTCCCCTCTCCCTTCTCTCGCTTTGTATGTTAGAGGGTTATGTCAGCGTTCCCCAACCAGGTCATCATCCGCAACGCGCGGCAGCACAATCTGAAGGGGATTACGGTCGAGCTGCCGCGGCGCGCGCTGACCGTGATCACCGGCCCCTCCGGCTCGGGAAAGAGCTCTCTCGCGTTCGACACGCTGTATGCCGAGGGACAACGGCGCTACATCGAGTCGCTCTCCACCTACGCCAAGCAGTTCCTCGAGCGGATGCCGAAGCCCCTGGTGGACAGCATCGACGGCATCTCGCCCGCCGTGGCCATCGAGCAGAAGAACCCGACCACGACGAGCCGCTCCACGGTGGGCACGGCGACCGAGATCTACGACTTCCTGCGCCTCTTGTGGGCCCGCGTGGGAACGCCCTACTGCGTGAAGTGCGGGCGGGAGGTCAAGGCCGACACAGTGCAGGAAGTGGTGGACGCGTTGATTGCGGAATGCGGAGTGCGGAGTGCGGAGTTTGGGGAGGCGGACCACTCCGCATTCCGCACTCCGAACTCCGCACTGGTCGTTGCCTTCCCCCTGCCGCCCAGCGCCCATCGCCCGGACGTCGAGCTGGCGGCGCAGCTGCGCGCCGCCGGGTTCGTGCGGGCCCAGGTGGACGGAGCACTGGTGCGGCTCGACGCGCCTGAGGCCGAGCGGCGGGTGCGGGAGGGAGCGGAGGTGCTGGTGGTGGTGGATCGCGTCGCCGCGTCGGCCGCGAGCCGGGGGCGGCTGACGGATGCGGTCGCGACGGCCTTCAGCGAAGGCGAGGGCGTCGCCGTGACGCTCGACAACGGCGACCGGCGCCGCTTCTCCGAGCATCCGACCTGCTCCTCCTGCGGGACGCCCGCCCCGGCGCTCGCTCCCAGCTTCTTCTCCTTTAATAACCCGCGCGGCGCCTGCCCCGCGTGCAACGGCTTCGGCGCGGTGCTCGAGTACGATGAGTCGCTGATCGTGCCCGATGCGCGCCGCACCCTGGCCCAGGGCGCGCTCGACCCATGGACCAAGCCGCGCTACGAGGGGCGGCGCCGACTGCTGCGCGAGATTGCGCGGGCCAAGGGGATCGCCACCGATACCCCGTGGCGCGACCTACCGGAGCGCGACCGCCGCCTGCTGCTGCACGGCGCCACCGGGCGCTACCTCGGCATGTTCCCGTTTCTCGAGCGGCTCGAGGCGAAGCGCTACAAGCAGTACATCCGCGTGTTCCTACGCCAGTACCAGCTCGCCAAGACCTGCCCCGCCTGCGGCGGCGCTCGACTCAAGCCGGAGGCCCTGGCGGTGCGGGTGGGCGGCAACAGCATCGCGCAGGCGGCGGCCCTCACGGCGCGCGAACTCGCGGACTGGATCGCGGCTCTGACGCTTCCGGCCTTCCAGAGTGCGGTGGCGGTGCACATCCTCGCGGAGCTCGCGGCGCGCGTCGCCTTCGTCAACGACGTCGGGCTGGGATATCTGACGCTCGACCGCCTCACCCGCACCCTCTCCGGGGGCGAGGCGCAGCGCATCGCGCTGTCCAACGCCCTGGGATCGCACCTCGTGGACACCCTGTATGTGCTGGACGAGCCGTCCATCGGGCTACACCCGGCGGACATCGACCGCTTGCTCGGGCTCCTGCGGCGGCTCGCCGACGTCGGCAACACGGTGGTCGTAGTCGAGCACGACGCGGCGGCGATGCGCTGCGCCGACTGGATGGTGGAGCTCGGCCCCGGGAGCGGCGAGGCCGGCGGTCAAGTCGTCTATCAGGGCCCCGCCGCCGGCGTGCGGGAGGCCGGGACCCTCACGGGACAGTACCTCTCGGGGGAGAAGCGCATCGGCGTGCCGTCGGCGCGGCGCCCAGCGGCCCGCTGGCTCGGCGTGAAGGGCGCGCGCCTGCACAACCTGCGGGACGTGGACGTGCGCGTGCCGCTCGGGACGCTCACCGCGGTGACGGGGGTGTCGGGCTCGGGGAAGTCCACGCTGGTGCACGACGTTCTGTACCGTCAGCTCGAGGCGCGGCTGCGGGGAGCCCACAGCGCGAAGCAGCACCTGGGTGAGCCCGTGGGGGAGGTGCGCTCGCTCGAGGGGTGGGAGGCGCTCGCGGACGTCGTGCTGGTGGATCAGTCGCCCATCGGGCGCACCCCGCGGTCCAATCCCATCACCTACGTGAAGGCGTTCGACGAGCTACGCGGCCTGTTTGCGGCGGTGCCGCTGGCGCGCGAGCGGCGCTACAGCGCGAGCACGTTCTCCTTCAACGTCGCGGGCGGGCGCTGCGAGGCGTGCGAGGGCGCCGGGCACGTGCTGATCGAGATGGTGTTTCTCGCCAACGTGTTCGTCCCGTGCGACGTGTGCCAGGGGAAGCGCTTCAAGCCGGAGGTGCTCGCGGTGAAGCTCGACGGCAGCTCGATCCACGACGTGCTCGACTGGACCGTGGACCACGCGCTCCAGCGTTTCCACCGCCAGCCGGGTCTCGCGCGCGCCCTGTGGCAGCTGCAGCAAGTGGGGCTCGGCTATCTGCGGCTCGGCCAGCCCGCGACCACGCTGTCGGGCGGCGAGGCGCAGCGGCTCAAGATCGCGCGCGAGCTGGCGCTGGCAGGCGCACGCGCCGGCCGCGGGCGCGGCAACCGCAAGCTCTACATTCTGGACGAGCCTACCACCGGCCTGCACCTCGACGACGTGCGCACGCTCTGCAAGGTGCTCGACCGGCTGGTGGATGCGGGCCACACGGTGCTCGTGATCGAGCATCATCTCGACGTGATCAAGCGCGCCGACTGGGTCATCGACCTCGGGCCCGGTGCGGGGGCGGACGGCGGCCGCATCGTGGCCGAGGGCACGCCGGAGCAGGTCGCCCGGACCGCCGACTCCGCCACCGGCCGCTACCTGGCCGCACTGTCATGACCTCCCCACCCCGCACCCCGCTGCGGGTGCTCATCGTAGAGGACTCCCCCAGCGACGCGGAGCTGATGGTGCGCGCGCTGCGGCAGGCCGGGTTCGAGCCGAGCCACGAGCGCGTGGAGAGTGCCGACGCGATGCGCGCGACGCTCGTGCGGCAGCCCTGGGACGTCGTCCTGAGCGACTACACGATGCCGGGATTCGACGCCCCCGCCGCGCTGGCGGTGCTCCAGGACCACGGCAGCGACGCCCCGTTCATCGTGGTGTCGGGGAGCGTGGGCGAGGACACCGCCGTGGCGGCGATGCGGGCCGGGGCCACGGATTACATCATGAAGGACCGGCTGCAGCGGCTCGGGCCCGCCGTCGCCCGGGCGGTCGCGGACGCCGGCGTGCGGCGCGAGCGCCGGCGCCTGGAGCAGCAGTTGCTCCGGGCGCAGAAGATGGATGCCGTCGGCCGGCTCGCGGGCGGGATCGCGCACGACTTCAACAACGTGCTGACGGCGATCCTCGGCGCCGTGGAGCTGGGTCTGCTCGACGTTCCGCCGGCCGGGCCGCTGCGCGAAGAGCTCGAGATCATCCGCGACGCGGCCACGCGCGCCAAGGACCTGATCCGCCGGCTGCTCGCCTTCAGCGCACGCCAGGTGCTGCAGCCGACGGTGCTCGACCTCAATCACCTGGTGAGCGACGTCGCCAAGATGCTGCGGCGGCTCATCGGCGAGGACATCGAGCTCGTGCTGGCCGCGGAGCCCGCGCTGGGCGCCGTGCGGGCCGACGCGGGCCAGCTCGAGCAGGTGCTCGTGAACCTCGCGGTGAACGCCCGCGACGCGATGCCCCAGGGCGGGCGCCTCACGATCGGGACGGCCAACGCCGCGCTCTCGGGCGGCGACGCCTCACCCGTCCCCGAGGCGCCGCCCGGGCCGTACGTGTCGCTTGCCGTGACGGACACCGGGGTGGGGATGGACGCGGACACGCGGGCGCACCTGTTCGAGCCGTTCTTCACCACCAAGCCGCGCGGCAAGGGCACGGGGCTCGGCCTCGCCACGGTGTACGGCATCGTGCGGCAGAGCGGCGGCCACATCGCCGTGGACACCGCACCGGGCCGCGGCAGTGCGTTTCACGTCTACCTGCCGCGCGTGGCGGAGGCGCCGGAGCGCAGCGGCCCCGCGCGCGCCCTGGTCGCCCCCGCCGGCGGACGTGAGACCCTGCTGGTCGCCGAGGACGAGCAGCTGGTACGCCTGCTCGCCCGCAAGATCCTGGAGCACGCCGGCTACGCCGTGCTCGTCGCCAGCGGCGGCCCGGACGCATTGCGCCTGGCCGGGCAGCACGCGGGCCCCATCGATCTCTTGCTGACGGACGTCGTGATGCCGGAGATGAGCGGCCGCGAGCTGGTGCATCGCCTCGCCGAGCAGCGGCCGGAGATGCGGGTGCTGTACATGTCCGGGTATGCGGACGAGGCGGTGGCGCAGCACGGCGTGCTCGACCCGGGCACCGCGTTCATTCAGAAGCCGTTCACGCCCGACGGGCTGGCGCGCAAGGTGCGCGAGGTGCTGGACGGGTGACCCCCCGCCGCGCCGATCTCACGCTGCTCCTCGCCACCGCCATGTGGGGCACGAGCTTCGTGGCGGTGAAGAGCGGGCTCGCCTACGCGACGCCGCTCGCGTTCCTCGCCGTCCGCTTCGGGATCGCCGCGCTGCTGCTCGCGCCGGGGACCCGCTTCACCCCCCTGCCCCGCGGCCGGGAGCTCGCGGGCGGCCTGCTGCTGGGCGCGCTCGTCGCCGTCGGGTTCGTGTCGGTGACCTTCGGGCTCCTCGTCACGACCCCGGCCCGCTCGGCGTTCATCGTGGCCATTTCATCGGTGCTCGCCCCCCTGATCGGCTTCGTGGTGCTGGGCCAGCGCCCCGGCTGGCTCGCCGCCGCCGCGCTCGCCTTGGCCGGCGTCGGCATGTACTTCCTCACCGCCCCGGACGCGGGCGGGCTGAACCGCGGCGACCTCCTCACCCTCATCTGCGCCCTCTGCTTCGGCGGGCAGATCGTGGTCGTCAGCGAGCTGTCCCGTCACAGCGACGCGCGCCGGCTCGTGTGGATGCAGATCGCGGGCACGGCCCTCGTCGCGGCGGTCGCGGCCGCGCTGTTCGAACGGCCGCGGATCGACTGGACGCCCACCTTCGCTGCGGCGCTCGCCTGGACGGTTGTCTTCGCCAGCACGCTGTCGTTCGTGCTGCAGGCGGCAGCGCAGCGTC